>BAYV01000008.1 GCA_000710935.1 Iodidimonas nitroreducens | reverse complement strand
TGAAGACCCCCCATTAAAAATGGGGGGATTACCCGGGAGGTTCTGATCACAACTGAAGGGGAAAATGGTGCCGGCTGAGGGACTCGAACCCCCGACCTTCGGTTTACAAAACCACTGCTCTACCAACTGAGCTAAGCCGGCCAAAACATGATCAGCACATAATAGATCAGGCTGATCGCCCATAATGCGGCGGACCGTATGCGCGCTTGCCAACAGAATCAATTGAAAAACACAGCGCCAAAAAAATTTCGACGCAAATTTCAGCAAAAAATTTCAGCGAGTGGGATGATGCGTCTTGACATATGCGTATAGGTGTTTTACTAAGCTAGTACACCAAGGCGATATGGCACGAATCAATCGCCACGAACGACAGCAAAACGATGACAGCGCGGCTATCACCGGCGAAGCGACCCCGAAAAAGAGGAGAGGCCCGATGGTCATAACAGCGAGGAGCAACATCATGCAAAAACCCTTAGCCCTTCAATCACCCCTTTTGCCAATATCCCCCTTCGGAGCAGCCATGGGCCAGCGAACTTTGCCTTATGGCGGATCGGGGGGTGGGCGCATCCATCATCAAATGCAGCCCCCGGCGATCCGCTTTGGGAGCCTTGATCGATTGGGTAAGCGGTGCAGGGCCTGAGTGGGCACCCCCCTCATGGTTTGTTTGACGCTTTTGGTTTTGCCCGGGAAAGGACATTCATGATCACGTCGGATTGGACGGACGATCAGCCTATCTATCGGCAGCTCAGGGATAAGGTTGTGAACGCCATCATCGAGGGAGACCTCAAGGAAGGCGAAGCGCTGCCATCGGTCCGGGCTATTGCCGTGGATTTGCAAATCAATCCCATTACGGCATCCAAAGCCTATCAGGAACTGGTCGCAGAGGGGCTGGTGGAAAAACGCAGGGGTCTTGGCATGTTCATCATCGATGGGGCGCGCCATAGGGTTCTGGAAGATGAACGCAGACGATTTCTGCAAGAAGAATGGCCGCGCATCGTGGAGCGGGTCCTGTCACTGGGGCTTGATCGCGAACGACTGCTGGCGATTTTCGATGAACAGGAAGGAACGAAATGATGTCGCAAACTGATGCGGCGACCCTGCGGCCCGCCATTATCGAGGCGCAGGGCCTGCGTAAATCCTATGGCCGTTTCACGGCCTTGCAGCCCTGCTCCTTCACCATCCCCCTTGGCCGGGTTTATGGGGTGATCGGCGCCAATGGCGCAGGCAAAACCACATTATTGAATGCGGTTTTAGGGCTGATAAGGGCCGAGGGCGAGGTGCGGGTGCTGGGCCTTGATCCGGCGAAAAAGCGCGATGCCCTGATGCAGGATATCTGCTTCATCGCCGATGTGGCGACCTTGCCGCGTTTCATGAAGGTGCAGCAGCTTTTATCCTATGTGGAAGGCGTGCATCCGAAATTTTCCCGCGCCAAAACTCTTTCTTATCTGGAGCGCACGAAAATTCCCATGAACAAGCCGATCAAGGCTTTGTCGAAGGGCATGGTCACCCAGCTTCATCTGGCGATCGTGATGGGGATCGATGCCCGCCTTCTGGTTCTGGACGAGCCGACCCTGGGCCTTGATATTCTTTTTCGTAAAGCGTTTTACCGTGATCTTTTAGAAGATTATTTCGATGAAGAACGGACCATCATCATCACCACCCATCAGGTGGAAGAGATCGAAAATATCCTCACCGATGTGATCTTTATCAAAGACGGGGCGATCACCCTCGATGCCTCGATGGAATATCTCGAAAGTCGCTTTGCCGAGGTGACGACGGGCCCTGAAAAGCTGGCCGAAGCGCGCGCCCTTCACCCGCTTTATGAGCGCACGGCTTTGGGCCGTACCTCATTCTGCTTTGATGGGGCGGATCGCGCGGCCTTGAAAGCTCTGGGTCCGGTGAAGCGCATGTCGCTTGCCGATATCTTCATCGCCAAAATGTCGGGAGATGCCCAATGAGCAAGATCAAAGCCCTGCTTTGGCGGGAAACCATCGAACATAAATCCGGCATGATCATCGCCCCCATCATCATTCTGGCCCTGATGACCGCGATGACCGTGGGCACCTTTCTATTCGGCTTGGGGGATATCGATTTCCTCAATCGAGACCATGGTTCAAATTTCGGCGGCTTATTGAATAGTCTGGCGGAAATGGATGCGCCTTTGCGCGCCGGAGCCGTGATTTTGTTTCTGAGCACGATGACCATGCCTGCCCTGATGGCGCTGCCGATCATCATCTTTTTCATCCTTTTGGGGGCGCTTTATGAAGAGCGCCGGGATCGCAGCTTTCTGTTCTGGAAATCGATGCCGGTGTCCGATACCGCCGAAGTGATGACCAAACTGGCCGGGGCGCTGCTTTTGGCACCCGCCCTCTTCATTGCTATCAGCATTGTGTTTCAGCTTCTGCTTTTGCTGCTGGTCAGCCTGATCGGGGCGGTGGAAGGCGGCCCGGTGAGGGCGATCTGGCCGCTGGGGGCGATTGTGCTGAATTGGCTCTACACGCCCTTTTACATGCTGTTCTGGGCATTGTGGGCCTTGCCGATTTATGCCTGGGTGCTGCTTGCCGGCTCTTTTGCCCCGCGTGCGCCTTTCATGTTTGCGCTGGTGCCCCCGGTTGTTCTGGGGGTGATCGAAAAGGTTTTGTTCGATAGCTATTATCTGGCGCGATGGGTGGGCCAGCATTTCGCCGCATCGCCAATGATGGAGGCAATTGTGGGCAGTTCCTTTGCCAAAAAGGCAGGGGCGATGACCGATTCCGATATGCCCGCGTTCGTCCGTTTCCTGTCCGCCCCCGATTTTGCACCGCTTTTCAATAGCCTTGCGCAGGCCGATCTGTGGCTGGGGCTGGTGATTTCGGCGGCCTTCATTTACGGCGCCATCTGGTTCCGGCGCTATAGCATCTAAGCCAAAAAGCGGCGGGTGCGTGGCCCTGCGCTGCCGCCCGCCGCACCATAAAAATAAATATCAAGCAACAACAGCGAGAAGAAGGATATGTTCGATGATTGATCCCCGCATTCTGGCCCAAACCCTGACTGCAACCGATCTGCCACTGGCGTTGATCCGCCATGCCAATCGCCCTCATCAACAGCGGGCAGGTGCGCGAAAAGCGCTGAAAGACTGAACCCGACCATCAGATCGATCCGGCCCCTTCTTTCAGGGCTGGCTTTGGCTAAGGGCATAAAGGGCCACGGCTGCCGCATTGGATACATTAAGGCTGTCGATCAGGCCCCGGCTGGGGGCCAGCGCAATTTTGGCCAGAATATCGCAATGGCTGCGGGTCAGGGGGCGCAGGCCGCGCCCCTCAGCCCCCAGCACCAGCACCAGAGCCGGGCCTAAATCCACCTGTGCCAGATCGGTGTCGCCTTCACCGGCAAGGCCAATGCGCCAATAACCCATCTCTGCCAATTGATCGAGGGCGGCGGAAATATTGGTCACCCGCACCCAGGGCACGATATCCAGCGCGCCCGATGCCGCCTTGGCCAGAACCCCTGATTCGGGCGGCGCATGGCGATCTTGTGTGATCAGACACTGCGCCCCAAAAACCGCTGCACTGCGCAGGATCGCCCCCACATTATGGGGATCTTCCACCTGATCGAGCATGATGATCAGGGACCGGCCTTCCTTTTGGGGCGGAAAATCATGGAGGCTGCGCGGCGGCAAAGGATGGGCTTCCAGAACAAGGCCCTGGGTTGGGGTTTCGGCGGGCACCATGGCAGCCAGACTGCGCGGATCGGTCAGCCGGACGGCCAGACTTTGGGGGATGTCGATTTCGGCCCCCAAGGCTTTGTGGGCGGCTTCTGTGGCATGGAGGCGGATGGTGTGGCGGGCGGGATTGGCCAAAGCCGCGATCACCGCATGGCGGCCATGGATCAATAATCCGCCGGGCGGGGATGGCCGATGATAAGCCTTGGGTTTATGATCAGCCCCGGTTTTGTGATTGCCCCCGGTTTTTTGGTTGGGATCGGGCCTTGCCATGCGCTTTTGTCCGGGCGCAGATTTTGGCCGAGAGGGGTGATTTTTGCGCGGTTTTCCAGTCTGTGTCATGGCTGTGCTATAGGCAGTCGGGAAAAAAGGTGCAAGTCCCACGCAGTTTTCCATGACAGGAATGTTGACAACCCGTTCAATTTGCGGATAGTCCGGCCCCACGCGGATGGATGTTCGATCATCGCCGCATGGATATGGAGGGGTGGCCGAGTGGTTAAAGGCAGCAGACTGTAAATCTGCCGGGTTTCCCTACGCAGGTTCGAATCCTGCCCCCTCCACCATCCAGACTTGGCCACCATCCAGACTTGGCCACCATCCGAACTTGGCTACCATCCGAATTTGGCTACCATCCAAGTTCGGCCACCATCCGGGATCGGCCCGATGACAAGGCAAGGCCAGATCTGCGCGGGCGTTGTGTAATGGTAAGACCCTAGCCTTCCAAGCTAGAGATACGGGTTCGATTCCCGTCGCCCGCTCCACTGGTGTTTTCCACAGAAAAGCCTGAAAATGAAAAGCCTGCGCCCTTGGTGCAGACAATCCCTTGACCCGAAGAAAATCGGTGATTATGAGGACGCCCTGTAGGCTGTCGCGCGCGGGTTGATGCCCCGGCTCAGCCAGCCCGCCTCGTGTAGGCGCGCATAGATTTGACAGTCGAGCAAAGGACCAGGAAATGGCGAAGGCGAAATTTGAGCGGAACAAGCCGCATGTGAACATTGGGACGATTGGCCATGTTGACCATGGCAAGACGACCCTGACGGCGGCGATTACGAAGGTTTTGGCGCTGACGGGCGGCGCGACGTTCACGGATTATGCGAATATTGATAAGGCGCCAGAGGAGCGGGAGCGTGGGATCACGATTTCGACCTCGCATGTGGAATATGAGACGGAAAACCGTCACTATGCGCATGTGGATTGCCCGGGCCATGCGGATTATGTGAAGAACATGATCACGGGTGCGGCGCAGATGGATGGAGCGATTCTGGTTGTTTCGGCTGCGGATGGCCCGATGCCGCAAACGCGCGAGCATATTCTGCTGGCGCGTCAGGTTGGTGTTCCTTCGCTCGTTGTTTTCTTGAACAAGGTTGATCAGGTTGACGATGAAGAGCTTTTGGAGCTTGTTGAGCTTGAGATTCGTGAGCTTTTGAGCGCCTATGAATTTCCTGGTGATGATATTCCGATTGTTTCGGGCTCGGCGCTTGCGGCTTTGGAAGACAAGACGCCTGAGATTGGTGCGACGAAGATTCTGGAATTGATGGCGGAAGTTGATCGCTATATTCCGACGCCTGAGCGTCCGATTGACAAGCCGTTTTTGATGCCGATTGAAGATGTGTTTTCGATTTCGGGCCGTGGGACGGTTGTGACGGGCCGTGTTGAGACGGGCATTGTGAAGGTTGGCGAAGAAGTTGAGATTGTTGGGATCACGACGACCCGGAAGACGACGGTGACGGGTGTTGAGATGTTCCGCAAGCTGCTTGATCAGGGTCAGGCTGGTGACAATATCGGCGCGTTGCTGCGCGGGATTGGCCGGGATGATGTTGAGCGGGGTCAGGTTCTGGCGAAGCCGGGTTCGATCACGCCGCACACGAAGTTCAATGCGGAGACCTATATTCTGACGAAGGAAGAAGGGGGCCGCCACACGCCGTTTTTTGCCAATTATCGTCCGCAATTTTACTTCCGGACGACGGATGTGACGGGGACGGTGACCTTGCCTGAGGGCACGGAAATGGTGATGCCGGGTGATAATGTGACGATTGGTGTTGAATTGATTGCGCCGATTGCCATGGATGAAGGCCTGCGATTCGCGATCCGCGAAGGTGGTCGCACGGTGGGTGCCGGCGTTGTTGCGTCGATCGTTGCCTGATTGATCATCGCCTGAATTGAAGATAGATCCGCAGCAAATGCGGTTGGATAAGACAAAATAATGGAAAAAGCGGGCGTCCTGCCGTGGGTTTACGGTTGGAGATGCCCGCTTTCTCATCCCTCAGACGGATGCTTCCCCTTGATGGCTGGGCCGCTTGTGGCGCATGGATCACGGGAATTTCCGTCTCATTTGCCGTTTGATCAAGAATTAGGTTGAACGGTTGAGCCTGTCGCGCTAAGTCCCCTCCGTTGCGTCTTCTTCCAGAAGGGGTGACGGCGTGGAGGAGTGTAGCTCAATTGGTAGAGCACCGGTCTCCAAAACCGGGGGTTGTGAGTTCGAGTCTCGCCACTCCTGCCAGCGCCGAGAGGATATGTGCTGTAATGTGATCGATGGTCGCATTATGTATTCTGTAGCCACGGATAACGAAACGGACGAAGACATGGCCAAGACAAGCCCTGCACAATTTGTGCGGCAGGTGCGCCAAGAGCTCGATAAAGTGACGTGGCCCTCACGCCGCGAAACGTCGATCACGACTGTCATGGTGGGCATCATGGTGGCCTTGACCGCGATTTTCTTTGTCGTGGTTGATATGGGTCTGTCATGGGGTGTGTCGACGATTCTCGGTTTCGGAGGGTAAAAGAGTGGCAGATCCGCGCTGGTATATTATTCACGCTTATTCCGGTTTCGAGAAGAAGGTGGCCGATTCGATCAAGGAGCAGGCTGAATTGCAGGGCCTCGATCCATTGATCGAAGACGTGATCGTGCCCACTGAGGAAGTGGTTGAGATCAGAAAAGGCCAGAAACGCACGGCCGAACGAAAGTTTTTCCCCGGCTATCTGCTGGCAAAGATGGTGATGAACGAACAGACCTATCATCTGGTGAAAAACACCGGTAAAGTGACTGGCTTTCTGGGCCCGCAGGGCAAGCCGGTGCCGATCAGCGAGGCCGAAGCGGACCGCATTTTGCATCAGGTGAAGGAAGGCGTGGAGCGTCCGCGTCCGACCATTCAATTTGAAGTGGGTGAAGAAGTGCGAGTGAAAGATGGCCCCTTTGCCTCGTTCAATGGCATGGTCGAAGAAGTAGACGAAGAACGCTCGCGGCTCAAGGTTTCGGTTTCGATTTTTGGCCGGGCCACGCCTGTGGAGCTTGAATTCGCTCAGGTCGAAAAGTCCTGATTGAAATAAGGCCGGCGCGGATGCCTTAGGTGTCTGCGTGCGGCTTTCATCGCGCGGGAGGCCAGCCAGGGCCGTTACCGCGCCCCTTTCGAACTGGTGCCCGGCCGATCCGGGCAGAGAGGAACTGACATGGCAAAAAAGATTACCGGCTATATCAAGCTGCAAGTGCCAGCCGGTGCTGCCAATCCGTCGCCCCCCATCGGGCCGGCGCTTGGACAGCGCGGCGTAAATATTATGGAATTCTGCAAGGCGTTTAATGCGGCCACAGAAAAGCTGGAAAAAGGCATGCCGATTCCCACCGTCATCACGGTGTATCAGGATCGCTCCTTTACCTTTGTGACCAAAACCCCGCCTGCCAGCTATTATCTGAAGCGCGCCGCCAATATCAAAAAGGGCGGCGTGACGCCGGGTAAGGCATCGGTCGGCACGGTGACCGCGGATCAGATCCGCGAAATCGCCGAAGCCAAAATGCCGGATCTGAACGCCCATGATCTGGATCAGGCAATGAGCATCATTGCGGGTTCGGCGCGCTCGATCGGCCTGACCGTGGAGGGCATGTGAGATGGCACATCTGAGCAAAAGAATGAAGGCGCTGGCGGGCCAGGTGGATCGCGAAAAGGAATATACGATTCCCGAAGCCATCGGCATCCTGCAATCGGTGAAAGCCACGAAATTCGATGAAACCGTTGAAATCGCCATGAATCTGGGAGTTGATCCCCGCCATGCCGATCAGATGGTGCGGGGCGTTGTCTCGCTTCCCCATGGCACCGGTAAAACCATGCGCGTTGCGGTTTTTGCCAAAGGCCCGAAGGCGGATGAAGCTTTGGCCGCCGGAGCCGACAAGGTGGGCGCTGAAGATCTGGCCGAAGAATTTGCCAATGGCAATATCGATTTCGACCGGATCATCGCTACCCCCGATATGATGGCGGTGGTGGGCAAGCTGGGCCGGGTTCTGGGCCCCAAGGGTTTGATGCCCAATCCCAAGCTGGGCACCGTGACCATGGATGTGAAAAAAGCCGTGACGGATGCCAAAGCCGGTCAGGTGCAATATCGGGTTGAAAAAGCCGGTATCGTTCATGCGGGTATTGGCAAGCTGAGCTTTGATGCCGGGCAGATCGAGGCCAATGTGCAGGCCTTCATTGCCGCCATCATCAAGGCAAAGCCCGCAGGGGCCAAGGGTAACTATCTGAAAAAGGTGGCGATCACCTCATCAATGGGCCCGGGTTTGAAAATTTCGGTTGCCAGCTTCAGCTGAGGCGGCGATCTGAAAAGAGCGGTTTTGCCGGATGTTTTTGGCGAAACCGATCGGGGATCGGCCGTATATCGGCCGGTTCTTCTGTCCGAGATTGCAGGTGCCGGGCGTTTTCCGTGCGATTATTTGGCTTTGCCAGATAATGGAAAACAAGCGGCTTAATCGATCACAGATCGGGGCCTGCATGAGACGGGGTGACGATGGCCGGTTTGGCTTTGCAGGGGTTTTTGTGCTTTTGTGAAGCGGCTGGTTGAAACCGAGTTCCGATGGTTGGTCACAAGGCCGCCTTTCGGTGCCGGAATGCCCCCGGACAGTGCGTGGCGTGCCGTTTTCGACGGCACGTCTGGTGCAACCTGGAGAGACAATGATCGATTGTCTGTCCCAACAGGAGGCGAGAAGTGGATCGAGCCCAAAAGAAGGAGCTGGTCGCGTCCATGCAGGACGTCTTCTCCGCTGCCCCCGTTGTGGTGGTCACACACTATAAGGGGCTTTCGGTAGCGGAAATGTCTGATTTGCGCGTTCAAATGCGTGCAGTCGGGGCCGACTTCAAAGTGACGAAGAACCGGCTCACCAAAATCGCGCTTCAAGGCACCTCATCGGAATCGATTGCGGACCTGTTCACGGGTCCAACGGCAATCGGCTATTCCGATGATCCGGTGGCGGCACCCAAAGTGCTGGCCAGATTTGCCAAAAAGAATGACAAGCTGGTCATTCTGGGCGGCGTTCTGGATGGACAGGCGCTTGATGCGGATCGCGTCAAGGCCCTGGCCGAACTGCCTTCGCTCGACGAATTGCGTGGTACGCTGGTGGGTCTGTTGCAGGCCCCCGCAAGCCGCATCGCCAGAGTGTTGCAGGCCCCCGGTGGACAGGTCGCTCGTGTCCTGGCCGCTTATGCCGAGAAGCAAGACGCTGCGTGAGCTTGATACCCAATCATTGGAATGAGACCCGCTTGAGGGTCATATGGAGTTAAAAATGGCTGATCTTGAAAAGATTGTTGAAGACCTGTCGAACCTGACCGTTCTGGAAGCTGCTGAGCTGTCCAAACTGTTGGAAGAAAAATGGGGCGTTTCCGCCGCGGCTCCGGTTGCCGTTGCTGCGGCCGGTGCGGCCGGTGCTGGCGAAGCCGTTGAAGAAAAGACCGAATTTGACGTGATCCTGACCGCCGCCGGCGAGAAGAAAATCAATGTCATTAAGGAAGTGCGGGCCATTACCGGTCTTGGCCTCAAAGAAGCCAAAGATCTGGTTGAAGGTGCGCCCAAGCCGGTCAAGGAAGGTGTCAATAAAGAAGACGCCGCCAAATTGAAGGCTCAGCTTGAAGCCGCTGGTGCGTCTGTCGAGCTGAAATAACGTCACGCTTTAACGCGCGATGGTCGGGCTGGGGGCAAATCTGCGCCCCCGGCCCGCAGGTGTCTTTCCCGGTAAGGCTTATGTCTGCGGGGATTGGGCCGAGGCTCCCTGAAACGGGAGCAACAAGGGGTCCGGGCCGGGTTGGCTTGGGGCCTGATGGAATTTATGATGTCGGGGAGAGCGCATTGTCAGATGTCGCATCCCGGATGGCAGGCGGATGACACAGGGTCATTCGTTTATGAGCGCAAGCGAAGCGAGGGCGTAGCATGGCGACTTCTTTCACCGGTCGTAAGCGGGTTCGCAAGACCTTTGGCCGCATCCCCGAAGTAACGGAGATGCCGAATCTGATCGCGGTGCAGCGGGCATCCTATGATCAATTCTTCAAGGCTGGGGCGACCGAGGAGGAGCGGAAAGCCTCTGGTCTGGAGAGCGTTCTGCAATCGGTTTTTCCGATCACGGATTTTTCCAATACGGCATCCTTGGAATATGTCCGTTATGAACTGGAAGATCCAAAATATGATTTCGATGAATGTCGCGCTCGCGGGATGACGCTGGCCGCGCCCTTGCGCGTGACCTTGCGGCTGATCGTTTTCGAGGTTGATCCCGATACCGATGCGCGGTCTGTTCTCGATATCAAGGAACAAGACGTTTATATGGGCGATATGCCCCTGATGACCAAGAACGGGACCTTTGTGGTGAACGGCACCGAGCGGGTGATTGTTTCCCAGATGCACCGTAGTCCCGGCGTCTTTTTTGATCATGATAAGGGCAAAACCCATAGCTCGGGCAAGTTCCTGTTTGCAGCGCGGGTCATTCCTTATCGCGGCTCATGGCTTGATTTTGAATTTGACGGCAAGGACATTGTGAATGTGCGGATTGACCGCCGTCGCAAGCTCCCGGCCACCGTTCTGCTCTATGCCCTTGGCATGACATCCGAAGAGATCTTGCATTATTTCTACAAAACCATCAGCTATGAGCGCACCGAACAGGGCTGGAAAGTGCCGTTCCTTGCCGATAAATGGCGCGGCGCCAAGCCCGATTATGATGTGGTGGATGCGGCATCCGGCGAAGTGGTGATCGAGGCGGGCAAGAAAGTCACCCCGCGTCTTGCCAAAAAGCTCGAAAAGGATGGAATCCAGGCGCTTTTGGTTCCGGCGGAAGAAATCGTTGGCCGCTATGCTGCCGAGGATCTGGTTGATGATCAAACCGGGGCGATTTATATCGAAGCCGGTGAGGAAATCACCGATGCGCATCTGGAAAGCCTTTATGAAGCGGGCTTTGTGGAACTGCGCGTTCTCGATATCGATAATATGTCGATCGGCCCCTGGATCCGCAATACGCTTCAGGTGGATAAGGTCGAGGGCTATGAGCAGGCCCTGGCCGAGATTTACAAGGTGATGCGCCCCGGCGAGCCACCAACCAAGGAAACCGCCGAAGCCTTGTTCGATGGACTGTTTTTTGATCCCGAACGCTATGATCTTTCGGCAGTTGGCCGGGTGAAGATGAATATGCGGCTGGGTCTTGATGCCGAAGATACCGTGGGGGTTCTGCGTCAGGAAGATATTCTTTCGGTGCTGCGCCATCTTGTGGATCTGAAGGATGGCCGGGGCGAGGTGGATGATATCGATCATCTGGGCAATCGTCGTTTGCGTTCGGTTGGCGAATTGCTGGAAAATCAGTATCGCGTGGGCCTTTTGCGGATGGAACGAGCCATTCGTGAGCGGATGTCCTCGGTGGATATCGATACCGTGATGCCCCATGATCTGATCAATGCGAAGCCTGCAGTGGCTGCCGTGCGCGAATTCTTTGGCAGTTCGCAGCTTTCGCAATTCATGGATCAAACCAATCCACTGGGCGAAATCACCCACAAGCGTCGCGTGTCGGCGCTTGGACCGGGGGGTCTCACCCGTGAGCGGGCGGGCTTTGAGGTGCGCGATGTGCATCCCACTCATTATGGCCGCATCTGCCCCATCGAAACCCCTGAAGGCCCGAATATCGGCCTGATCAATTCCCTGGCCACTTATGCCCGGGTGAATAAATATGGCTTCATCGAAACCCCTTATCGCAAGGTGGTGGATGGTGTGGTCACCCGCGATGTCGTTTATCTTTCAGCCATGGAAGAAAGCCGCCATACCATCGCGCAGGCGAATGCCGAACTGGATGAAAACAACCGCTTCGTGGCGGATCTGGTCTCCACACGCTGTGCCAGCGAATTCATGCTGGCTCCGCCCGAACAGATCACCTTGATGGATGTCAGCCCCAAACAGCTTGTGTCCGTTGCGGCGGCGCTCATTCCGTTCCTTGAAAATGATGATGCCAATCGCGCTCTCATGGGCTCGAACATGCAGCGTCAGGCGGTGCCCTTGGTGAAGGCGGAAGCGCCGTTCGTGGGCACCGGCATGGAAAAGGTGGTGGCACAGGATTCCGGCGCATCCATCGCAGCCCGGCGTACGGGTGTGGTGGATCAGGTGGATGCCATGCGCATCGTGGTGCGAGCCACCGAAGATGTAGGCCCGGGGGATCCCGGCGTGGATATCTATCGCCTGTCGAAATTCCAGCGCTCCAACCAGAATACCGCCATCAATCAGCGGCCTTTGGTGCGCAAGGGTGATATCGTCTCGAAAGCCGATATCATCGCCGATGGACCCTCGACCGATCTGGGGGAACTGGCGCTGGGGCGGAATGTGCTGGTCGCCTTCATGCCTTGGAATGGCTATAATTTCGAGGATTCGATCCTTCTGTCTGAACGCATCGTGAAAGAAGATGTGTTCACCTCGATCCATATCGAGGAATTCGAGGTGATGGCCCGGGATACCAAGCTGGGGCCGGAAGAAATCACCCGCGATATTCCCAATGTGGGCGAAGAAGGTCTGCGCAATCTGGATGAGGCCGGCATCGTTTATATCGGCGCCGAAGTGCATCCGGGTGATATTCTGGTGGGCAAGATCACCCCCAAGGGCGAAAGCCCGATGACCCCGGAAGAAAAGCTTCTGCGCGCGATTTTCGGGGAAAAGGCATCGGATGTGCGCGATACATCCATGCGTTTGCCGCCGGGCGTTGCGGGCACCATCGTCGAAGTGCGGGTGTTTAATCGCCATGGTGTGGAAAAAGACGAACGGGCCCTGTCGATCGAGCGTCAGGAAATCGAACGTCTGCAAAAAGACCGTGATGACGAACGCGCCATTCTGGAACGTAATATCTTTGCCCGCCTGAATGATCTGATCCTTGGCCATGTGGTCAGCGCCGGGATCAAGGAAATGAAAAAGGGCACCGTGGTCACGGCCGAGGCTTTCGAGGCTCTGTCGCACAAGGATCGCTGGAATATCGCGGTTGATGATGATGCCGTGATGGCGGAAATCGAAGCCCTGAAAAAGCAGTATGATGAATCCCGCGCCAATCTGCAGCGCCGCTTTGAAGAAAAAGTGGATAAGCTGCAACGCGGGGATGAAATGCCGCCGGGCGTTTTGAAAATGGTCAAGGTTTTCGTGGCCGTGAAGCGCAAGATGCAGCCCGGCGACAAGATGGCCGGTCGGCATGGCAATAAGGGGGTCATCTCGCGGATTTTGCCGGACGAAGACATGCCCTTCCTTGAGGATGGATCGCCGGTGGATATCGTGCTCAATCCTTTGGGCGTGCCATCGCGGATGAATGTGGGCCAGATTCTTGAAACCCATCTGGGTTGGGCCAGCCGTGGTCTTGGTCGGCAGATCAATCGCATGGTCGAAGCCTGGCATGATAATGTCGAGGAAAAATCGGCGGTGCTTGGCGATATTCGAGGGCGCTTGTCATCGATCTATGGCAAGGAGCAATATGATGCCGATATTGCCACTTTAAATGATGGTGAGCTGATCGAGCTTGCCAGCAATATGTCTTATGGTGTGCCTTTCGCGACGCCGGTTTTTGATGGCGCGGTGGAAGCCGATATCTGTGAGATGCTCAAAAGCGCCGGGCTCGATGAATCCGGTCAGGTTGATCTTTATGATGGCCGCACCGGAGAACAATTCGACCGGAAGGTGACAGTCGGCTATATTTACATGCTGAAGCTGCACCATCTGGTGGATGACAAGATCCACGGACGGTCGATCGGCCCCTATAGCCTCGTGACCCAGCAGCCGCTGGGCGGTAAGGCGCAATTCGGTGGTCAGCGCTTCGGTGAAATGGAGGTCTGGGCCTTGCAGGCTTATGGTGCCGCTTATACCTTGCAGGAAATGCTGACGGTGAAATCGGATGATGTGGCCGGGCGCACCAAGGTCTATGAGGCTATTGTCAAGGGTGATGACACCTTTGAAGCGGGCATCCCCGAATCCTTCAATGTGCTCGTGAAGGAAATGCGGAGCCTTGGTCTCAATGTCGAGCTTTTGTCGAGCGAAACAGAGCAGAGCTAATCATCCCGGACGGCGATTGCGCCGTCCGTGGATCAACCCAATGTCGGGCAGCCTCAAGCTGGGAAGCGTTCTGAGATGAATCAGGAACTGATGAATTTCTTCAACCCGGGCCAAAAGCCGGAGAGCTTTGATCGTATCAAGATCTCGCTCGCCAGCCCCGAACGGATCCGGTCATGGTCTTTCGGTGAAATCAAAAAGCCCGAAACGATCAACTATCGTACCTTCAAGCCGGAACGGGATGGCCTGTTCTGTGCGCGCATCTTTGGTCCGATCAAGGACTATGAATGCCTGTGTGGCAAATACAAACGCATGAAATATCGCGGGATCATCTGCGAGAAATGCGGTGTTGAAGTCACCCTTTCAAAAGTGCGGCGTGAACGCATGGGCCATATCGAATTGGCGGCCCCGGTCGCGCATATCTGGTTCCTGAAATCGCTGCCATCGCGGATTGGTCTGCTCCTTGATATGATGCTCAAGGATCTTGAGCGGGTGCTTTATTTTGAAAGCTTCATCGTCACCGAGCCGGGGCTGACCCCACTGAAGAAATATCAGCTTCTCTCAGAAGAAGATTTCTATCGGGCGCAGGATGAATATGGCGAAGACAGCTTCACCGCCGGGATCGGTGCTGAAGCCATCCGCCATATGATGGAAACCCTTGATCTGGAAGCCGAGCGCGAAACCCTGCTGAAAGATCTGGCGGAAACCAAATCGGAACTGAAGCCCAAAAAGATCGTCAAGCGGCTGAAGGTGGTGGAAAGCTTCATCGAATCCGGCAATCGCCCGGAATGGATGATCATGACCATCATCCCGGTGATCCCGCCCGAATTGCGCCCGCTGGTGCCGCTCGATGGCGGTCGGTTCGCAACTTCCGATCTCAATGATCTCTATCGCCGGGTGATCAACCGCAATAACCGCCTGAAGCGGCTGATCGAATTGCGGGCGCCTGATATCATCATCCGAAATGAAAAGCGGATGCTGCAGGAAGCGGTGGATGCGCTGTTCGATAATGGTCGGCGGGGCCGCACCATTACCGGCAATAACAAACGCCCGCTGAAATCGCTGAGCGATATGCTGAAAGGCAAGCAGGGCCGTTTCCGCCAGAATCTGCTGGGCAAGCGCGTCGATTATTCCGGTCGTTCGGTGATCGTTGTGGGGCCGGAACTGAAGCTCCATCAATGTGGCCTGCCCAAGAAGATGGCGCTGGAACTGTTCAAGCCCTTCATCTATTCGCGGCTCGATAAAAAGGGCATCGCCACCACCATCAAGCAGGCGAAAAAGCTGGTTGAAAAAGAGCGGCGCGAGGTGTGGGACATTCTCGATGAGGTGATCCGCGAACATCCCGTGATGCTCAATCGCGCGCCAACGCTTCACCGTTTGGGCATTCAGGCGTTCGAGCCGGTGCTCATCGAAGGCAAGGCGATCCAGCTTCATCCGCTGGTGTGCGCCGCCTTCAATGCCGATTTCGATGGCGACCAGATGGCCGTGCATGTGCCCTTGTCTTTGGAAGCGCAGCTTGAAGCGCGGGTGCTGATGATGTCCACGAATAACATCCTCAGCCCGGCCAATGGTAAGCCGATCATCGTGCCCAGCCAGGATATCGTTCTGGGGCTTTATTATATTACGCTGGAGCGTGAAAACGAGCCGGGCGAAGGTATGATCTTTGGCTCGCTCGATGAAATCCAATATGCCCTCGATAATCATGTGGTGACCCTGCACAGCAAGATCATCGCGCGGGTTCATACGGTGGATGAAAATGGCGATCCCGTGACCCGGCGGGAAAATACGACGCCGGGCCGCATGTTGCTGTCGCAGCATTTCCCGAAAAATAAGA
Source organism: Iodidimonas nitroreducens (assembly GCA_000710935.1). Lineage (GTDB taxonomy): Bacteria > Pseudomonadota > Alphaproteobacteria > Sphingomonadales > Rhodothalassiaceae > Iodidimonas > Iodidimonas nitroreducens. Next base: position 86,663 of record BAYV01000008.1, on the reverse strand, counting down.
ATATCCCCTTTTCCACCATCAATAAGTTGATGACCAAGCGGGAAATTTCCGAAGTCATCGATATCGTCTATCGCCATTGCGGTCAGAAGCAGACCGTGCTGTTTGCCGATGGCATCATGGCTTTGGGCTTTGCCCATGCCTGCCGCGCGGGCATTTCCTTTGGCAAGGATGACATGGTGATTCCTGATACCAAGGTGCGTTTGGTCGATGAAACCAAATCTTTGGTGAAGGAATATGAAGAACAATATCAGGATGGTTTCATCACGCAGGGTGAAAAATACAACAAGGTTGTTGATGCCTGGGCCCAATGCACCGACAAGGTGGCCGATGAAATGATGCAGGAAATCTCGGCGCGCCGCATGGATAAGGTGACGGGCCGGGAGATGGAGATCAATTCCATCTATATGATGTCCCATTCCGGGGCGCGTGGTTCACCCGCGCAGATGAAGCAGCTGGCCGGGATGCGGGGCTTGATGGCCAAGCCTTCGGGTGAAATCATCGAAACCCCGATCATCTCGAACTTTAAGGAAGGCCTGTCGGTTCTTGAATATTTCAATTCAAGCCATGGGGCCCGGAAGGGTCTGGCCGATACGGCTCTGAAAACCGCCAATTCCGGCTATCTCACCCGTCGTCTGGTGGATGTGAGCCAGGATTGCGTGATCGTCGAGCATGATTGTGGCACCGAAAAAGGCCTTGATCTCACTGAAGTCGTCGAATCCGGGGAAACCGTGGTCAGCTTGTCAGAGCGGATTCTGGGCCGCACGGCTGCCATTGATATCATGGACCCCGTTTCGGGTGATCTGTTGGTTGCGGCGGGCACGCCCCTCAATGAGATCGAGGCGGAAAGAGTGGAGCAGGCCGGAGTCACGTCGGTGCGTATTCGGTCGGTGCTTACCTGCGAAACCCGCGCGGGCACCTGCGCCCTTTGTTATGGGCGGGATCTGGCGCGCGGAACGCCGGTGAATATGGGCGAAGCCGTGGGTGTCATTGCAGCCCAGTCGATTGGCGAGCCGGGCACCCAGCTCACCATGCGCACCTTCCATATCGGCGGTACGGCGACAGTGTCTGAGCAATCGTCGCTGGAAGCCGGCTATGATGCCACCGTGCAATATGAACAGGCCCATGCGGTTCCTGATTCCAAGGGACGGCAGATCGTCATGAGCCGCAATCTGGAAATCGCCCTGATCGATGGCGAAGGTCGGGCCCGTTCAACCCATCGTGTGCCTTTCGGGGCGCGGCTGATGGTGAGCAATGGCCAGGAAGTGAAAAAAGGTGCAAAGCTCTGTGATTGGGATCCCTACACCATCCCGATCATCACCGAAAAATCCGGTATCGTGCGCATGATCGATCTGATCGATGGCGTATCGGTCAAGGACGTGGTCGATGAAACCACGGGCATCACCTCGAAGGTGGTGATGGATTGGCGGTCGTCTCCCAAAGGTGGCGAGTTGCGCCCGCGCCTGACCTTGCGCGATAAGAATGACGAAGTGGTTGAATTGGCCAATGGCACCGAAGCCCGCTATTTCATGTCGGTGGATGCCATTTTGTCGGTCGAGGATGGCCAGCGTGTCAGCGCTGGTGATGTGATCGCGCGTATTCCCCGGGAAGCTGCAAAAACCCGCGATATCACCGGGGGTCTGCCGCGCGTGGCGGAATTGTTTGAAGCCCGCCGTCCCAAGGAACACGCGATCATCGCCGAAAAAGATGGGACCGTGGAATTTGGCCGCGATTTTAAAAACAAGCGCCGCATCATCATTCGTCCGGATACCGATGGCGATGAGCCGGTCGAATATCTGGTCCCCAAAGGTAAGCATATCTCGGTGCGGGAAGGGGATCATATCCTGAAGGGGGAATATCTCCTCGATGGTAACCCAGCGCCCCATGATATTCTTGAAGTGATGGGCACGGCGGCTCTCGCTTCTTATCTCGTGCAGGAAGTGCAGGATGTCTATCGCTTGCAGGGCGTGAAGATCAACGACAAGCATATTGAAGTGATCGTTCGCCAGATGCTGCAAAAAGTAGAGATCACCCATCCCGGCGAATCGACCTTCCTGCTGGCCGAGCAAGTGGATCGCGAAGAGATGGAGATCGAAAACGAAAAGCTGGAAAAAGCCGGACGGATGCCTGCGCAAGGCAAGCCGGTGCTTTTGGGGATCACCAAGGCCAGTCTGCAAACGCGGTCGTTCATCTCTGCCGCATCCTTCCAGGAAACCACGCGCGTGCTCACCGAAGCCTCGGTTGCGGGCAAGGTGGATAATCTTGTGGGGCTGAAGGAAAATGTGATCGTGGGTCGCCTCATCCCGGCTGGGACGGGGGCGGTGATGCGCCGCTTGAAAGATGAAGCGGGCCGCCGGGATCAGGAATTCCAACTGCGCCAGCAGGCCGAAGCCGAAGCCTCGAAACTGGCGGCACAAGCGGCGGCAACACAGGCGGCCTCTGAGGCAGCCTCTGAAGCCGCGGCGCAGGATGCCGGGTCTGAAGGCTCATCAGAAGGCTGAGGTCATAAAAGGCCGAGGATCGGTATCAGCTTCCGGTTTTAGGCGACAGGCCTGAGTCTTGAATATCTTAAAAACGGGTGCCAGCTTCGGCTTGGTGCCCGTTTTGCTTGTATGGATAGCCAAGAGGCTCGACCGTTACTGATTTCTGGCACAAAAATCATTGTGCATCTGTCGGAAAAGCATTCGAGAACAGAAGAAAATTAGTCTGGTTATTTCGGTTGACGCCCATGAAGGCCGTGCATATAGTGCGCACCTCGCTCGGGCCCGGGTGGTGGCAGTTTTTCCTGCCAGACACCGGTGTCGTACGAGCTAAAACGGAATGACTTTACTGGATCACCTGGTTGCCGAACATCTCTGGCGGCAAAGTGCCGGAGACGATGCGGCTGCATTTTTATGCGGTACATGTTCGACAGTCAGGGCCATTCCAGCAGCCAAGTGGAAGAAGAGGACGCATGCCGACTATCAATCAGCTCGTGCGCAGGCCGCGCAAGGCGCCCGTAAAACGCAATAAGGTTCCTGCCCTTGATGCGTGCCCGCAAAAGCGTGGCGTTTGTACGCGCGTATATACGACCACTCCAAAGAAGCCGAATTCGGCCCTGCGTAAGGTGGCTCGTGTCCGTTTGACCAATTCGATCGAAGTGACCAGCTATATCCCCGGTGAGGGGCATAATCTGCAGGAACATTCGGTCGTTCTCATTCGTGGCGGTCGTGTAAAGGATCTGCCCGGTGTCCGTTACCACATTCTGCGTGGTGTTCTGGATACGCAGGGTGTGTCCAGCCGTCGTCAGTCCCGTTCGAAATATGGCGCCAAGCGTCCGAAATAAGAGGATAGAGCGATGTCACGTCGCCATCGTGCGGAAAAACGAGAAATCCTTCCTGATCCAAAATTCGGGGATGTTGTTCTCACTAAATTCGTCAATAGCCTGATGTATGACGGCAAAAAGTCGATTGCAGAAACAATCGTCTATGGTGCCTTCGATCAGGTTGAAGCACGTGCGAAAACCGATCCGCTGCCGGTTTTCCATGAAGCCCTTGATCATGTGAAGCCTGCCATCGAAGTGCGCTCGCGCCGGGTTGGTGGGGCCACTTATCAGGTCCCTGTGGAAGTGCGGTCTGATCGCGCCCAGGCTTTGGCGATTCGCTGGCTGATCGATGCGGCCAGAAAGCGCAGTGAAAAAACCATGGGTGAGCGTTTGGCAAATGAATTGCTGGATGCCTCCAATAATCGTGGTGCCGCCGTGAAGAAGCGTGAAGATACGCATCGCATGGCAGATGCCAATAAAGCCTTTTCGCATTATCGCTGGTAATTCAGCCGCCCCACCAGACAGAGAGCTTGTCAAGTCATGTCACGTCAGACGCCCCTTCTTCGGTATCGCAATATCGGCATCATGGCCCACATCGATGCCGGCAAGACCACGACGACCGAACGCATCCTTTATTACACGGGCCGTTCCCACAAGATCGGCGAAGTGCATGAAGGTTCGGCGACCATGGATTGGATGGAGCAGGAACAAGAGCGTGGCATCACGATCACCTCTGCTGCCACCACCTGTTTTTGGAAAGATCACCGGATCAATATCATCGACACCCCGGGCCACGTGGATTTCACCATTGAAGTCGAGCGGTCCTTGCGGGTTCTGGATGGTGCGGTTGCGGTGTTCGATTCGGTTGCCGGTGTTGAGCCACAGTCGGAAACCGTGTGGCGGCAGGCTGATAAATACAAAGTCCCGCGGATGTGTTTCGTCAATAAGATGGACCGCATGGGGGCGAATTTCTCGCGCTGCGTTGATATGATGAAAACCCGTTTGGGCGCCGTGCCTCTGGTCATTCACATGCCCATCGGTGCCGAATCGGAATTTGTCGGCCTCGTCGATCTTCTGACCATGAAAGCCTTTATCTGGCACGATGAATCTTTGGGTGCAGAATGGGATGTCGCCGATATTCCAGCTGACATGAAAGACGATTGCGAACTGGCGCGTCAGGAAATGATCGAAACCGCCGTTGAGGTTGATGAAGCCTTGATGGAAAAATACCTGGAAGGCGAAGAGCCCAGCGAAGCCGAATTGAAAGCGGCCATTCGCAAAGGCACCATCGGTCTCAATTTCGTTCCGGTTCTGTGTGGCTCGGCTTTCAAGAACAAGGGCGTGCAGGCGCTTTTGGATGCGGTGGTCGATTATCTTCCGGCTCCCACCGAAGTCCCCGCGATCAAGGGCGTTTCGGTTGATGATGCCGAAAAGCACATGGAGCGGAAATCCAGCGACGAAGAGCCCTTCTCGGCCCTTGCTTTCAAGATCATGAACGATCCTTTCGTGGGCACCCTCACCTTTGCCCGGATTTATTCCGGTAAGCTGAGCCGCGCTGATCAGGTCACCAATACGGTGAAGGGTAAGAAGGAAAAAATCGGCCGGATGCTGTTGATGCATGCCAATTCCCGTGAGGAACTGGAAGATGCCTATGCGGGCGATATCGTGGCTTTGGCTGGTTTGAAAGATACCACCACCGGCGATACGCTCTGTGCGGCCAATGCCCCGATCATTCTCGAGCGTATGGAATTCCCCGATCCGGTGATTTCCGTGGCCGTGGAGCCGAAATCAAAAGCCGATCAGGAAAAGATGGGGATCGCTCTCCATCGTCTGGCTGCCGAAGATCCCAGCTTCCGCGTTCGCTCCGATGAGGAATCGGGCCAGACCGTGATTGCGGGCATGGGCGAATTGCATCTCGATATTCTGGTCGATCGCATGAAGCGGGAATTCAAGGTTGAAGCCAATGTGGGCGCGCCCCAGGTGGCTTATCGTGAAACCTTTGCCCGTGAAATCGAGATTGACTATACGCACAAGAAGCAATCGGGTGGCTCGGGTCAGTTTGCCCGGATCAAGATTGTTGTTTCTCCCGGTGAGCGGGGCGATGGTCTTGAATTCTCTGATGAAATCAAGGGCGGCAATGTGCCTCGGGAATATATTCCCGGTGTTGAAAAAGGCATCAAGGATGTTGCCGAATCCGGGGCGCTGATCGGCTTCCCGATCATCGATTTCAAGGTGCGGCTCATTGATGGGGCATACCATGATGTCGATTCCAGCGTTCTCGCCTTTGAAATCGCCGGTCGTGCTGCTTTGCGCGAAGCGGCAGCGAAAGCCGGGATCAAGCTGCTTGAACCCATGATGAAGGTCGAGGTCGTTACGCCTGAAGAATATATGGGCGACGTGATCGGCGATCTGAATTCCCGTCGCGGTCAAATTCAGGGAACTGAAGCCCGTGGCGTGGCCCAGGTTGTGACAGCGGTTGTGCCGCTGGCCAATATGTTCGGCTATGTGAACCAGCTCCGCTCGTTCAGTCAGGGCCGGGCTCAATACACCATGCAGTTCAGCCATTATGATGATGTGCCGAATGCAGTGGCCGAAGAAGTGAAAGCCAAGCTTGCTGGCTGATTAGCAAGAAGACCTGTTCATGCGCCGGGGATTTGCTCCGGTGCCTCTGGCAAAATATAAAGGACCAGGAAATGGCGAAGGCGAAATTTGAGCGGAACAAGCCGCATGTGAACATTGGGACGATTGGCCATGTTGACCATGGCAAGACGACCCTGACGGCGGCGATTACGAAGGTTTTGGCGCTGACGGGCGGCGCGACGTTCACGGATTATGCGAATATTGATAAGGCGCCAGAGGAGCGGGAGCGTGGGATCACGATTTCGACCTCGCATGTGGAATATGAGACGGAAAACCGTCACTATGCGCATGTGGATTGCCCGGGCCATGCGGATTATGTGAAGAACATGATCACGGGTGCGGCGCAGATGGATGGAGCGATTCTGGTTGTTTCGGCTGCGGATGGCCCGATGCCGCAAACGCGCGAGCATATTCTGCTGGCGCGTCAGGTTGGTGTTCCTTCGCTCGTTGTTTTCTTGAACAAGGTTGATCAGGTTGACGATGAAGAGCTTTTGGAGCTTGTTGAGCTTGAGATTCGTGAGCTTTTGAGCGCCTATGAATTTCCTGGTGATGATATTCCGATTGTTTCGGGCTCGGCGCTTGCGGCTTTGGAAGACAAGACGCCTGAGATTGGTGCGACGAAGATTCTGGAATTGATGGCGGAAGTTGATCGCTATATTCCGACGCCTGAGCGTCCGATTGACAAGCCGTTTTTGATGCCGATTGAAGATGTGTTTTCGATTTCGGGCCGTGGGACGGTTGTGACGGGCCGTGTTGAGACGGGCATTGTGAAGGTTGGCGAAGAAGTTGAGATTGTTGGGATCACGACGACCCGGAAGACGACGGTGACGGGTGTTGAGATGTTCCGCAAGCTGCTTGATCAGGGTCAGGCTGGTGACAATATCGGCGCGTTGCTGCGCGGGATTGGCCGGGATGATGTTGAGCGGGGTCAGGTTCTGGCGAAGCCGGGTTCGATCACGCCGCACACGAAGTTCAATGCGGAGACCTATATTCTGACGAAGGAAGAAGGGGGCCGCCACACGCCGTTTTTTGCCAATTATCGTCCGCAGTTTTACTTCCGGACGACGGATGTGACGGGGACGGTGACCTTGCCTGAGGGCACGGAAATGGTGATGCCGGGTGATAATGTGACGATTGGTGTTGAATTGATTGCGCCGATTGCCATGGATGAAGGCCTGCGATTCGCGATCCGCGAAGGTGGTCGCACGGTGGGTGCCGGCGTTGTTGCGTCGATCGTTGCCTGATTGATCATCGCCTGAATTGAAGATAGATCCGCAGCAAATGCGGTTGAGAAAGACAAAATAATGGAAGCGCAAAATATACGCATCCGATTGAAGGCGTTCGATCACCGAATCCTGGATCAGGCTTCGGGGGAAATCGCGAACACCGCCAAGCGGACAGGCGCATTGGTTTTGGGGCCGATCCCCATGCCGACGCGAATCGAGAAGTTTACCGTTCTGCGCTCGCCGCACATCGATAAGAAGTCGCGCGAGCAGTTCGAGGTGCGGACCCACAAACGCCTCCTCGATATTATCGATCCCACGCCGCAGACGGTGGACGCACTCATGAAGCTGGATCTTTCGGCGGGTGTGGACGTCGAGATCAAGCTGCAGGGGTAAGCAGCAATGCGCACCGGATTGATAGCAAAAAAAATGGGCATGACCCGCATTTTCGATGACGCCGGACGGCACGTCCCCGTGACGGTTCTGCAGATCGAAGATTGCCAGGTTGTCTCGCAGCGCACCACCGATCGGGATGGCTACACAGCCGTTCAGCTTGGTGCGGGCAAAGCAAAAGTAAAGAATGTGTCTGCGCCGATGCGCGGGCACTTCGCCAAAGCCGAAGTCGAGCCTAAGATGCGTCTCGTCGAATTCCGCGTATCGGATGATAATCTGATCGATGTGGGAGCCACTCTTTCTGTTGAGCATTTTGTGCCCGGCCAGAAAGTGGATGTGAGCGGGAACAGCAAGGGCAAGGGATTTGCCGGTGCCATGAAACGGCACAATTTCGGCGGTCTTCGCGCTTCGCATGGTGTGTCTATCTCGCATCGTAGTCATGGCTCGATTGGCCAGTGCCAGGACCCTGGAAAGGTTTTCAAGGGTAAGAAGATGGCCGGTCATATGGGCGATGAGCGGGTGACCACGCAAAATCTCGAAGTGGTGGATGTGCGCGCCGAAGAGGGCCTGATCCTCGTTCGCGGTGCCGTACCGGGTGCCAAGGGCTCGTGGATTCTCGTTTCGGATGCGGAAAAATTCCCGCTGCCCGAGAATGCGCCGCGCCCTGCCGCCATCAAGGCCGTTGCCAATGCACAGGCCGCTCCAGCCACCGATGCGGCGCCGACGGTTGAGGCCGAACCGGTGTCTGCTGATCACGAGACGAAGGAATAGTGCAATGAAAGCCGACGTCTTGACTTTGGATGCCGAAAAGGCGGGCTCGATCGAGCTTGATGATGCGATTTTCGCATTGGAAGCCCGTGCCGACATCCTTCACCGTATCGTCAATTGGCAGCTTGCCAAGCGCCGGGCCGGCACCCATGCGGTTCAGTTCCGCTCGGATGTGACGGCCACCGGCAAGAAGGCCTATAATCAGAAAGGCTCCGGCAATGCCCGCCATGGCAATCGCCGCGCCAATCTGTTCCGTGGGGGTGGTCGCGCTTTCGGGCCGATTCCCCGGGATCACGGCTTTTCTTTGCCCAAAAAAGTGCGCAAGCTGGGTTTGAAAACCGCGCTCAGCGCCAAGCAGGCCGAGGGTCGTCTGGTGATCCTTGACACGCTGGCACTGGACGAGGCAAAGACCAAGAGCTTTCTGGAAAAGCTCAGCAAGCTTGGCCTTGCCAATGCGCTCTTCATTGACGGTTCCGAAATTGATGCGAATGTGCGGCGCGCTGCTGCCAACATTCCCAACATCGATGTGCTGCCCAGCCAGGGTGCCAATGTGTACGACATTCTTCGTCGCGACACGCTGGTCCTGACCAAAGCCGCCCTCGAAAAACTTGGCGAGAGGCTGAAATGACCGGCCACAAGCATTATGACGTGATCTTGCGTCCCGTGATCACCGAAAAGGCGACATTGGGTGCAGAATATAATCAGGTGACATTCATTGTTGCCCCCAGCGCCACCAAGCCCGAGATCAAGGCGGCCGTGGAAGCGCTGTTCGATGTCAAGGTGAAGAAGGTCAATACACTGGTTGCAAAGGGTAAAACCAAGCGCTTCCGGGGTATTCCCGGGCGTCGCCCTGATGTGAGAAAAGCGATGGTGACCCTTGTTGAGGGCCATAGCATCGATGTGACGACGGGGATCTGAACAAATGGCATTGAAACAATATAAGCCGGTGACCCCCAGCCAGCGCGGCCTCGTTCTGGTTGATCGCTCGCAGCTTCATAAAGGCGCGCCGGTCAAGAAATTGACCGAAGGTCTGAGCAAAAAGGGTGGCCGGAACAATAATGGCCGAATCACCGCGCGGCGTCGGGGTGGTGGTCATAAGCGGACCTATCGCATCATCGATTTCAAGCGTCGGAAATGGGATATGGAAGCCACTGTTGAGCGGTTGGAATATGATCCCAATCGGTCGGCTTTCATTGCCCTCATCACCTATGAGGATGGTGAACAGGCCTATATCATTGCGCCTCAGCGTTTGGCTGCGGGTGACAAGATCGTGGCCGGCAGCAAAACCGATGTAAAGCCCGGCAATGCCATGCCCTTGTCATCGGTTCCGGTTGGTACCATCGTTCATAATGTCGAGCTGAAAGCCGGTGCGGGTGGCAAGATCGCCCGAGCTGCCGGGACTTATGTGCAGCTCGTCGGTCGTGATCAGGGCTATGCCATTCTGCGCCTGACATCCGGTGAGCAGCGCAAGGTGCGGGCCGAATGCATGGCAACAGTGGGCGCGGTTTCCAATCCCGACAAGCAGAATGAGACCCTGGCGAAAGCCGGTCGCAATCGCTGGCTTGGCAAGCGTCCGTCCGTGCGTGGTGTTGTGATGAACCCGGTGGATCATCCTCATGGTGGTGGTGAAGGCCGCACATCGGGAGGCCGTCATCCGGTCACCCCGTGGGGCAAGCCGACCAAGGGTGCGAAAACACGGTCGAACAAGGCCACTGATAAGTACATCGTGCGGTCACGACATGACCGTAAGAAGAAACGGTAAGGGGGCCGATTGAAATGGCACGTTCTGTTTGGAAAGGCCCGTTTGTGGAACTTTCTCTGCTCAAAAAGGCAGAGGAAATGCAGGATGCCGGCAAGAAGCAGGTGATTAAAACCTGGTCGCGCCGGTCCACCATCATGCCGCAATTCGTTGGCCTCACCTTTAATGTTTATAACGGTCAGAAGTTCGTACCGGTTTACGTTACGGAAGAGATGGTTGGTCATAAGCTTGGTGAATTTGCGCCGACGCGGACCTATTATGGTCATGCGGCGGACAAGAAGGCGAAGAGGAAGTAATCGTGGGTAAGCAAGTCAATCCGCGCCGCGTTTCCGATAATGAGGCGCTGGCCGTGGGCAATATGCTCCGCGGTTCACCACAAAAGCTCAATCTGGTGGCGGAAACCATCCGAGGCTTACCGGTTGAAAAGGCGCTGGCATCCCTGCGCTTTAACCGCCGGGGTGCCGCCGAGCAGGTGCGCAAGGTTCTCGAATCGGCTGTGGCCAATGCCGAGAACAATCACAATCTCGATGTCGATCAGCTTGTGGTCGCCGAGGCAAGCGTGGGCAAATCGCTGGTCATGAAAAGATTTCGCGCCCGTGCCCGCGGTCGTGTCGGCAAGATTTTGAAGCCCTTCAGCCGGCTTCGGATCGTTGTCCGCGAAGTTGAGGAGAAATAAGGATGGGTCACAAGGTCAATCCGATCGGTCTGCGCCTTGGCGTCAACCGGACATGGGATTCGCGCTGGTATGCGGATCGCGGTGAATATGGCAAATTGCTGCATGAAGATCTGAAGATCCGTGAGTATATCAAGGATCGTCTGGCCCAGGCCGGGGTCAGCCGGGTGATTATCGAACGCCCTGCCAAAAAGCCCCGGGTCACGGTGTATTCCGCGCGTCCGGGTGTGATCATCGGCAAAAAGGGTGCAGATATCGATAAGCTCCGTCTTGAGCTTTGTGCGCTGACGGGTCAGGAAACGACGCTGAACATCGTTGAAATCCGTAAGCCGGAAATCGATGCCACCCTGATTGCTGAAGGCATAGCCCAACAGCTTGAACGGCGGGTGGCATTCCGTCGCGCCATGAAGCGGGCGGTGCAATCGGCGATGCGTTTGGGCGCTTTGGGTATTCGCGTTAATGCGGGCGGTCGTTTGGGCGGTGCTGAAATCGCGCGGACCGAATGGTATCGTGAAGGGCGCGTGCCGCTTCACACCTTGCGGGCCGATATCGATTATGGCACAGCCCGGGCCAAGACGGCCTATGGCATCTGCGGGATCAAGGTCTGGGTGTTTAAGGGAGAAATCATGGAACATGATCCCTATGCTCAGGAAAAGCGCCATCAGGACACACAGACAGCGAATGCCGGTGGGCGTCGCTGATAACGACCAAGAGTTTGAGGGTAAAGCATCATGCTGCAGCCGAAGAGAACAAAATTCCGCAAAGCGCATAAGGGCCGTATCAAAGGCCTGGCAAAAGGCGGATCAAATCTGGATTTCGGCTCTTATGGGTTGAAAGCGACGCAGCCGGGGCGTATTACAGCGCGTCAGATCGAAGCTGCACGTCGGGCGATGACCCGGCATATCAAGCGTGCAGGTAAGGTTTGGATTCGCGTTTTCCCGGATGTGCCGGTTTCCAAGAAGCCGACCGAAGTGCGTATGGGTAAAGGGAAGGGGGCTCCTGAATTCTGGGCCGCCCGGATCAAGCCCGGCCGTATCATGTTCGAGCTTGAAGGGGTGCCAGAAGATCTGGCCCGCGGCGCGTTTGAACGGGCGGCTTCCAAGCTGCCGATCGGCACTAAATTCGTTATGCGTCAGCTTTAAGCCGACCATTGAGGAGACGTGAGCTATGAAAGCTGCGGACTATAGAGCAAAAACGGCTGACGAACTCACCTCTGAGCTCGGCACGCTGAAGAAAGAACAGTTTAATCTGCGTTTCCAGGCGGCCGCGGGCCAGATGGAAAATACAGCGCGGATGCGCCAGGTGCGTCGCGATATCGCCAGAATCAAAACGATTCTCGGCGAAAGCAGCGCAGCCTGAGCCATTTAGGTAGGTTGAGAAGGATCGGTCATGCCGAAACGCATATTGCTGGGCACTGTTGTTAGCGACCTGACAAACAAAACCGTTGTGGTTTCTGTCGAAAGGCGCTTTAAGCATGCCCTCTTGGGTAAGATCGTGCGCCGCACGAAAAAATATCAGGCGCATGATGAAAAGAACGAATGGAAATCGGGTGACCGGGTACGCATTGAAGAATGCCGCCCGATCTCCAAAAACAAATGCTGGCGCGTCATTGGCGGCGAGCATGTTGAAACGGTCTGATCGCTTTGGGCGTGATGACATCACTTTTGAAGGTTTGAATCCATGATCCAGATGCAAACGAACCTCGATGTTGCCGATAATTCCGGCGCCAAGAGGGTGCAGTGCATCAAAGTGCTGGGCGGTTCCAAGAAAAAGACCGCCGGCGTTGGTGACGTGATTGTGGTTTCCATTAAGGAAGCCATTCCACGGGGGCGTGTGAAGAAGGGTGACGTGCATCGTGCCGTCGTCGTTCGCACTGCCAAGGAAGTCCGTCGCGCCGACGGCTCCGCCATCCGCTTTGATCGCAATGCCGCCGTCCTGATCAACAAGCAGGGCGAACCGATCGGGACCCGTATTTTCGGCCCGGTCGTGCGCGAGCTGCGTGCCAGCAAGCATATGAAAATCATATCGCTTGCTCCGGAGGTGTTGTGATGGCTGCGAAATTGAGAAAAGGCGACAAGGTCGTCGTTCTTGCCGGGCGCGATAAAGGCAAACGGGGCGAGATCACGCAAGTGATCCCCACGGAAGGCCGTGCGGTTGTCCAGGGCGTCAATATGGTCACCAAACATAAGAAACCCACCCAAACCGGGCCGGGCGGTATCGAGCAGATGGAAGCGCCGATTGCGCTTTCGAATCTGGCCATTGAAGATCCCAAGGATGGCAGCCCGACACGGGTTGGTTTCAAAATTCTCGACGGCGGCCGCAAGGTTCGTGTGGCGAAAAAGTCCGGGGAGACAATCGATGGCTGAGGCACAATCCTATACGCCACGCATGCGCGGTCGTTATGACGAGGTGCGCAAGCAGCTTCAGGAAAAATTCGGCTATAAAAATCCGCTTGAAGTTCCCCGGCTCGATAAGATCGTGATCAATGTGGGTGTTGGCGATGCGGTGGGTGATTCCAAGCGCATCAATAAGGTGGTTCAGGAAATCACCGCGATTTCCGGGCAAAAGCCGGTTGTCACCCACGCCAAGAAATCGATCGCCGGTTTCAAGCTGCGTGAAGGCATGCCGATTGGTGTGAAGGTGACTTTGCGTGCGCAACGCATGTATGAGTTTCTGGATCGTCTGGTAACAGTTGCCCTTCCGCGGGTGCGAGATTTCCGTGGGGTCAATCCCAAGAGCTTTGACGGCCGGGGCAATTTTGCCATGGGCCTGAAAGAGCAAATCGTGTTTCCCGAGATCAGCTATGACCAGGTTGATCACGTACGGGGAATGGACATTATCATCTGCACGACGGCCAAGACCGATGATGAAGCGCGTGAGCTTCTTCGTGGTTTTGACATGCCGTTCACGCAGATCTGAGCCGGGTGGGTAGAGCACATGGCTAAGAAGAGCGCCATTGAAAAGAACGAGCATCGCAAGACGCTTGTAAAGAAGTACGCTGCAAAGCGTGCACGGCTGAAGGCGATCTCCGAAGACCGGTCGCTGCCTGAGGAAGAGCGCTTTATCGCGCGTCTCCAACTGGCTGAGCTGCCGCGGAATTCGGCCCCAACGCGGGTGCGTAACCGCTGTGAGGTGACGGGTCGTCCCCGCGCCTATTATCGCAAGTTCAGAATTTCCCGCATCGCGCTTCGTGATCTGGCCTCAACCGGTCAGCTTCCCGGTGTCGTGAAGTCGAGTTGGTAAGGAGGGCACCCCATGTCTATGACAGATCCATTGGGTGATATGCTTACCCGCATCCGAAATGGGCTTCAGGCCCGCAAGGATGAGATTTTGGCCCCCGCTTCAAAGCAGCGTCAGCGCGTGCTGGATGTGCTGCAGCGCGAGGGCTTCATTCTCGGCTATGAACGGGCCGATCTGGACAATAACAAAGCCGAGTTGCGGATTCGCCTCAAATATCATGAAGGTGACCCGGTGATCCGGTCGATCCAGCGTGTGTCAAAGCCCGGGCGTCGGATTTATTCCGGTGTTACAGAGCTTCCCCGCGTTGCGAATGGCCTGGGCATCTCGATCGTCTCCACACCGAAGGGTGTTTTGTCTGATGCCGAAGCACGGGATCAGAATGTGGGCGGCGAAGTGATTTGCACGGTCTTCTAGGGCTGGCTCGAGGATAGGAAAGAAACATGTCGCGTATCGGAAAAAGACCGATCGAAGTTCCTTCCGGTGTCACGGTATCGCTTCAGGAAAGCGCCGTCTCCGTGAAGGGCCCGAAAGGTGAGCTGGCCGCCCCCCTCGTTTCCGAGGTGAGCGTCACGCTGGAAGACAATATGGTTTCAGTGAAGCCGAAGGATGACAGCAAGCGGGCTCGCTCCATGTGGGGGATGCAGCGCACTCTGGTCTCGAACCTGATTGAAGGGGTGAGCAAGGGCTTTGAGAAAAAGCTTGAAATCACCGGCGTGGGTTATCGTGCCCAGGTCAAGGGATCGGCGCTCAATCTTCAGCTTGGTTACAGCCATGATATCGATTTTCCCATCCCCGAGGGTGTGAATATCGTAACGCCGGATCAGACGACTGTCGTCATTTCCGGCACCGACAAGCAAAAGGTCGGTCAGGTGGCTGCTGTCATTCGTTCTTATCGCAAGCCGGAACCCTATAAGGGCAAGGGTGTGCGGTATTCGGGCGAGTATATCTTCCGCAAGGAAGGCAAGAAGAAGTAACAGGTGCTCAAGATGGCTCAGAACAAAGATTTGTTTAAGCGGCGGGGATTGCGGACACGCGCTCAGCTGCGTAAGAAAAGCGGTGGCCGTCCGCGCCTGTCGGTGCATCGGTCGTCAAAGAATATTTATGCCCAGATCATCGATGATGCGAAGGGTGAAACGCTTGCTGCGGCCTCCACATTGGATGCCAGCCTGAAAAGCACATCCGGGGGAAACCGGGATGCCGCTGAAAAGGTGGGCAAGCTGATTGCGGAACGGGCCGTGAAGGCTGGTGTGACGCAGGTTGTTTTCGATCGTGGTGGCTTTATTTATCATGGGCGTGTCAAAGCCCTTGCTGATGCGGCCCGCGAAGGCGGTTTGGATTTCTGATCCGCCGCTTTGATACTGGATTTGAGAGGAATAGGCGATGGCACGCCCTGATCGGTTTGAGCGCGAAGACAGCGAGTTCGTTGAGAAACTCGTTCATATCAACCGTGTCGCCAAGGTGGTGAAAGGCGGCCGACGTTTCGGTTTCGCAGCCCTGGTGGTGGTTGGTGACGGCAAAGGCCGCGTTGGCTTTGGCCAAGGCAAGGCCCGGGAAGTCCCGGAAGCGATCCGTAAAGCGACGGAATCCGCAAAGAAATCGATGGTCCGCGTTCCCCTGCGGGAAGGCCGGACCCTGCATCATGACAGCTTCGGTCATCATGGGGCGGGCAAGGTGCTGATCAGATCAGCAACCCAGGGGACCGGCATCATTGCCGGCGGCCCGATGCGCGCTGTTTTTGAAAGCTTAGGGGTTCAGGATATTGTGGCCAAATCTACGGGCACGTCCAATCCCTATAATATGGTGCGAGCCACCTTCGATGCCCTGAAAGAGCAGGTCAGCCCCCGGCAGATTGCGGCCAAGCGCGGCAAAAAGGTGGGTGAGATCGTCTCGCGGCGTGCGACTGTCGAACATAGCGGCGGGGGTGAGGTTTCGCTTTCTGCCGGTAGCGCGGAGTAAGAGCAGATGGCAAAGGCCAAAACGGTCACGGTCACCCAGACCGGCAGCCCCATTCGCCGTAAAGAAGATCAGCGCGCAACGCTGGTCGGCCTGGGGTTGAACAAGCTGAATCGCACCCGTGAGCTGGAAGATACACCAGCGGTACGGGGAATGATTGCAAAAGTGTCGCATCTGGTTCGTGTCGAGAATCAGTGAGGCTGTCACGAAAGCCGGGACAATACCGGTGATAAGGGTACGTCATGCGTTTGAATGATTTGAGAGATAATACCGGTGCCCGCAAGGAACGGATGCGGGTCGGCCGGGGTATTGGATCGGGCAAGGGTAAAACCGCCGGTCGGGGTGTGAAGGGTGCGAAATCGCGCTCGGGCTATTCCGTGAAGGGCTTTGAAGGCGGCCAGATGCCGATCCATATGCGCCTGCCAAAGCGTGGGTTTACCATGCTGTTTGGCAAGGAATATGGCGTGGTCAATCTGGGTCGTTTGCAAAAAGCCATCGATGCCGGCAAGCTCGACCCCAAAGGCGCGCTTGATGAGGATGCCCTGGTTGCCGCCGGTGTTGCCCGCAAGGAAAAAGACGGCCTGCGCCTGCTCGCCAAGGGCACACTGACCGCCAAGCTTACCCTCACGGTCGCCGGCGCTTCAAAAGCGGCGGTGGAAGCGGTGGAAAAAGCGGGCGGAACGGTGACCTTGACCGGACCTGCCAGCAAAGCCAGCGCTTAAGTCTGATCATGCCGACGCCTCTTGAAGGGGCGTCCGCTTTTTTTGAGTAGTCGGAGATCCTGATGGCATCGGCCGCTGAGCAACTTGCTGCCAATCTGAATTTCAAATCCTTTGCGAAGGCCGAGGAACTGAAAAAGCGCCTGTGGTTTACCTTGGGCGCGCTGATTGTTTATCGGCTTTTGACCTATGTGCCCCTGCCGGGGATCGATCCGATTTCGCTGTCGCAGTTCTTCCAGCGCACCCAGGGCGGCATGCTTGATATGTTCAACATGTTCTCCGGCGGTGCCTTGCAAAGAATGTCGATCGTTGCCCTGAATATCATGCCTTATATCTCGGCATCGATCATCATGCAGCTTCTGACCTCGATGTCGCCCTCGATGGCTGCCTTGAAAAAAGAAGGCGAAACCGGGCGCAAGAAGATCAATCAATATACCCGCTATGGAACCGTGGTCCTCACGGCGGTTCAGGGCTATGGCCTTGCCATGGCGCTGGAGGCCCAGAATGTGGTACTTGATCCCGGGATGTTTTTCCGCATCGCCACGGTGATCACGCTGGTGGGCGGCACCATGTTCCTGATGTGGCTCGGTGAGCAGATCACTGCGCGCGGTGTTGGTAACGGGATTTCCCTGATCATCTTTGCCGGGATTGTGGCTGAATTGCCCCGGGCGCTGGGTCAGGCTTTGTCCCTTGGGGAACAAGGGCTGTTGTCTCCCGCCGCCATCGTTTTGCTGCTTTTGGGGGTTGTGGGGCTGATTTATGGCATTGTTTTCATGGAACGCGCCCAACGCCGGGTGACGGTACAATATCCCAAGCGCCAGATGGGCAACCGGATGTTTCAGGGCGATACCTCGCATCTGCCGATGAAGCTCAATACGGCGGGCGTTATTCCGCCGATTTTTGCCAGTTCGCTGCTGCTTTTGCCGATGACCATCGCGGGCTTTTCAGCCGAAGGCGGGCCGGAATGGATGACCATGGTGACATCCCTTCTCGGCCATGGGCAGCCGCTTTATATCGCGCTTTATACGGCGGGGATCATTTTCTTTGCCTTCTTCTATACCGCGATCGTGTTCAATCCTGAGGAAACTGCGGATAATCTGAAAAAGCATGGCGGCTTTGTGCCCGGGATCCGGCCCGGCCAACGCACGGCGGAATATCTCGATCATGTCCTCACCCGTTTGACCGTGATCGGTTCGATCTATCTCGCCATCGTGTGTGTGATTCCGGAAATTCTGATATCGCAATATTCGATTCCCTTTTATCTGGGTGGAACCAGCCTTTTGATCGTGGTCAGCGTGACCATGGATACCGTGGGGCAGATTCATTCGCATCTGATGGCGCACCAGTATGAAGGTCTGATCAAGAAGTCGAGATTGAAGGGGGGGCGTCGATGATCGTCATTCTTCTTGGACCGCCGGGGGCGGGCAAGGGTACCCAGGCCCAGCGTTTGCAGGCGGATCATGGTTTAAAACAGCTCAGCACCGGCGATATGTTGCGGGCTGCGGTGAAAAATGAAACCAGAGTCGGGCGTTTGGCGAAAGAAGCCATGGATGCCGGCAAATTGGTGAGTGACGATCTCGTTGTGCAGATCATTGCTGATCGCATTCAGGAAGATGATTGCGCCACAGGCTTTTTGCTCGATGGGTTTCCTCGGACGGTGGCACAGGCCGAAGCTTTGGATGTGATGCTTTCAGACATCGGCCGTAAGCTTGATGCCGTGATCGAGGTGACAGTCCCGGATTCAATCCTTGTAGAGCGGGTCGCCGGGCGCTATGCCTGTGCGAAATGCGGTGCAGGCTATCATGATCGCTTTAAGAAACCGGCACAAGCTGGCGTGTGCGATCAATGCGGCTCCACCGATTTCATCCGCAGGGATGACGATAATGCTGAAACCGTGCGCACACGGCTCGATGCCTATAAGAAGCAAACGGAACCTCTTCTCCCTTATTATCAGGAGAAAGGCGTTCTTTTGCAGGTCGATGGCGAACAATCGATCGATGCGGTTGCGCGGACAATAGACGAGGCTTTGGGGGTTTGAGGCTTTAGGCCTTTGCCAATTTGGCAAGGGAAAAAAGCCATCCACCGGAGTTTGTGGCTTTCACAGAATCGGAATGGTTGACTATGGCCATTCGATTCATATAATCGCGCGCTTCGGCGGGCGGATGATTCGAGACAACAGACCGTTTGAAAACGGTGACGAGGAGTTAGGTCGTGGCGCGTATTGCAGGCGTTAACATTCCAACGAACAAGCGGGTCGAGATTGCCTTGACCTATATTCACGGCATTGGTCGGACCAAGGCGCGTGATATTTGTGGCAAGCTTGGCTTTCCAATAGAACGCCGGGTTCATCAGCTGACGGACGCGGAAGTCATTCAGATTCGTGAACTGATCGATAGTGAATTCGTCGTCGAAGGCGATCTGCGTCGTGAAGTGGCCATGAATATCAAGCGGTTGATGGATCTTGCCACCTATCGTGGCCTGCGTCATCGCCGTGGCTTGCCGGTGCGTGGTCAGCGGACCCACACCAATGCGCGGACGCGCAAGGGCAAAGCCAAGCCGATTGCTGGCAAGAAGAAATAATACGGTTCCTGATCTGGCATATCTGCCGGTCTTCAGGGGCTGCCCCGTATCGCTGAAGGACGAATTGAGACAATGGCGAAAGAACCAACACGGATTAAGCGTCGTGAGCGCAAGAACATCACCAGCGGTGTTGTTCATGTGAATGCGTCATTCAATAATACCATGATCAGCATCACGGATGCGCAGGGGAATGTTATTTCCTGGTCCAGTGCGGGCATGATGGGCTTTAAAGGGTCGCGGAAATCCACGCCCTATGCTGCCCAGGTTGCCGCTGAAGATGCCGGCAAGAAAGCCGCCGAGCATGGCATGAACATTGTTGAAGTGGAAGTGAAAGGCCCCGGTTCGGGTCGTGAATCGGCCCTGCGCGCCTTGCAGTCGATTGGTTTCACCATCACTGCGATCCGGGATGTAACCCCCATCCCACATAATGGATGCCGGCCACCGAAGCGTCGCCGCGTCTGAAGACTGATCATGCGGTTCGGCCTTGCCCTTCAGGGCGGATAAAGGGTGGAACCGCGACCGGCGCTTGGCGCCTTGTTATGGCCTTTTTGCAAGGGCGAGGATGTTAGCGTGATTCAGAAGAACTGGCATGAACTGATCAAGCCGAGTGCGCTCGAGATCACCCCCAGTGCGGACCCCAAACGCCGCGCCAAGGTTGTGGCCGAGCCGCTGGAACGTGGCTTTGGGATGACTTTGGGCAATGCCCTGCGCCGGGTGTTGCTGTCGTCCTTGCAGGGCGGCGCTGTTACCAGCATTCAGGTTGAGGGGATTTTGCACGAATTCTCATCGATCCCGGGTGTGCGTGAGGATGTCACCGACATTGTCCTGAACGTCAAGCAGATGGCCATTCGCATGCAGGCCGAACAGCCCAAGCGGCTGCATCTGACCGCCACCGGTCCCGGCGAAGTGCGCGCTGGCCAGATTTCCGAAGTGGCAGGCGTTGATATTCTCGACAAGGATCTGGTGATCTGCACCCTTGATGAAGGGGCGACGCTGAACATGGAATTCACGGTTGAATCCGGCAAAGGCTATGTGCCCGCCGATCGCAACCGCCCTGAAGATGCGCCCATTGGTCTTATCCCCATCGATGCCTTGTTCTCGCCGATCAAGCGCGTGGCTTATAAGGTTGAGAATACCCGTGAAGGGCAAATTCTTGATTATGATAAGCTGATCATGGAAATCGAAACCGATGGCACGGTCAGCCCCGAAGATGCGGTGGCCTTTGCCGCCCGCATCCTGCAAGATCAGTTGCAGCTTTTCATCAATTTTGAAGAGCCGCGTCAGGTTGAAGAGCGTCGTGAAGAAGAAGAGCCGCTGTTCAATCGCAATTATCTGCGCAAGGTGGATGAGCTTGAATTGTCGGTCCGGTCGGCGAATTGCCTGAAGAACGACAATATCGTCTATATCGGCGATCTGGTTCAGAAAACCGAAGCAGAAATGCTGAGAACCCCGAATTTTGGTCGCAAGTCCTTGAATGAAATCAAGGAAGTGTTGACACAGATGGGCCTGAAACTGGGCATGGAATTGCCCGGCTGGCCACCCGAAAATATTGAAGATCTGGCAAAAAAGCTGGAAAACGAATACTGATCTTGCCGCCATCGCGCCCGTGAGGGTCCGCCTGGCTGGTGTTCAAGGAGAGAGACAATGCGGCATCGTAACGCCGGACGTAAGCTTGGTCGGACCTCGTCCCACCGCCGTTCCCTGTTCATGAATATGTCACAAGCCCTTGTGAAGCATGAGCAGATCATCACCACCCTGCCCAAGGCGAAAGAGCTTCGCCCGGTGCTGGAAAAGCTGATCACCCTGGGTAAAAAGGGTGGCCTCGCCAATCGCCGTCGCGCCATTGCGCAATTGCAAAGCGAAGGTCTGGTCGAGAAAATCTTTTCCGAACTGGCCACCCGCTATGCGGATCGCCCCGGCGGTTATGTGCGCGTGCTGAAAGCAGGCTTCAGAAAAGGCGATAATGCCCCTTTGGCGATCATCGAATTGGTGGATCGCAATGAAGAGGCCAAGGGCAAGGACTCCGGGCCCGTTCATCTCGATGATGACATGGAAGATGCCGCCTGAGGGTGGCTGTCTCCCCGTCTTTTGATCGCGCTTTTGGTTGACGCCCTTTCCCGCATGGGAAGGGGCTTTTTCCTTTTTGCCGCCATGGTGATTGCTGCTAAAACCAATTGAGCCACATCCGCGAAGAAAGGCGTATTCATGATCGCACTCTCTCAACGCTTTGGGCGTAAACGCTTTTTGATAGCCGCTTGCGTTTTTGTGCTGGCTGCTTTGGCGGGGCAGAGCAGCCGGGCACAAATGCCTGATGGGCCTGATCGTCGGGTGCCTTCGGGGCAAGGCGAGGTGCTTTTATCCTATGCTCCGGTGGTGCGCGATGTTGCCCCTGCGGTGGTCAATATCTATACGGCGCGCAAGGTGGCGGCGCGGCGGTCGGTGTTCAGCGATCCCTTTTTTCGCCGGTTCATGGGCGATAATTTCAGCTTTGGTGCCCCGCGTGAGCGGATCGAACGGTCTTTGGGATCGGGGGTCATCGTGCGGGATAATGGGGTGATCGTTACCAATCATCATGTTATTGGCGATGCCGATGTGATCAAGGTGGTGCTGGCCGATCGCCGGGAATTCACGGCGGAGGTGATTTTATCGGATGCCCGCACCGATCTTGCCATTTTGCAGATCGATCCCGCCGGGGCGGCTTTGCCCTTTGCCCGCTTGGCCGAGGCCGATGATGCGGAGGTGGGCGATATCGTTCTGGCCATTGGCAATCCTTTCGGCATCGGCCAAACGGTGACGGCGGGGATCGTTTCGGCCAAGGCCCGCACCCAGATCGGCGTGAGCGATTATGGCTTTTTCATCCAAACCGATGCGGCGGTTAATCCTGGCAATTCCGGAGGGGCGCTGGTGGGTTTGAACGGGGATCTGGTGGGCATCAATACGGCAATTTTCTCGCGCACCGGCGATACCAGCGGAATCGGATTTGCGATCCCAGCCTCGATGGTGCGATCAGTGATCAAGGCCGCCCTTGATGGGGGGGAAATCATCCGCCCCTGGCTTGGCATTGCGGGTCAGCCGGTGACGGCTGATATGGCGTCGGCCGTGGGGCTTGATCGCCCCGGCGGGGTGATGATCAGCGAGCTTTATCCCGAAGGGCCTGCCGATCAAGCGGGGCTTTTGCCCGGCGATGTGATTTTGCAGATCGATGGCGAGGATGTGATCGATGAAAATGGTCTGCGCTTTCGCACCGCCACCCGTGGTGAGGGAGATGCGGTGGTGCTGGACATTTTGCGCGATGGCCAAAGGATCGAGGAGCGGGTGGTTCTGGCGCTTCTGCCTGAAACCCCGGAACGCAGCATCACCCGGCTGGATGGTCGCCATCCCTTTCAAGGGATAACGGTCGGCAATCTCTCGCCCCGCTATGCCGAAGAATTGGGCCTTGATCCCATGCGCAAAGGGGTGATCGTGCTGGAGATTGCCAATCGCAGCCCGGCGGCACGCTATGGCTATGTTCGCCCCGGCGACGAGATCATGAATCTGCAAAATGAGGCGATGACAACCGTTGCCGATCTGCTTGCGATCACCCAACAGCCATGGGAGGAATGGGTTTATCGGGTGCGCCGCAATGGGCGGCTTCTTGATTGTGCAGTTTTCAAAAACGGCTCTGCGGAGTGCCGCGTCGCGGGATGACAGGGTGAGTGATCTTTTTGCCAGAGCGGATCCGGCGACAGAGGCAGGCGCGAAACCTGCACCTTTGGCGGATCGCCTGCGTCCGCAGCAGTTAGGGGACGTGGTAGGCCAGGATCATCTTTTGGCAGATGATGCCCCCCTTGGTCGGATGATCGCCAGATCAACCATCAGCTCGGTCATTCTGTGGGGCCCGCCGGGGACGGGTAAGACCACCATCGCCCGGCTTTTGGCGGCGATGGGTGCGCTTCGGTTCGTGCAGATTTCTGCGATTTTATCGGGTGTTGCCGATCTCAAGAAAATTTTTGAAGCGGCCCGTCATCATCGCCAGATGGGACAGGCCACCTTGCTGTTTGTGGATGAAATTCATCGCTTCAACCGGTCTCAGCAGGATAGCTTCCTCCCTTATGTCGAGGATGGTACCCTGACCCTGATCGGCGCGACGACGGAAAATCCGTCCTTTGAAATCAATGGCGCTTTATTGTCGCGGATGCAGGTTTTGCAGCTAAAGCGCCTTGATGATGTGGCCCTGCAGGCCCTGCTGGCCCGCGCCGAAGCCCATCTGCCCCAGCCTTTGCAGCTCACGCCTGCCGCGCGCGATATGCTGATTGCCATGGCCGATGGCGATGGCCGGATGCTGCTCAATCAGGTGGAAGTCCTTCATGATCTGGGGGGCGATCAGCCATTGGACGGCGATGCGCTCACAAGCCTTTTGCAAAAGCGTGCCCCCAGCCATGATAAAGATCGCGATGGGCATTATAATCTGGCCTCTGCCCTTCATAAATCCTTGCGCAGTTCGGATGCGGATGCCGCCCTTTATTGGCTGGCCCGGGCACTGGACGCCGGGGAAAATCCCCTGTTCATCCTGCGCAGACTGGTGCGCTTTGCCAGCGAGGATGTGGGGCTGGCCGATCCGCAGGCGCTCAGGCAGGCCCTGGCGGCAAAAGAAGCCTATCAGTTTCTGGGCAGCCCTGAAGGGGAACTGGCGATTTTTGAAGCCGCGCTTTATCTGGCCACCGCGCCAAAATCCAATGCCGCCTATAAAGCCTCGAAGGCGGCGCTGCAGGCGGCCCGCGATCATGGCGGGCTGATGCCCCCGGCGCATCTTATGAATGCCCCCACCAAGATGATGAAGGATCTGGGCTATGGGGCGGGCTATCTTTATGATCATGATCATGAAGATGGCTTTTCCGGCCAGAATTGTTTTCCCGATGATCTGCCGCGCCAAAGTTTTTACCAGCCGCCCGAGCGCGGCTTTGAGCGGGATATCGCCAAAAGGCTGGCCTATTGGGACCGCCTGCGATCCCAGAAAAAGAATAAAGAATGAGGCGTGAATGATGCTTGCTGTTTTTGATTGTGATGGAACGCTGGTGGATAGCCAGCATGTAATCATCAGCGCCATGCGGATGGCTTTTGCCGCCAATGATCGGGCCGCCCCTTCGGATGCGCAGATCCGCCAGATCGTGGGTTTGTCCTTGCCCGAAGCGATGACCGCTCTTTTGCAGGGCGGTGCCAAAATCACGGCCGATCGCGATCCCGATCCGGCTTTGCCCGGGCTTTTGGCGGATGCCTATAAACAGGCTTTTGTGGATTTGCGGGCAAGAGATGGGCATCGGCAGGAACCGCTTTATCCCGGCATCAAAAGCACCCTCGATCATTTGCGGAATGAGGGTGTTTTATTGGCGGTGGCCACCGGAAAATCGATCCGGGGCCTCAATTCGATCCTCGCCCACCATAATCTGGCGGATTATTTCATCAGCCTGCAAACGGCGGATACCCATCCCTCGAAACCGCATCCCTCGATGCTTCTGGCGGCGATGGATGAAGCTGGTATGGCCCCTGAAAAAACCATCCTTATCGGTGATACAAGCTATGATATACTGATGGCCCGGGCCGCAGGGGCCTGGGGCTTGGGTGTTTCATGGGGCTATCATGCGACCGCCGATCTGCTGGCCGCAGGGGCCCATGCCATCAGCCGCAATGGGGATGAACTACCCCATGATATCAGCAATTTATTGGCAAAGGCCACAGCATGACACCGCCGGAACCACCAAAGCGCCGATTTTATTTTCTCCAGCTTGCGGGGTTGTTTCTGTTTTTTGCCCTGCTCGATTATGTGGTGCTGGATCAGATGGATTATGTGGGATCGAATGAAATCCTCACCGCCCTTTTTACGGTGCTGACATTGATCCTGATGCTGCTGGTGGCGGCAACCCTTTTGATGGTGATGTGCTTTTCCAATGCCCGTTTGGGGGCGGCGATCACCCGGCGGTTTCAATATCTGCGCGATGCCTGGGCGGTGCCTTTCCGGCATCTGGGCCTGTTTGGGGTGCATGTGGAAAGCGGAATGGATGAAAAAAAGCAGGCCACAAGGCGCAAGCAGCAAAGGCATCAGCGTCGCCGCTATCGGCAGCACCCTGAAAAAAACGGATCATAGACCCGATGGCGGCAATCAAGCGCTTTTACCGGCAGGCGGATAAAGTGGCCGCAGGATCGGGCTTTTGTATCGCCCTTGATGGTCGCCCGGTCAAAACCCCATTGAAAGCCGATCTGATCGCCCCCACCGCCGCCATGGCCGATGCCATTGTGGCGGAATGGCAAAGCGTGGGGGATCGCATCGATCCCGCGCAGATGCCCATCACCCGTTTTTTGAACAGCAGCCTTGATCGGGTCAAGGGCCGCCGCCCATCGGTGATCGATGAGATCGCCGCTTTTGGTGCCACCGATCTCACCTGCTATCGCGCCGAGGCTCCGGAGTCTTTGGTGGCTGCCCAGAAAGACCATTGGAACCCGCCGCTTTCCTGGCTCGAAAGCACCCATCATATCTCGCTGGCCGTTACCTGCGGGGTCAGCCCGGTGGCGCAGGATGAACAGGCGCTGGGGGCCTTGCGGGCGTTGATCGCCGGATTGGATGATCATCGGCTGATGGCCCTTCATAGCGCCACCACCCTGAGCGGATCGGTGGTTTTAGGGCTGGCCTATGTTTGTGGGCGGCTGGATCGCGATGGATTTTGGGCTGCGGCCATGGTGGATGAAGATCATCAGATGGCCCGCTGGGGCGAGGATGCAGAGGCGCTGGCCAAGCGCCAAAGTCTGCTCCGCGAATTTGACGATCTGGATTGCTGGCTATCGCTTTTATGAAGGATATGCCAAGCTGATTTTTTGAAAATCAACTGTGGAATGGTCTATGCCTCGCTTCAAAGCCTTGATCCCGGTGCTTTTTATGTTTGCCGCTTTTGGCTTGTCTTCTTGGGGGGGCGGGCCTGCGAAGGCCGGGCAAGCCGCCCCGAACCAGCCTTCCACGCCTGCGATGAAACCGGATGCGGCGGCCACAGCCCTGCATCAGCTTTTTGCCGATGAATGGCAGGCACGGCTACAAAGGCAGCCTTTCATGGCCAGCCAGCGCGGGGTGAGGGCTGCGGATTCAGAGGTTCCCGATCTATCAGAAGCGGCGCAGATGGCGGCTTTGGCCGAGGATCGCCAGTTTCTCGAACGGCTTGATGAGATTGCACGCAGCGATCTGGATGCCGAGGATCGCCTTAATGCCGATCTTTTTGCGCATCTGCTGCGGGGGCGCCTTGATCGGGGTGCCTATCGGCCCTGGCGGATTCCCTTTGTCTCGGATAGCGGCTTTCATACGGCGGCGGTGATGTCGGTGGAAGCCATACCGTTTCAAACTCTGGCGCAGTATGAAGCCTATCTTGCGCGGCTTTCAAAGCTTGCCCCCTATTTCGCCCAAGGCATGGGCAATATGCGGCAGGGCATGGCGGATGGCTTTACCATGCCCCGGGCCATTCTGCCCAATGTTGCCCCCGGCTTTGCGGCTTTGGCAGTGGAAAAGCCCGAAGACAGCGCCTTTTACAAACCCTTCGCGCAGATGCCCGGCAGCATCACGGCGGCGGATCAGAAAAGGCTGCGGGCCGAGGCCGAGGCCATTCTAAGGCAGGATCTTTTGCCCGTCTTGGGGGCGCTGCATCGCTTTTTCGTCGAAGATTACAGCCCCGCCGCCCGCGAAACATTGGGGGCCACAGCCCTGCCCGATGGCGAAGATTATTATGCCATGCTCATCCGATCCTATACCACATTGGATCTTTCAGCAGCCGAAATTCATCAGATCGGTTTGGATGAAGCGGCGCGTATTCGCGCCGAGATGCAGGTGATCATCGATGATCTGAGCTTTGAAGGCAGCTTTGCCGATTTTCTCGCTTTCCTGCGCACTGATCCGCAATTTTATGCCCAAACATCTCAGGAATTGCTGAACAGGGCCGCCTGGATCGCCAAACAGATCGATGAAAAGCTGCCCGCCTTTTTCAAGACCCTGCCGCGCATTCCTTATGGGGTGCGGGCGGTGCCCGATGCGATTGCCCCCAACTATACCACGGGCCGCTATTGGGGGCCGGTGGATGGCGTGCGCGGGGGGCTGTTCATGGTCAATACCTATGATCTGGGAAAGCGCCCCTTATATAATCTGCCCGCTTTGACCCTGCATGAAGGTGTGCCCGGCCATCATCTGCAAACGGCCCTCGCCCGGGAAAATCAGGATGTGCCGGAGTTTCGCAAGGCGATGTATGTGGTGGCCTTTGGCGAGGGTTGGGGGCTTTATAGCGAAAAGCTGGGTCAGGAGATGGGCATCTACCAAACACCCTATGAACATTTTGGCCGCCTGACCTATGAAATTTGGCGTGCCGGGCGGCTGGTGGTGGATACCGGCCTTCATGCCATGGGCTGGAGCCGGGCGCAGGCAGTGGCCTTTTTTCAGGAAAACTCCGCCCTGTCTCAGCATAATATCGAAACCGAAGTGGATCGCTATATCTCATGGCCGGGGCAGGCGCTGGGCTATAAGCTGGGCGAGATGAAAATTCTGGATTTACGGGCGCGGGCGGAAAAGGCTTTGGGGGATCGTTTTGATCTGCGCCTGTTCCATGATGCTCTTTTGGGGAATGGCTCTTTGCCTTTGCCGGTTCTGGATCAACAGATCGATGCCTTTATCGCGGCGTCCCTCGCCCCCTGACTACAGGCTCCCCGGATGCGACAGAATGACAAGTTGAGATCGCCATCCTGCCGATCCGGGGGTGCGCGATCAGATTTTTTCCAAAGCCTGTTTCAGATCGGCGATCAGATCATCGGCATCTTCAATACCCACCGAAACCCGGCATAAAGCCCCGGAAATCCCGGCCAGATCGCGCAGATCTTTCGGCACCCCGGAATGGGTGGTAGAGGCCGGGTGGCTGATCAGGGTTTCTGTGCCACCAAGGCTGACAGCCAGCTTTAAAACGGTGAGTGCATTGAGAAAGCGGAAAGCTTCCGCCTCGCCGCCCTTGACATCGAAGGCAAAGGTGGACCCCGGCGCAAGGCACTGTTTTTCATAAACCGCATGGGCCGGGCTGCCGGGCTTTAAAAAGCCCAGATAATGCACTTTTTCAACCTTTTCATGCCCATCAAGATATTCGGCAACGATGCGGGCATTTTCGGTGGCTTTTTCCATGCGGATTTTCAGCGTTTCAAGGCTGCGCAGAACCATCCAGCAGGTATGGGGATCGATCTGATTGCCAATGGCCCCGCGCAGGGCTTTCATTGGCTTGAGCCAACGGCTCGATCCCATGGCGGCACCGGCCACCAGATCGGAATGGCCACCGATATATTTGGTCATCGAATAGAGAACGATATCGGCCCCGTGCAACAGGGGCTTTTGCCAAACCGGGCCTAAAAAGGTGTTGTCCAGCGCCAAGGGCGGGCGTTCCCCGGCGGTATTGCGGGCGTCTTTCACCTTTTCGGCCAGATAATGGATATCCACCAGCCCATTGGTGGGATTGGCCGGCGTTTCAGCCAGAACCATGCCGATGGGGCCCAGCTTTTGGGCTTTGGCAAAGGCGTCATCCACGGCCTTGTGGCTGTCATTGGCAATGAAACCAACGGTTTTGATGCCCCATTTGGGCAGCAGATTGAGCAAAAGCGTTTCGGTGCCGCCATAAATGGGCTGGGAATAGATCAGCACTTCGCCGGGCTGCAAATGGGCCATGATGGCGGAATAAATGGCGGCCATGCCCGAGGAATAGACAATCGCCATTTCGGCATCTTCCCAAAGGGAAAGGCGATCTTCCAGCACTTCCATATCGGGATTATTGAAGCGCGAATAAATCAGCCCTGAAACTTCATCGGGTCGGGCTTCACGGCGACCGCTGACCACATCGAAAAAATCGCGGCCATGTTCGGCAGATTCAAAAACAAAGGTCGAGGTGAGGAAAACCGGTGGCTTGAGCGATCCTTCGGAAAGGCTGGGGTCAAAACCATAGCCCATCATCTGTGTTTCCGGCTTCAGCACATGATTGCCAATGGTGCGACGGCGGAAATTCTTGGTTTTATCGCTCATCTCTGATCCTTGATCGCTTGGGGTTTAAAAGCTGCATATTATGGCCATTCCTTGACAGGCTTTAGTCATAGCCCCAGATGAAA
The DNA here is from genome assembly GCA_000710935.1 of Iodidimonas nitroreducens. GTDB lineage: Bacteria > Pseudomonadota > Alphaproteobacteria > Sphingomonadales > Rhodothalassiaceae > Iodidimonas > Iodidimonas nitroreducens. The sequence continues at coordinate 57,277 of BAYV01000008.1, read as the reverse complement.
AGCCTTGCCATGCGTTTTGACAAGAACGACAAGATATTGCGATGAAAGACCCATCCGCTTTTTCCATCCTTCATAATGAGGGCCATTTGAGATGCTTGCTGTTTTGTCCCCTGCCAAAAAACTCGATGCCGACTCAGCACCGCCCAGTGCGGATTATAGCCAGCCGCGCTTTCTGGAAGACGCCACGGCGCTGGCGCAGGATGGGGCCCGCATGGGGGCGGCCCATTTGCAGGGGCTGATGCATTTGTCCGATGCTTTGGCCGAAAAAACCTATCAGGGGTTCAAGGCGTTTTCCCCGCCCTTTGATCCCACCAATGCCAAACCGGCGATTTTCACTTTCAAGGGCGATGTGTATCAGGGATTGGATGCCGATCATCTGGATGCGGATGGGCTGGCCCACGCCCAAAAGCATCTGCGCATTTTATCAGGGCTTTATGGGCTTTTGCGGCCCCTTGATCTGATGCAGCCCTATCGTCTTGAAATGGGCACCCGGTTCAAAACCACAAAAGCCGCCGATCTTTATGGATTTTGGGGCGACAAGATCACCAAAGCCCTCGCCCGGGATCTGCAAGAGGATGGCCATGATTGCCTGATCAATCTGGCAAGCCAGGAATATTTCAAGGCGGTGGACCCCAAAGCGCTGGGGGTGCCGGTTTATCAGATTGATTTTCGTGAAGATCGGGATGGCCAATTCAGGATGATCAGCTTTTTTGCCAAAAAAGCCCGGGGCCTGATGGCCCGCTATATTGCGGTGAATAAAATCGAGCGGGCCGAGGATCTGAAGGATTTCGATCTTGATGGTTATCGCTTCGCGCCCAAGGCATCCAAGCCCCATCATTGGACCTTTCTGCGCCCGGATAGCCGCTCATAAAAATGCGCCGCGCGAAAGATGCGATTATTCGATCGCGTCGATCCGATCCACAAGCGGGCTGACCTTCTGCCCGGCAATCATGCCACCGATGGTCCAGAACGCACCATTTGCAGGCAGCAAAGCGCGGTGATCCATGCTTGGGATCGGCTTATCGGCAAAGCCCATCCACAGATCATTGAAGGGATCATAGCCAAAAACCCGAGCCGATGGGGCCGCCGGGGTGCCATCATAGCCAATGCCATTATAATTATAGGCGGTGGCTGATCCGCCAGCGAACAGAACCATCCCGCGATCTTCCGATCCTGTGGCAGCGGCGCGGTAGAGGGGTGCGCCCCCATGATCGGGGGCTTTTTGCCATTGAATATCCGATGGATCATCGGGATTGATGTGCCCCACCCAGGCCTGTTTCACCAGCCCGAACTGCCGTTTGCCATCCTGTTCGCCTAAAACCGCAACCCCATCGATGATCAGGAAACGATCAGATACGATGCCGCCCGCATGGCCGAAAACCGGGATGCCGGGAAATTCGGTGGCATTGAACCACACCCCTTCCACGCTATCGAAAACCTGCACAGTGGCCACATTGCCATCCATATGCCAGCCGGAAACCAGATAGATATAGCGATCCGCATAGCCGAAAGCGACACTATCATCCACCGGCTTTGGAATATCAGCCAGCCGGTGATAGGTGCCCGTTTCGGGTTCGTAACGAAAAACATGGGGGGTTGAGATTTCATGGCCATCAGCCAGCACCCGATAGCCGCCAAAGAGATAGATGGCGCCATTCAAGGGCACCGCCACCGAGGCCAGGCGGCCTTCGGGCACCGGCACGGGATTGATCCGCTGCCACTGATCGGTGGTAAGATCATAGGCAAAGGCAGCGGTGGAAATGTCACTTTGGCTTTTGCCGGATTTCAGCCCCATGAAGCTGTAGAAAACCGGGCCCTGATCGCGGATCAGCACGGCTGTGGCATTATTGCTGTGGGCTTCGGGCATCGGGGAAAAGGGCGAAGGGGGCAGGGCTGTGGGTGCAGGCGTTTGGATACAGGCGGCGGTGAGGGCAGCCAGAAGGGGGATAAAACCCAGCCTGATTACCCGGCCAAAGGCGGCTTTTGGGCCGCGTGCCGATTTTTGCGCCGGTCCGCCGATCAGGGGCCTTCGATTTCTTCGCGCAGCATTTCCAGATGGAGCCATTCTTCTTCCTTTGAAGCCAGATCCTTGCGATATTGATCGCATGTTTTGCCCGCCAGCGCATATTTCGCCGGGTCTCGGCTATAGGCTTGCGGGTCTGCGAGCAGTTTTTCAAGCTTTGAAATCGCATCGAGCAGGGCGCTGATCTCGTTTGGCAGAGTTTTCAGGCGATGTTTCTGGTTAAAGCTCAGGCGATTGGCGCTGTCTGCCCGGGTTTTTGCGGGCTCGGGTTTTTCGGATTCGCTTTTTCGGCTGTCGGTTTTTTGTGGCACCTGATGCTTTTGGCTGCGGCTTTGTGCACGCTGGCGCATCATATCGCTATAGCCGCCCGCATAATCTTCGATCCGGCCTTCGCCTTCAAACATCAAAGTGCTAGTCACCAGCCGATCAAGGAAATCGCGATCATGGCTCACCAGCAAAATGGTGCCTTCATAATCGGCCAGCACATCCTGCAAAAGATCAAGGGTTTCCATGTCCAGATCATTGGTGGGCTCATCCAGCACCATCAGGTTCGATGGCTTGGTCAGCGCCCGGGCCAGCATCAGGCGGTTTTTCTCGCCCCCTGAAAGGGCATGAACCGGGCTTCTCGCCTGCGCCGGGCTGAACAGAAAATCTTTCAGATAGGCCACCACATGCTTGGGCGTGCCGCGCACCATCACCTGATCGGAACTGCCGCCGGTCAGCGTTTCCCACAAGGTGAGATTGGGATCGAGGCTGTCGCGCTTTTGATCGATGACCAGCATGTCAAGATTGGTGCCGCGCCGGATCACCCCGGCATCGGGTTCGATCTCGCCGATCAGCATTTTTAAAAGGGTGGATTTCCCGGCCCCATTCGGGCCAATGATCCCCACGCGATCGCCGCGCAGAATGCGGGTGGAAAAATCATCGGCAATCACATGGTCATCAAAAGCCTTGCACACATGTTCGGCTTCGATCACCAGCTTGCCCGATGTGCGGCCATCTGCGGCGACAAGGGCCGCCGTACCGCTGCGGGCGATGATCTCGCGGCGGCTTTGGCGCAAAGCATGAAGGCGGCGCAAACGCCCCTGATTGCGGGTGCGCCGGGCCGATATGCCCTCGCGTGACCAGCGGGTTTCCTCGGCGATCAGCTTGTCGAGCTTGGCGGTATTGGCGGCCTCGCGCTCGAATTCAAGCTCCACCCATTCTTCAAAAGCGGCAAAGCCTTTATCCAGCCGTTTCACCACGCCGCGATCCAGCCATAAACAGGCGCTGGTCAGCCGCGATAAAAAGGTTCGATCATGGCTGATGATGATGATCGCCCCGCGAAATTCGGCCAGGCGGTCTTCGAGCCATTCAATGCCGGGCAGATCCAGATGATTGGTTGGCTCATCGAGCAGGATTATATCCGGCTCCGCCAGAAAGGCGCGGATGATCGCCGCCTTGCGCTGCTCGCCGCCCGAAAGGGTAAGGGGGTCGCGCTCGCCCGAAAGCCCCACTTCATCAAGGGCGGCTTCCACCCGATAAAGATCATCGCGCATGGAAGGCGGCAGGCCGCTTTCCAGATAATCGAAAAGCCGGGAAAAGCCCGCCAGATCGGCTTCCTGACGCACGGTGGCGATCTCGGTTCCGGGGCGCACGAAACGCTCGCCGCCATCGGCTTCGGTGATGCCTTCGATGATTTTCAAAAGGGTTGATTTGCCCGCCCCATTGCGGCCCAAAAGGCACAGGCGATCACTCGGCCCCACGGCCATATCCACCCCGCTGAACAGGGTGGTGGCCCCCAATTCGAGGCGAATACCGGCAAGTGTGAGCAAAGGGGGTGCGGCCATGGGAGCAGCTAGTGCCAAGATGCCGTGCCACTTGTCAAGCGCTGCGATGGATCGTTCATTTGACAAGCCGAAACGCATGGGGCAAATGAAGGCAGATCATGATGCATCAGGGCGCCCGTAGCTCAGCAGGATAGAGCACCAGATTCCTAATCTGGGGGTCACAGGTTCAAATCCTGTCGGGCGCACCAGTTTTTGTTATGGTTATTATTTAATGTTTATAATTTAGTCTATTATCTAAATAATTTAGAAACCATTAATATTATTATTTTAATAATTTATCTAACCATGCTTTGACATAAGCAATGTATTACTTCTTTTCCTATGTTATATTGCTCTTTAATTTCATTATAGTTTGTCGTATTTGGCAGGGATCCTTCATGAGCAAATTGATTGCGCCACGTAATAACATTGTTATATGCTGATTTTGGACTTTTCCGATAAGATCTTAAGTGTTTATTTTCCATTTCATCTATTTTTTTCTTAAAGCGATTCAAGTATTTATCTCCAAACATCTTAACATGTTCTTTTTTTAAGTCATCTATTTTTATTTTTCCATTTAGTCGAGAAAATCTTGCACGTGTCACGTCTGCTAGAACAGAGTGCTTCTTATCTGCAAATGCGTAAAATATGTCTTTAATCGCCAATTCGTATGCTGTGACTGCTGATATGGTTATGAAGCCTATATAGCGAGTTTGTATAAATTCATCCTTTATTGAACTCATCATTGGATCTATATGTTTTAGGTAATCTTCAACAATTAAAAATCTATTATTATAGTTATTCATAAAATTAGATGCCTTTCAGCCAAATACAGTCTTTCCTTAACTGCTGATGCATCACTAGTATTAAAAAATATAAATTTACGATAATCATCATTTTCGGTAAGATTTTTAAATCGTATTGCTATATCTTTAGGTATTTTGCCCGAATTCTGAATTAGCACAGCCATTATCGAATCCATTGCAGCGAGGTTCAATGGTCCACGAATATGAAAAGGTTTTGGATTTAGTTCTTTTCTTATAACATCTGTTACCGTAGAAAAGCCCTTTACAAATTGCTCAACCTTAGGAGAAATTTTGCTGCCGTCGTGAATATGCATTTGCTGATTAAGAAATTCCTTCATAGGTTTTTCGTAGGCACTTCCACGCTCTGTCATCGCAAATATACGAAGAATCATTTCCACATCTCTTTGATGTTTATCGCGTGGCTTGCTGGCTAGTATCGTCCGCCAGTTGGCATCTTCATTGAGTTCTTGAAGCCTCTCAACTAACGGGCCATGAAAAATACAGTTCCGTATTTCTTGAGGCCGAAGCGGCGTGCCACCAGTGTTTAGTCGTTCGAAGATGTGGTACATGCTAGTGCTTTGATTTGCAGGTGCTAGTTGCTTAATGTTTACTGCGCGAAGGACTGCTCCCTTTATTCGTCGCTGGTCCTGTGAAGATAAATCAATAAATCTTTTTTTGGCATATGGACTTTTCTCAGACAGTCCAGTGAGACGGAATACTGCACGTCTACCTTGCATATTTTCAGTGCCAAAATAGCCCTCAAGAAAATAGATGACGCTCATTATACGTTGTTGTCCATCAATGACGAGATTTCTACTCTCATTGTCGATGTAAAAAAATACCTGGGGAACAGGTAATCCTAGAAGAAAACTTTCAATTAGAAGGCTAGACTGCTTAATTTTCCATACAAAGTTACGTTGAAAAGAAGGAATCGTGATGTCCTCATTTTTCCACATTTCATGGATAACTGCCAACGTTAGATCGGAGGGATAAGTCGCAATATCAAACTCTACGTGTGTTCCACACTCATCTTCTTCTGGCTCGTCTTCTACTAAGATCTCTTCGTTTTTATCTTTGGTCATAATCTCTCCTCTTATTCTCGTTAAGATAGCACAATTAAATTTTTTGTATACATTCAATTCAAGATATAAAAAAATAACTAAAAGTATATGTTTTGGGGCATTCGAAATCATGCCATGTGAGACCGGTACAGTCACGAAACGGACCAAACACCAGGCAAAAGATAGGCTCGTTCACCATGCCGCTTTCACCCGTTTGACCTTGATCTTATGTTTGGGATCGCTGGACTAGGAGAAGTCATAGGCAAGCAAATTCCGCAGCGGCGAATGTCTCGTCTGTGAGTGTCTTTTGCCCTTTCCCAAGCTTTTGCCTCGTCTGTGAACGGCCCCAGCCATTGCCCGCTAGATGTGGCTGACTTGCCGTGCATTCCACGGCCATCGTTGCAGAAAGAGCATGTCTCTCGATGCAAAGTCGCGCATTGGTTTGTCCAGTTTTCATAGACCCAAAATTGTTCATTGGCGGCTCTCACCGGAGCGCTGTGGCTTGGCTTATGTTGTTCCGCAGTCTCCCGGTGTTCGTTCTGGTCTGCTTCATCGCTCGCATGGATGAAAAGGTTTAGGGTTCTAAGCGTGTCGTCTGTGAAATATTCATGCGATCCCCTTATGGCTTCGGCTAATTCCCGAATGATATTTCGAAAATCCCATAGCTCGATTTTAGCGTCCATCGCCTCTTTCGCTGCGTCCTCCGTCCACCCCCATGTAACGATGATCCGCGTATACCCGTCAGGTTCGAACCCGAACTGTCGCAGGCGATCCACTACAGTTGGGGCATTGAATTTGCGTTCTGCAAAGAACCCCACTGTTCGACGTTGGGTCGGCTGTTGGCCACGATCCTTCATTTTTTCCGCATCAAAAGGCATCGCCGTCAAGTTTCGGAACCCTTGCGAAATCGAAATGCTGACCTCAATGTGATAACGACTGAGGGAAACTGCATCGATGGCCACTAAATCGATCTCATTTTGTTTTGCACAGCGAATGTTTGGGATCGTGGCCCAGCCTTTAACATGGCGGACATAGGCTTCTACGATGCGCTCGGTGGTTTCCATCACGCTGCCTTTATGCGGTTGATTTTGATCTTGTGTTTGAGGTCGCGGGAAGTGAGCGAAGTCATAAGCGAGTTTGGCCCCTTGGCCCTGTGGTGTCCATCTTTAAGGTGCATTTTTCGCGCAACAAGGGTCAATCATCAAGTCGCCCCTCCCTCTCTTTCCTTACCCCCCGGGCTTTGAGGGCGGCTTTGGATGATCCAGATTGAAAGCGTCATCCTGTTGCGGACAGGGCGGAAAAAAGGGGTTAGACTGCGCGCCCATCGAGGCCGCAAGGGCTTTGGCGGGCCTAACGAACCTAAAAAAACAGTACAGATTCCATGAGAAGCGGGGGCATTGCATGACACCATTTCTGGGCGAACTTATCGGCACGATGGTTCTTATCCTGTTCGGCGGCGGGGTTGTGGGCGGGGTTGTGCTCCGTCATTCCAAGGCCGAAGGGGCGGGGTGGATCGTTATCACGGCGGGTTGGGGCATGGGGGTGGCGGTTGCCGTTTATATGGTGGGCGGCATTTCCGGTGCGCATATCAATCCGGCGGTCACTTTGGGTCTGGCCATCTCCAATGCCTTTCCCTGGGCCGATGTGCCGCTTTATATCGCCGGGCAGCTTTTGGGGGCCTTCATCGGCGCGGTGCTGGTGTGGCTGCATTATTATCCCCATTGGGCGACAACGCCCGACCCCGAGGCCAAGCGCGCCGTTTTTGCCACCGCGCCCGCTATTGCCCATGGGCCCGCCAATCTGTTGAGCGAGGTGCTGGGCAGCTTCATTCTGGTGCTGGGTGTTCTGGCCATTGGTGCCAACACATTCACCGAAGGCATGTTGCCGCTGGTGGTGGGTTTGCTGGTGTTTGCCATTGGCCTGTCTTTGGGCGGCACCACCGGCTATGCGATCAATCCGGCGCGCGATCTGGGGCCGCGCATCGCCCATGCCCTGCTGCCCATTCCCGGAAAAGGGCCATCGGACTGGCGCTATGCCTGGGTGCCGGTGGTTGGCCCCTGTATCGGGGGGCTTTTGGGGGGCATTTTCTATCGAACGGTGTTCGTTGCCCCCAATCCTCTGGCCATTGGGGGCTTTTTGGCGCTGCTGATCGTGATCGCGGGGTTTTTCGCGCTGCAATCGCGCAAAGAACGCGCGCCCAAGCCGGAATAAGGCCTTGCGGCTTTTAAACATCATGCAACCAATATTGACTTGATGGGGCTTCGATGGTCATCTGCTTTGATGACCGGATTATCCACGAATTTCAGTTTTTTGCCCATGAGCGCTGATCCCCGGGCAGCAGCCGCATTGGGGGGCCGGGCCTGATGCTTGCCTATGCGATCCGCCGCTTATTGGCGACGATCCCGGTGATGGTGATCGTTGCCATCATCGTGTTTTCCCTGCTCTATCTCACCCCGGGGGATCCCGCAGCGGTTCTGGCCGGTGAACAGGCAACGGCGGACGATATCGCCCGCCTGCGGCTGGCTCTGGGCCTTGATGATCCTTTTCTCGTGCGCTTTGGTCATTGGGTGGCGGGCGTATTGCGCGGCGATCTGGGCACCTCTGTTTTTTCCAATCGGCCGGTGCTGGATCTGATCGTGCAAAGGCTGGAGCCGACCGTGGCCCTGACGGCGGCATCGCTGTTCATCGCTGTTTTGATCGCCGTGCCTTTGGGGGTGGTGGCTGCCTGGCAATCCGGGCGCATTATCGATCGTTTGGCGATGGGCTTTGCGGTGCTGGGCTTTTCGATGCCGGTGTTCGTTTTGTCTTATCTTTTGATCATGCTGTTGTCTGTGGAATGGAATGTGCTGCCGGTGCAGGGCTATGTGCCGATCGCTTATGGATTTTGGCCTTGGGCGACGCATCTTTTGCTGCCGGCTTTGTCTTTGGGGATCGTCAATGCGGCCCTGATCGCCCGGATCACCCGGGCCTCGATGCTGGAAATTCTGGGTCAGGATTATATTCGCACGGCGCGGGCCAAGGGGTTGTCGGCCCCGGCGATCCTGATCCGCCATGCCCTCAAAAATGCTGCGGTGCCGATCATCACGGTGATCGGTATCAGCTTTGCCCTGCTCATCAGCGGGGTTGTCGTCACCGAAACGGTGTTCAATATTCCGGGCATGGGGCGCTTGGTGGTGGATGCCATTTTGCGCCGCGATTATCCGGTGATCCAGGGGATCATCCTGATTTTTTCCATGGCCTATGTTCTGATCAATCTGCTGGTTGATCTCAGCTATGGCCTGTTTGATCCAAGGATCAGATATTGAGCCCGCGCCAATCCTTTGGGCGTTTGTGGCGCCGTCATCCCACCCTGATCATCGGGGGGCTTTTGCTGCTGCTGATGGGTTTGGCAGCGGTGGCCGCCCCTGTTCTGGGCACCATCGATCCCCAGACAATCGCGCCTTTCGATCGCCTGCGCCCCCCCGATGGGCAATTCTGGTTCGGCGGCGATCTGATCGGCCGGGATGTTTATAGCCGCACGGTTTATGGGGCGCGGATATCGCTGGCGGTGGGATTGGGGGTGGCGCTGTTCAGCATTATTTTGGGGCTGGCTGTTGGTTTGCTGAGCGGTTTTGTGCGGCTGATCGATCAGATCCTGATGCGGGTGATGGATGGGATCATGGCGATTCCATCGATTCTTCTGGCGGTGGCCCTGATCGCCCTGACCGGTGCCAGCCTCACCAATGTCATCATCGCCATCACGGTGGCCGAAGTGCCCCGGGTGGCCCGGCTGGCGCGCAGTGTTGTGCTGTCATTGAAAGAACAGCCGTTTCTGGAAGCCGCGGTCACCGCTGGCACGCCTTTTCTGGCGATCCTGTGGCGTCATGTGCTGCCCAATATGCTGGCCCCCCTTTTGGTGCAGGGTACCTATATTTTTGCTTCAGCCGTGCTGACCGAGGCGATCTTGAGCTTCATCGGGGCGGGCACGCCGCCCGCCATCCCAAGCTGGGGCAATATCATCGCGGAAGGCCGAACGGTTTTTCATATCGCGCCCCATCTGGTTTTGCTGCCGGGGCTGGCCCTGTCGATCACCGTGCTGGCGGTCAATCTTGTTGGGGATGGCCTGCGCGATCATCTCGATCCCCGATTTGTGAGCCGCCTATGAGCCCCGCTGTTCCTTTGCCCGCTGCCCCTTTGCTTGAATTGCGTGATCTGGATGTGTCCTTTCGCACTGAGGGCGGATGGCTGCGTGCGGTGCAGGGGCTATCATTTACCCTTGGGGCCGGTGAGACTTTGGCCATCGTTGGGGAATCGGGATCGGGCAAGAGCGTCAGCGCCCTATCGGTTATGCGCCTGATCCCCGATCCGCCGGGAAAAATCACCGGCGGCGATATTCTTTATCAGGGGCAATCCCTGCTTGGCTTTTCCGAACGGCAGATGCGGCAACTGCGCGGGAATGATATTTCGATGATCTTTCAAGAGCCGATGACCAGCCTTAATCCCGTGCTTAGCATCGGCCAGCAGATTGGCGAGGCCATCAGGCTGCATCAGGGGGCCGATCGGCCCGAAGCCCGGGCGCGGGCGCTGGATATGCTGCGGCTGGTGCAGATCCCCGAAGCCGAAAAGCGCCTTGATGCCTATCCCCATGCGCTGTCTGGGGGCATGCGCCAGCGGGTAATGATTGCCATGGCCCTGGCCTGTGGGCCCCGCATTCTGATCGCCGATGAGCCGACAACCGCGCTGGATGTGACCATTCAGGCGCAGGTGCTGGATCTGATGCGGGATCTGAAGGATCGCACCAAAGCCGCCATTTTGCTGATCACCCATGATCTGGGGGTGGTGGCTGAAATGGCGGAACGGGTGATTGTGATCTATGCCGGGCGCAAAGTGGAAGAAGGCCCGGTGCGCGATCTGCTGCGCTGTCCCCGGCATCCCTACACCCGTGGCTTATTGGGGGCGGTGCCCAGATTGGGGGCGAGCCTGAAAGCGGAAAAAGCCGGCCGATTGCTCGAAATTCCCGGCACCGTGCCGCGATTGGATCAGCCGATCATCGGCTGTGCCTTTGCCCCGCGCTGTGCATATGCCGTGGATCGCTGCCATCGGGAAAGGCCCCCTCTTGAAGCCCGCGATCCCGGCCATCTGGCGGCGTGCTGGCGTGCCCATGAAATGGAGCCGCTCTGATGTCTGATGATCCCCTTTTGCGTATCGATGGGCTGGTCAAGCATTATGATCTGGGCGGTGGCTTAATAAAACGCCTGCTGGGGGAGCCGCGGCAATGGGTGCGGGCCGTGGATGGCATCGATCTGACCATCAACCGAGGCGAGACTGTGGGGCTGGTGGGGGAAAGCGGCTGTGGCAAATCAACCGTGGGCCGCGCCATCCTGCGCCTGACCGAACCCACAGCGGGGGCTATCAGCCTTGCCGGACACTCCATGGGCGAGGCCAAACGCCGCCAGTTGCGGGCCATGCGGCGGGATTTGCAGGTCGTGTTCCAGGATCCTTTTGCCTCGCTCAATCCCCGCCGCACCATTGCCCAGGCGGTGGCCGAGCCGATCAGCAATTATGGTCTGGCCAAAGGCCCGGCACTCCGCGCAGAGGTGATCGGCCTGTTAGAGCGGGTGGGCCTGCGGGCCGATCAGGCGGATCGCTATCCCCATGAATTTTCGGGCGGCCAGCGCCAGCGGATCGGCATTGCCCGGGCGCTGGCCACACGCCCCAGACTGATCATTCTGGATGAGCCGGTTTCGGCCCTTGATGTTTCGGTACAGGCGCAGGTGATCAATCTGCTGATGGATCTGCAGGCGGAATTTGGCATGGCCTATCTGTTCATCGCCCATGATCTGGCAGTGGTCGAGCATATCAGCGATCGGGTGGCGGTGATGTATCTGGGGAGGATCGTTGAAATCGCCCCCAAGCGCCGCTTGTTTGCAGCGCCGCATCATCCCTATACCAAGGCCCTGCTTTCGGCGGTGCCATCGGCTGATCCCGATGCGGTTTCGCACAGGATCGTTTTAAAAGGCGATATCCCAAGCCCGGTGGCCCCGCCTTCGGGATGTCGGTTTCGGACCCGCTGCCCCATGGCCGAGGCCATTTGCGCTGCCGAAGACCCGCCTTTGCGGACGCATGGGGAAGACCATCAGGCCGCCTGTCATTTCGCGGCAGCCGGGCCCCTGCCGGCCTCTTGAGGCAACGGGCCTCGTTCAATAAACCCGTGGGCCTTTTTCGATATTCCAAAAAACCGTGGTGCCCGGCACGCTCAGCACCCCCGAAAGGCGGGGGCTATAGGCCACCGGCACATGCCATTGGCCGATGGGCACATAAGGAACCGATTGATAGGCGCGGATCTGGATCTGATCGGCCAGGCTTTGGCGCTGCTTTGGGCTTTGCACATAAGGAAAGCGATCGATCATCGCCTGCAGCACAGGATCATCGGGCCAGCCGGGCCAGGCCTGATCGCCATTGGCCTGCAAGGGGATATTGCCAACCGGATCGGCAATATCATTGCCCGGCCAATAGGTAAGGCCGATATGCCAGCCCCCATTCTCGGGGGCGGCGCGATTGGTGCGGCGGCTGCTCATGGCGCCAAAATCCATGGCCTGCAGATCCACCGTCATGCCGATGGATTTCAGCGCTTCGCCCAGCACCAAAGTGGCGATATTCATGAATTGGATATCCGTGGGGTGCAAAATCACGATGGGGCGGCCATCATAGCCCGCCGCAGCCATCAGGGCTTTGGCTTTTTCACGATCATGGCCGATGCCGGGCGGCACTCCCGCTTGGGTGGATAAAGGCGATCCGCAGCCAAAAAAGCTGTGGCAGATTTCGGTGATATCGGGATTGCCGAACATGGCCTGCAGAAAATCCGCCTGATTGACCAGATAAAACAGCGCCTGGCGGGCGCGCGGATCATCAAAGGGCGGATGCAGATGGTTCATCCGCAACATGCCCTGGGTGCCCAGGGGATCGGTGCGCTCGATCCGCAGCCCCTCGCGGGCGAGCATGGGCAGAAATTCAGGGGCCGGATTTTCCACGAAATCGATCTCGCCACTGGCCAAGGCCAGCACCGCCGATTGCGGATCACGGATATTGAGCCATTCGATGGTACCCACCCGCGCGATTTTGCCCCCGGCCATGCCATTGGGGGATTCGGCGCGCGGGATATAGGCATCATTGCGGCGATAAACGACCTTGCTGCCGGGGATCCATTCTTCGGCGACGAACCGGTAAGGGCCTGATCCCATCACCTCATGCAAGGGTGTTGTGGCCGGGGTTTGCGCCAATCGGGCAGGCATGATCGCCGGGACCGGCCCGCCGGTTTTCGACAAGGCATGCAGCATCAACCCATAAGGCCGATCCAGCTGCCATAAAACCGTGCGCGCATCGATGGCCTCGAACGTTCGGGTGATGGCAAAGATCTGCCGCCCATAGGCATCGCGCGCCCCCCAACGCTTGAGGGACGCCACCACATCGCCCGCCGTAACGGGGCTGCCATCATGAAAGGCAAGGCCATCGCGCAGATGAAAGCGCCATAAAAGCCCATCATCGCTGACCGACCATGTATCGACCATTTGCGGCTGCGGGTTTTGATCCCGATCCCGGCCAAAAAGAAAATCATGGGTGAGAATACTGTGTCTTTGCACGATCCCGATGGTGGTGACCACCGGATCAATGGATTGCAGATCGGCATAGGGCACGACCCGCAGGACATCGCTGTCATCAATGGGGGTGCAGCCCCCCAGCATCAGGCTGCCGGCCCAGACCCCTGTCAGGCCGAAGCCTGACAGGATGGTGCGCCGGTTGGGATGGAAATCCATCTTAGAAGGCAACCGATGCGCCCAGAAAGAACTGGGTGCCAAAAGCATCGAAGGTGTCGGGGAAGGTATTGGCCCGGCGCTGATTGGCCCCCAAAAGCGGCGGACCATTATCCAGCACATTATTCGCCCCACCCCAAAGATTGATCCGCTCGCTCAGATCATAGGTGAATGACAGATCGAGATAATGTTCCGAGCCAAAGCGGGTGACGGCAGGGAGGACCGCCGGGGCCGCTTCACCCCGACGCAGGGGCAGATTGACGACATCGAGACCGGTGCCATCGATCCAGCGATGACGGGCCGAAAGACCGATCTTGCCGCTGGTCCATGTCACCCGCGAGGTGGTGCGGAATTCAGCCTTGGGCTCGCCGCAGGTGGGGCCGAAAAGGCCCAGGCAATCATCGACATTGTCTGGCAGATCGGCAATCGGGGTTTGTTTGAAACTGTCGGTCCAGGTGCCATTCAGCGAGACATCAAAGCTGCTGTCATGGCCAAACAGGCCCCAGTTTGCGGCAAGGCTGTAGGTGACCTGAAGATCCACCCCCGATGTTTCAAGACGGCCGATATTGGCATTGGCGGCATTCACCAGAAACGGGCTTTGGATGATGCCATTCTCGGGATTGCGGGCGATGGCCTGACAGGCCGGGCTGTTGATATCGCGGATCTGATTGAAGCACAGATCAAGGATATTGTTCACCCCACCGGCAAAGGGCGAAATGGCATCTTTCACCTCGATATCGAAATAATCGAGGCTGATGCGCAGGCCGGGGGCGAAATCGGGGGTGAGGATCGCCCCGAAGGTGATGGTATCGGACCGTTCTTCCTCCAGATCGGGATTGCCCCCAAACAGGCCCGGGATTTCAGGATTGGGCCGCACCGCTGCATTGCCCACCAGATTGGCGGGAACCCCGCTCGCAATGCACAGATCGCGCAAAGCGGCATCAGTGGCAGCGGCGGCGGTGGCGCAGGGATCAGTGGCATTGACCGGGAATTGCCGCTGACCGCCAAAGGCTTCCCCCACATTGGGGGCGCGGATGGCGCGCTGGAACTGGCCGCCAAAAGCGATCTGGCCATTCACCCGCCAATCCACCCCGCCCAGATAGGTCCAGACCGCGCCGACATTATCCAGATCATAATCGGAATAGCGAACGGCGCTGTTCAAATCGAGGGATTCAATAAGGGGGGCATCGCGCAGAATGGGGATACGGGCTTCGGCAAACAGCTCCCAGACCTCGATGGAGCCGGCGGTGGCGGTGATGGGGTTGAAGCCCGCGACATCGCCGATTTCCAGCAATCGATCGGGATTGAAATTGACCGAGCTCGACCGCCATTCCGCGCCGAATGAGGTGCGGACCACCCCGGCGGGCAGTTCAAAAAGATCGGCTGTGAGGTTGGCCGAGGCGACCTGCAATTCGGTGACATCGATATTCACCGAATCAACGGCAATGAAATCGATCCCCGCCTGGTTGATATTGGGGCCAAAAGGATTGACGATGGGCGCCCCATCCGGTCCGCCCGAGCCCGACAGCACGCCTTCGCGGAAGGCAGACAGCGAGACATTCCCGATTTGGGTCTGGGTGTTTTCCGTTCGTGCGAAGGAATAATAGAGGTCATAATCGATATTTTTCAGAACGCTGTCGCCGAGATCGGGAAGATCACCCCTCAATCCCACCACAACCCGCCACGCATCACGATTATCCTCATTGCGGCGCGGCCCCACTTCTGAAAGCCGCCGATTGGGGTTCAAAGCCACCAGACCATCATTGGCCGCTGCCCCGGCTTCAAAGGAATCAACGATCGACAAAACATTTCGCAGTTCAGGGCTCAGGAAGGGATTATCCACCTCGAAGGGCATGGACGCATTGATGAAGCTGGAAGCAAAGCCCACAGTGGTGCGATTATTGCTGAAATGGCCTTCCAGATAGCCGGTGGCATGATCGTTGAGATCATAATGGGCCATGCTGTTGATCGACCAGCGTTCCTGCGGCACTTGCAGGAAATTGTCGGCGGAATAATCAAACAGATCATCGGGTCTTGCGAAGGGGCGCACGGATTGGCCCTGATTGCCGGGAATGAAGCCATCGGCCCCCAGGCCCGATAGATTGGCAGCGGCCAGAGCCTCGGCCAATCCCGGCCTTGCCGCCAGCGCCGCATCCGTGAACGGAAGCCCCGAAAACCGGCCATTGGGAACGAAGGAACTGCCGCCCACGCCCAATTCCCGCTGGGCCTGTCCGGGGATGGTGACATCGCCCAGAACCCCATCGGAAAAGCTGCGTTCATCGGTCAGGATGGGGTCACGTTTGAAATAATTGACCGAAATCACCGCATTGCCCCGGCCATCGGCAAAATTGCCCCCGGCCGTAAGGGTGATGTCATTGGTGAAGCCATCGCCCCGGCTGTTGAGATTGCCCTGAGCGCGGGCTTCGATCCCCTCGAAATCATCCCGCAGGATGAAATTGACGACCCCGGCGATGGCATCCGAGCCATAAACCGCAGAAGAACCGCCCGTCACCACTTCGGTGCGTTCGATGAGGGCCGTGGGGATGGCGTTGATATTGGTGACCTGACTGCCATCGAAAAAGACGAACCGCCGACCATTGACCAGAACCAGATTGCGGGTGGCCCCAAGGCCCCGCAGATCAAGAGTTGCCGCCCCGGTGCCGGTGGCGCTGGCCAGCGAATTCGATGCGGCCGTGGTCGCGGGCACGAATTGCGGCATGGTATTGAGCAGATCTTCGGCATTGAGCGCGCCGGCGAGCTTGTAATTCTGCTCGGTCACGGCGGCAATGGGGACCGATGCGGAGCGCGCGGATCGTGCCAATCGCGAGCCGGTGACGACGATTTCCTCGATCACGGTTTCTTCGCCGGTTGTTTCATTGGCTTGGGTCTGGGCATAAACCGTGCCAGAGCCTGTGGCGCTTACAATTGCAATTGCAAGCGCTGATGCGGATGTTTTCAGCATGTCATCATGTCCCCTTGTGCTGGATGGCTGCTTTTTCCAGCCAATGCGCTGTTCTCACCTGATTAACTTTTCTGCTCCCCGCAGATCCGTTCCGGCAGGCTCATTATCCTGAGCCGGTCATTTGGTTAATTGTTATAGACATCTAACTGAGTTAACTCAATATCAGATCATATGAAAAAAACAACAATTCATGGGAAAATTAAAAATCATGGGATCATTTAAAATCGGGCGGTGGTTTAATGTCATAGGGAAATCACAGATCCATGCGTTATATGGGTGCTTTGGGCCTGCATTTCAGCCTGCCTTTGCTATAAATACAATATTATTAGTGAAACAGACGCAATAAAGATACTCAAGGCAAGGCACAATGGATCAGATCGAAGCATATTTATGGGCCACACCCAATTCCCGCCGGGTGACGATCCTGTTTGAGGAACTGGGTCTTTCCTATCATATCCATGCGGTGAATATTCGGACGGGCGCGCAGTTTGCTCCTGAAATTCTGGCGCTCAACCCTTATGGCAAGCTGCCGATCGTCACCTGGATAGAGCCGGAACAAAAAGCCGGACATGAAGCTGGCCAGCGCCATGTTTTATGGGAATCCGGGGCGATCCTGATCCGCTTTGCTGAACGGTTCGGGCGCTTTTTGCCAGATGATGCGATGGCGCGCGATGCGGTCATGCAATGGCTGATGGTCGCCCTCACATCGGTGGGGCCGATGTCGGGTCAAGCCCATCACTGGACAGAACTGGCCGATGAAAAGCCTTTGGCTGCGCTCCGGCATCATCAGGGCCTTGTGGCTCGGGTCTATCGGATGCTTGATGCTCATCTGGCGGATCGGCCCTATCTGGCAGCGGATTATTCGCTGGCGGATATCGCGGCTTATCCATGGATCGATGAAAGCGCATGGACGGGTTTGCGGCTCGCTGATTTTCCCCATCTTTTTGCCTGGCATCAGCGGATCGGCGCTCGTCCGGCAGTGCAACGGGCCATGCGCCTGCCCAAAGGGGCGCGCCTTGACTGATCCGGGATGGGGGCGCGGCTTTTTTTGCTGCTTCCGCTCGCCTTGCGGCTCACATGAAGCGTGCTCAGGGCTTTATCGTCTGCTGCTTCCGCTCGCCTTGCGGCTCACATGAAGCGTGCTCAGGGCTTTATTGTCTGCTGCTTCCGCTCGCCTTGCGGCTCACATGAAGCGTGCTCAAGGCTGTTTTGCGTCTTGCGTCCCGCGCCATAGCCCCTTATTCGCTATAAGGTGCTGTTTTTACCAAGCTGTCGAGAGGTGACATGACCATTTATCTGCATCATGGCGATGTGCCAGACGATATTGATTTCGGATCGTCCGTTGCCATCGATACCGAAACCATGGGGCTGAAGCCGCATCGGGATCGTTTGTGTTTGGTGCAGCTTTCGGCCGGTGATGGAACCGCGCATCTGGTGAAATTCGATGGTCGGGGCTATGATGCACCGCGGTTGAGCGCCCTTTTGGCGGATCAGGCGGTCACCAAGCTGTTTCATTTTGGCCGCTTTGATCTGGCGGTTTTATATCATGCCTTAGGGGTGATGGCGGGCCCGGTTTATTGCACGAAAATCGCATCAAGATTGATCCGCACCTATACGGATCGCCATGGGCTGAAAGACCTGTGCCGCGAGCTTTTGGGGGTCGAGATTTCAAAAATTCAGCAAAGCTCGGATTGGGGGGCGGCAGAATTGAACGAGGCGCAGCAGGCCTATGCGGCTTCGGATGTTTTGCATCTTCATGCCTTGCGCGCGGCGCTCGATCCCCTGTTGGAACGCGAAGGGCGGATGGAGATTGCCCGCGCCGCATTCACTTTTCTGCCTACCCGCGCCCGGATCGATCTTTTGGCCGGAGAGGATTATGATCTCTTTGCCCATTCATGATCAGTCTGGCCATGATCAGTCTGGCCATGATCAATCCGGCCATGATCAAGCTGGCCCAAAATCTGATGATCAGGCGGCTGATGGCCGACGGTCGCGGGGGCGGGGCGGTCGGCGCTTAAAGCCGGATGGGGTGCGCCCCTATCGCCCGATCACCGCCTATGATCGCTATGTGCGGCTGATGAAGCCGCTGCTGATCTTTGTGGCCGTGCTGAGCGCGGGATTAAGCTTTTTATGGCCGCTGTTTGTGGATGAAAAATCCTCCTTCGTGTTCAATCGCGAAACCATGCCGCGCGGGGATCAGGAAGTGCGGGTGGTGGGGGCCACCTATCGCGGGACCGATGAACAAAACCGCCTGTTTTTCATCAGCGCCCGGGAAGCTGTACAATCCAGCCCCGATGCACCCCGGGTCGCATTACAGGAATTGCGGGCCCAGATGACTTTGGAAGAAGGCCGCACTGCTGAAGTGGTGGCAGAAAGCGGGATCTATGATACCGCCTCCCAAAGCATCGAAGTGCCGGGCCTGATGCATCTGGAAACCAGCGATGGCTATCGTCTCGATAGTTTTGGGGCGCGTCTCGATCTGGAAAAAAAGATCATCAGCAGTGATCGCCCGGTCGAGGGCACAGGGCCCCTTGGCAGCTTGCGGGCGGATAGCTTCACCCTCGATATCGACAAGCGGATCATGAAATTGGATGGCAATATGCGCATGCGCACGGTGCCTGCGGCGCGCTCTGGTCAAAGTGCGACTGATGCGCCATCCTCAGCAGATCCATCATCGCCAGCCCCATCGTCACCAAATAGGAAGGATAACAGATGAACCATTGGCCTTCTTTGGCGCTTTGGGCGCCTATCGGGCGTGGCATGCGGGCCCCGGCTTTGCGTTTGGCCCCGGCTTTGAGTCTGGTTCTGTGTTTCACTCTGTTTTTCACTCTGGCCTCTGGGGCTGGCTCGGCAGCCATGGCGCAGGGCCTTTCGGCTTTGAAGGATCATGATATCGATCAGCCGATCGAATGGTCGGCGGATCGCTCGGAAATTCTCGGGCGCGAGGATGTCGCCCTTTTGATCGGCAATGTGAAGGTGGATCAGGGCTCCTTGAATCTGACATCTGATCGGATGCATGTGTTTTTCAAAAGCATCGATGGGCAAAATACCCCTGAAATGGAGCGGTTGGATGTAACCGGGAATGTTAAAATCACCAGCCCAAGCGAGGTGGCAACTGCGGAATGGGGGGTTTATGATATCCCCAATCGCACCATCACTTTGGGCGGTGGCGTGGTTTTGCTGCGGGGGGAAACCCGGCTGGCGGGCGAGCGGCTTCTGATCGATCTGGTATCGGGGGTGACCAAGCTTGATGGCGAAAATCAGCCGGGCGATGATTCCGGTGCCCGGGTGCGCGGGCGTTTTGTTTTACCGGAAAGGGGAAGTGAACGCGGGAATGAGGGGGAAAACAAGCCCGGGCCAGAGCCGCAAAAAGATGGGGCCAGTCGGTGAAATCTGGTGCTGAAATCTGGCGATAGCTGATCGAGCGCGCATTTTGGGCCCGTCTATGCAAGACATGCCTATGCAGGAAATGCGCCAGTTTTTACAGTTAAGCCTTTTTTCCGGGGTGCGGCTCATCATTTATTAAGCATATCCCAGACATGATCGTGATCTTATGACCTTGCAAGAGATGGATAAACTTTCACCTGAACACGCCAAAGACGCGGGTTCCGCCCTGCCGGAAAGTGGGCTGGTGGCGCGTGGGATTGGCAAAAGCTTTGGCGGTCGGCTGATTTTGCGGGATTTATCCCTGCATGTGCAGCGTGGCGAGGTGGTGGGCCTGCTTGGGCCCAATGGTGCCGGGAAAACCACCTGTTTTTATACGCTCGTGGGCCTTGTGGCCGGGGATCATGGTTCGATCATGCTGGATGGTCGCGATATTTCAAAGCTGCCGATGTATCGCCGCGCCCGCCTTGGGATCGGCTACCTGCCACAGGAAGCCTCGATTTTTCGGGGGATGACGGTCGAAGAAAATATCCTTGCGGTGCTGGAAGTGAACGAGCCTTCGCGCAAACGACGCGATCAAAAGCTTGAAGAATTGCTCGATGAATTTTCCATCGCTCATTTGCGGCATTCCCCTTCGCTCGCTCTTTCCGGGGGGGAGCGGCGGCGCTGTGAAATTGCCCGCGCTTTGGCGTCTGAGCCATCATTCGTTTTGCTTGATGAGCCTTTCGCCGGGATCGATCCTATTGCCATTGCCGATATTCGCTCGCTCACCGCGCATCTGAAGGATCGCGGGATCGGGGTTTTGATCACCGATCATAATGTGCGTGAAACTCTTGATATCATTGATCGCGCTTATATTATTCATGATGGCCGGGTGCTGATGGAAGGCAATGCCGAGGAAATATTGGCCAGCCCTGATGTGCGGCGTATTTATCTGGGGGAGGCTTTCAGTCTGTAGCTCATGGCCCTGACCCCGCGTCTCGATCTGCGACAAAGCCAGCAACTGGTGCTGACGCCTCAGCTTCAGCAGGCGATCAAGCTTTTGCAGATGGCCAATCTGGAATTATCCGGCTTTATCGAGCAGGAAATGGAACGCAATCCCCTGCTGGAACTGGCCACCCCCGAAATAAGTGGCGCGGGCGCGGGCAATGAGGGGGCGGACGCTGCGGACGGAGACACCCGGGCCGATTTGTCGGGCTATGATCGTGATGATGGGGTTTATGGTGCCGATGCGGGCTTGGCCGGAGATGGCGTGGTGGGGGCCAATGATGCGCCCCTTGATGCCGATTTTTCGCTCAATGTTTTTGATGATGCCCCCCATGATGCGGCCCTTCATGATGCCCCCCATGATGCGGCTGGCGGTTCGGGCCAGCTTGGGCTTTCGGGTGGCGGCCAGACGGGTTCGGGCGGCTCTATCGGCCATGATGATGGCTTTGAACAACGGACCAGCGCCGGGATCGATCTCAAAACCCATCTCACCGGCCAGATGCAGTTGCTTTTATCCGATCCAGCTGACCGGCTGATCGCTGCCGAATTGATCGATATGCTTGATGATGCGGGCTATCTGGTGGGGGATATCAGCGATCTTCCTGAAAGATTGGGTAGCAGCCCGGATGCGGTGGCGGATATTCTTGATCGTCTCAAAAGCCTTGAGCCCACAGGTGTTTTTTCCGGTGATCTGGCGGAATGCCTGCGCCTGCAATTGATCGAACGGGATCGCTATGATCCTGCCATGGCCGCTTTGCTCCAAAATCTGCCGCTTCTGGCGCGGCACGATCTGGCGGCTTTGAAACGCCTGTGCGCTGTGGATGATGAAGATCTGGCCGACATGATCGCCGAGATCAGGGAACTGGACCCCAAGCCGGGCCTGGCTTTTGGGAGTGAAGAGGCACAGCCGGTGGTGCCCGATGTGTTCATCAGGCGGACCCATGATGGCCAATGGACTGTGGAGCTTAATAGCGACACCTTGCCCCGGGTTCTGGTCAATCAGCATTATTTCACCCAGTTGAGCAGCCGAAAAGGCAGCAAGGATGATAAGCAGTTTCTTTCGGATTGTTTATCCAGCGCTCATTGGCTTGTGAAGGCGCTGGATCAGCGGGCGCGGACGATCCTCAAGGTTTCCACCGAGATTTTGCGGCAGCAGGAAGGCTTTTTCACCCATGGTGTCCGGCATCTGAAGCCGCTCACCCTGCGGGATATTGCCGAAATCATTGATATGCACGAAAGCACCGTGAGCCGGGTGACCTCTGGCAAATATATGGCGACGAATCGCGGGGTGTTTGAATTAAAATATTTTTTCACCTCGGCGATCCAGTCTTCGGAAGGTGGCGATGCCTATTCCTCGGAATCGGTGCGTGATCGCATCCGCCAATTGATCGATGCCGAAGATGCCAAAAAGATTTTATCCGATGATCGGCTGGTCGAAATCCTAAAGGCCGAAGGCATCGATATCGCCCGGCGAACGGTGGCAAAATACCGGGAATCCCTGCGTATTCCCTCCAGTGTGCAGCGTCGCCGGGAAAAGCGGATGAGCGCCTGATCCCGGCTTTTTTGATAAGCCATCGCCGCATTGTTTACAGAATTGATCGCGGATGTGATTGCAGCCCCCATGGGGGTTTGTGCTAATATGATCGGGTCGTCGCATTCTATGTCTCAACCACCAGCGACAGATGTTTCTTTGGTTCAATCAAACGGATGGAAAGGCTGACAGGATGCAGATCAATGTTTCCGGGCGGAAAATTAATGTTGGTGATGCACTGAAAACCTATATCGATGATCGCCTTGAGGCGATGGTCGAGAAATATTTCAGTCGCTCGATCGAAGCCCATGTCACCCTTTCGAAAACCGGGCCTTTTTTCCATGTCGATTGTTCCTTGCATGTGCGCCAGGGCATTCATATGCAAAGCAGCGCTGAAGCCGATGATGCCCATGCGGCTTTTGATCTGGCACTGGATAAACTGGAAAAGCAGTTGCGTCGGCATAAACGACGCCTTAAAGATCGCCATACATCCGGTCGCGCCGGGATGGAAGAAGAAGTGGCGCTGATCGCTCAGGCTTATGTTTTGCAGCCTGATGAAGAAGATGCCGATGATGCGGCAGATTTGAATGGCGCCCATGGTGATGGCGATGTGGCAGATGATCAGCCGGTGATCGTGGCGGAAACGCGCACCGAAATTCCCCATGTCTCGGTTGGGGATGCGGTGATGCTGATGGATTTGTCCGATCAGCCGGCTTTGATGTTTCGCAATCGCAAAAATGGCCAGTTCAATGTTGTGTATCGCAGGCCGGATGGCAATATCGGTTGGGTTGATCCCGCTGAAACGAAGATTTAAGGATGCGCAGGCCCTTTTTAGGGCTGCACTCAGTGTTCAGACACAGGTTGGAGCGGGATGGAAATCGACGATCTGATCGGGCCCGCAAGCATTTTGCCGGGGCTCAAATCCAGAAGCAAAAGGCAGGTTCTGCAAGATCTGTCTGCACATGCGGCCGAGCTTATCGGAATGCCGGAGCGAACTCTCTTCGACATTCTGACCGAGCGCGAGCGTTTGGGCACCACCGGTGTGGGCCAGGGCGTGGCGATTCCCCATGGGAAAGTGCCGAGTCTTGATAAGGTTTTTGGGCTGTTTGCGCGCACCAACGAGCCTATCGATTTTGAATCCATGGATGATCGGCCGGTCGATCTGTATTTTCTGCTGCTTGCCCCCGAAGGGGCAGGGGCCGATCATCTCAAGGCTTTGGCGCGGGTTTCGCGTTTGTTTCGGGATAAGGCCCTGTGTGAAAAATTGCGTGGGGCTGAGGGCGGCGATGCCCTTCATGCCCTGCTTTTGCGCAAGGCGGCGGCGGCCTGATCATCGGCTGTCCGATTTTTGGGCTGATGCGGGCTGATTAATTCTCGGCCGTTGATGGTTGGATCAAGGCCTGCCGTTCTTCCTTGAGATAGCTATTAAGCCCGGCCACGGCCTGTTCCAGCCTTTGCAGGCTGCTCTCGAGATTTTGGCTTGGCACATCATCGCTATTATTTTGGCCGGCATAAAGGGTGACGCGGGCCGTATCGGTGGTGCGCCACAGGGCGGAAAGCCGGCTTTCCACTTGGCTCAAGCGTGAAAGCGCAAGTTGGGCCGTGCGATAGCTCATGCCTTGTAATTGTGTATTCTCTTCAATCGTTAACGCTTGTTTGGCCTCTTCATATTGGCGGCGATTTTTGGCAGCGTCCTCGAGCAGGGCCTCAAGGCGGGTCGGCAGTTCAGCAAGCACGGCCTTGGCTTCAAGGGGGCTTTGGTTTTGGCTGAAAGGCGAAGGCGGTGGCATCGCAACGGCGGGCAGCAGGGTCACCTCGCTGGCGGGGGGATCCCCTGCTAGCGGTGGCCATGATCCCTCATTGGCAGAGCAGCCAGCCACAAAGAGCATGGCCATGAACGGGATGCTGCTTTTCGTGGTGCTTATATGTTTGAAGCTTTTGGCGATGGTTATGATGCGCATGCGGATATCCCCTGATGAAAAGCGGCCATATCCTTATCGTGCCACAGAACTGTGATTTCTGTGAATAAAGGGCTTGCCAGCCTTCATGGATGTTTATATGGTCCGCCACCTCACCGCAATGCTGTGCGGCTGAAAATTGATGATGATCACGCGCTCGTAGCTCAGCTGGATAGAGCACCAGACTACGAATCTGGGGGTCGGGAGTTCGAATCTCTCCGAGCGCGCCATTTTCCCCCTCCTATAAAATAATTCCCTTGGCGCTTGTCAGCAGCTTTTGTTGGCATCGGCTTTTCATCCGCGCTTGCGGATAAAGTCATTTTATCATCGAACGCGGATATTGCCTTTTTATCCGCGATCGCGTATATTCAACGGTGGAGGAACACCATGCCAATACGCGATCCCCAACAGCTCGGCGCAGCGCTTCAACGGGAGCGAAAGCGTCAGGGCCTGACCCAGACACAGCTCGCCGAAAAAGCCGGACTGCGCCAGCAGACGATTTCAGCCGTTGAGGGTGGCAAGCCGCGCTCCGAGCTTCAGGTTATCTTCGAGATCATGGCCGCCCTTGGCCTTGAGGTGGCGCTCAGTCCGCGCGACGGCAAAACCACGCCGAGCCTTGAGGACTTGTTCTGATGGGCCGGAGGCGCAAATCCGGCGTGCTCACTGTCGCGCTGAACGGGCGCGTTGTAGGCAGGCTTGCGCGCGCCGCCGATGGTGCGACGCGCTTCGGCTACGTCCAGGACTGGCTCGATTGGGAGTATGCGATCCCGGTCTCCCGCTCCATGCCGCTGGTGGACCGCCCCTTTACCGGCCTCGCCGTTAGGGCGGTCTTCGACAATCTGCTTCCAGACGATGATCGCATCCGGGCACGGATCGCGGCAAGAGTGGGCGCGGACGGGACAGATGCCTTCTCAATGCTCGCCGCGCTTGGCCGCGATTGCGTCGGCGCGCTTCAATTCCTGCCCGAAGACATGCCGCCTGCGCGGCCCGGCCCGCCGGAAGGCGAGCCCATAACCGCAGAGGCAATCGCCGAGCGCATTCGCTTGCTCAGCGTCGCGCCTCTTGGCATGCGTGGCGGCGATGATAGCTTTCGGGTTTCGCTGGCGGGCGCACAGGACAAAACCGCCCTTCTTTATCATGGGGGCAAGTGGATGGTGCCGACCGGCACCACCCCGACCACCCATATCCTGAAGCCCCAGATCGGGAGGGTCCAAACCCCCGATGGTGAGGTGGACCTCTCCGAAAGCGTGCAGAACGAGCATGTCTCTATGGCGCTTTGCCGTGCCCTTGGGCTGGCCGTGGCCCCGACTGAAATCCTTCAGCTTGACGATGATCTTCTTGTTCTCAGCATTGAGCGCTTTGATCGCCGCCTTGACGGCAAAGGGCGTCTCCTGCGGCTTCCTCAGGAAGATCTATGTCAGGCGCTCGGCATCCTGCCGACCGGCAAATATGAAAGCGACGGCGGCCCCGGCATCGAAAACTGCATCGCCCTCCTGAAATCGAGCGATCACCCGGACGCCGACCGGCGCGCGTTCATGAAGGCGCAGATCATCTTTTGGCTGATCGGTGCGACCGACGGCCACGCGAAGAATTTTTCCCTGTTTCTGGGACCGCAGGGGCGCTTCAGGCTGACACCGCTCTACGACATTCTGTCCACCCAGTGGCAGCATGATCGCCGCCAGATACCCCGCAAGGCATTCCGGCTTGCCATGGCGATCGGCAACAAGCGCAGATACAAGGTGACGGAAATTGCACCACGCCATTTTGCGCAGACCGCAAAGCGCGCAGGCTTCCCGCTCGACGTGTTGCATGAGGTGATGGGCGAGATCGTGAGCGCGCTGCCACGCGCCTCAGAAGCCCTGACAGCTCAACTGGACGCCCGCGTGCCAGCCGCCATGGCAGAGGCTATCATGACTGGCGCAAGCACGAGAGCGAAGCAGATCGAAGCGTATTTGAATGGCTGATACCAGCCATGCTCGTTGTATGAGGTTGGTGTGATGCCTGAACAAAGCGGCGGTGATACCGTTTCCATGGCAGTGGCTTTTACGCATGGCTCATAAGCTCTCCGCCATGTGAACGCTAGGGCTGCGACCCAAGGAGAGTATGGAGCGATTGCCGTTCATCGGTCGTCAACTGCTCATTCCGTTCGAGATACCAGAGCACCGAATTTCCCATGCTATCCACCGCCCCGCTATCGGCACCCGCTTCCAACAACAATTCGTTCATATTTTCTAGCCGTTTGTCTTCAGTGTGTCGGAACCCGCCCTGTGGATCGCATGCTCCAACCGTAACCAGAGCTGGCACACCCGCCCCCGGAGAAAGAGGCATTTTGATCTCGCGCTCATCCTTGCTTATATTGCGCGGGGGTAAGGCCATTTTGCGCCTTGAAAGCACGTGTGAAGCTGCGAAAATCTGCGTAATCCAGTAAGTCTGCGATCTCGGCAAGATCATAACCCTGCCGCAGCAGGATTTTTGCCCTGTCATTGAGCGCCCGCTGTTTCAGGCCGCGAAAATCCACACCCTCATCCGCAAGTCTGCGGCGCAGGGTTGCAACGCTCATTCCCAGCGCACGCGCGATCAGGGATTGCTCGCTGATGCCATGTTCAAATTGTGCGCAAACCCGGTCGGCTATCGACATCCGCGTCGGCTGTTTCGGGCCACGCGCTTCGATCAGATCGACGATCTTGCGATAGACGGCATTTTCCGCAGGCAATCCGGTCGGACTGCCCGTCACAGATAGGCTGGCAGCAGAAACATCATAGCTCAGGGCATAGGTGCGCGCGTTCCATCGGATCGGAACACCAAGAAATTCCAGATGCGCTCGGTGCCCCTCGGGGCGTGGACGCCGCGTCCAGACCTTGCGCAGCTTGCCGTCCAACGCGTCGCCAGCGAGCAGCATGAGCGTGCAGTGCAGGAAAACCAGCACGCATTCCAGAAAGATATGGATATAGCCCTGTTCATCCTGCCGCATATAGGGAAAGCCGCGATCATCGATCAGATAGGTGATGCTGTCGGCATCTTCGCGCACGCCATTATAATGGCCGCCATGCAGCATGTTATAGGCCTGTGCCACTCGCTTCATCGCGGCGCGCAGTTCACCTTCGCCTGCCGCGCCCGACCAGACGAAATGCGTTGATCCCGGCATCAGCGAGCGCTGCGACAGCCTGCAGGTTTCGTCCCCGATTTCCAGCGATACCTGTTCCAGAACACGGAAATAATCAGCCAGATTGATCTCGTCTTCTGGCCCGGCATGCTCCAGATTTTGGGGCAGGCCCAGATCACGCATGATCCGCGCGACAATATCGCCCGATGCCGCTGTCATGATAGAGAGCGATTTCAGCGTCATGATCGGCACGGCATAACCACCGTCGAAGCCTAAGGTTCGGGCCATCTGATCCTCCCTTGCTGACGTAGTTTCGACGACATGAGCGAAATTGTACACCCTGTTTGATCCGGGCTGTCCTCGTCGCCGCCATATCCACCGGTTTATGATGTGTTTAATCACAGACGACCCTTCCGAGGGTCGCGCACATGAATGAGGGGAGGATGATATGAGATGCAGCCCGGCGCAAGGCCATCTGGGCCACTGTGTTTTATCCGTGACGGGGTTGGCCTGCGCTGCCATTGCGCTTTTCCCGGTGATGGCTCAGGCGCAGGAGCAGGCGCAGGCGCAGGCGCAGGCGGATTTTTCTGCGCGGCAGCCGGTTCTTGAGGAAATCATTGTCACAGCACGGCGGCGGTCGGAAACGCTGCAGGAAGTGCCCGGGGCGGTTTCTGCTTTTTCGGAAAATCTGATCGGAAATTTGCAGGCTGATGATCTTAGCGGTCTGCAATATGCCGTGCCCAATCTGTATCTGGAAGAAGGCGATGCATCGAATGCCGTTATCTTTCTGCGCGGTGTGGGGCAGAATGATTCCCTTGCCTTCGTCGAATCGGGTGTCGCCGTTTATGTGGATGATGTGTTCATTTCCCGAACGCAGGCCGCTTTCCTGGATTTGTTCGATGTGGAACGGGTGGAGGTTTTGCGTGGCCCCCAGGGCACGCTTTATGGCCGCAATTCGCCCGGTGGCGCCATCAAGTTCATCTCTAGCGCCCCGCCAGATGCTTTTGAGGCGGATTTCGAGATTGGCGGCGGCCGTTTCGAATTTCTGACCCTGAAGGGACGGGTTGGCGGCCCTATCATCAAGGACAAGCTGCATGCCAAGCTGGCGGTTGCACTGACCAATCATGATGGCATCAACCGCAACAGTTTTACCGGAAAACGTGATGGTGATACCGAATCCCTTGCCTGGCGCGGGGCGCTGACCTTCACGCCTAATGATGACCTGACCGTGACCCTGACGGCCGATGGCAAGCTGGATCGCCCCGATACATCGAAAAGCCCCATCCGCGAAACGCCGTTGCTGGCCTTTCCAGATGCCTTCAATGCACCGAGCGAAGGGGTGATTCTGCCGCCGAATGATGATCCCTTCGTGGTTGAGACCAATGCCAATGGGTTGAATGATCTGACCAGCTTTGGCTTTACCTTGAAAGCCGACTGGCAGATTTCCGAAAGCTGGTCTTTAGAATCGATTTCGGCTTATCGGGACATGGATTTCGATCTGGTGCTGGATACCGATGGCTCGCCCCTGCCGGTGCTGGATGTGTCATTGTTTCAAGATCAGTGGCAGGTCAGTCAGGAGTTTCGGGCCAGCTATGATAATGGCAGGGGCTTTACCTTCACCGGCGGCGTTTTTTACTTCCATGATTCTGATCTCACCTTGTCGGGCTTTGATGCGCAGGCAGGGGCGCTGCCGGCTTTCGGATTGCCGCTGGCCCTGTTTGCCCCCAATAGCCAGCTCGCCGATACCGATCAGCGGACCGATTCCATCGCCGTATTTGGCCATTCCACCATCGATCTGAGCGACAGCCTCAGTTTGGAACTGGGATTGCGCTATACCTATGATGAAAAAAGCTCCCGCAGACGGTTCGAGCTGTTTGCGCCCGATATTCGGGTGGCGCAGGATTTTCCGCCTTTCCTTGCAGGCGTTGGTACGCCGCTCAACACCATTTCGGGCAAGGAGGATTGGGATGCGCTGACACCGAAGATCGCCTTGTCCTATGCGCCAAGGGATGGGCTGCTTACTTACGCTTCAGTTTCACGCGGCTTCAAAAGCGGTGGATTTGACGGGCGGGGTTCCACGGAATTTGAATTTCAGCCTTTCTCCCCGGAAAAGGTTTGGACCTTCGAGGGGGGTGTGAAATCAAGCTGGCTGGAAAATCGGCTGGCTATGAACGCCACCTATTTTTACAGCCGTTATCGCGATTTGCAGGTCACGTCTTTCGGGCGGGATGCCGAGACCGGCTTTTTCCAGAGTCTGTTCAGCAACGCAGCCGCAGCTCGTATTCAGGGCGTGGAGTTTGAGCTTGCAGCTCGGCCCTTGGATCGGCTTTCCATCAATGCCACGGTTGGCTTTCTGGATGCCGAATATAAAGAGTTCATCACATTGGTGAATGGTGTGCCGGAAGATGTCAGTGATCGTGACCTGATCAACTCACCGAAATGGAATGCCAGTTTGGGGGCAACATGGGAACAGCCGGTTGGCAATGGCCTGCTCGGCGTTTTTCATCTGGATGCCGCCTATCGCGGTGATGTGGCTAATGAAATCACCGATTCACCGACGCTGCGTCAGGACGAATATATTCTGCTCAATGCCTTTATTTCGGTGAAAACCGATGACGACAGATGGGAACTGCGCGCGGGCGGCAAGAATATCACCGGTCGGGAAATCCGCGTGCAGGGCTTTAATCTGGCGGAATTTCCGGGCGTGGAAACAGCATTTTTCAGCAATCGCCGGAGCTGGGATCTGCGGCTGTTTTATCACTTTTAGGGGCCAATAGATGACTTTGGATGATGATGCCGCGGCTTTTTTGCGGGAAATGAACGCGGCAGCGGCGGATGGGCCGAGCTTTGCCGAGCTTGGTATCGTGGCCGCGCGCGAGATGAGCCATGCTTTGTTTACCGGTTTGGTGTCGTCCAGGGTGCCAGCCTGTCAGAGTGAGGATCTGTCCCTGATGGGGCGCGATGGGCCGATCGGCGCCCGCTTTTATCGGCCTGCCGGTCCTGTGGCAACCGAGCGGGCGATTCCACTCGTCGTGTTTTTTCATGGTGGCGGCTGGGCGATGGGTGATCTTGACAGCTATCATGAACTGGCTGGTGATCTGTGCGACCGCAGCGGCGTTGCGCTGCTTTCGGTGGATTATCGCCTTGCGCCGGAGCACCCTTTTCCCGCCGGGCTTCATGATTGTATCGATAGCCTGCGTTGGGTGGTGCGCCATGCATCAATGCTTGGTATCGACCCGGCCCGGCTTGGGGTGATGGGCGATAGCGCCGGTGGCAATCTTGCCGCTGTGGTGGCGCATCGGCTGCATGGCGGTGGCGAATTGGCGCTCAGGGCGCAATATCTGATCTATCCAATGCTGGATATCAGCCGCCCGCATGAGGCCTATCCATCGCGCATGGATTGGGGCGGCGGCGGCTATCTTCTGGATCGGGATGCCATCGATACCACAGCGGATTGGTATGTGCCCGATGCCACCATCAACCGCGCCGATCCGGCTCTTTCTCCCCTTTTTATCGAGGATGTTTCTGTTCTTCCGCCCACTTTTCTGATCGCTGCCGGGCATGATCCTTTGCGTTCCGAGAATGAAATTTTCGTCGCGCGCCTCAAACATGCCGGGGTGAAGACCCATGATCGCTGCTTTGAGGGGGCGATCCATGCCTTCCTGTCCTTCCATCAATTCAGGGCGGCCCAAGCTGCCCGTAACTGGCTGGGAGCGGCGATGGCGCACTTGATCGATGATGAATTTTAGGTTCAGCCGGTTGCGCCTGTCAGCCCGCGGGCATTGTGGATCAGGTGATCATCGATGAAGCTGGCGATGAAATAATAGCTGTGATCATAGCCATCCAGCCGGCGCAAGGTCAGCGCCTGGCCTGCCTCGGCACAGGCCTGCTCGAACAGATGAGGCTGTAACTGGCTGTCGAGAAAATCATCGGCCAGCCCTTGATCGATCAGAATATGGGCCGTGCTTTTATAGGTGCCCACAAGGGCGCAGGCATCATAAGCGCGCCATTTCTCGCGATCCGCCCCCAGATAGGCGGTGAACGCCTTTTCCCCCCATGGCACCATGGTGGGAGCGACGATGGGGGCAAAGGCAGAGACGGTTTTGAACAGATCAGGATGCCGGAAATGCAGCACCAGCGCCCCATGCCCGCCCATGGAATGCCCCGCAATGCCCATTTTTCCGCTGCCTTCCTGCGCTGAACCCAGCCCCAGTTCTTGCGCCAGCAAAGCCGGTAATTCCCGGGCGATATAGTGCTCCATCCGATAATGCTGGTCCCACGGCTTTTGGGTGGCATCCACATAAAAGCCCGCGCCCAAGCCCAGATCATAAGCGGCATCGGGCGCATCGGGCACAGCATCGCCGCGCGGGCTGGTATCGGGGGCCACAAGGATCATGCCCAATTCGGCCGCCTTGCGCTGCGCCCCGGCTTTGGTGATGAAATTCTGCTCAGTGCAGGTCAGCCCCGAAAGCCAGATCAGGATCGGGGCGGTGGCGGCATCCACATCGGGCGGCACATAAAGGCCAAAGCGCATCTCGGTCCGGCAGGCCTCGCTTTCATGGAGATAAATGCGCTGATGGCCTTCAAACATCTTGTGATCGGAGAGAATCTGCATGTCAGCCTTACCCTTTGGCATCAATAAACAATGACGGAACGGATACTGTCACCGCTGCGCATCAGATCGAAGGCGGTATTGATCTCATCGAGGGGCATTTTATGGGTCACCAGATCATCGAGATTGATCCGCCCATCCAGATACATATCGACGATTTTCGGCACATCGGTGCGGCCCCGCGCCCCGCCGAAAGCCGAGCCGCGCCACACCCGCCCGGTGACAAGCTGGAAGGGCCGGGTGGAAATTTCCTCGCCCGCCCCGGCCACGCCGATGATCACGCTTTCGCCCCAGCCCTTGTGGCAGCATTCAAGGGCGGCGCGCATGGTGGCGGGCTTGCCGATACATTCAAAGCTGTAATCCGCCCCGCCGCCGGTCAATTCCACCAGATGGCCCACCAGATCGCCTTTCACCTCTTTGGGATTGACGAATTCGGTCATGCCGAAGTGCTGCGCCAGCGCCTTTTTGGCGGGGTTGATATCCACCCCGATGATGCGTTTCGCCCCCACCATTTTCAGCCCCTGAATAACATTCAAGCCAATGCCCCCAAGGCCGAAAACGACGGCGGTGCTATCGGGCTCGACCTTGGCGGTATAGATCACCGCGCCAATGCCGGTGGTAACCCCACAGCCGATGGTGCAGACCTTATCAAAGGGCGCATCTTTGGAGATTTTGGCTAGGGCGATTTCCGGCAGCACGGTATAGTTGGCAAAGGTGGATGTGCCCATATAATGCAGGATCGGCTTGCCTTTATAGGAAAAGCGCGAGGTGCCATCGGGCATCAGCCCTTGGCCTTGGGTGTTGCGAATGGCCTGGCACAGATTGGTTTTGGGATTGAGGCAATAATCGCATTCCCGGCATTCCGGGGTATAAAGCGGGATGACATGATCGCCGGGCTTGAGACTCGTGACCCCGGGGCCGGTTTCCACCACCACGCCTGCGCCTTCATGGCCCAGAATGGCCGGAAAGGCCCCTTCCGGGTCGGCCCCCGACAGGGTGAACTGATCGGTATGGCACACCCCGGTGGCTTTGATTTCCACCAGCACCTCGCCCCGTTTCGGGCCATCGAGTTGAACGGTTTCGATCTCCAAAGGCTTGCCGGCTTCAAAGGCGATTGCGGCTTTTACGTCCATGGTTGTTCTCTCCGTTTTTCATGCGGTTGATGGCGGCTAAAATCAGAATTTGCTGAAATCAGAATTGACTGAAATCTGGGCGCCGCTTCTGCGCAAAGGCCATAAAAGCTTCCCGCGCTTCGGGGGAGACGAGACGTTCGGCAAACAAGGCTCCCTCGCGGTCCATCTGCGCGGCGATCAACGCCCCATCGCGCATCAGCCTTTTGGTCAAAGCCAAAGCGCCGGGGGCTTTCTGGCTTAGCATATGGGCCTTTTCCCGCGCCGTGACAAGCACATGCGCCGCATCAAGGGCTTCATTGGCCAGCCCCAGTTCGGCGGCCTCGGCCCCCTCCATCACGGCACCACAGGCAAACATGGCATAGGCCCGGCGGGGGCCGATGATCTGGGGCAGCAAAAGGCTCGATGCGGCTTCCGGCACCAGCGCCAGATCCACAAAAGGCACCGAAAGCCGCGCATCTTTGGCCACATAAACAAGATCGCAATGTAAAAGCAAGGTGAGGCCGATGCCCACGGCCAACCCCTCGACAGCCGCAATCACAGGCTTTTCATAATGCGCCAAAATCCGCAAAAGCCGCATCACCTGCATATCCTTGGCATCCCGCTGGCCGGTGGCGATCAGGCTGAAATCATGAATATCATTGCCCGATGTGAAAACCCCGCCTTCGCCGCGAAAAAGCACGGCCCTGATCCCCTCATCATCGGCGGCGGCTTCAAGCTGATCGGCAATCTGGCGATACATGGCATCGGTCAGGGCGTTTTTCTTGGGCACGCGGTTGAAGGCGATTTCGAGGATGGTGGCATTTCGGGTGATAAGAATGTCTTCCGGGCTATCGGGCATCGGCTCTGGTCCCTTGATCAATTGGGCTTGAAGATCGCCATATGTGGGCGGATTTTTGTGCTAAAGTGCTTGGCGTCCAACTATAACCTATGAACGAAGCAGAAAGGAATGTCGCTATGCCCGTCAAGAGAAGGAACGGCAAATCTCGCTTATCCTGCCTGATTGCGGGGGCTTTTGTCGTGGTCTCGGCTTTCCCTGCCATAGCACAAAAGGGCCAATCCAACGAAGCCCAACAAGAGATGCGCTCCCAACCCGAAAAGATGAAGGCCAATATGGCGGACATGCGCAAGGCGATGAATGCCCGCCACAAGGAAGAGCGTAAAATCATGAAGGGCGCATCGACAGATGAGCGCAAGGCGATGGAAGAACGGCATCAGCGCGAACGGGCGGAGATGATGGACAAGGCCGATCTCTCGGGCAAGGCGGATAAGGCGGAAAAAGTCGGCAAGGCCAAAATATCCAAAATTGAAAAAGAGAAGGCTGAAAAAGACATGCCTAAAAAAGCGAGGGGCGCTAAAAAAATTGAACCACCCAAATTCAGGAATTAGGCTATCAAAGCGTTGGTCCCCTGGCCCGGGCCATAGTGAATGACAAAGACCTTATCTGGGGGATAGTGATGAGCAGGAAAACGACGGCATTGATGGCGCTCGATCAGGGGACAACCTCGAGCCGGGCCATGATCTTTGATAAGGCGGGGCAGGTGGTGGCCGCCGATCAGATGGAGTTTGAACAGCATTATCCGGCCCAGGGCTGGGTGGAGCATGATCCCGACGATCTGTGGTCAAGCAGCCTGAAGGTGGCACGCCGGGCCTATGAACAGGCGCAGGCGCGGGGCTATGAGGTGGCGGCCATCGGGATCACCAATCAGCGGGAAACCACGATCATCTGGGATCGCCAAAGCGGCAAGCCGATCCATAAGGCCATCGTGTGGCAGGATCGCCGCACCGCCCAAAGATGCCGCGATCTGAAGGCCGATGGGGTGGAAGAGATGTTCCGGGCCCGCACGGGGCTGTTGCTCGATCCCTATTTTTCGGTCAGCAAAATCGCCTGGTTGCTCGATCATGTGGATGGGGCGCGCAGGGCGGCAGAAAATGGCGATCTGGCCTTCGGCACGGTGGATAGCTTTTTGCTGTGGAATCTGACCGGCGGCAGGGAACATGCCACCGATGTGACCAATGCCGCCCGCACCGGGCTTTTGAATCTGGAAACCCTGGAATGGGATGACGAGCTGCTGCGGCTGTTTCGGATTCCAGCTGCGATCCTGCCCCAAATCAAGGATTGCGCCGATGATTTCGGGGCCAGCGATCCCGCCCTTTTTGGTGCATCCATCCCCATCTGCGGCATGGCTGGGGATCAGCAGGCGGCCAGCATTGGCCAGTGTTGTTTCGCCCCCGGATCGATCAAAAGCACCTATGGCACCGGCTGTTTCGTTCTGATGAATGCGGGCAGCCGTCCGCCGGTATCGCAAAACCGGTTGCTTTCGACTGTTGCCTATCGCTTGAAAGGGCAAACCGCCTATGCCCTTGAAGGCTCGATCTTCATTGCCGGGGCGGCGGTGCAATGGCTGCGTGATGGCCTGAAGATTATCGACAGTGCTGCGGAAAGCGAAGCTTTGGCTTCAGGCCTTGCGGATAATTCCGGGGTGTATCTGGTGCCCGCCTTCACCGGCCTTGGGGCGCCGCATTGGGATCCCGATGCCCGGGGCGCGCTTTTGGGGCTGACCCGGGCCACCGGTCCGGCGCAGATCGCCCGGGCCGCATTGGAAGCGGTGTGCTATCAAACCCATGATCTGTTGGCGGCCATGGAAAGCGATGGCCTTGCCCCGCAATCCCTGCGGGTGGATGGGGGCATGGTGGGCAATGATTGGGCCATGCAGTTTCTGGCCGATATTTTAAATATCACCGTCGAGCGGCCTGCCGTGCGGGAAACCACGGCTTTGGGGGCGGCCTATCTGGCTGGCCTGCAATGCGGGATTTATGAAAATCTGGCCGACATCGAACAGAATTGGGCTTTGGAACATCGCTTTACCCCAAAGATGGAGCCCGAGGCCCGCAAGGGGCTGATCCATGGCTGGCAAAATGCGGTGGACCGGGTAAAAACCTGCTGAGCGCGGCATTTTGGGGCCATGGCGGCTTTCTTTTGCGCCTGCCTCTTGCCCGATCCGCTTAAATCTATAGAAAGCAGGGAAACGGGCAGCATCCGATGCCGCCCATGATGGTGAGCCAAATCGCAAGAGGATATCATGGCAGGGCATTCCAAATTTAAAAATATCATGCATCGCAAAGGCGCCCAGGATGCAAAGCGGGCCAAAATCTTTGCCAAGCTGGGGCGGGAAATCACCGTGGCGGCCAAGATGGGCCTGCCCGATCCTGATATGAACCCGCGTTTGCGCACGGCCATTCTGGCCGCCAAAACCCAATCCATGCCGAAAGATCGGATCGAGCGGGCCATTGCCTCATCCCAGGGCGGCGATGCGGAAAATTATGATGAATTGCGCTATGAAGGCTTTGGCCCCGGCGGCATCGCTTTGATCGTTGATGTGCTCACGGATAATAAAAATCGTTCGGCATCCGATGTGCGCACTATTTTTTCCAAGAATGGCGGCAATCTGGGGGAAACCGGTTCGGCGAATTTCATGTTCGATCGGGTGGGCGCGATCAGCTTCAAGGCTGAAGTGGGATCGCCCGATGATCTGTTTGAAGCGGCGGTGGAAGCCGGTGCCGACAATGTGGAGAGCGATGACGACATCCATGAGGTGCTGACATCCTCCGAAGAGCTGCACGCCGTGGCCAAACAGCTTGAGGATCGTTTCGGCGCGCCGGAAAGCGCCAAGCTCATCTGGAAAGCAAAAGATCTGATCCCGGTATCGCAAGAGGATGCGGAAAAGCTTTTGAAGCTCCTTGATGCCCTTGATGATAATGATGATGTGCAGGAAGTGTTCGGCAATTACGAGATTTCTGATGAGATCATGGCCAAGCTGGATGCGGCCTGATGCTCTGGCCATTGGCTTTGGGGTTTTCAGGGATGCGCCGGGATTGACCTGCAGAATGGGAGCATGATGCGGCTTTTAGGACTGGACCCGGGCCTTCGCCTCACCGGCTGGGGGATCATCGAAAGCGAGGGCACGGCCTTGCGCCATGTGGCCAATGGCGTGGTGCGCACCGATGCGGCCCGATCTTTGGCCGAACGATTGGTGGAATTGCATGATGGTTTGATGGCGGTGCTGGAAACATGGTCCCCCCATGAAGCGGCGGTTGAGGAAACTTTTGTCAATAAAAACCCGCTTTCGACCCTGAAGCTGGGGCAGGCGCGCGGCGTGGCTTTGCTGGTGCCCGCCCTGAAGGGGCTGAGGGTGGCGGAATATGCCCCCAATCATATCAAGAAATCGGTGGTGGGCGCGGGCCATGCCGCCAAAGAACAGATCCATGCCATGGTCACCGTGCTCTTGCCGGGCGTTGCCATCTCAGGCGCCGATGCCGCTGATGCCTTGGCGGTCGCCATCTGCCATGCCCATCAGCGGGGCGGTGTGGCCTTGCGCGCGGCGGAATGTGCGGCAGCGGCAGGGGAGCCGGGCGCGCTTCAAGGCGG
This sequence comes from Iodidimonas nitroreducens, assembly GCA_000710935.1. Taxonomy (GTDB): domain Bacteria; phylum Pseudomonadota; class Alphaproteobacteria; order Sphingomonadales; family Rhodothalassiaceae; genus Iodidimonas; species Iodidimonas nitroreducens. Next base: position 19,693 of record BAYV01000008.1, on the reverse strand, counting down.
GGCAGCCAGCCATAGCCGCATCGGGAGACGGCGATGATCGCGAAACTGAAAGGCCTTCTCGATCAAACGGGCAGCGATTGGCTGGTGATCGATGTGGGGGGTGTGGGCTATCTGGTTTTTGCCTCGGGCCGCACCCTTTCGGCCTTGCCCCGCTTAGGCGAGCCTTTGGTGCTGGTGGTGGAAACCCATGTGCGCGAAGATCATATTCATCTTTATGGTTTTTCCGATAGCCATGAACGGGATATGTTTCGCCTGCTGATTTCGGTTTCCGGGGTGGGGGCGAAGGTGGCTTTGGCCATTTTATCGGTGATGGAGCCTCACGCGCTGGCCCATGCCATTGCCGCTCAGGATAAAGTGGCGGTGGCCCGGGCGCAGGGTGTGGGGCCGCGCCTTGCCCAAAGGGTGGTCACGGAATTAAAAGATAAAGTGGCGGGCGTGGCCTTTGCTGCGGTTCCCGGGCTTTCGCCTGCCGATGGTGCGCAGGGTGGCTCGGCACCGATGGCTGGCGGTTCGGATGGTGGTTCGGGTGGAAGCGGGCCCGGGCGCGCCCCGGATGAGCGGGCTGCGCTGCTTGAAGATGCGATCAGTGCGCTGGTTAATCTGGGCTATGGGCGATCCGATGCCTTTGCCGCCCTTTCGGTGGTGGCGCAGCAACAGAGCGATGAAACCCTTAGTTTACAAGGGCTGATCCGCGCCGGGTTGAAGGAACTGGCCCGATGACGGATCGGATCGTGACCCCCCTGGAAAATGAGGCGGATGCCGGCAGCGGCGATCTGCGGCCCCAAAGGCTTGATGATTTCATCGGCCAGCGGCAGGCGCGGGATAATTTGCGGGTGTTTATCGAAGCCGCCCGCACCCGGGCCGATGCCCTTGATCATGTGTTGCTTTATGGCCCCCCCGGCCTTGGCAAAACCACTTTGGCGCAGATCGTGGCACGGGAATTGGGGGTGGGCTTTCGTGCCACATCCGGCCCGGTGATTGCCCGCGCCGGTGATCTGGCGGCGCTACTCACCAATCTGGAAGTGCGCGATGTTTTGTTCATCGATGAAATCCACCGCCTTAATCCTGCCGTGGAAGAGATTTTATATCCTGCCATGGAAGATTTTCAGCTTGATCTGATCATTGGCGAAGGTCCGGCGGCGCGATCGGTAAAGATCGATCTGCCGCCCTTTACCCTTGTGGGGGCCACCACCCGCATGGGCCTTTTGACCAATCCTTTGCGCGATCGCTTTGGCATTCCCACGCGCCTTGATTTTTATGATGTGGATGATCTGATCAAGGTGGTGCGGCGTGGGGCCCGTATCCTCGATCTGGCGCTGGATGAGGATGGTGCCCGGGAAATTGCCGCCCGATCACGGGGCACCCCCCGGATCGCCGGGCGGCTTTTGCGCCGGGTGCGCGATTTTGCTTTGGTGGCGGGCCATGAACGGGTGGGGCGATTGGCGGCGGATGCGGCCCTCACCCGGCTCGAGGTGGATTCCTTTGGTCTTGATGCCATGGATCATCGCTATCTGCGTTTGATCGGGGTGTCTTATGGTGGCGGCCCGGTGGGGGTGGAAACACTGGCGGCGGCGCTGTCGGAGCCGCGCGATGCCATCGAGGATATAATCGAGCCCTATCTGATCCAGCGTGGGCTGGTGCAGCGCACCCCACGCGGGCGGATGCTGATGCCTGCGGCTTATGGCCATCTGGGGCTGGCCCCACCCAGAAGCGGCCCGGCTGCCGGGATGGACCTTTTTTCAACCGATGAGCCAGACGCATGAACGCCCCCGGCCCCGAAAGCGGATATCTGGATGCGGGCGCGCATTATCTGCCGCTCAGGGTTTATTATGAGGATACCGATGCCGGGGGGATCGTGTATCACGCCAATTATCTGCGCTATTTTGAACGGGCGCGCGGAGAAATGTTGCGCCTGCTGGGGATTGATCATATTGCCGCATGGCTAGGGTCAAGGGATGGGCCCGGTTCAGAACCGGCGGATGGGCCGCGCATGGGCTTTGCAGTGCGCCATGTTTCCGTGGATTATCTGCGCCCGGCCCGGCTCGATGATGCCTTGATGGTGCGCAGCACGGTGTTGCATGTGGGGGCGGCCTATGTTGATGCTGGGCAAAGCATCTGGCGTGCGGATGATCATTTGGTTTCGGCGCGCCTGCGGGTGGCTTTGGTCAATGATCAGGGTTTGCCCTGCCGCTTACCGAAAGCGTGGCGGCGGATATTGAAAACTTTGGAAGGCGTGAGCCCATCCGAAGAGGCTTCAGGCTTTTAAAAGGAGTGGATATGGACGGACAGGTTGAAGAAGTGATGCTGGCGGGAAGTCGCGCCGACTTCTCTGTCTGGGGGATGTTTTCACAGGCCGATATCGTTGTGCAATCGGTGATGCTGGCGCTTATTTTGGCATCGCTTTGGAGCTGGACGGTTATATTTTCCACATGGCTGCGGCTGCGCAAGGTTAATCGGGCGGCCGATGCCTTCGAGGATCGCTTCTGGTCGGGGGCTTCGCCCGAAGATCTTTATGAAGACCTGAAAAACCGGATCAGCCACCCTTTGGCGATGGTTTTTGTGGCGGCGATGCGCGAATGGCAGCGCTCCACCAAAAGTCCGGGCCGTGGCTTTGTGGAGCGGATGAGCGTGGAAGATCGGGTGGGGAAAGTGATCCGGGTCTCGATCTCCAGAGAGATGGAGCGACTGGAAGGCCAGGTGGGATTTCTGGCGACTTTGGGATCAGCCGCGCCCTTTATCGGATTGTTTGGAACCGTGTGGGGGATCATGAACAGCTTTCAATCCATCGCGCTCACCTCCAATACCAGTTTGGCGGTGGTGGCGCCGGGCATTGCCGAAGCTTTGCTGGCCACGGCCCTTGGCCTTGTGGCGGCCATCCCTGCGGTGATTGCCTATAATAAACACGCCACCGATCTTTCGCGGTTTGCCGGGCGGCTTGAAGGCTTTTCCGATGAGTTTTCAGCCATTTTATCCCGCCAGCTTGATGAACGGAGCGCCTGATGGCCGGAATGCAATTTCAGATGCGGGGCAAAGACCCGCGCGGGGTGACCCGCTATCGCCCCATGGCGGAAATCAATGTCACCCCCTTTGTGGATGTGATGCTGGTTTTGCTGATCGTGTTCATGGTCACCGCCCCCCTGTTGCAAACCGGGGTACCGGTGGATCTGCCCAAAGCCGAAGCCCCGCAGCTTCAGCATGACAGCACACCGCTGACGATTTCACTGGATCAAACTGGCGCCATATTTATCGAGGATACTGAAATCGCCCTTAATGAATTGGTGCCTCGCCTTACGGCCATTGCCGAAACGCGGGACCTTCTGGAAACGCGGATCTATGTGCGGGGCGCCCGGCAATTGAACTATGGCCGGGTGATGGAGGTCATGTCGGCGGTGAATGGTGCGGGATTCACCAAGGTTGCGCTGGTCGCCGATCGTCCGGAATAGTCCGAGAATAGCTCAGGAACAGGCACAGCCATGCAAAAGATCTGTTTATATCAGGCCAGCCAGCATCAAATCATGCTTGATTGCGGGCGTTTGACCGGCCGGGCCGCAAGCGGATCAGGGGGGGCATATGCAATCTTATGCCTGAGGGCGGCGTGAAAAAATTCTATGGTGAAGGCTTGGCGCTTTCGGCGCTGGTGCATCTGGGTTTGCTGGCGGTGATCGTTTTTGGGCTGCCGCGCTTTTCCCGTCCGCCGCCCGATATGGCTGAAATCGTGCCGGTGAGTTTTGTGGAGATTGCGGATGTCACCCGCACCGATGCGCCCCAGCCCGAACCCGAGCCTGAACCCGAACCCGCGCCCGAGCCGGAACCCGAGCAGGCTTATGCTGCCAATGAGCCTGCTCCGGCCCCGGCCCCGGCGGATGCCGTGCCCTTGCCGCAGGAAAAACCCGCGCCAGAGCAGGAACCAAAGCCCGAGATCAAGCCTGCGCCCGAGCCGAAACCAACCCCGCCCCGGGCCCGGATCGATGTGGCCCCAAGGGCAAAACCGCGCCCGCCCTCCCGCTTTGATGCGTCAAAGGTAGCGGCTCTGATTGATCGCTCGATCAAGGAAGAAGCGCCGCCGCCCCAGCCGCAAAAAGACGATGCGGAAACGCAAAAAGAGGCGGAGCGGCAAAAAAGCATCACGGCCCTGTCGGATCGGGTGGCCACCGCAACCTTGCAAGCCGCGATCAGGCAAAGGGTGCAGGAATGCTGGTATCTGCCCAGCGGCGGCAAGGATGTGGCCGATATGCAGGTGCGTATCCGGATTTATCTGCGTCAGGATGGCCAATTGCTGCGGCCGCCGCAATTCATCGATGCCGGGGATATGAGCGGACCGGGCCGGGAATTTTACCGGATTTTCGCGGAAAGCGCCCGCCGGGCCGTGCAGAATTGCGAGCCTTATGAAAATCTGCCGCTGGCGCAATATGATCTATGGCGTCAGATCGATTTCACCTTTGATGCCGCCGATATGCTGGGGGGCTGAGATGGGATGGCTTTTGACGATGGCTTTAAAGGAGACGGTGGCGTGAGGTTGATGATGAAGCACGGGCTTGTGGCGATGTTCAGGGGGCTTTTGGGCCTTGTCGTCTTTTTGGGTTTGATCGGCCCGGCGCTGGCGAACCTGAAGGTGGATGTCAATCGCGGAACGGTTGATCCTTTGCCCATTGCCGTGCCTGATTTCATTCCCCGGCGGGCGCTTGCCACCCCGGCCGGTTCGATGCAGGAGATCGGTGCCAATGTGGCGGCGGTGATCGCCGCCGATCTGCGCCGGTCGGGATTGTTTCGTCCCCTTGATCCGGCGGCTTTCATTTCAGAGCCGCAATCGGCCGATGTGCGGCCACGCTTTGCCAATTGGCGGGCGATTGCCAGCCAGGCTTTGGTCACCGGGCAGGTGGATCAGCGCAGCGATGGGCTTTTGGTGGCGGAATTTCGGCTGTGGGATGTGTTGGCCGAAGCCCAGCTCACGGGCCTGCGCTATACCGCCCAGCCCGGCGATTGGCGGCGAATCGCTCACAAGATCGCCGATGCCATCTATGAACGGCTGACCGGCGAGGCCGGTTATTTCGATAGCCGGGTGGTTTATATCGCCGAAAGCGGGAACAAGCTTAATCGCCGCAAGCGTTTGGCGATCATGGATCAGGATGGCCATAATCATATGTTCCTGACCAATGGGGATGATCTGGTACTCACCCCGCGCTTTTCCCCCAATCGGCAGGAAATCACCTATCTTGCCTATTATAATAATCAGCCAAGGGTGTATCTTTATAATCTTGATACCGGCAAGCATGAGGTGCTGGGCGATTTCCCGAATATGACCTTTGCGCCCCGCTTTTCTCCTGATGGCAATCGGGTGATCCTGTCGCTGGCGGAAAATGGCAATTCCGATATTTATGAAATGGATCTGCGCACGCGGGGCGTGCGGCGGCTGACCACCCATCCCGGGATCGATACCTCGCCATCCTATTCCCCCGATGGAAGCCATATCGTCTTTAATTCCAGCCGGGGCGGCAGCCAGCAGATTTATGTGATGCGCAGCGATGGGTCGCAGGTCGAGCGGATTTCATTCGGCAATGGCCGCTATGCCACGCCGGTCTGGTCGCCGCGCGGCGATCTGATCGCTTTCACCAAAATCGGTGATTCGAAATTCCGCATCGGGGTGATGCGCCCGGATGGCAGTGGCGAGCGGGTGCTCACCAACAGCTATCAGGATGAAGGGCCCACATGGTCGCCCAATGGCCGGGTTCTGATGTTTTTCAGATTATCACAGGAATCCGGTGAAACCACCTTATGGTCGGTGGATTTGACCGGCTATAATGAACGCCAGGTTCCCACGCCTTTGGAGGCATCCGACCCCGCCTGGTCGCCCATTCTCGACAAATAAGCGCAAACTGGGAAAAATTGCTTTTATTTTTGAGCGATTAGGCCCCTTGAATGTCGCTCTTGCGGGGGATATAACGGTTCAGTATGAGATCGCCGTTCTGTTATGCGCGGGTTGGTGGGCTGCCCCGTGCCATAGTGATCTTTAGTAGCTCGGGCCTCAGCTTAGATATGACGGAGACCACGTAAAATGATCGCCAAAACTTTTGGTCTGCAGGCGCTGACGGTTGCCTCGGCCGCGCTTTTTCTTGCTGCATGTGCCAGCACCAATCCGGCCGATGATGAAGCAACGGCAAGAGCCGCTGCTGATGCGGCAGAGCAAGCTACCCAGCCGCAGGCGGTTCCCGCCCCCGTGGTGGAAGAAGAGCAGATCACTGATCCCTTTGGTGATGCCACGCAATCTTCTTTGGAAAATTATGCGGGCGACCGGGTCTTTTTTGCTTTCGATAGCTCGGAACTGAGCCCCACCGCCCGCCAAACGCTGCAGCGTCAGGCGGAATGGCTGCAAAAGCACCGTTCGGTTAAAGCCACGGTCGAAGGCCACGCCGATGAGCGCGGCACCCGGGAATATAACCTTGCCCTTGGTGAACGCCGGGCGGCAGCGGCTAAAAATTATCTCGTTGCCTTAGGGATCGCGCCTGATCGTTTGGATACCATCAGCTATGGCAAGGAACGCCCGGCTGTTTTGGGTAGCGGCGAAAATGTATGGCGGCAAAATCGGCGCGCTGTGCTGACAGTCGGACGCTCTGGCGCCTGATCTTTTGCGTCATCGGCATTGTGCGCATGGCAGGGATTGATCCCTGGATGAATGCCGATGTGCTGTCGATCTTGCTGGCCTGATCATGAAGGAAGCGCCCTGTGCCTCGCTTTTGCCAAACAAATATGGTTTGGCTGTGGGGTGCGGGGCGCTTTTATCGTTTTTCATGATGCGGTTTTTGGGCGCTGTTTTTTGCTTCGCCTGTACTGAATATCGGAGTTTTGATTGTGCCTCAGGCCTTTGTTAGGAAGCTGGTTATGAACGTTTTCAATGACCGGTCGATGACCCCCTTGGCCATGGGGTTGTTGATGCTGTTGATGGTTCCTTTGGTAACCCCTTTGATCGTTCCTGGGGCCGCGCAGGCGCAATCGCGGGCCGAGATCAATCAGAAAATCGAAAATCTTGAAAAGCAGCTTCAGGCGGTGCAGCGCCGGGTTTTCAATGGCGATGGCACCTATTTCCCGCAGAATGAAAACGCCCCGGCAGCGGTGGCAACCGAGTCGTTGGATAGTGGGTCGCCTGCTGGCGGCGCGCAGGGATCGCCTTTATTGGCGTCGATGTCGGTACAGATCAATGAACTGGAGCGGCAATTATTGGCCTTAACCGGACAGATCGAGGCCTTGCAATTTGAAAACCGTCGCCTCACCGACCGGCTTGATCGCTTTGAAAAAGATACCGCCCTGCGGCTTCAGATGCTGGAAGGAACGACGGGTGCGGGCTCGCCCGCCAATGCCGGGGCGGCAATGGGCTCGGCAGCATCGGCGAATGGGCCAAGGGGTTTGATCGCAACCCCCACCCCGGAAGATGCACAGGCGCTTTTGAATCAACCGGCAGGAACGGCGGCGGATTTGCAGGCCCAGAATACCCAATCACCTCCATCTCAATCTCCTCAGGCGCGCTATGATGCGGCTTATGATCTGTTGCGGCGGGGTCAGTTCGAGCCAGCGGAAAAGGCGTTTCAGGGCTTTCTTGGGGCGCATCGCGATCATGCGCTGGCAGGCAATGCCCAATATTGGCTGGGTGAAAGCTATTATGTGCGCGGGGATTATGGCCGCGCGGCTCAGGCTTTTCTCACCGGCTATCAGGATTATGGCACCAGTTCCAAAGCCCCCGATAGCCTTTTGAAGCTGGGGATGACCTTGGCAGCCCTGGGTCAGACAGCGGATGCCTGCGCGGCTTTTGATGAACTGGATCAGCGCTATCCCGATGCGGAAAAGCGGATCAAAAATCTGATGGCCAGCGAGCGTAGCCGTTTATCCTGTTCCTGATCGGGGGATGTGATGGCCCTTGATCCGCCTCTTCTCGATGCCGAATTTGCGGGCCTGATGGCGGATTTCGAGGCTGATCCCGCCTTAGCCCAGCCCCTGCGGCAGGGTGTGGCTGTGGGGCTTTCGGGCGGGGCGGATAGCATGGCCCTGCTGGCCCTGTTGGCGCGCTGGGGGGCGGCGCGCGCGATCCCGGTGCGGGCCATGAGCGTGGATCATGGCTTGCGGTACGATTCTGCAGCCGAGCTTGAAGCGGTGGCCGAACAGATGGCGGCGCTTGGCATTCCCCATGATATTTTGCCATGGCGTTGCGAAAAGCCCACCCGTGCTGTGCAGGCAACCGCCCGGGATGCGCGCTATCGGCTTTTGGAGGAACACTGCCGCCGGTTGGGCATCGGGGCGCTTTTTCTGGCCCATCATCAAGATGATCAGGCAGAAACATTTCTGCTGCGGCTGGCGCGGGGCTCGGGGGTGCGGGGATTGGCGGCGATGGCTCCGGTGGCCCCGCCCCTCAGCCCCCCGCATGAAGATGTCACTCAGGCAAATAGCCCTTTGCGCTATCGTCCTTTGTTGGCGATCCCCAAAGCCCGATTGGTTGCCACCTGTGTTGATCGCGGGTTGGCGTGGATCGAGGATCTGAGCAATCATAATCCGGCTTTTGATCGCACGGCGGCGCGATCTTTGCTGGCCAGCCATCCGTTGCCGGGGTTGAACGCCGCCCGGTTGGCCGATACGGCGCTTCATCTGCGCCGGGCCGATGCGGCACTGGCTTTTTACACGGCGCGGCTCGCCCAAACCTGCGTGAAGCCTGCGGCGGCGGGCTATGTGATTCTGGCAACAAAGCGGCTTGATGAGGCTCCGGACGAGATTATTCTGCGGCTGTTATCTGATCTGCTGGTTCATGTGGGGGGATTGGGCCATCCCCCACGCTTGCGGCCTCTTGAAAGCCTGTGGGCGCAGATCAGGGCGGGCAAATTTGCGGGCCAAACCCTTGCGGGCTGCCTTTTGGCGCCCATCAAAGGGGGATCGCCTGAAACTGCGGGTGATGTGCTGATCTGTCGCGAGCCTGCGGCCTGTGCCCCGGCTCTTGATTTGCAGCCGGGCGAGCAGGCTTTATGGGATGGTCGGTTTCAGGTGGTTTTGGCGCAAAATGCGGCCCGGGGTCGGGTGATGGCCATCGGCGCGCGGGGTTGGCAGCAGATCAGGCCTTTTGTGATGGATGAAGGGGGGGATCGCCTGCCCCATCCGGTGCGCCTTGGTCTGCCGGGGCTGTGGCGCGAAGATCGGTTGGTGGCGGCGCCTTTTCTTGATTTCCCGGATGCGCAAGGGGGGGGCGCGCAAGGGGGGTTTGAGGCGCGCTTATCACGACCTTTCCGGGTGCTTTCACTTTAAACGGGGCCTCTCTGTGGCCACAAAGCCGTGCTCAATTGGTGGGGATCAGCATGCCTTGGGGCCTTGTGCACCCTTGCAGATGGCCCGGAAGCGCTTATCTGTTGGAATCTGGCGTCAAAGAATGTTTATATAGGCTGTTTAAATCAGGCGGCGTGTCAAAGCTGATGGCCATAGTCTGGCATGGGCCGCCGCGACAAGGAAGGAACTGGCGTGAGCAATTTTGCCCGCAATGCGCTTTTGTGGCTCGTGATCATCATTGTGCTGGTGGCGGTTTTCAATTTGTTTCAGGGCCCAACAGGAACCGGCGCGCCGCAATTGGCTTATTCCGATTTCCTGTCACGGGTGGAACAGGGGCAGGTGCAATCTGTTACCATTCAGGGCAATAATATCAGCGGTCAATCGCGGGATGGCGGGCAATTTACCAGCTATATGCCCGAAGATGCCTCGCTGATCCCCACATTGAAGCAAAATGGGGTGCGCTTCACCGCCAAGGAAGAAGAAACAAACGCCGTTCTAGGCACCTTGCTGGCGTGGTTCCCGATGCTTTTGCTGATCGCCGTGTGGATCTTTTTCATGCGCCAGATGCAATCGGGGGGCCGTGGCGGGGCTATGGGCTTCGGGAAATCCCGGGCGCGCCTGCTCACCGAGAAAACCGGCCGTGTCACTTTTGATGATGTGGCGGGCATCGATGAAGCCAAAGAAGAACTGGAAGAAATCGTCGAATTTTTGCGCGATCCCCAGAAATTTCAGCGTCTGGGCGGACGCATCCCCAAAGGGGCGCTTCTGGTCGGCCCACCGGGAACCGGGAAAACCCTGCTTGCCCGCGCCATCGCTGGCGAGGCCAATGTCCCCTTCTTCACCATTTCCGGCTCTGATTTTGTGGAAATGTTCGTGGGCGTGGGCGCCAGCCGCGTGCGCGATATGTTTGAACAGGCAAAGAAAAATGCCCCGTGCATCATCTTCATCGATGAAATCGATGCGGTGGGGCGGCATCGCGGGGCCGGCCTTGGGGGCGGCAATGACGAACGCGAGCAAACCCTCAATCAGCTTCTGGTGGAAATGGATGGCTTTGAAGCCAATGAAGGCATCATTCTGGTCGCCGCCACCAATCGCCCCGATGTGCTTGATCCGGCCTTGCTCCGCCCCGGTCGCTTTGATCGGCAGGTGGTGGTGCCCAATCCCGATGTGATTGGCCGGGAAAAAATCCTGTCGGTGCATCTGAAAAAAGTGCCAATGGCACCGGATGTGAAGGCGCGGATCATCGCCCGGGGCACGCCCGGTTTTTCAGGGGCGGATCTGGCCAATCTGGTGAATGAAGCCGCCCTTTTGGCTGCCCGCAAAGGCAAGCGGCTGGTTTCCATGCAGGAACTGGAAGAAGCCAAAGACAAAGTGATGATGGGGGCCGAGCGGCGCTCCATGGTGATGACCGATGATGAAAAGAAGCTGACCGCCTATCATGAAGGGGGCCATGCTTTGGTGGCTTTGCACTGCCCGGTATCCGATCCCGTGCACAAAGCCACGATCATTCCGCGCGGGCGGGCTTTGGGCATGGTGATGCGCCTGCCCGAACGCGATGAATACAGCCAATCACGCCAGAAAATGCATGAAAATCTTGCCATTGCCATGGGCGGGCGGGTCGCTGAAGAATTGATCTTTGGCCATGATGCGGTCACCTCGGGGGCATCGGGGGATATTCAGATGGCCACCCGGTTGGCCCGGGCGATGGTCACCAAATACGGCTTTTCCGAAAAGCTGGGGCCGCTTTTATATTCTGAAAATGAAGAAGAAGTGTTCCTTGGCCATTCCGTAGCCCGGCAGCAGAATATTTCTGAATCCACGGCGCAGGAAATCGATAAGGAAGTGCGGCGCTTTGTTGAAGAAGCCCATGAACGGGCGCGCAGTATCCTGACCGATCATCTGGATGATTTGCATAAGGTTGCCAATGCCTTGCTGGAATATGAAACCCTTTCCGGCGATGAAATCAAGGCGCTTTTGCGGGGCGAATCCATTGATCGGCCTTCGATGGATGAAGAACCGCCAGCACCCACCGCTCCGGCGGGCGGGGGCACCGTGCCAAAGGCCGGGCGTCCGGGCTTTGGGCCGGGGGCGGAACCCCAGCCACAGGGGTGATTCTGGCGCAACAGGCTGTGCTGAAGTTTTCAGGGGGTGAGGTTCGCAAAGCGCCGCACCCCTTGATCTTATCAAGTGGCCGGGGCCACGCCTGTTCATGCGGGGGTCTCAAAAGGCGTGGCATGATAAAAGCGCGGGCGATGGGAATACACTATGACGGGGCGTGAAGACCCAAAGCAGGTCAGGCCTGATTTTTTGTTGAACCCCCTTGCTCCGGCCCTCGATGCGGGGTCGCCGTCTCTGGCTTTGGCGGGGGGGCCTTTGCGCTTCACCCATCTTTCCATCACCCTCTTTTCCGCCCATGCAGCCCCATCCATGGTGGTATCAGCAGCCGAACTTGGCGCTTATCGTGAAGGGCTCGATGGGCCTCAGCGTGCATCCTTTGATCATCGGCTGGATTTGCTGACAACGGCCCGGCCCCCCATGCCTTTGGCGGGGCGGTCCTTTCCTTTGGCTTTTCATCGCCCCTTGATCATGGGAATTGTCAATGTCACCCCCGACAGCTTTTCGGATGGGGGGAAATTCTATCATGTGGATCAGGCCATCGCGCAGGCCCATGCCCTGATGGCAGCGGGGGCCGATCTTGTTGATATCGGGGGGGAAAGCACCCGCCCCGGGGCAAAACCGGTGTGGCCCGAAGAAGAGCGCAGGCGGATCATCCCGGTGATCGAGGGGCTGGCAGGCAGCGGCGCGGTCATTTCCGTGGATACGCGGCGCGCCGAAGTGATGGCGGCGGCTTTGCAGGCAGGGGCGCAGATCATCAATGATGTTTCGGCCCTGAGTTATGATGATCAAAGCCTTGATCTGGTGCGGGAAGCCGATGTGCCGGTGATCTTGATGCACGCTTTGGGCGAACCCGCAACGATGCAGGATGATCCCCGCTATGGCGATGTGCTGTTTGATGTCTATCGCTGGCTGGATGCGCGCATCAGGCTGTGTATCGATCATGGGATCAATGCCGGTCGGTTGCTGATCGATCCCGGGATCGGCTTTGGCAAATCACTGCGGCATAATCTTGATCTGATCAATGGATTGGCGGCTTTTCATGCTTTGGGGGTGCCGCTTTTGCTCGGCGTTTCAAGAAAACGGTTCATCGGGGCTCTATCGCGCGAAGAACCGGCGGATCAGCGCCTGCCCGGCTCCCTTGCGGCAGGGCTTATGGGCTGGAGCCGGGGTGTTCATATCCTGCGGGTGCATGATGTGGGTGAAACCGCACAAGCCCTGCGGGTCTATCAAGGGCTTTCCGATAGCGCCTTGCTTGGGCTTGCGATGCAATCCGGGATAAAGGATCAACAGGGTCGGGAAAGTGATAGCTTTCAAGGAAACGGAACAGGCACGCGATGAGCAGAACATATTTCGGAACGGATGGGATCAGGGGCACGGTCAATATCGTGCCGATGACCGCAGATATCGCCATGCGGGTGGGGATCGCGGCCGGGCGCATCTTTCGCCGTGGGGATCATCGGCATCGGGTGGTGATTGGCAAGGATACCCGGCTTTCGGGCTATATGTTCGAGCCTGCCTTGACAGCGGGCTTCGTTGCCACCGGCATGGATGTGATTTTGGTGGGGCCCATGCCCACGCCTGCGGTGGCCATGCTCACCCGATCCCTGCGGGCCGATCTGGGGGTGATGATTTCGGCATCGCATAATCCGCATCAGGATAATGGGATCAAGCTGTTTGGACCCGATGGGTTCAAGCTGTCTGATCACATGGAACAGGATATCGAACGCCTGATGGCCAATGGGCTGGATGAAGGATTGGTGGCCCCGGAAAAGCTGGGCCGGGCCAGCCGTTTGGCCGATGCGGAAGGGCGCTATATCGAATTTGCCAAAGCAACCCTGCCTGCGGGCCTTACCCTGGATGGGATGAAGGTGGTGATCGATTGCGCCCATGGGGCGGCCTATAAGGTAGCCCCCACGGTTTTATGGGAATTGGGGGCCGAGGTGATCCCCATCGGGGTGAAGCCCAATGGCTTCAACATCAATGATAGCTGTGGTTCCACTGCCCCCGAACGCATGGCAAAATCGGTGGTCGAGGAAGGGGCTGATCTGGGCATTGCCCTTGATGGTGATGCGGATCGGCTGATTCTGGCCGATGAAACGGGCCGGATCGTGGATGGTGATCAGTTGATGGCTCTGATCGCCACAAGCTGGCAGGAACGCAATCTGCTCAAGGGGGGCGGATTGGTGGCCACCAGCATGTCGAATCTGGGGCTGGAACGCTATCTGGCTGAAAAGGGGCTGAGCCTTGCGCGCACCGATGTGGGGGATCGCTATGTGGTGGCCCATATGCGCCGCCATGGCTTTAATCTGGGGGGTGAACAATCGGGCCATATCGTGATGTCGGATTATACCACCACCGGGGATGGCCTGATTGCCGGATTGCAGATTTTATCCAATCTGGTTTCAACGGGGCGAAAAGCCAGCGAAGCCACGACCTGCTTTGAAACCGTGCCCCAATGCCTCAAAAGCGTGCGCTTTCAAGTGCCCCATCCTTTGGATCATGAAGATATCCGGGCCGCCATCGATCAGGGGCGGCTGCGGCTGGGCAATGCCGGGCGGCTGGTGATCCGAAAATCGGGCACCGAACCTTTGGTGCGGGTGATGGCCGAAGGCGATGATCCGGTTTTGGTGCATCGCGTGGTGGATGATATCTGCCATTCGGTGGAAAGCGCGGTTTGATATGCGGGGCCGGGTTCTGGTGATTGCCGGATCGGATAGTGGCGGCGGGGCCGGGATTCAGGCGGATATCAAAACGATCACTATGCTGGGGGGCTATGCGGCCACCGCGATCACCGCCATCACCGTGCAAAATACCCTGGGCGTCAGCGCCATTCATCCGGTGCCCCTTGCGATCATACCCCAGCAGATTTGTGCTGTTTTGGATGATATCGGGGCCGATTGCATCAAAATCGGGATGCTGGGGGATGAACAAACCATCCATGCCGTGGCCGATTGCTTAAAGCATAAAGCGCCGGGCATCCCCATCGTGCTCGATCCGGTGATGATCGCCAAAGGCGGGGCGGCGCTTTTGCCCCCGGCGGCTCTTGATGCCCTGATCGGGGCTATGGTGCCCATAGCCCATCTGATCACCCCCAATGCGCCGGAATTGGCGGCGCTGACGGGGCAAGAAATTGAAAACGCAGACCATATGGAAGCCGCCGCCCGGAGCTTTGCCCGGCAGGCGGGCTGCGCGGTGCTGGCAAAAGGCGGCCATCTGCCCGGTGATGAGCTGGTCGATCTGTTGGTGGATGGGGATAAAGCCCGCTTTTACAAGGCCAAAAGGATTAAAAGCCGCCACACCCATGGCACCGGCTGCACCCTGGCATCGGCCATTGCCACGGGCCTTGCCCAAGGGATGGCTTTAGACGATGCCATCAGCCGCGCCCATGGCTATGTGCAGGGGGCCATCCTGAAGGCGCCGGGCTATGGGGCAGGGCATGGCCCGCTTAATCATAGCTATCGGCTGGACTGATCTTCGCCAGACGCGGCAGCCTCCACGGCACGCAGTTTCTTGCGCCGATTGCTGGCGACAAGATTGAAAACCTCGACCGTGAGCGAGAAGAAGATCGCGAAATAAAGATAACCGCGCGGAATATGGAAATGCAGGCCATCGGCAACCAAGGCCACCCCCACCAGCAATAAAAAGCTTAAAGCCAGCATTTTGGTGGTGGGATGCTTGTGGATGAAGGCGGCCACCGGCTCGGCGGCAAACAGCATCACCAATATGGCAAACACAACCGCCGCCACCATCACCGGCAGATCGCTGGTCATACCCACGGCGGTGATCACGCTATCCAATGAAAAAACGGCATCCAAAATCATGATCTGGGTGATGGCGGCGGCCATACCCAAAGCCACTTTGGCCTCGCCATGGTCATCGCGCCCCTCGACCTCGGCATGGATTTCCCGCGTTCCCTTATACAGCAGGAACAAGCCGCCCGCGCCCAGAATGACATCGCGCCATGACAGGGTAAAATCGGCAATAGTCAAAAGCGGCGCGGTGAGCCCGATAATCCATGACAGCATGAATAAAAGGGCAATGCGCATCAGCAAAGCCCCGGCAAGGCCGATCCGGCGGGCCTTTTTTGCCTGTTCGGGCGGCAGCTTTTCCGTAACGACCGATAAAAAGACCAGATTATCGATGCCTAAAACGATTTCCAGCAAAGAGAGTGTGAGAAAGCTGGCCCAGATTTCGGGCGATGTGAGATATTCCAAAATCATGAAAATCTTTCTTCAAAAGGAAAACTCTGCCATTCAACCTACATTCCTATAAGGGATATAGTGGCTGTTAGGAAGGTGGAATGATGGCGGATGCGCAAGACGGTTTGATCTGTGCCTATGATCTTGATGGGGCGGGCGGCGCTCGTCCTTTGAGCTGGGCCGGGATCGATCAGCCGCTGCCGGATGCGCCGCAGGCCCTGCGCTGGGTGCATCTGGAGCGCACCCATCCCACAGCGCAGATATGGCTTCATGAAAAAAGCGGCCTCGATGAAACCGCCATCCGGGCCTTGCTGGCGGAAGAAACGCGGCCGCGCTGCACCCGGTTCGATGATGGGGTTTTGCTCAATCTGCGCGGCGTCAATCTCGATCCCGATGCTGAAGCGGATAATATGGTCGCCATTCGCCTGTGGATCACACCGGAGCGGATCATTTCCGCACGGCTTTACAAAATCGCGGCCATTGCCGATATTCGCCAAAGCCTTGATGCGGGGCAGGGTCCGAAAACGGTGGGGCAGTTCATCGCCCGCCTTGCCGCCCGGCTCACCGAACGCATGGAGCCAACGCTCGAGCAGTTGCAGGATGAACTGAGCGTGCTGGAAGAGCGGATGCTGGAGCAGGCGGCCAGCCCCATGCGCAAGGAACTGGGGGCCTTGCGCCGCCGGGCCATTGGCTTGCGCCGCTATATCGGTTCTCAGCGCGAAGCCCTGGCGGAATTGGGCGCGGCGCGGCCGGCTTGGCTCGATGAAGATGATCGCGTGCGATTGAATGAACAGGTGGACCGGGTGACCCGCTATATGGAAGATCTGGATATGATCCGCGAGCGGGCTTTTGTGTTGCAGGATGAGCTTTATTCGCAATTATCGGATCGGATGAACCGCATCGTTTATATGCTCACCGTGATCACCGGGATTTTTCTGCCGATCAGCTTTCTCACCGGGCTTTTTGGGGTTAATATCGGCGGGATGCCGGGCGTTGAAAGCCCGGGTGCCTTTTTCTTCTTCGTTTTTGGCATGGCGGGGCTGGTGATCGTCGAGCTTTTGATTTTCCGGTTTTTGAAATGGATCTGAACGCTTTGGATTGGCAGATCAGGCGGGCCTTCGGGCCAAGCGATATGGCCATGGCGCGCAGGCTTTTCGCCGCTTATCTGCGGGAGCTTGATCTTGATCTGTCGTTTCAGGATATTGATCGCGAATTGGAAACACTCCCCGGCCCCTATGCCGAGCCCCAAGGCACGATCCTGCTGGCCGAATTTGAAACACAGGCGGTGGGGATCGTGGCCCTGAAAGCCCTGCCCGCTTTGGGCGATGGGGTGTGCGAGATGAAACGCCTGTTCATCGGGCCATCCCGGCGCGGTCTTGGGTTATCGGCGGCTTTATGCCGGGCGCTGGAAGATGAGGCGCGGGCGCGGGGCTATCGGCTGATGAAGCTGGATACGCTGGCCCGGCTGGATGCTGCCAACAGGCTTTATCGAAAATTGGGCTATCAGCCCTGCGCGCCCTATAATCACAATCCGTTCGATGATGTGCGCTATTTTGAAAAAATCCTGTGATCCGATGGGCTTTATTGGGGGTCCTCAAAGGGCATCAATTCATTGATCATATGGGCCACCAGCGGCATTGCATCATGGCGGCTCATGCCATGCTGCAAGCGGGCATCATAAAGCAAAGACAGCAGGATTTTATCGGCATCGGTCATTTCGCTCACATGATCGGCCTCGCAAAATAGCGATGGCTGATAATTGCAGGCATCATTGGGCAGGCCCATCATCTGCACCAGTTCTTCGATCAGGCAATGGCCTTGCAGGGGGGCGGAAATATCGGTGCCGATCATGATCACGCCGCCTTCCACTTTCTGTTCGCTGGCCTGTAAAACCCCAAGACAGGCGCTTTTATTGATGAAATTCTGATAGCGTTCATCCTCGCGATCCCGGGCGGGAAGGGCCGCAAAATCCCGGCGGGGGAAATAACCCAGTCGCAGATTGGCATTGGCGGGTTCGGGGCTGCGTTTGATCTCAACCCCGGTGATGGTACTGATTTCGCCCAAAATCTGTTCGATCTGATCAACAGGGGGGATCATATCGGTTTCATCGGACGCAAAAATTGCGAAATCGAGTGATTGGCCCCAGCGTTTTACCGTGGGATTTTCATATCCGTTTTCAGCCCCAAAGACCACATCAT
The DNA here is from genome assembly GCA_000710935.1 of Iodidimonas nitroreducens. GTDB lineage: Bacteria > Pseudomonadota > Alphaproteobacteria > Sphingomonadales > Rhodothalassiaceae > Iodidimonas > Iodidimonas nitroreducens. The sequence goes on along the minus strand of BAYV01000008.1, from coordinate 1,884 downwards.
CAAATTGTCGTAAAAGCTGCGATGGGGAAACGCCATCCATCGCCGCCTTGGCCGGTAAGGCGGAAAAAGCGAGCCCAAGAGATAAGATGATCAGCGGGAAAAAACGGGAAGGCATTGTTTTTCCTTGTTTATGGGACCAAGGACATCAGTATATCGATACAAGATTAACATCCGCTGACCGGAAATGCTGTGATCCTGCTTTGCCCTCGTTCCCTATTTCTCTGTCCCTGAGCTGAGCTGTGCTTGGGCCCATTAATGAGACCTGAAGGCGCGAACCCCTTGCGCTTCAGATTTTTAGCAGATCAAGCAGCGGATCGAAGGCGTACATGGCGGCGCGACGACCCGAGGCTGCCCTGATCGTGCGGAGCAGGCCCGCGTCGACAAGGCGCCGCGACAGGGCGCGCGCCGAGGATTCCGGGATTCCGGAGCGATCCACAAACCGGTCGTTGCGGAAGATCGGACTGGCGAACACAAAGTCCAATGCCTGATCGTGGAACTGCGAATTCAGCACTTCACGGAACCGCTCTCGCATCTCGCCATGAAGGCCGAAGATTGCGTCTGCCGTCTCAATGTTGACGGTCGCCTGGGCGTGCATCGCCTCCAAGAAGAACGCGACCCAGCCGGTCCAGTCGCCGCTGGCGGAGACCGCGCGCATCCGCTCGATATAGATGTCTTTATGGGCTTCGAAATAACCAGAGACGAAAAAGTTCGGCTGATGCAGGACGCCGAGCTTCCAAAGCATCAGGGTGATCAGCATGCGACCAATTCGCCCATTGCCGTCTTCAAAGGGGTGCAGGGCCTCGAATTCGACATGCGCGATGGCCGTCCGGATCAGCGGCCGCATCGTGCTTTCATTGATGTAGCGCACAAGCTCAACCATCGCAGGGCCAAGCTGCTCGGGCGCGATCGGCACATAGTGGATTTTCCCGCGGCGCTCGTCCCCGATATAGTTCTGCTCCACCTTATAGCTTCCAGGTCGTTTGCGAGCACCGCGACCGAAGAACAGCAACTGCTGGTGCGCTGTCCGGATCAGGTGTTCGCCAAGCGGTGCGCCTTCGGCGAGGGCCTGCTGGGCATTTCTAAGCGCGCGCGAATAGAGAAAGGTCTCCACATCGTCGTTGCGCGCTTCGCGATAGGGATCGGTACTGCCTGCATCCTCTTCGGCCTCGAGCCGATAGAGTTCCTCGATGGTCGAGATTGTTCCTTCCATGCGCGAAGATGCGACCGCATCCTGGCGGCGCAGGGGTGCAAGGAACAAAGCGCTATTCACCATGCCCGACATCTTGGCATCGTACCGCGCGAGGGAGGTGGCCGCCTCCTCGAGTGGCCCGAGCAGAACCTCGTAGTCGAGGGTCAATGGGGGGAAGGCGCCAAGATGGTAGGTGACGGCTTCTGTCAGATCATAGGATTTGGCGATCATATTTGCGTCGATTCTGTCATCAACGGGATTTGTTGCCAAGCTAGTCGCGGCAAGATCGCTTGGCAACAAAATTAATGGTTACTCTGTCACCAAGGCGTGTTGCTGTTAGCCGATATGCATCAAATGGATTTGGCGTCAGAAATGTCCATGGGCCCTCTCATCAAGGGGCGTTTCCTTCTCATAGAGCCGGTGCCTGACGATCGGATGATGCCCTAAAGGTTCAAAAACAGGCTCAGCGAGATATTGTGATTGGTTTGATCATCCCCCGCTTGCCCAAGGCGGTTATTGAGATATCCCATTTCCAGACGCAGCTTGTTTTTGATATGCCACGCACCACCCGCAAACAGACGGTTTTGGTCGAATCCGTCACGCTGTCCCCAATCGGTGGCGTTCAGTCCTAGGCCGTAGACTCATAAAATCTAAGCCAAATACGGATTGAAGCGAGTTTGATTGCGGCCAGGAAG
>BAYV01000009.1 GCA_000710935.1 Iodidimonas nitroreducens | reverse complement strand
GATGAACGGATCGGCAAAGTCGAACGGATCGCCAACGAAGCCTCCGCTTTGGCACCCCTGATCGAACGCTGGAAAGGTCAGGACCTGCTGGTGCTTTTCGAGGCCACCGGTTCTTATGATAGCTGCCTGCGGCGGGCGCTGGCAGCCGCTGCCATTCCCTTTGCCCGTGTTAACCCGGCGCGTGCCCGCGATTTCGCCCGCGCCACCGGACGCCTTGCCAAAACCGATGCCATCGATGCCCAAATGCTTGCCGCCATGGCCCGCAGCCTGCGTCCGGCCTGCACATCCACACCATCCCTCGAACGCGAAGCCTTGGCCCGCCTGCATAAACGCCGCGACCAACTCGTCTTGATGCGCAAGCAGGAACGCACCCGCCTCGTCGCCATCGATGATCCCATCATCATCGAAGACATCGAGGCCCACATCGCTTGGCTGGCCAAACAAATTGCCGAAATCGAACGCCAAATCAGCGCCCTGATCAAGGCCAGTGCCCAACTCACCGAAGATCAGACCCTGCTGCGGTCTATCCCCGGAATCGGACCCGTTGCCGCCGCAACCCTTAGCGCCCTCATGCCCGAACTCGGATGCCTCTCGCCTAAATCCGTCGCTGCCATGGCGGGTCTCGCGCCGTTCAATGTCGATAGCGGCCAGTTTCGCGGCAGGCGCATCATTAAAGGCGGCAGACGGCGCGTCCGCGAAGCCCTCTATATGGCCGCCGTCAGTGCCATTCGCTCAGCCCATCGCTTCGCTCAAATCTATAAAGCCATGATCAATGCCGGAAAACCAGCCAAAGTCGCCATCATCGCTATCGCCAGAAAAATCCTCGTCACCGCAAATGCAATCATCCGCGATAAAAAACCATTCCATCCATGAACCAATAACACAGTTGCCGGGTCAAGCCCGGGGTGACGAAAAAAAGGGCGGGAAGACGAAGAAAAATAGGGCCGGGATGACGAAGAAAAAAGGGTGGGATGACGAAAGCAAAATACCTCCGGCCTTATTGGATGCCGGCCCGATCCTATGGCAAGGGCGTGAAGCGAATGGCCTGTCCGCCGCCGGGTCGAAGATCGAGCATCAGGCTTTGATCGGCTGTTACCTTATCCTCCAATATCTCGACAGGCTGGGGATTATGGAGCCAATGGGCTGATGCACCATCCTGATAGCGGGTGGCCTGATAGCGCACCCCGGGTTCAAGAAAATCGAGGGACAAAGGGATTTGGCGCGCCTCTTCATCGCTGATCGCCCCCACATACCAATCATCGCTGGCGCGATCCTTCCGGGCCATGACAAAATAATCACCGATCCTGCCATCAAGGGCGCGGCTTTCCGACCAATCTGCGGGCACATCTTTTACAAACTGGAAGGCCGGATGCCCTTCATAATTTTCCGGCAGATCAGCCGCCATTTGCAAGGGGCTGTATAGCACCACCATCAGGGCAAGCTGTTTGGCGAGGGTGGAGGACACGCCATTGTCCTCATTGGGGCCAAAGCGCAGATCGAAAATGGCAGGGGTATAATCCATGGGGCCCGCCAGCATCCGGGTGAAGGGCAGAATGGTTGTGTGGTCGGGATGATTGCCCTGGGCTGCGTGGCTCCAGGCATCATATTCCCCGCCCCGCGCCCCTTCGCGTGACATCATATGGGGATAAGTGCGGCGCAAGCCGGTGTCTTTGATCGGTTCGTGGGCATTGATGGCAATTTTATAACGGGCCGCCGTTTCCATAACTTTCGAGAAATGTTCGACCATATACTGGCCATGATGCCATTCCTTGTGATCCAGCCGGGTGCCAACATATCCGGTTTTTACCGCTCGCATCCCGTGCTTTGCGCTGAATGCAAAGGCTGCATCAAGCTGGGCTTCATAATTTTGAATATTGGCGCTGGTTTCATGATGGCCGATGATCGGAACCCCCATTTTGCGGCTATGGGCGGCAATTTTTTCGATATCAAAATCCGGCGTTGGCTCGGCAAAGCGGAACAGCTCGCCATTCTCGTACCAATTGCCATCCCAGCCGATATTCCAGCCTTCGATCAAAACACCATCAAAGCCGTGTTTGGCGGCGAAATCGATATAACTGATGGCGTTGTCCGTAGTTGCCCCATGATTTTCTCCGGTTTCCCATGTGCAGGTGCGGATATGCATACACCACCAGATGCCGATATATTTTCCCGGCTTGACCCATGAAACATCGCCCAGCTTATTGGGTTCATTGAGATTGAGAATGAGCCGGGAATCGGCCAGTTGATAAGCTTTTTCGGCGATCTGGATGGTCCGCCACGGGGTTTTTACCGGTAAAGTGGCATAAACCCGCACGCCATCGGCCCAGGGCACCAGATCGGCCTTCAGGGTTTGGCCATGCATGGCGGGGCGGCGGAGAGCCATGCTGGCATAATCCACCAGTGCGGCTTCATGGATGCTGAGGGCATAATCAGTGGCTTCAAAGGTAGCGGGCGTGTGGATCACATCCAGGCTATCAACCGAGGATTGGGCATATTGATATTCATAGCGATTGTCTTGGTAGGCTGGAATCCACCATGCCTTGAGATTGTCATGAAAGCTGAATTCGGTCAGTTCATCCATGATCTTGACACCTGAAGCCCCATTTTGCTGGGGGATTTCATAGCGAAAGCCCACACCATCATTGAAAACGCGAAAGGTGACCGTCATTTCGCGCTCATCATCATGGATGGATTTAAAAACAACCCGCAATTCATGATGCTGATCGCGGATGTTTTCCTCTTCGCCCCATGGCTGTGTCCATGTGCTGTCATGCTGGCTGTGCTGGCTGCTGGCGATTTTTAAATCTTCTGCCAGATCGGGAATATCTGCAAAATCAAGGCCCAGACGGCTGAAAGCGATCACCGGCTTTTGCTGATAAAAAACCCGATAGCCGGGCTTTCCATCGATGCTTTCAACACTGACCCGTATTTTGCCATCGGGGGAAGCGATTTCTGCTGCCGTACCTGACGCTGATTCTGATCGCGCCATGGCGTTCAGGGGCAGGATGAAAAGGCACAGGGCGCTGAAAAGGCGCATGAGCTGATAAACGCCGCTGCCTGATCGGGCTTTTAAGCTCGTTTTTGATGATGGCTGCATTCCCCGTCCTTTCCTTTAATTAAAATTGGCGCTGATACGGCTGATGAAGCTGTGATGATTGGGCAGGCTGGCCACGCCCCGGTTGATGAGCAGGCGGATATGATCGAGAAATTCTGCCAATTGCGCATCGCTGATGGCATCGGCCAAGGGGTGATAGGCGCGGGGGGTGATCGATTGCCCCAAAAGCACCTGTAACCAGCCGATTTCAGTAAACAGCTCATCCGCTTCGCGGTAAAGGCGGGCGCTGGCTTCAAACAGCTCGATCTTCTGTTGCAGGCTTTGGGGGATAGGCATCTCTGCGCACGCCCGCCAAAAGGCCGTATCCTGGCGCTGGGTGGCTTTATAATGCAGGATCAGAAAATCGCGGATGCGTTCATATTCAAACCGTGTGGCCTCATTATAGTGTGCGGCCAGTGCCGGATCGCAATTTTTATCGGGGAACATGGAAACCAATCGGCTGATCCCGGTTTGGATCATATGGATGCTGGTGGATTCCAATGGCTCCATGAAGCCCCCGGCCAAGCCCAAAGCGACACAATTGCGGTTCCAGGCCTTTTTGCGGCGACCGGTTTTGAACTGCAAAAGCCGGGGTTCGGTCAAAGCGGGGCCTTCGAGATTGGCCAAAAGCAGGGCGCAGGCTTCATCATCACTCAGATGAGCGCTGCAATAGACATGGCCATTGCCCACCCGATGCTGCAAAGGAATGCGCCATTGCCAGCCCGCAGGCCGGGCCATGGATTGGGTATAGGGCCGCATCAGGGGCTTGCCCGAAGCATCTGTGGGGGTTTCGCTGGGCACGGCGGCAGCACGATTGCAGGGCAGCCAATGGCTCCAATCCTCATAGCCGGTTTTGAGCGCATCTTCGATCAAAAGGCCGCGAAAGCCCGAACAATCGATAAACAGATCGGCTTCAATCTCTGTGCCATTTTCCAATAAAACAGATTGAATGAAGCCATCTCCGCTGTGCTGCTTCACATCCACCACACGGCCTTCAAGGCGCTCGACCCCGCGCGCCTCGCTATAGCTCCGCAGCATCGCCGCATAAAGCCCGGCATCAAGATGAAAGGCATAGCGAAGGCCGGTGAGCCGACTATCACCCAGCCTTTCCAAGGGGCCAAAGCGGTTTTGGATGGCGGCCTGCTGATTCAGGGAATACGCCCATAAGCTGTGCGGGTGGCCGGATTGGGTGGCCCGCAGCCAATAATGATGAAAGGGCGACAGGCCCAAAGATTGGCCGATATCGCCAAAGGCATGCATATAGCGATCACCGATCCGGCCCCAATCGCTGAATTCGATCCCCAATTTAAAGCTGCCCTTGGTTTGGCGGATCATCTCATGTTCATCGAGCCCCAGATAGTGATTGAGATTGCGGATCTGGGGGATAGTGGCCTCGCCCACGCCAATGGTGCCGATGGCATCGGATTCGACGAGCCTGATGCGGATCTGTTGGCCCAAAGCTTTGGCGAGCACCGCTGCTGCCATCCATCCCGCCGTGCCCCCGCCAATGATGGCGATGGTGCGGATGGCGTGATCCGTGCCCGGATGATGATGCGGCGGTGGGGCAGGCCTGTCACTGCTGTTCATAAGGGCTTGGCTCCGATTATCTGGGCGGCAATGGAGGGGGGCGCCGCGTGCCGGCAGCCGCACCCCCCATCACCTTCATAGTATAAACAGGGCCATCAGAATTTATAGGAGAGCCCAAGCAGATAGGTGCGGCCAAATTTCTGCTGATCGATCACCCGGCGGCCATCTTCGCCTTCAAAGGTTACGAAGGGCTCATCGGAAAGATTGCGCGCCTGAAAGGTGACATTCAGGCCTTCAAGGGGCCCGGTTTCAAAGGCATAGCCAATCTGGGCATCAAAAATCGATTCGCTTTTCGATGATCGCAAAATGCGGGTGGCACTGATGCCCGAGACCTCGCCCAGAAACGAGCCGCGATAGCGATGGCTGATGCGGGCGCTGAAGCCGTATTTTTCATAATAAGCGGTTGAATTCACGACCCATTTGGAAAGCCCGGGGACCGAAATGGGATCGGGATTATCGCCCAATATAACCCGGCTATCGGTCCATGATGCACTGCTGATCACGCCAAAGCCATCCAGCGCCATGCTGATGAAATCAAGGGGCAGGGACAGCGTGAATTCCACCCCGCCGATATTGCCACGGCCATTATTGGTTGGCCCGGAAATGGTCCCCAATGTGGTCCCAAGCTCGGCCACTTGTTCAGGCGAAAGGGTGCTATCGACGAAATCGGTAAAATCAAACAGAAAGGCATCATTGGGATTCACGAAATCCTGCAGATCCTTATAGAAAAAGGCTAGGGCCACATAGCCAGCCTGCGAGAAATATTTTTCAAAGGACAGATCAACCGAATTGGCAATGAAGGGTTTTAATTCCGCATTGCCGCCCGATGCGCTGAAAAAGGCCTGATTGGGATCGGTGGACCGCAATTGCGTATCATTGGTGCTGAGGGATAGACTGGAATTCAACTGATCCATCCGCGAGCGCGCCAATGTGCGGGCGGCGCCAAAGCGCATCACCGTTTCATGGCCAAGGTCGAAACTTAAATTCATGCTGGGCAAAAAGCGGGTATATTTGTCGCCTTCCTGAGTGGGGACCAGCATGGGTTCGCTGATACCCGATCCCAGATCCACGGATTCGATGCGTGAGCCGCTTGATTCCTGATCGGTGAAAACGATCTGCGTACCGAAATTCCCGGTCACCGGGATGGAGAGGATGTCTGTTTCGACATCGAATTTGACATAGGCAATCGCCACATCCTCGCGCACCTTCCAATCCTGCGGCACATCAAATGACGATAGGCTGGTGGGCACGCGCTCTAAAAAGCCATTGTCGATGAGAAACAGCGGATCAAGGCTTAAATGCCCATCAATGCCGATGAATTCGAGGGATGTGCTTTTATCGAGGATCGCCTCTTGGGGGATCGGCAGGGCCGTGGCTCCGCCCGCTGGCACCAGAAATGTCTGGCTGATGGCGCGTTCTTTATCGCGGCGGCTGAGATCGACACCAAAGGTGATGGCGCTGATCGGGCCGATATAACCGGCGCGTTCGGCGCTGAAGCGCAGATGGGTCAGTTCATCATCGGTATCGGGGGCATTGATGAAGCCTGCCTGCGTCAGGGGATTGGGCTGGGCCCCGGCACCCCAACCTTGGGGATCGGTGAGGAAGAAAAGGCTGGGATCGCTATAATCGATGGATGAGTCGAATCTAACGACGCCATTGTCTTGAATACTAAAGCCCAAAGTATCGGTGATTCCTTCGCCCGCAGGGCCCGTTCCGCTGATGGTTTCGATCAGGCTGTCTTTCCTGTCGGCACGGGAATAGCTGAGATCAGTTTCCACGCTCCATTGATCGGTGATCTGGGCACGCATATTCCAGCCCGCGCCAAAAAGATCGGCATTGCGATCATTGCGATCATTGCGCATCACCCCCTTCACATCGGTAAAGACCCCTTCGGTGATCAGGCCATCAACCTCGGTGAAGCCGGGCTGTAGCTGCGCTGCCGACCAATAAAGCGGTAATTCGATCCCGCGCAGGGATTGGGTTTCATCAAAATGGGAATAGTTGAAATCAAGGGATGTGCTGAAGCTGTCGGATGGCTGATATTGGATGGTGCCGATCACCCCGAAACGATTGAGATCATTGGATTGGGCAAAGGGTTTCGCGCCGCCGATCACGAAAGGCTGGGTGCCATTCACATCAAGATCGCCCTCAACATTGGGAAAGCCCCACGCATTGAAACGTTCGCTTTGAGTGGGGGTGGATTGATGGGCGATCCCAAGGGAAAAGCCCAAGGTGTTATCAAGGAATTTATCCGCATAAATGGCCGAAGCCCGAAAGCCCGCGCGCGGCTGATCGGGATTAAGCGATGAATCCTCGTTGAATTCATAAAAGCCATTGACCGATAAAATCCGCTCTTTGATATCAAGGGGGCGGATGGTGCGCAGATCAACGGTGCCGGTCAGCCCTTGTCCGATCAGGGTAGCATCGGGGGTTTTGTAAACCACGGCGGCAGATAAAAGCTCGGCAGGATATTGATCAAATTCCACCCCACGATTATCGCTTGTTGAAACCTGTTCGCGACCATTGAGCAGGGCCGTTGAAAAATCCGGGCCCAAACCGCGAATCGACAAAACCTGCCCACGGCCATCAACCCGCTGTGTGGTCAATCCGGGGAGCCGGGCAAGGGATTCAGCAATCGAGACATCGGGCAATTTGCCGATGTCTTCTGCTGAAATGGCCTCGACGATCGAACTGTTGCCGCGTTTGGCGGCAATGGAATTTTCAATGCTGCTGCGAAAGCCCTGAACAACGATTTCTTCCAGGGCCGTTTCGTCTTCATTATCGGCAGGATCGACCTGCTGAGCAAAAACAGGGTTGATGGCCAAAGCCAATGCCATGGCCGATGATGTGCCACACAGCATCCTGATGCGTTTGAATGTCGTCATATTCCTCCCCTTTTTCTGCATTTTTGCAAAGATTTTGCGCGGCTCTATTGCACGGTCAGCAAGGTCTGATGGCCTTTAGGCTCTTTGTTTTCGGCGAATGCGTCATCTTCAAGATGAGGTTTGTTTCGCATTTCATCTTTTAAGGATGCGCAAGAAAATCATTTTTTGCAAATGTTTTTGTAACTCTCTGAGAGATAACCTAGGATTTTTTAGCTGCTATGCGATAATATCATTGATAAATAAGCGCTTATATATCAATTTAAACCATATATTTTTGCAAAGCCTGAAGGCAATAATGATGTTTTTGGGTTATATTTGTGATCTGAATGACCCGAATCTAATAAATTTAGAGACTATCCATGCGTATCCTCAGAGTTTTTGCAAAAAATATTGCATCGCCGATAAGCTCTGAACGCTTCCAGTCGGGTAAAGCCTCTTGCCTTAAATGATGGGATGGCAGAGCATGACACATGAAAGGCCTGTTGCGTCTGATCTCTTCTAGGAAATGTTATCTCCATGTCTGATCATCTCCATCCATCTTATAAAAATGCCCCTGAAAAGGCCGATCATCAAAAGCCCGGGCCCACGCGCTGGCCTGCCATGGATTGGCTCGATCCTTTATTGATCGATGGGCTTTTGAGCGAAGAAGAACGGATGGTGCGCCAATCGGCCCGGCAATTTGCCCAATCGGCGCTGATGCCCCGCATTTTGAAAGCCAATCGGGATGAAACATTTGATCAAGCAATCATGCGTGAAATGGGGGCGGCGGGGCTTTTGGGGTCAACGATCACCGGCTATGGCTGCGCCGGGGTTTCGGCCGTTTCTTATGGTTTGATCGCCCGTGAAATCGAGCATGTGGATTCCGGCTATCGTTCGGCAATGAGTGTGCAATCGTCTTTGGTGATGTATCCGATCTGGGCTTATGGCACCGAAGATCAGCGCGAAAAATGGCTGCCCGGCCTTGCCAGCGGTGAATTGATCGGCTGCTTTGGCCTCACTGAACCGGATGCGGGCTCTGATCCTTCGTCGATGAAAAGCACGGCTAAGGCGGTTGCGGGGGGCTATCGGCTCAATGGTGCCAAAATGTGGATCACCAATTCACCGATTGCCGATATCTGCATCATCTGGGCGAAAAGCGATGCCCATGAAGGGCGCATCAAGGGCTTTGTGCTGGAGCGCGGCATGAAGGGGCTAAAAACCCCCAAAATCGAGGGCAAGATGAGCCTGCGCGCCTCGGTCACCGGCGAAGTGGTGATGGAGGATGTTTTTGTGCCCGAAGCCAATCTGCTGCCCCATGTCAGCGGCCTTGCCGGGCCTTTCGGGTGCCTGAACAATGCCCGCTATGGCATTGCCTGGGGGGCTTTGGGGGCGGCAGAATTTTGTTTTCATGCGGCACGCAGCTATGCTTTGGATCGCCAGATTTTTAAAAAGCCCTTGGCTGCTACCCAACTCGTTCAGAAAAAACTGGCCGATATGCTCACTGAAATCACTTTAGGGCTGGTTTGCTGCGTGCAGGCCGGGCGATTGAAGGATCAGGGCCAGCTTTCACCCGAAGCCATTTCCCTGCTCAAACGCAATAGCTGTGGCAAGGCTTTGGATATTGCCCGCATGGCGCGCGATATTCATGGTGGCAATGGCATCTCCGATGAATATCATGTGATCCGCCATATGGTGAATTTGGAAACCGTCAATACCTATGAAGGCACCCATGATATTCATGCGCTGATTTTGGGCCGCGCCATCACCGGGCTACAGGCTTTTTCCTGAGCACCGTATTACATGTTATTCAATAAGTTACCAGCAGCCCACAGGGCGCTGGAAAAGCAGGCCTGCAAAAGATAGCCGCCTGTTGGGGCCTCCCAATCCAGCATTTCACCGGCGCAGAACACCCCCTTGGGGGCGGTATTGATAAAGCCATTTTCGTTGAAATTTATAAATTTAACGCCACCATATGTTGAAATAGCTTTATCGATGGGGCGCGGACGATCAAGGGGCAAGGGCAGGTTTTTAAGGAAGGCTGCAAGGGCATGGGGATCATTTTTAAAAGTATCTGACCATGCAGGGCTTTCCCGCAGCAAAGATAGAGCCTGGGGCGAAAGGCTGGCGGCCTTGCGCAGGCGATTTGACAGGCTGTTGGATCGCCTTGTGCGGCGGATTTTCTGATGCAGATCTTCCAATTCCAGATCGGGGCAAAGATCGAGTTTTAAAAGCGCGGTGCCTTTTTCCGCGATCATCTGTCGAAGAACTGGCCCCAAGCCATAGATGGCCCCGCCCTCAAGCCCCTGTGCGGTGATCATCGCTTCGCCCTTAATGCTGTGATCCCCGATGCTGAAAAGGCAGGGTTTCAGGGGATGGCCCGCAAATTTATCACGAAAAAATGGGCTCCAATCCCGTTCGAATCCGCAATTGGCAGGGCCAAGCGGGCTAAGCGTGATCTGCTGCTTTTCTATCCATCTGGCCCAGGCCCCATCCGATCCTAATCTTGGCCAGCTTGCCCCGCCCATCGCGAAAAGGGTAGCCCGGGGCCTGTGGGCGCAAATGGATGCAGGGGCGGGGGCGGTTAAATCCTCGATCAACAGGGCCCCGGTTTCATCCCATCCCAAACAGCGGTGCCGGGTTTTGATCACCACCCCCTGCTGCGACAGCCGCAATAACCATGCCCGCAAAAGCGGTGAGGCCTTCATGGCTTTGGGAAACACCCGCCCGCTGCTGCCGATGAAGGTTTCAGCCCCCAAACCATCGGCCCAGGCCCGCAGATCATCCGGGGTAAAGGCCCTGATCATCGGCTCGATAAAGGGTCGGGCCGGGCCATAATGGCGAAGGAAATCATCAAGCGGCTCGCTATGGGTCAGATTGAGCCCACCCCGACCGGCCATCAGAAATTTGCGCCCCACGGTGGGCATCTGCTCATAAAGGGTGACGGCACAGCCCGCCGCACTCAGCCTTTCAGCGGCCATCAGCCCCGCCGGGCCACCGCCGATGATGATGATCTGATCGGCATCTTTTGCGGCATTGGCTTTTCGGGGATTGATCATGATGTGCTTTCAGATGGGGCAAGGGATATGAGAGGGGGGCTTTTGCAAGGGCACATCTTTAACGAACAAGCCGATCAGATGCGAGCCAAAGCGCCTTTCGTTGGGCCGTGAATTGCTGCGGGCTTGCGTAAAGCTGCTTTCAGCTTTTAGACTTTGATATAAAATTTGACGGTTTGATAAAAAATATGGTTTGTTTGGTCACATAACAAGATCATCTGCGCTTTTTTGCAAACAGATGAGACCCTTTGGTGCTGAGGAGGAGGCAAGAATGCTGTTCAAGGATATTATCCGTAAAAAGCGCGATGGCGGCGAGCTTTCGGCTGCTGAGATCGATCTGTTCGTATCCGGGCTGGCTGATGGAAGCTTGCCATCGGAGCAGGCATCGGCTTTGGCGATGGCGATTTTTCTGCGCTCCATGACGTTTGACGAGGCGGGGACGCTGACCCTGGCCATGGCCCATTCGGGGCGGATGCTCGATTGGCAAAAAGAAGGGCTGGATGGCCCCGTGGTGGATAAACATTCCACCGGCGGCGTGGGTGATAAGGTGAGCTTCATGCTGGCCCCCGTCGTTGCTGCCTGCGGCTGCTATGTGCCGATGATTTCCGGCCGTGGGCTGGGCCATACCGGGGGCACATTGGATAAGATTTCCAGCATTCCCGGCTATGATCCCACCCCGGGCCTTGATATTTTCCGTAAAGTGACCCGCGAGGTGGGCTGCGCGATCATCGGCCAGACCAGCGATCTGGCCCCGGCTGACCGACGGCTTTATGCGATTCGCGATGTTACCGGCACGGTGGAATCCATCCCCCTCATCACAGCTTCGATCCTGTCGAAGAAAATCGCGGCGGGCAATCGCTCGTTGGTCATGGATGTAAAGGTGGGCACCGGGGCTTTCATGCAAAGCATTGATGAGGCGCGGGCTTTGGCCAAAAGCATTATCGGCACCGCCCTGGCCGCAGATCTGAAAACCCATGCCCTGATCACCGATATGAATGCGGTTTTGGGCGATAGCGCGGGCAATGCTTTGGAGATCGAAGAAACGGTGCTGTATCTGACGAATAGCCGGCGCGAGCCGCGTTTGGATGAAGTGGTGATGGCTTTGGCCGCTGAAATGCTGATCGCGTCCGGGATCACCGCTGATCATGAGGATGCTTTGGCCCGGGCCAATGAAGCGCTGGTATCGGGCCGGGCGGCAGAGATTTTCGGCCGGATGGTCTCGGCCCTGGGCGGACCGGCCGATTTCATGGAACGCTATGCCCATTATCTGCCCAAAGCCCCGGTGGTGCTACCGGTTCATGCCGAAAGGCAAGGTTATCTGGCGGCGGTGGATGCCCGCGCTATTGGCAATGCCATCATCGAATTGGGCGGGGGCCGCCGATCGGTTGAGGATCAGCTTGATCTGAGCGTGGGTTTTGGGGCTGTGGCGCCTTTGGGCAGCAAAATGGATGGATCACAGCCTTTGGCCATGGTTCATGCCGCTGATCAAGACGCGGCGGAAAAAGCCGCTTTGGCCTTGCGCCGGGCTTGTGTGATCGCCGATGCTGCGCCAAAAGTGGGGCCGGTGATCCATGAACGATTGACCAAGGCATAGGCCTTCGTTGCAATGCCGGTAACCTACGCGTTTTTCCGGCCATCTGAACCAAGCTATAAAAGCCATCACCGCCGCGCCCGGCAGCAAAAGGGCGCCATAAAGGGAGAGAGATTTTGGGGAACTTTGTGAGCCTGATCGGGATCGCGGTGATTTTGTCGATTGCGATTGCCCTGTCCACCAATCGACGGGCGATCAATCCCCGAATCGTTCTCAGCGCCTTTGCCCTGCAAGCGGCGATTGCGGCCTTCGTTTTGTATTTTCCGGCTGGAAAGGCAATGATCGGCGGGCTTTCGGCCGGGGTGCAATCGATCCTCGATTTTTCCAATGTCGGCATCAATATGGTGTTTGGGGGCCTGGCCACTCAGGAAGGGCTGTTTAGCTTTGCGATCAATGTTTTGCCGATCATCATCTTTTTTTCTGCATTGATGTCGGTGCTTTATCATCTTCATATCATGCAATGGGTGGTGAAGATTCTGGGCACGATCCTGCATAAGCTGATCGGCACGCAAAATGTTGAATCCCTTAATGCCGCAGCGAATATGTTTGTGGGCCAAACCGAAGCGCCTTTGGTCATTCGCCCCTATCTGGGCAAGCTCACGGATGCACAGCTTTTCACGGTGATGGTGTCGGGTTTGGCGTCGGTTGCGGGCACGGTTCTGGCGGCCTATGCCCAGATGGGGATCAGGCTTGATTATCTGCTGGCGGCCAGCTTCATGGCGGCCCCCGGCGGCTTGCTGATGGCCAAGCTTTTGATGCCCGATGATGAAAAAAACGGGCAGGAACCGCATGAAATCGAACCCATCGCGGAAGCTGAGGAAAAACCCCATGCCAATGTGATTCTGGCAGCGGCCGTGGGGGCGCAGGATGGGGTGAAGCTGGCGGTGAATATCGGCGCCATGCTTTTGGCCTTTGTGGCGCTGATCGCCATGTTCAATGGCATTGTGGGGGGGGTCGGAGGCTGGTTCGGACTTGAGTCCCTCACCCTTGAAAAAATCCTCGGCTATTTGTTCGCGCCGGTGATGTATCTGCTGTCTATCCCCTGGTCGGAAGCGCAGATTGCCGGGGCGCTTTTTGGGGAAAAGCTGATCCTGAATGAATTCGTTGCCTTTTTGCATCTGGGGGAAATTCTGGGCGAGATCAGCCCCCGCACCGAAGCGGTGATCACATTTTCTCTGTGCGGATTTGCCAATGTCTCCTCGATTGCCATTCTGCTCGGCGGTTTGGGGAGCCTGATCCCGTCAAAACGCGATCTGATTGCCAAATATGGCCTGCGGGCGGTGGCGGCGGGTTCTCTTTCCAATCTGATGAGCGCGGCCATGGCCAGTATGCTGTTGCAATTCTAGGGGGGTTTTATGCTGAAGATGATCATCGATTGCGATCCCGGGCAGGATGATGCGGTTAATCTTCTGATGGCGATGGCCTCACGCGATGTGTTCGATATTCTGGGGATCACCACGGTTGCGGGAAATGTGCCCCTGGCGCTCACCCAGCGAAACTGCAGGATGATCTGTGATCTGGCGGGCTGTTTTAATATCGGGGTTTATGCGGGCTGTGATCGCCCGATCCTGCGTGATCTGGTTTCGGCGGAAATCGTTCATGGGCAAACGGGGATTGATGGTATCACGGTTTTTGAGCCGAAAACCCCTTTGCAATCGCGTCATGGCGTTGATTTCATCGTTGAAACCCTGCTGGCGGCAGAAGATGACAGCATCACTTTAGTGCCCACCGGGCCTTTGACCAATATCGCCATGGCCATGGCCCGGGCCCCCGCCATCATCGGGAAAATCCATCAGATCGTGATGATGGGCGGGGCCATGCGGGAAGGGGGTAATTTTTCCCCTTCGGCTGAGTTCAATATTCTGGTCGATCCCGAAGCCGCGCATATCGTGCTGGGATGCGGGCGGCCCGTGGTGATGGCCGGGCTGGATGTGAGCCATAAGCTTTTGGCGAGCCCCGATCGTTTGGCTGCGATTGCCGCCATGTCTGGCGCGGTGCCCGAAGCGGTTTATCATATGCTCAATTTTTTCAATCGTTTTGATACGGAAAAATATGGCACCGAGGGGGCCCCCCTCCATGATCCCTGCACCATTGCGTGGCTTTTGCAGCCCGCCTTATTCCAAAGAAAATTGTGCAATGTTTCGGTGGAAACAGCCTCGCCCCTGACTTTAGGCCATACGGCTGTGGATTTTTGGCATGTCACGGATAAACCAAAATCGGTGCACTGGCTTTATGATGTGGATGTGGAAGGCTTTTTTGACCTTTTAACGCGCAAGATCGCGTTTTTTGCCACAAGGGATGGATGCCATGGCTGAGCATAAGGGTTCGGTGGGGGGCATTTTTTTGAGCAAAAAACGGCTGGTGGTTTTGGGGTCGGTCAATCTTGATATCGTGGCCCATGCCCCGCATTTGCCGCGCCCGGGGGAAACGGTTTCCGGTGCCGCATTAAGCCGTTATCCCGGCGGCAAGGGGGCCAATCAGGCCCTTGCGGCCAAGCGGCTGGGGGCCGATGTTTCGCTATGCGCCCGCACCGGGCAGGATGCCGATGCCGATGCTGCCCTGGCGCTTTTAAAGGCCGATGGGGTCGATCTCAGCCAATGTCTTGCTTTGCCCAATGCCCAAACCGGGGTGGCCCTGATCATTGTGGATGAAAAGGGTGAAAACCAGATCACCGTAGCATCGGGGGCCAATCATTCTTTTCAAGCCGATCCGCTCCATCTGCCGCCCCATGATGCGCTTTTATGCCAATTGGAAGTGCCCATCGAGGTGATCAGACAAGCCTCAACCAAGGCTTCGGGGCTATTTTGCCTCAATGCCGCGCCGGTGAAGCCGGTACCGCCGGATATTTTGTCGCGGACCGATCTTTTGATCGTCAATGAAAGCGAGGCCGAGGCTTTAGAGGAAAATCTGCGCGATTATCACGGCATTTTGGCGATCACTCTGGGGGCGCGGGGGGCGATTTTGCAGCGGGATGGCGCGATCCTTGCCCGCGCGGCCCCGCCATCCGTAGAGGCGATTGATACCGTGGGGGCGGGCGATGCCTTTTGCGCGGCGCTGGTGATTGCCTTTTTAGAGGGTAAGGGCTATCAGGAAGCGGTGGAATTTGCCTGTAGGGTGGGGGCCTTTGCCACCACCCGCAAAGGGGCGCAACCAGCTATGCCTTATCGCGCAGATCTTGACAGTCTGTTCAATCTCCAATGATATGGGGGAATAAGAAATGGCCGTGATCAAGAAACGATAGGATCTCAGCTTTATGGGGAAGGGGGGCTTTGCCCCGAAATGCCATATGGAATACGCCGCCCGGATCAATAAAATCGGCCAGTTGAAAACGGATGATGGCCGAAAAACCCGTATTCAAACCCGGAATGAAAAGCGTATTCTTGATGCAGCACAAGAAGTGTTTGCGGCTTATGGCTTTCATGGGGCCACAATCGACAAAGTGGCGGAAAAAGCCGAGATGTCGAAGCCCAATCTGCATTATTATTTCAAACGCAAGCCTGATCTGTATATCGCCGTTTTGCGCCGCACCCTTGAAACATGGCTCGCACCCCTGAGCCATCTGGACCCCGAAGGCGATCCTGCAGCGGAATTGAGCAAATATATCCGCGAGAAAGTGGAAATGTCGCGCCGCTCGCCGATTTCATCGCGGGTTTTCGCCAATGAAATTTTGCAGGGTGCGCCTTTTTTGCAGGATTATCTGGAAAGCGATCTGCGCAATCTGGTGGAACGCAAAACAGCGGTGATCCGGGGCTGGATCGATGCGGGTCGGTTACGCCCGGTTGATCCCTATCATCTGCTATTTCTGATCTGGGCGGCGACCCAGCATTATGCCGATTTCCAGCCTCAGATCAAAGCCGTGATGGATACGCCGCGTTTGACCAAGGATTATTTCTCTGATGTGTCGGAAAGCCTGTGCCAGATCATTTTGCACGGCATTTTGCCCGATCCTGCCGGGCATTGATCATAGCGCTTATTGAAAAGAGGGCGAATAAGCATTGCAGCCCCTTTGCCTGCTGCATTAAAAGCCTGTGCCATGGATATTTCATTGTTCGATTTCAATCTGCCCAAAGAGCAGATCGCCCTGAGGCCTGCCAATCCGCGTGATAGCGCGCGCTTGCTGCGGGTGGATGATGCAGGCCTTTTTGATCATCGGGTGTTTGAGCTTGATCAATTGCTGCGGCCCGGTGATGTGCTGGTCAGCAATGATACAAGGGTGATCCCGGCGCGGCTTTTCGGGCGGAAAGGCGAGGCCAAGATCGAAGTCACCCTTCATCGTCGGTTGGATGATCAAAGCTGGATCGCCTTTGCGCGTCCGGCCAAAAAATGCAAAATCGGCGATCAGATCGATTTCGATGGCCTGATCGCCGAGGTGAAAGCCCGTGATGGGGCGGAAGTGACCTTGCATTTTCCTGTCGATGATCTGGATGCGGCCCTCGAACACCATGGGGTGATGCCCTTGCCCCCCTATATTGCGGCGCAGCGCCCGGTGGATGCCCGCGATCTGGATGATTATCAAACGATTTTTAATCGTAAGGCGGGGGCGGTGGCGGCCCCCACGGCAGGGCTGCATTTCACCCCCGGCCTTTTGGCGGCTTTGGAGGCACGCGGGGTTTTGGCGGAAACCCTGACCCTTCATGTGGGGGCCGGCACCTTTCTGCCGGTAAAGGTAGAGGATAGCGATGATCACAAGATGCATTCCGAATGGGGCGAAATCACCGCCGAAACGGCGCAAAGGCTGAATGCGGCGCGGGCTGCCGGGGGGCGCATCATTGCGGTGGGCACCACATCCTTGCGGCTTTTGGAAAGCGCTGCGGATAGGGCGGGGATCATCCATCCCTATTGTTCGGATACGGATATTTTCATCACCCCGGGCTATCGCTTCCGCGCGGTAGATGTATTGCTGACCAATTTTCATCTGCCCAAATCAACGCTGTTCATGCTGGTTTCGGCCTTCAGCGGGCTCGATCGTATGAAAGCCGCCTATGATCATGCCATCAGATCGGGTTATCGCTTTTATTCCTATGGCGATGCCTGCCTGCTTTTCCCCCAAACAATGAATGCGCCTCAATGACCCGTTTTTCTTTTGAACGCATCGCCCATGATGGCAAGGCGCGCCGGGGCACCATCCACATGCAGCGGGGTGAAATCCGCACCCCGGCCTTCATGCCGGTGGGAACGGCCGCCACAGTGAAGGCCATGCTGCCCGAAAATGTGCGCGCCACCGGCGCCGATATCATTTTGGGCAATACCTATCATCTGATGCTGCGCCCCGGAGCTGAGCGGATCGCGGCTTTGGGCGGATTGCATCACTTCATGAACTGGGATCGCCCGATCTTGACCGACTCAGGGGGGTTTCAGGTGATGTCGCTGGCGAAATTGCGCAAGCTCAGCGAAGAGGGCGTGGCCTTTCAATCCCATATCGATGGCAGCCGGCATCTGCTCAGCCCCGAGCGATCCATCGAAATTCAGCGTGATCTGGGTTCGGATATCGTGATGTGTTTTGATGAATGCACCCCTTATCCGGCGAGCCATGATGTGGCACAAAATTCGATGGAGCTTTCCATGCGCTGGGCCCGGCGTTCGCGCACGGCTTTTGATGGCCATGATGCGCAGGCACAGAATGCCGCGCTTTTTGGCATTCAGCAGGGCAGCATCTATGAAGATTTGCGGACGCAATCCTCAAAAGCGCTCATTGATATCGGCTTTGATGGCTATGCCGTGGGGGGCTTGGCCGTGGGCGAGGGGCAGGAGGCGATGTTTTCCACCCTTGATTTTTGCACCGATATGCTGCCCCAAAATAAGCCGCGCTATCTGATGGGGGTGGGGAAACCCGATGATATTGTGGGGGCTGTGCTGCGCGGTATCGATATGTTTGATTGCGTGATGCCCACCCGTTCGGGGCGCACCGCGCAGGCCTTTACATGGCGGGGGCCGATCAATCTGCGCAATGCCCGGCACAAGGATGATCCGCGCCCCCTTGATCCGGCGATCCAAAGCCCGGCAGCTCATTATTCGCGGGCCTATCTGCATCATCTGGTGCGCTGTGAAGAAATTTTGGCCCCGATGCTGATCACCTGGCATAATATTGCTTTCTACCAAGCCTTGATGCAGGCTTTGCGTGATGCCATCGAGGCCGGAAGATGCGCCGCCTTTGCCGCAGACTTTCTGGAAAATTATCGCCGGGGCGATATCGATCCATTATGATGATTTGCTTTGATAGGGGATGAGGGTGATGGCTGACCTGACATTGGTGATCGGCAATAAGAACTATTCAAGCTGGTCTTTGCGTCCCTGGCTTGCGATGAAGGCCAATGGGCTTGATTTCGATGAAAAGCTGATCGTTCTCGATACCGAGCATTTCAAGGATGAACTGGCGCGCTTTGGCGGTGCCGGGCGGGTGCCCTTGCTGGTGGATGGCGATCTGGTGATCTGGGATAGTTTGGCGATCTGCGATCATCTGGCCGAGCGTTTTCCCAAAGGTCGGCACTGGTGGCCACGGGCAGGCTTTTTGCGCGCTCATGCCCGCTCGGCGGTGGCGGAAATGCATTCCGGCTTTCCGGCTGTCAGGTCTGAAATGCCGATGAACCTGAAGCGCACGCCAAAAGCCATTGCTTTAAGCGATCAGGCGCAAAAGGAAGTGGCCCGAATTTCCACCCTTTGGCGCGATGCCCTCACCTTATCGGGCGGGCCCTTTCTCTATGGCGATTTCAGCATTGCCGATGCTTTTTTCGCTCCGGTGGCCACCCGGCTGCGGTCTTATGATGTGGCGGTGGAGCCATTGGTAGCCAGCTATATCAGCCATATTCATGATTGGCCTGATTTCCAGCTTTGGCTTAAGGATGCCGTGCAAGAAATCTGGGTGCATAAAAGCGATCAACTGTAAAAAAATCAGGCAAACGCATCTTTGTGCGACATTTTTTCATGAAGGTGCGTCAAAGGCTTGACCGGGGCGGCTCTGCCACTTATGGTCCGCCGCACTTCATCGGGGCGCAGCCTTCAAATTGCGCCGCTTCATGGGGGCCCATAGCTCAGCTGGTAGAGCAACTGACTTTTAATCAGTAGGTCACAGGTTCGAATCCTGTTGGGCTCACCAAGAAGAATGAACCAGCCAAAAAATCTCTCATCAGATTGCATATGATCCTGTGCCAGAGCCTTCTGGTGTGATTCTGGCCGCGATTCTGGCTTGGAATGCATTGCATAGGGCTGGAAAGGCCATGATGCGCCGTTACAGGATCATTGAGAGTGGGATTGATCAGGGCTGGGATCGCTCATGTCGCGATCCATCAGCTTCGGGTGAGACATAACATTTAGGCCGCGGCTGATTTCACGATGAACACCGTCTTGGCCCGATCCACAAATTGAAAAACCTACGCGGGCGTTTCCTCCCATGCGGATCACACGATCACAGATATATGGGTTTTTCTGATCTGTTTGCAATGCCAAAGAATCTGTGGGAGCAGATGCGAGCGGCGGGCATCAAGCCGAAATAGCATCGGCAAGAGGCATGATGTGGCCCCTTGCCGACATGGTAAATGTAACCCGATCAGCTTTTTTGCGGGCCTTTATAAGGGGCATTGCCCCCCGGACGGGCTTTTTTGAAGCCTTTGCTGGCGGCCTTGCGGGCGGCAACGGCCGGTCGTTTGCCGCCCGCCTTTTTGGACGGTTTGCCTGCTATCTTGCGCCCGGGCCTGCCATCCGTTGCCCCGAAATCCTTGTCAAAGGATTTGGTGAAGGGCCGTTTGGTCGCGAGCTCGCCCGGTCCATCGCCGGTCGCGCGATTGGGCATCCCACCCGATAAGCCGAGAGATTTGCGCGGCGCTTTCGGGGCGGGCGCGTCTTCTTTCGGACGCTCTGGTCTATAGTCGGATCTCGGCTCGGCCCGTTTCTCATAGCGCTTCTCGTAGGGCTTTTCAGGCCGCTTTTCATAAGATTTCTCAGAAGGCTTTTCAGAAGATTTTTCTGGGCGATCTTCAGCCCGCTTTTGAAAGCGTGGGGCAGGGTGATCAGCAGCCCGGCCCTCTGATCTGGCCGCAGGGCGGCTTTCCGGTCTTGCCGCAACGCGCCCTTCTGATCTTGCATTATTGCGCGGCCCGCGCGGCTTTCCGCCGCGTTCGCTGTCGCTGGGGGCGTCAATCTCGGTGATCGTGATACCTTTTTCGCTGATCCCTTTGGCTATGGCTTCCCGGAAGCGATCGGCGGCTTCGGCCGAAATTTCAAAGCGCGTATCCCGTTCCAATATACGGATCGCCCCCACATCCCCTTTGGTGACATGACCGGCGCGGCAGATCAAAGGCAGAATCCAGCGCGGGTCCGCATTATCCTTGCGCCCGGTGCTCAGCCGGAACCATGCCCCGGTCTTGAAGCTGCCCCGGTTGGCCCGGCTTTCAGCGCGCTCGGGCTCGGGCGATTGTTCAAGCAATTCTTCGGGCGCGGGAAAGCGGGCTTTTTGCATCCGCAGATAGGCCGCAGCCACTTTTTCAGCCCCGTGCATTTCCAGAAGTTCGGTGACCAGATCCATTTCGCTTTCATCGGGTGCAGCGGCAAGGGTCGGATCATGCAACATCCGTTCATGATCACGGGCAATGATATCATTGGCCGAGGGCGGCGGACCCCATTGGGCATCGACCTTAGCCGACATCAGCAATCGTTCAGCGGCGCGGCGACGATTATAGGCAAAGATCAGGGCACAGGCACCCTTGCGCCCGGCGCGGCCGGTGCGCCCCGAACGATGGAGAAAGGTATCGGCGGCCTTTGGCAGATCGGCATGGATCACCAGATCAAGGCTGGGCAGATCGATCCCGCGCGCCGCCACATCGGTGGCGATGCACAGCCGCGCCCGGCCATCGCGCATGGATTGCAGGGCATGGCTGCGCTCTCTTTGGCTCAATTCTCCCGAAAGGGTGACGACCGAAAGGCCGCGATTGGCCAGCCGCGCCGATAAATGGCTGACTTCGGCGCGCGTGGAGCAGAAAATCAAAGTGCTGGGCGCATCATGATAACGCAAAAGATTGATGATCGCATTTTCCCGGTCATTGGGGGCCACGGGATGGGCAAAATAGCTGATATCGCTATGCTGCTTTTTCTCGCCCGCCGTGGAAATGCGGATGGCATCACGCTGATATTGCTTGGCCAGCGCGGCAATGGGCTTTGGCACAGTGGCTGAAAACATCAAGGTGCGGCGTGATCGCGGGGCGGCATCGAGAATGAATTCCAGATCGTCGCGGAAACCCATATCGAGCATTTCGTCGGCTTCATCAAGCACGACAGCACGGATTTGCGACAGATCCAATGAGCCCCGTTCGATATGATCGCGCAGGCGGCCCGGCGTGCCCACGATGATATGCGGCCCTTTTTCAAGGCCGCGCCGTTCGCTGCGAATATCCATGCCGCCCACACAAGATAGGGTCACGCCGCCCGCCGGGGCATAAAGCCAATCCAATTCGCGGGAAACCTGCTGGGCCAATTCCCGCGTGGGGGCCACGATCAGGGCCATGGGCGCTAAAACCATGGCGGGCAGGCGTTCGGCCTCACCCAATAAGGTGGGGGCAATGGCGAGGCCAAAGGCAATGGTTTTGCCCGAACCCGTTTGCGCTGAAACCAGAAGATCCTGGCCATCGCGCGCAATGGTCAGAACCTGTTCCTGAACCGGCGTGAGATCGGTATAGCCTCGCTTTTCCAGCGCGCTCAAAAGCGCCGGGGCAATCATATCGTTCAGTGTCATCAAGGCGTGCTTTCAGAGATTGATAAACCCTTCCCAAACTGCTTATCAAACACGACAAGCGCAGGCGATCATCATGATCACATGCCGGAAGGACGGCATTGGGCCGCTTTGCGCCCTTTCATACGCCCCTTGAGGCAGCGAGAAAAGCAGAAAGTCATCTTCTTGTCTTTAATCAAATGAAAGGCGGGTTTTAAGCCTTGCCTCTCTTGCCTAATTCATTTGTGAGGGGCATGGTGCAATGCATCATTATCACGGCCCCGGGCCATTGGATATTCTGCCTGCCATGACGTATCTGAGGTTTATCAAAAATCACCCCCGCCGTTTGCTGATGGGCTTTAGCCTCACCCTTTTTGCCTCTTTCGGGCAAACCTATTTCATTGCTTTGTTCAGTGGTGAACTGCGCGAGGCCTTTGATTTGTCGGTATCCGGTTTTGGCTCGGTTTATTCCATGGCAACATTGCTCAGCGGTTTTTCCGTGCTCTATTTTGGTGGTTTGATTGATCGTTTTGCGCTGCCCCTTTATCTTTTTGTGATCGTTTCGGTTTTGGCGCTTGCCAGCCTTGCATTAGCCTTGCTGCCTTTTCAATCGGTTGCGTTTTTATTCGTCATCATCTTTTTATTCCGCCTGTGCGGGCAGGGGCTGATGGGCCATGCCGCATCCACCAGCATGGCGCGCGATTTCATTGAAAACCGGGGTAAAGCGATTTCCTTTGCCTCGATGGGCCATGCTGCGGGGGAGGCGCTTTTTCCCATTCTGGCGGTGGCGATCATGGCCAGTTTTGGCTGGCATATGACCTGGCTCAGCATCGCGATTCTTTTGTTTTTATATCTGCCGGTGCTGGTTTGGCTGGCCAGTACCCGCAAAAGCGCTGGGGCAAAGCCCGATGAGTCGGTGGCGACTAGCGATCTCGGCACAAGCTGGACGCGGGGTGAAGCCATCCGGGATCGGGCTTTTTATCTGCTTTTGGTGGCGATGATTGCCCCACCTTTCATCAATACCGGCGTTTTCTTTCTGCAAATTCCGCTGATCGAGGCGAAAGGCTGGAGCCTGCCGCTTTTTGCTGCGGCCTTCAGCCTTTATGCCCTCACCACCGTTTTCGGTATTCTGCTGGCGGGCAGATTAGTGGATCGCACCAGTGCTTTTGATGTGCTGGTTTATGCCATGCTGCCTTATGGATTGGGGCTGTTTGTGATTGCCCTATCCGATCATATGAGTGTGATTTATATCTTCATGGCCATGGCCGGCTTGACCACGGGCCTGTTTTATCCCTGTGCCACTGCCGTGTGGGCAGAGCTTTATGGCCTGGGGCATCTGGGCTCCATTCGGGCGCTGACCAGCAGCCTGATGGTTTTTTCCACCTCTTTGTCGCCAGCTTTAATGGGGTTTTTGCTCGATCTCGGGATAAGCTTTTCTGTGCTGTTTTTGGGATGCGCCTTATGGGCACTGATCAGTGTTCCCGCTGTTTTAAAAGCACGGCAGATCAATCGCGAAAGACATCGGATAGAGTTGGGATCATAGTTGGATTGCACCCGGTTTCCTGATCGGGGCATAAGGAGAGAGACGCATGTTCAGGCTTATTTTCATGGGGATTTTTCTGATGAGCGCATCGCCCGCTTTATCCTGGCCCTATCCCACCTTATCGGGGGAACGCCCGGTCGTCATCGCCCATCGCGGCGCTTCGGGCTATGTGCCTGAACATACGCTGGAAGGCTATAAGCTGGCGATGGAGATGGGGGCCGATTTCATCGAGCCGGATCTGGTTTTGACCAAAGATGGCATCCTCATTGCCCGCCATGATTATTATCTTTCTGGCTCCACCGATATTGCCGATCACCCCGAATTTGCCAACCGGCGAAAAACCCTTGATGGCCGTGCGGATTGGTATGTCGAGGATTTTACCTTGGCCGAGATCAAGACCTTGCGGGCGCGACAGGCTTTTCCGGGGCGATCAAAGGCATTTGATGATCGGTTTGAAATCCCCACCTTTGATGAAATCCTCGCCCTTGTGGCTGATCATGAAGCGGCGGGGGGCAAGCAGATCGGGGTTTATCCTGAAACCAAACACCCGGAGCATTTCAAATCCATCGGCCTTGATTTCATTGCGCCCCTTCTGCAAAGCCTGAAACGGCACGGCTATGTGGATGAAAGCGCGCCGGTGTTCATCCAATCCTTTGAGCCGGGCATTTTGCGCGATTTGAAAAACCAAAGCACCCTGCGCCGGATCATGCTGGTGTTCCCGAAATCCGAGATCGTCCCGCAAGCCGATAGCCTGACACCGTCTGTTTCTTTGGCCCAAGCCGCGGACTTTGCCCATGGGGTGGGGCCATCCAAGGCTTTGCTGATCGATGCTGATGGCAAGGATACAGGCTTTGTGCAGCGCGCCCATCAATTGGGGCTGTTGGTCCATCCATGGACCCTGCGCGATGATCAGCTTTTGCCCCTTTTTGAAAACCCGGCGCAGGAATATGAAGCGATTTTGGGGCTGGGGGTGGATGGGTTTTTTACCGATTTTGCCAATCGCGGGGTTTTGATGCGGGGATTATTGGGGCTGGAAAAAGCACAGCCCTGAAGGGGTGGGCAGACGATTTATAGCCTGCGCCCAACCCATACCACCCGGCCCAGAATATCGGTGCGGCGGGGATCGCAATCGGGCCAGCTTTCATAAAGCGGATTATCGCTTTTGATGGTCAGCCGGCCGGTGATGGGATTGACCGAGACCCGCTTCACCTGAAGCGCATCTTCAAGCCGCAGCACATAAATGGCATCGCGATGGGGCTGCCGCTCATCCTGATCCACCAGAATATCATCGCCATCGGCCAAGGTGGGATACATCGAATCCCCCTTCACCGACAGTACCGACAGGCGATCATGGGGGGTTGGGGTGAGGGTTTTGAGATGAGCAGCCTGAAAAGGCACTTCGCCATTGGATAATTCCTGATCCACCAAAGACCCATGCCCGGCGCTGGCCCGCACATCATAGCGGCGGACGAAAATCAGATTTGAGGGCTCGGCCTCGAAAAATCCGAGAGGGTGATCGCGACCTTCACGCGGTCCCCCCAATTCATATTCCGCAACATTGAAATGATCGGCGATTTTGCGGCGATCAGCTTCCTGCAATCGCCGGGGTTGGCCGCGCCGGATATATTGCTGGATATAGGAATGATTGCGCCCGATCAGCGCCGAAACCGAGGCATAGCTTTCCCCCGGTGCCTGAGAGATCAGGGCATCCAGCCTTTGTCGTGCGGTGAGGTCTTCATAATCATCATTCATCATGGGGGCAGCCTATTCGCTTGTTCTTGTCTTGGCAATAGGAAAAATCCTTTTTCATAACGGATTATTCCTCTTTTTTATATGATCCATAAATTTGTCAGAGCCCGTGGCGGCTTTTGGTCATCGTTGGTATTGTCATTTAATCACGTAGGGTAATTATAATAACTTATTGTAATAAATACATTTATTAATTACTCAAAGCAGAATGTTACCACAGGAATAAGGCCATCCCACTTAACAACTTAAGGCTGTATGGCGTATTTATTGCAAATTGAATAATCCAAAAGCTTGACAACTAACAGAATAAATGTACCAATATGGATAAATCCAGATAGTGGATTTCCGCCGATGCGACACTGCATCGGCTTTTTTTATGTGCATAAGCAAGGAGCAGGCTGGATGAAAGCGGACGCATCATGGGGACTCCACCGTGCATTGGTGAAAGCATTGGAGGGGGATCAGAAGATTAAAGCTGTGGCGGATATCAAAGGTCCGGATAGGGGCGCGACAAAGCCAGCCACGATCACAATGGGGGCGGGAACATCTCATGCTTGGCATTCCGCCACATTTGACGGAGAAGAACACAGGCTGATTTTAGAGCTTAAGGCGGATGAACAGCAGCTATCAATACGGGCGCTGGCGGCTTTGGTGATTGAAAGACTGCATGATGCAGATTTTCCCATTCCGGGACATGCTCTGATCGAATTGCAATTTGAATGTTCGGAAACTTATGCCGCCGATAAAAACGGGATCACCAGCTGCCGCATGTTTTTCAAGGCGCTGACCGTGAGCGACTGAAGACGAATAAGCCTATGAAACGGGAGGCTATAGTACCTCTCGTCATGGCTGGCTTTTCATGCCTTATTCTGCCCTTATTCTGGACTGAAGGGTTTTAACCTTGAGATTGATCGTTATCAGCCTCGGACTTCGTGGGTAAATCGCTGAAAGGAAAAGGCAGGTCAGTGGCCTTTGTGTCGCCGCCAAGATAGCCCAGGATTTGGGACAGATAGGCATTGAGATGCTGCATCAGATTTGAAAGCGGCTGATTTTTCTCACCTCTGATGATGATGACCCCATATTGCACGGCGGCCAGAACCCAAGCCAGAACCAGCAGAATATAGGATATGAACCCAAAAGAGAGCACGGCCAAAGCCCGCCACAGCCAATCGAGATGAAAGGTCTTTTCATGATCCATTGGAGGCTGGCTGTGTCTTTGCTCGTCATTTTGGGGGCTATCTGCGGCCGCAGGGCCATGATTGGCTGCCCCATCATTGGCTGTCTGAGGATTGGCTGTCTGAGGATTGGCGGTTTTTGGCGGGCTTTGGGTTTGAACTGCTGCGGTTTTCGGAGCCGCTTTTGCAGCAGATGCCGATTTTGCTGCGGGTTTCTTTGTTGTGGTGGAGCGGGACGCCGGCTTTTTGGCCGTTTTCGCCTTGGTGGATGGTTTGGCCCTTGAGCTTGCAGATTTGGCCGGACGTGTCGGGCTCGTCGTTTTTTTCGCGGGCGAAGCGGGGGCTGACGCCGTTTCTTTAGCTTGTGCCGTCGGTGTTGGTTTGTCAGATGTCTCAGATGTTTTTGGGGTGGAGTCGGAGGCGGAGGCGGAGGCGGGCTTTGGCGCGTTGGGATCTTCTGTCGTTGAAGAAAGATCTTTGGGGTTTTGGTCCTGGGCCACGGCACATCTCCTTGAGATTATCTGCGGTCAACTCAAGGTCCATTATGTCGGTCATCATGGCCAGGGTTCAAGCCCTTGCCGCACCAAACTGTTATCTATTGCCAAATTGGTTTCTATTATTTGAATTGCTTTCGCAAATGGGCTGTTGCGTCATCCTTGGGCAGGGGGCGTGAAAACAGATAGCCCTGGCCATAGCGGCACCCCAAAGAGCGCATCATCACGTGCTGTTCGCTGGTTTCTATGCCTTCGGCAACCACCGACATGCGCAGGGTATCGGCCAGCATAGTGATGATGCGAATGATTTTCGATGATTGTTCATCGCGATCAACCTGACCCACAAAGGATTGGTCGATCTTGATACAATCGATAGGAAAGCTATTGAGATAATTGAGCGATGAATAACCCGTGCCAAAATCATCCAAAGCAAGGGTGGGGCCGAGTTCCTTGATTTCATGAAGGCAACGGGCTGTGAATTCAGGATTGGCCACAAGGGCGCTTTCGGTGATTTCAAGGCGCAGATTTCGGCCTTCAATACCTGATTGCGCCAAGCAATGCGCCACGGTGCGGGAAATATCATCCTCCAAAAGCTGCACCGCAGACATATTCACATTGACATAGATATTCTGCGTATTTTTGATGCTTTTTTGCCAGGCGGCCAATTGCTGGCAGGCTTCCATCATGGCCCATCGGCCCAAAGGCAGGATAAGCCCACTCTCTTCGGCCATCGGAATGAACCGAGCCGGAGACACAGGGCCGTGGATGGGATGATGCCAGCGGGTGAGGGCTTCAAAAGCGATGCTATTGCCATTTTCCAGATCGATGATCGGCTGATAATGGAGTTCCAGATCGCCATTTTCGATGGCATGACGCAGATCTGTTTCAAGCTGGATCTGGCCGGTCCGAACGGCATTGGTTTCAGCGGCAAAAACAATGGTTTTAGACGGACCGCGTTTTTTCGCCCGGTGCATGGAAACATCGGCATCCCGGATCATATCTTCGGCATGTTTATGGCTGATTTCGCTGGTGGTTATCCCGATGCCGACTGACATATAAGCATCGACACCGGCAATTTTGCGCGGAGCCGCCATCATCTCGTGAATGCGTTTGGCAAGGCCGGTTGCATCATCAAGGCTTTGAATATCGTCGATGAGAATGGCAAATTCATCGCCATTAAAGCGCGCCAAAAGATCAGAATTGCGCAGGCAGGCCCTAAGGGAATCGGCGATTTCAATCAGAAATGCATCGCCAGCAGGATGGCCAAAGCCTTCATTGATCAGCTGAAAGCGATCCACATTAAGCATGAGCACGGCACAAGAACGGCCTTCCTCATTTTTACAACGCGCCACTTCATCTTCAAGACGATTGAGAAAGTGGCTGCGATTGGGCAGGCCAGTGAGATGATCATGCAAGGCATGATGAAGTAGATTGGCTTGTGCCCTTTTTTCCGTG
This sequence comes from Iodidimonas nitroreducens, assembly GCA_000710935.1. GTDB lineage: Bacteria > Pseudomonadota > Alphaproteobacteria > Sphingomonadales > Rhodothalassiaceae > Iodidimonas > Iodidimonas nitroreducens. The sequence goes on along the minus strand of BAYV01000009.1, from coordinate 182,520 downwards.
GTTTTGTCGGTGAGGGTGCATAAAATTCTGGGCTTAGCCACACCACTTTGATCCAAAGGGGTGATATTGCAGCTATAGGTTTTGGTGCTATCGATTGACTCGATCTGCCATTCATATTGAACGGGTCGCTGAAGGCGCAGGGCGCGATGAAATTCACTCAAAAGCGGTTCGCCAAATTCCAGAACCGGAATATCATCAAGAGTCATCGATTTTGCCAGCGCCGCAGACCCGGGATCGGCCTGGTTCACAAGGTTTGAATCGATCAGGATCAAATTCTGCGCGCTTTTATTGGCGGTCAGGATGAGGCAGCCATGGTCGGTATCGATCTCGCAAACCAGAACCCCGAGGTTCAGATGATCGAGAAGGGCGAGTGGATCGATCTCTTTGGCTTCTGCCGTTTTCAGGCGGTCGCTTTCGATCCCCAGCATATGTCCATCCATTATTTGCAGATCCCGTTTTCTGGGCTGGCCCTCAAATATTTTCTTCATGAGGCGAGCGGGGATCAGCTTCCACCTTCGCCCCTAAAGATTTCTTAAAGATAGGACTTAATTTTTCCCAAATCAGATCAAAAAAAAGAGAGACCCGAAGATCTCTCCTTGTTTTGTTTCAGATTGAAACAATTAGGGTTCTGTCCCTAAACTTAGGAACAGCCGCTGGTGCCGCCACAGGTATTACATTTCAGGCAGGTGCCATTGCGCACGAGGGTGAAATTGCCACATTCCCCGCAGGCATCGCCCTCATAGCCCTTCATCCGGGCTTCGGCGCGGCGACTATAGGTTGTTGTTTCCGTTTTCACTTCTCTTGAAATGTCTTCCGTTACCGCCATCAGCCCCACAGATGAAGGCTGCGTTGGGCTTTTGGCCGGAGCTGTGCTGCTGTTTTGGGTATTCAGCACATAAAGATTGGAGCGCACATAGCCGTTCGATGCCAGCCCCAGCACTTTATCAAGGGCTTCGGAAGCCTGATAGGCAGCCAAAGTGCCAGCTTCAGGCAGCTTTTCATTGATGCCATCGCCCAAGGTATCATGGCGCATATCATCAGGCTCCACATGGGCCAGATCGTTACGGCCAAGATAGGAAACGGCCAGTTCGCGGAAGATATAATCAAGGATCGACGTTGACATCTTGATGGCATCATTGCCTTCCACGCGGCCGAAAGGCTCGAATCGCGTGAAGGTAAAGGCATCGACAAATTCTTCCAAAGGCACGCCATATTGCAGGCCAATGGAAATAGCGATGGCAAAATTATTCATCAAAGACCGGAAGGCCGCCCCTTCCTTATGCATATCGATGAAAATTTCGCCAACTTCGCCATCATCATATTCGCCGGTACGCAAATAAACCTTATGGCCGCCCACAACGGCTTTTTGGGTATAGCCCTTGCGGCGATGCGGAAGCTTGCGGCGGGTTTTTGGCGCTTCGCGCTCAATAATCCGCTCCACGATGCGTTCCGCCACTTTATGCGCCTTTTCACCCAAGGGCACCTGATCATCGAGCAGATCTTCCAGATCCTCTTCATTGAGGAGGGAGCCCGACAAAGGCTGGGACAATTTCGAGCCATCGCGATAAAGGGCATTGGCTTTGAGGCCCAAAGACCAGCTCAGCTCATAAGCCCGCTTACAATCTTCGACCGAAGCCAGATTGGGCATATTGATGGTTTTGGAAATCGCGCCAGAAACAAAAGGCTGGGCCACGGCCATCATGCGGATATGGCTTTCCCACGATAAGGAACGCTTGCCGATCCGTCCGCAGGGGCTTGCACAATCGAAAACCGGCAGATGTTCCTTGCGCAGATGCGGGGCGCCTTCAAGGGTCATGGCGCCGCAAACATAAAGATTGCACTCATCCACTTCCGCCCGGCTGAAGCCCAGCTCGCGGAGCATATCAAAGCTGATATCGGCAAGCTGTGCATCGCTGAAGCCCAGCACGTCCTTGCAAAAAGCATCACCCAAAGTCCAGCGATTGAAAACAAAGCGGATATCAAAACAGCTTTTCAGCCCTTCTTCGATGGCATCGATCTGCACCTGCGCGAAATGCCGCTCTTTCAGGCGATCATGATTGATATGCGGGGCCTGAGCGAGGGTGCCATGGCCCACCGCATAATTGATGATATCGCGGACTTCATCCGCTTCATAACCCAGAACATCAAGCGCTTGCGGCACGATCCGGTTGATGATCTTGAAATAGCCACCACCCGCCAGTTTTTTGAATTTGACGAGGGCAAAATCCGGCTCGATTCCGGTGGTATCGCAATCCATCACCAGCCCGATGGTGCCGGTGGGGGCGATCACTGTTGATTGGGCATTGCGATAGCCGTGCATTTCGCCCAGTTCCAGCGCCCGATCCCAGGCCGCCCCGGCGGCCACCGCCAAAGCCTGATCCTGACAACATTCGATGTCCAAAGGCACCGGGCGCGTTTTCAGCCCTTCATAGCCATCATCTTCGCCCCAGGCCGCCCGCCGATGATTGCGGATCACCCGCAGCATATGATCGGCATTATCCGCATAGCCGGGGAAGGGGCCAAGCTCAGACGCGATTTCCGCCGAAGTGGCGTAAGATGTGCCGGTCATCAGGGCGGTGATGGCACCGCATAAGGCGCGGCCTTCATCGCTGTCATAAGGCAGGCCCAATGACATCAAAAGCCCGCCGATATTGGCATAGCCCAGCCCAAGGGTGCGATAGCGATAGCTCAGTTCGGCGATTTTTTCCGAGGGAAATTGAGCCATCAGCACCGAGATTTCGAGCACCAATGTCCACATGCGAACGGCATGTTCAAAATTCTCGACATCGAAATCGCCGCCTTCGAGACGGAATTGCATGAGATTGAGCGATGCCAGATTGCACGCCGTATCATCAAGGAACATATATTCCGAACAAGGATTGGACGCCCGGATATCCCCCGATGCGGGGCAGGTGTGCCAATCATTGATCGTGCTGTGAAATTGAATGCCGGGATCAGCGCAAGACCATGCGGCATAGGCCACCTGATCCCATAATTCGGCGGCATTGAGGGTTTTAGCCACCGATCCATCGGTGCGTTTGATCAGATCCCAATCGCTGCCCGCTTTCACGGCGCGCATGAAGGCATCGGTAACACGGATGGAATTATTGGAATTCTGGCCCGATACGGTCACATAGGCTTCGGAATCCCAATCGGTGTTATAGGTGTGGAAATCAAGGCGGCGATAGCCCTGGCGCGCAAACTGAATCACCCGCTGCACATAGTTTTCCGGGATCATGGCCTTGCGACTGGCGAGAATTTCGCGCTTCAGGTCCTGATTTTTCCTGGGCTCGAAGGCTTCATCGCTTAAGGCATCGCGGGCCGCATGGCAGGCCTCGATGATCCGGTTGAGATGCATCTCGCATAATTTGGAGCCGGAAACAAGGGCCGCAACCTTTTGTTCTTCAATCACTTTCCAGCTTATGAAGGCTTCGATATCAGGGTGATCGGCATCCACCACCACCATTTTCGCAGCCCGGCGGGTGGTGCCGCCCGATTTGATCGCTCCTGCGGCCCGATCACCGATTTTCAAAAAGCTCATCAAACCTGAAGATTGGCCGCCGCCCGAAAGCGATTCTTTTTCGCCGCGAATATGGGAAAAATTCGATCCGGTCCCGGAACCATATTTGAAAAGCCTGGCTTCCCGCGTCCATAAATCCATGATGCCGCCTTCATTGACGAGATCATCAGACACGCTTTGGATGAAGCAGGCATGGGGCTGGGGATGCTCATAAGCACTTTTAGAGCGCACCAGCGTTTCGGTTTCGGGGTCGATATAAAAATGGCCCTGGCTGGGGCCATCGATTCCATAGGCCCAATGCAGACCGGTATTGAACCACTGCGGGGAATTGGGGGCGGCCATCTGGCGGGCAAGCATCAGGCGCATTTCATCATAGAAAACCCGCGCATCGTCCTCGGCGTGGAAATAGCCGCCTTTCCAGCCCCAATAGGTCCAGGCGCCGGCCATCCGGTCGAAAACCTGGCGGGCACTGGTTTCTGCGCCATAGCGCTTGTCTTTGGGCAGAGCCTTGAGGGCCTCTTCATCCGCCACACGACGCCATAGCCATGAGGGGACGCCATTTTCTTCGACCGGCTTTAAAACCGCCGGAATACCGGCCTTGCGGAAATATTTCTGCGCAATGATGTCGGTGGCCACCTGCGACCATGCCGCGGGCACATCCACCGCATTCATCTGAAAAACGATGGTCCCATCGGGATTGCGAATCTCACTCACGGCCTGACGAAATATGAGCCCATCATAAGGTGATTGCCCATCTTTCGTGAATCGACGCTCAAAACGCATGTCTTCCCCCTGGCCTTATTGTAACGTTTATAAAATCTGTGCTTTTGGTCCTGTCCGACATGCAAAAACATGCGGCTATCAGCAAGCCGATGACCATAGATATGGGCATGTCCATCCAAGCAGACACCAAGTTTAGTCTGAATCATGGGAGTCGCAAGCGATCTTTCTACAATTGTTTTATTGACAGGGGGGGCCTGGAAGTCCCCCATTTTGCCGACTCCCAAACTCACTCGCGCAGCTTTGATCGCCATTCATGAGGAATGGGATTATGCTGCATGACAATGGATGATCTAGCGCTGGACCTTTTGGCCTGAACTTGCCATAGTCCCGGCGTTTTTCGGGTCGATGCTTTGCAGCCGATCCATAGCGATGACACAAGGGACGAGATCGCAAGATGACTGTGTTTCAAAAGCTATTCACCTGGTGGAATGGGGCAACCATCGGCACCGCGCTTTTTACCGCCCGCAAAGGCGAGCGTGTGGGCGAGGATCAGGATGGCAATATCTATTATAAGGCGCGGCAAGGGGATCGCCGCTGGGTCATTTATAAAGGTGAGGTCGAAGCCTCGCGCGTGCCGCCGGAATGGCACCGCTGGCTGCACCGCACCACCAATGATCTGCCCGATCAAAGCCACTATGTGCCAAAGCCCTGGGAAAAGCCCCATCGTCCCAATCTCACGGGTTCGGATGCGGCTTATGCGCCCCCGGGCAGCCTGAAAAAAACCACCGGGCGCGACCGGGCCACGGGCGATTATGAGCCTTGGCGGCCCAATTGAAGGCGGCCCAATTGATAATTAATGCGAGAATGAAACAGACTATGGTTCTTTTGGCGGTTGTTTCGGCTGAATTTGGGATGGGAGACTGGCGTGGGTGGTAATCTCGTTGAATCCATGATTGGGGCTGTGGTTCTGGCGGTTGCCGGGGCGTTTTTATATATCGCCTATACCACAACGAATGTGGGCAGTGCCTCGGGCTATGAATTGCAGGCCCGTTTTGATCGGGTGGGCGGCTTATCCCTCGGGGCGGATGTGCGGATTTCCGGGATTAAGATCGGCACCGTGACCGGGCAGCGCCTTGATCCTCAGAGCTATCAGGCCGTGGTGCGCTTCACGGTTGATAAATCCCTTGAAATTTCGACCGACAGCTTTGCCAAAATCACCTCTGATGGGCTTTTGGGTGATACCTATGTTGAATTGCAGCCGGGCGGGCTTGATGAATATCTGTCTGACGGTGAAGAAGTCTATGATACCCAAGGGCCGATTGATCTGTTTGGCCTGATTTCCAAGGCGGTCTATAGTGGCGATCCGGCAAGCAGCAGCGAGGAATAAAGGGCTTGGCCGGCTGATGATGAGAGGCCGCATCTTGCCCTTATCCCTTGCGGTTGGCTTCTTTTTAGCCCTTGTGTTTTCGGGTGCTTTGTTGATCCCGCCATTATCGGCGCAGGCCATAATGGGGCAGGGCGCGATAGGGCAAAGCAATCAGCCTTTATCTGGACAGGATAGAGATCAGCCAGAGGACGGCGTGAAAACCATTACCATTGCCCGCGCCATGGATAAGGTTACCGCGCGCATCACCGAGCTTGAGCTCCCTGAAGATGAGCCGGTGGAATTTGGCAGCCTGATCATCACATCCCGCCATTGCCAATCCCGACCACCTGAAGAACAGCCGGAAACCTTTGCTTTTCTGGAAATCGATGAAATGATCGACGACAACAGGAATCGTCTGTTTACCGGATGGATGATGGCCTCAAGCCCCGGCCTTCATGCGCTCGAGCATCCGGTTTATGATGTGTGGGTGATGGCGTGCAAAACCCTTTCCCCCGACAATCCTTCCGGCAGTGAATAAAAATCCCCTTGAACGCGCAAGGCTGATTTCAAAAGCTCATGATAGGCATCCCGGTTGATTTCCCGGGCCCCGAATTGTTGCAGATGCTCGGTTACAAATTGGGTATCAAGCAATTGATAGCCGCCATATTTGAGCCGGGCAACCAGATGCACCATGGCCACTTTGCTGGCATCGGTCACCCGGTGAAACATGCTTTCGCCAAAAAAGGCCCCCGCCAGATCCACCCCATAAAGCCCGCCAACCAACTGGCCATCCTGCCAGCATTCCACACTATGGGCGGCGCCCATTTCATGAAGGCGGCAATAATGGGCAAGGATCTGCTCATTGATCCAGGTATCGGCCCGATCAGGGGCCGGGCTGGCGCAGCCGATCATCACATCGCGAAAGGCGGTATTGATCCGCACATCAAACAGATCCTTGCGCACCACCCGTTTCAGGCTGCGCGATATATGAAAGGATGAGAGCGGCAATATCCCGCGATTTTCAGGATCAACCCAGAAAATATCGCTGGCTGTCTGGCTTTCTGCCATAGGGAAAAGCCCGCAGGCATAAGCGCGTAGCAATAATTCCGGGGTTAGCCGCGCCATGGGTTTATCATCCGATGCCTTTTATGAAAGCCCCTGATCCGCCCGTGATTTCAGAAATTTTTCCAGCCAGTGGATATTATAGTCTCCACTTTGAAAATCCGGATTATCAACCAGCAATTTATGCAGCGGGATCGATGTTTTAACCCCGGCGATCACATATTCCTCAAGGGCGCGGCGCAGGCGCATCAGGCAATCTTCACGATTTTCACCGCGCACAATCAGCTTGGCGATCAGGCTATCATAATAAGGGGGGATGCGATAACCCGCATAAAGGGCCGAATCCACCCGAACATCCAAACCGCCAGGGGCATGATAATCGGTAACGGTGCCGGGGGAAGGTGCAAAATTGGCGGGGTCCTCGGCATTGATCCGGCATTCGATGGCATGGCCGCGCAGGGTGATGTCGCCTTGGGCAAAGCGCAGATCTTCGCCCGCTGCCACCCGGATCTGTTCGCGGACCAGATCGATCCCGGTGACCATTTCCGTGACCGGATGTTCGACCTGTAGGCGCGTATTCATTTCGATGAAAAAGAATTCGCCATCTTCATAGAGAAATTCGATGGTCCCGGCACCGCGATATTTGATATCCGCAAGGGCTTTGGCGCAGCGCTCTCCAATGGCATTTCTTTGGGCAAGGCTGATCACGGGCGAGGGGGATTCTTCGAGAATTTTTTGATGACGGCGCTGCAAGGAACAATCGCGTTCGCCTAAATGCAGCACATGCCCGCGCCCATCGCCTAAAACCTGAATTTCGATATGGCGCGGATGGCCGAGATATTTTTCGATATAAACCGCATCATCGCCAAAAGCCGCCCGGGCTTCGGTGCGCGCAGCGGTCAGGGCACCCGATAAAGCTGATCGTGATTGGGCGACCTTCATCCCGCGTCCGCCACCGCCTGCAGCGGCCTTGACGATCACCGGATAGCCGATGCTATCGGAAATTTTAAAGGCGGTTTCATCATCGGTGATGCCCCCATCCGAGCCGGGAACCACAGGAACGCCCAGGCGCTTCATGGTATCTTTGGCGGCGATCTTGTCGCCCATGGTGCGGATATGCTCGGCGGTGGGGCCGATGAAGGTGAGATTATGCTCTTCAACGATATCGGCAAAACGGGCATTTTCCGATAAAAATCCATAGCCCGGATGAATGGCTTCCGCCCCCGTGATCTCGGCGGCGGCGATGATGGCCGGAATATTGAGATAGCTATCCGTTGAGGATGGCGGGCCGATACACACGGATTCGTCGGCCAGGCGCACATGCATGGCGCTGGCATCAGCGGTGGAATGAATGGCCACCGTTTTGATGCCCATTTCCTGACAGGCGCGATGGATGCGAAGGGCGATTTCGCCGCGATTGGCGATCAGAATTTTTTGGAACATTGCAAATGCCACCCTTTATTCGAGAATCAAAAGTGGCTCGCCATATTCGACCGGTTGGGAATCAGAGACCAGAATATGGAGAATTTTCCCGGATCGTGGGGCCGCGATGGGGTTCATCACCTTCATCGCTTCCACGATCAGCAGTGTATCCCCTTCATTGACGCTATCGCCAACCTTGAAAAAGGCCGGTGCCCCCGGTTCGGGCGATAGATAAACCGTGCCAACCATGGGCGAAGGCACCATGCCGGGATGATTTTCAAGGCTCGGTGCGGCGGCTGCAGATCCTGATCCAGACCCTTGGGCAGATGCAGCGGATGCGGGTTCGGATGTGGCCGGGGCCTGAGACGGGCCATAAGAGGACGGAACGGCGGCCTGCATCACGGTTTGTGTTGGGTATTGACGCCCCACCCGTATGCGGATGTCTTCGTCTTCCACCTCGATTTCACTTAGGTTTGATGACTGAAGGAGATCCGCCAATTCCCGGATCAAATCCCTGGCATCTTTCAGCTTTGACATGAACGTCTCATCCTTTTTCGGTGCGGGATAAATGGGCAGCAAGCGCATGGGCTGCCATCAGATAGCCTGTGGTGCCAAAGCCGGTCAAGATGCCGGTGGCAACGGCACTGATCGTGGAATGGGCGCGAAAGCTCTCACGGGCGAAGATATTGCTTAAATGAACCTCGACCACCGGGATGGCAATCGCTGCCACGGCATCGGCCAGAGAAATCGAACTATGGGTCAGCCCCCCGGGATTGATGATGACCCCATCGGCTTTCGTGCGGGCCTCATGCAGCCAATCAATCAATTGGCCTTCATGATTGCTTTGCCGCATGGTGAAGCTGATATCATGCTCCTTGCCGTAAGCGACCAGCTTTTGTTCAACATCATCGAGCGTTTCGGCGCCATAGATATGCGGCTCACGCGTGCCGAGAAGATTGAGATTGGGGCCGTTTAAAACATGGATATGGAGCATAGAAGGGCAATTCCGGTCTTTGGTTCGCAGGTCTTTTATACGACGTGATGGGCGGTGGCATTTTGAGGCAAGGCGTGAGCCTTAATATAAGGCATCGTATCTTATCCCCTTTGTTTTAGGCGTATAAACCGACAAAAGCATGCAGAAAAGCGCTTTGGGCTTCTTTTCCTTATGATTAGCCTTTGAAATAGAGCGGGCCTTGCATTATTTCAGGGGAAGGGTTGAAGCGTTGTTCATTTCGGTTTGCTCGCGCGTTTCATATAGAGCCACCAGAATGAACCGGCGCGTTTTTTCAAATACGGGTGTATCTGTGATTATTGTTTCGATCAATGGCGAAGAGCGGTCTTTTGAAGGGCCGATGACGGCGCAAACGCTTTTGCAAAGCTTATCTTTGGACCCGCAGAAAGTGGCTTTGGAACGCAATCGTCAGATCGTGCCCCGATCCACCTATGGCGCGGTTGATATTGCCCATGGCGACAGGCTTGAAATTGTGCATTTCGTGGGCGGCGGAGAGGATCAGAGCTTTATTGATGAGCCGTTGGTCGTTGCCGGGGTGCGTTATCGCTCGCGGCTGATCGTGGGCACCGGAAAATATCGTGATTTTGCCCAAACGGCCGAGGCGGTGAAGGCATCAGGGGCGGAAATCGTCACTGTTGCGGTGCGCCGGGTCAATTTGTCTGATCCCTCGCAGCCGATGCTGACCGATTATCTCGACCCCAAAAGCATAACCTATCTGCCCAATACGGCGGGCTGTTTTACGGCGGATGATGCGGTGCGCACCTTGCGTCTGGCGCGTGAAGCCGGGGGCTGGGATCTGGTGAAGCTTGAGGTTTTAGGGGATAAGGCCACTCTTTATCCCGATATGCGCGAAACCCTTGCGGCAGCAAAGGTGCTGATCGACGAGGGTTTCAAGGTGATGGTTTATACCAGCGATGATCCCCTTTTTGCCCGCGAATTGGATGCCATGGGCTGTGTGGCGATCATGCCATTGGGGGCGCCCATCGGCTCGGGTTTGGGCATCCAGAACCCGGTCAATATCCGCTTGATCGTTGAGCAATCCCGCGTGCCGGTTCTGGTGGATGCGGGGGTGGGCACGGCATCGGATGCGGCCATTGCTATGGAATTGGGCTGTGATGGGGTTTTGATGAATACTGCCATCGCCGAAGCCAAAGATCCCATCCGCATGGCGCGGGCCATGCGCCATGCGGTGATAGCCGGGCGCGATGCCTATCTGGCCGGGCGAATGCCGAAAAAACGCTATGCCGATCCCTCAAGCCCCTTATCCGGCCTGATCTGATCGCGAGCGGATTTGCAGCGCCGGGTTTCAAACATCCAGCGCATTTTTATCCACAAATTCGGCATGATCCTGAATGAAGGCAAAGCGATCCTCGGGTCGCTTGCCCATCAATCGGCCCACCAGATCGGCAATCACCCGATAGCCTTCACCCGGCTGGGGCAAAGTGACCCGCAAAAGCGTGCGGCTGGCGCGCGCCATCGTGGTATCGCGCAATTGGGCGGGGGGCATTTCGCCTAAGCCCTTGAAACGCGACACCTCGACCTTCGTTTTTCCGGCAAAAACCGAGGCCATCAGCGCATCTTTATGGGCATCATCGCGGGCATAATGCACGATCCCGCCCTTCGCCAGCCGGTAAAGCGGCGGCTGGGCCAGATAAAGCCTGCCATCCCGCACCAATTGCGGCATTTCCTGAAAGAAGAAGGTCATCAAAAGGGTGGCGATATGGGCCCCATCCACATCGGCATCGCACATGATGATGACCTTTTCATAGCGCAGGGCATCGCCATTATAATGATCCCGCACGCCGCAGCCCAAGGCCAGGGTCAGGTCCTTCACTTCCTGATTCGCAGCGATTTTCTGGGCGGTGGCACTGGCCACATTCAGGATTTTTCCCCGGATGGGCAAAACGGCCTGCGTTTTACGATCCCGGGCCTGCTTTGCCGAGCCTCCGGCGCTATCGCCTTCAACGATATAGATTTCCGTGCCCTCGGCTTTATCCTGCGAACAATCCGTCAGCTTGCCGGGCAGGCGCAGGCGGCGCTTCGAGGTATAAGACGCGCGCTTCACTTCGCGTTCGGCGCGGCGGCGCAGGCGTTCATCCATGCGTTCGATGGACCAGCTTAAAAGCGCCTGACCGCGCTCGGGCTGTTCGGCCAGCCAGTGATCGAAACTATCGCGCACGGCGTTATCCACCAATCGCGTGGCTTCGGGGCTTGAGAGCTTTTCCTTGGTCTGGCCCTGGAATTGCGGATTTTTAATAAAGACCGACAGCATCGCGGCTGCATTCGTGAAAACATCGTCTGCCACAAGCTGGGCGGCACGTTTATTGCCGGTCATCTCGCCATAGGCGCGCACGGCTTTCAGCACCGCCATCCGCAGCCCGGCTTCATGGGATCCACCCTGGGGGGTGGGCACGGTATTGCAATAGGTGGAAAGCTGGCCATCGCCAAATTCCGGCCAGCCTATCGCCCATTCCACTTTGCCGGCCTGATCGGGAAATTGCGCGATCCCGGCAAAAAGCGTTTCTGTGGCCATTGTCCGGCCTTTCAGGCTTTCGCCCAGAAAATCGGCCAGCCCACCGGGGAAATGCAAAGTATCTTCGCGCGGCGTGTCGTCTCCTTTTTCGATCAGGGCCTCAGTGCAGCGCCAGCGGATTTCCACACCACGAAACAGATAAGCTTTCGAGCGCACCAGCTTATAAACTCGGGCGGCTTTGAGGGCGGCTTTTTCGCCAAAAATATCGGGATCGGGGATGAAGCACACCCGCGTGCCCCGGCGATTTTGCACCGGGCCAAGGCATTCCAGCGGGCCAAGGGCCTTCCCCCGGGCATAGCTCTGGCGATAAAGGGTGCGTTCGCGGGCCACTTCGATCTCAAGATGCGCAGACAGGGCATTCACCACCGAAATGCCCACGCCATGCAGCCCGCCCGATGTGGCATAGGCCCCTTCCTTGAACTTGCCACCGGAATGCAGGGTGGTGAGGATCACCTCCAAAGCCGATTTGGGGGCAAATTTCGGATGTTCATCCACCGGGATGCCCCGCCCATTATCGCCAATGATGATGCTGCCATCATCGCGCATCTCAACATCGATGCGATTGGCATGACCGGCCACGGCTTCATCCATCGAATTATCGATGACTTCAGCCACCAGATGGTGCAGGGCGCGTTCATCGGTTCCGCCGATATACATCCCCGGGCGCTGGCGCACCGGCTCCAAACCTTCAAGAACTTCGATATCCTGAGCCGAATAAGTGGATGGGGTATGCGATACGTCTTGAAACAGATCAGCCATGGGGCCGTTTACTCTCAACTGAAAACGCGAATGATGAAGCCCATTATATAGGCGGTATCAGGGGGGGGATGGCAACCACATCTTATAGACTCTTGGAAATTCGCGCCTAATCGAACAGGGCATCGATATCCGCCTGGCTGGCGGCGGTGCTTTCGATCTGATCGCCCTTCTCCTCTTGTGCAGGGCTGCAACTGGGCTGTTCGATCTTGCCGTGGATCACCCCATTAAGGGCGGATAATAGATTTTGTGCTTCTTTTAAGGGCTCTTCCAGATGGCGGGCAATGGCCTTTGCATCATCACCCAGCATCACGACATCGCCCACCGTTTGCAGCAAAAGGGCATCGAGCTTCAGGCGCAGCGTATCGAAAAGCAGACGGCAGGCGCCGGGCGCATGGTCATAGGCTTCGATCGCCAAAGCCTTGTCGGCAAAACCGCTATCGGCGAAATGCTGCTGATAGCTTTTGGGGGTCCAATCGGCGGCATCTTCAAGCATGTCCGGCATATCAGGTGCCATCTCAAGAAGCATCACCACCTCATTGTAATGATTAAGATAATCCGTTGCCAAAAAAGATCGCTCATCAATATTGGCCGCCGCCAGATGCGGCTTTAAGGCCGATTGACGGGCGGTCAGCGGTGCAGGCTGGGATACAGCCGGATCTATCGATGATTTGTGGCTGGGCATGCTGTGGTCTTTATGGGTCATTCCAGGCTTGATTTTAGGCTTTGTGCCTTTCGCATTTCTTAATATTGGATGTTCTCAATAGGTTTTTATTCGCCCGCAGCATATTGTGTTCCAGATAACGAATTTGCGGGGCGAATAGGGGGTGAAGTGCGTGGTTTTTCAGCCATGAATCAGGCCAAAAAGCACGTTTTTGAAATGCATATCAAGGCCCAGCTTTTGAAAAATTTATATTTTATAAACAAATCATTAAGTCTGGTAGGAAAATTATTTTTTGATCAACTGCATTTTTGCGTTGCAAAATTGATTATTGCGATGCAATATATCTTCAGCCTCTTCGTGAGGCGATCCTCCCCAAAGGATCCGACTTGAGCCGGGGGTCTTTATAGACTTCCGGCTTTTTTTTATCATTTTTTGCTGATGGCTCGCGTGAATTTTTCAGCCTATTTCTGGCCATCTTTATAAGCAGGCCAGATCCCATAAAAAAACCCTGCGGCTAAGGGTTTTGGTCCCAGCCGCAGGGTGCTTTTTAAGGTTCTGACCCTAGGTCCTGACTTTCTATCAGGCGCTGTAATACATATCGAATTCGATGGGGTGTGGCGCCAATTCAAAGCGCGTGACCTCTTCAAATTTTAGATGGATATAGGCATCGATCTGATCCTGGGTGAACACATCGCCCTTTCGCAGGAAATCGCTATCCGATTGCAGGGATTCCAGTGCTTCACGCAAAGAACGGGCCACGGTGGGCACATTGGTCAGCTCTTCGGGAGGCAGGGCATAAAGATCCTTGTCCATGGCATCGCCGGGATGGATTTTGTTTTCGATTCCATCGATCCCCGCCATCAGCATGGCCGAAAAAGCGAGATAGGGATTGGCGGTCGGATCGGGGAAGCGCACTTCCACACGCTTTGCCTTGGGGCTTGATCCATAGGGAATCCGGCAGGATGCCGAACGGTTGCGCGCGGAATAGGCAAGCAGCACCGGCGCTTCAAAGCCCGGTGTCAGGCGCTTGTAGCTATTGGTCGATGGATTGGTGAAGGCATTGATGGCTTTGGCATGTTTGATGATGCCGCCAATATAATAAAGGGCCATATCCGAAAGATCGGCATAGCCGGAACCGGCAAAAAGCGGCTTGCCATCTTTCCAGATGGATTGATGGACGTGCATCCCCGAGCCATTATCATCTTTCACCGGCTTGGGCATGAAGGTGGCGGTTTTGCCATAAGAATGCGCGACCTGACGCACAACATATTTATAAAGCTGAATTTTATCGGCGATTTCCGTGAGCTTGCCAAAGGTCATGCCCAGTTCATGCTGGCTGGCGGCCACTTCATGATGGTGCTTGTCCATGTTCACGCCCAGTTCGCGCAGGATCGTGACCATTTCACCGCGCATATCGAAGGCAGAATCGACCGGACCAGCGGGGAAATAGCCGCCTTTCACCCGGGGGCGATGGCCCTGATTGCCTTCAGGATAGACCTTGGCGGAATTATAGGGGCCTTCGATATCATCAAGCTGATACATGGCACCGGAATAATCGACCTTGAACCGCACATCATCGAACACGAAGAATTCCGGCTCGGGGCCGATGAAAACGGTATCGCCAATGCCGGTGAATTTTAGATATTCCTCTGCACGCTTGGCGGTGGAGCGGGGATCGCGCTCATAAGATTGGCCGGTGCCGGGCTCTAAAATATCGCAATAAACGATGGCGGTGCCCTGCGCGGTGAAGGGATCGGTGGTCACATGGCTTAGATCGGGCTTTAAAACCATGTCGGATTCATTGATCGCTTTCCAGCCTGCAATGGAAGATCCATCAAACATCAGGCCTTCTTCCAGGGTTTCTTCATCCATGAAAGAGGAATCCATGGTCAGATGATGCCAGGTTCCGCGCGGATCGGTAAAGCGCAGGTCGATCCAGGTGAGATCTTCATCCTTGCACAGCTTTAAAAGGTCGGCCGCGGTCATATTCAGATATTTTGGCATGATATGTCTCTGCTTCTTCTCAAAAGGGTGGATTGGAAAGGGGATCGGGGGGATGGATTAAATGGCATCGCTGCCGGTTTCGCCGGTGCGGATGCGGATGGCATCCTCGATGGCGGTAACAAAAATCTTGCCATCCCCGATTCTGCCGGTGTGGGCGGCATTTTGGATGGCTTCAACGGCGGCTTCGAGCTTGGCATCGTCGATCACGATCTCAAGCTTCACCTTGGGCACGAAATCAACCACATATTCCGCCCCGCGATAAAGTTCGGTATGTCCCTTTTGGCGGCCAAAGCCACGGGCTTCCAGCACGGTGATGCCCGAAACACCAACTTCATGAAGCGCTTCTTTCACTTCATCCAGCTTGAAGGGCTTGATGATCGCCTCGATTTTTTTCATATCCGCATCCGTTCACACGAGCTTTATCTGGTTGATCAATCGGGTTGGTTCAGGTTCGAACACATAAGTGTCCCCGTTTTTGGCACTATGCGTAACCTAGCAATGATCATGCCAATTTATTGATCCCGGGAAAGGCCCGATTTTGGGCGGTTCAGCGCCATGCCCCAAGGGTTTCATGCCTTTTATTAAAGCACATGCCTATTTTTTAATCAGTTTTGCCGTATGGTGAGTCCTGCGTGCTGATAGGATTTGAAGCCCGGCAGGGCGATCCCAATTTGAAAAATGCATTCTCATGCAATTAGCCGCTCCGGGCTTCTTGACTGGCGGCATATTCCCCGGTATGACGAGCGCCTTCCCAATGATGGCGGGCGTAGCTCAATTGGTTAGAGCGCCTGGTTGTGGTCCAGGAGGTTGCGGGTTCAAGTCCCGTCGTTCGCCCCACCATCTGCCCTTTTCCGGCTTGAGCCTTTGTATCATACTCAACCCTGTGAAACAAAGCATGGGGGCAGGGCCTTTGATCCATAATCAAAAATCCAGCGGCCGCATTGTGGATGCTGCGCGTTCCCATCAGCAGGATAAAAGCCTGCGGATACTATTGAGCTGTGCGCAAATGGCCAAAGCCGATCAGGCGGCGATCCGCCTCGGCACATCGGGCCTGAACCTGATGGAAGCGGCGGGGCGCTGCGTTGCCGAAGAAGCTTTGGCTCACATGAAGGACGGTCAGATGAAGGGCGGCCGAGCTTTGGTTCTCGCCGGACCGGGGAATAATGGCGGGGATGGCTGGGTGGCGGCGCGTGCTCTTTTGGCCGCCGGGATGGACGTGAAGGTGCTGTCTTTGGTCGATCCCCAAGAATTGCGGGGGGATGCCGCTGCGATGGCCGCCCTTTATAAGGGCGCATGGGCGGTTTTTGATCCCAATCTGGTCGATTCCGATATTTTGGGGGCGTATGACCTCATCATCGATGCCCTTTTCGGGGCGGGGCTTAGCCGACCGGTGGATGGGGCTGCCGCCGATCTGATCGCCGCTGCCAATAGGTCGCGGGCCTATCATGTGGCGGTGGATGTGCCTTCGGGGCTATCGGGCGATAGCGGGCAGCCTTTGGGGCTGGTTTTCGATGCGGATCTCACGGTCAGTTTTTTTCGCAAGAAGCCGGGCCATCTGCTGATGCCGGGGCGACAAAAATGCGGGCAACTGGTGGTTCGCCAGATCGGTATTCCGGACAGCGTTCTCGATGCTATTCAGCCCATGGTTTATGAGAATCACCCGGCTTTATGGGCCGATCATTGGCCGCAGCTTGCCCCTGATGGCCATAAATATCAGCGTGGCCATGCCCTTGTGATGAGCGGAGGCCCGCCTTTTACCGGGGCGGCACGGCTGACCGCCAGCGCCGCCCTTCGCGCTGGTGCCGGTGCCGTTACCCTCATCACCCCTAAGGAAAGCTATCCCATTCAAGCCGCCAGCCTGATGGAGGTGATGGTGGCCCCGTTCAAGGATCGCGCTGGCTATCGTGCCTTCATGGATGATCCCCGGCGCACGGTTCTGGCTTTGGGGCCGGGGCTGGGGCTGCATCCCGATACACGGCAAAAAGTGGCGGATGCTTTGGCTACCGCAAAGCCATGCGTGCTCGATGCCGATGGCCTTTCAAGCTTTGCCGATGATCCCGAAGCCCTTTTTGCGATGATCGGCAGCCGGGCCGAAGAGGTGGTGATGACCCCCCATGGCGGAGAATTTGCCCGGCTTTTCGGGCCCACCCCGGCACCCGATTCTGCGGATTCGGACGGGGCTATTGAGTCGAAATTAAAGCGCAGTCTTGAGGCGGCCCAAAAAAGCGGGGCGGTGATCGTGCATAAAGGGGCTGATAGCGTGATCGCGGCCCCCGATGGCCGGGTGGTGATCAATGCCAATGCGCCACCCTGGCTTGCCACTGCGGGTTCGGGCGATGTGTTGGCCGGGTTCATCGCGGGCCTGATGGCGCAGGGCATGCCGGCTTTTGAAGCCGCCTGCTCTGCCGTTTGGCTGCATGGGGCGGCGGCTTTGCCCGCAGGCCGGGGCATGATTGCCGGGGATCTGATTGCTGCTTTGCCCAAAGTGATGCGGGATCTGGATGCGCAATTTCCAAGGCCAGGCGGGCCGCGATCATAGCCTTTCCAGCGCTGATCTGGGGGGATGCCTGCAATCAGTTTATCGCGTTTATGGAATCGGGCTGGTTTTTCCTGAACAGCCTGTGCTAAGGAAGCGCCAATCTGCCGCACCGGCCAGTGCGTTTGATGTGAAAGCTTTCCAAGGGCGCATGCGTTTACGGAACGCAAATGCGCCGGTCGGGATGCGAAAGCGTTTTGTGCTCCGGGATTTAACGGGTATGAAGCGATGAGTTTTCACCAGCGGGCGTGGCGGAACTGGTAGACGCGCCAGATTTAGGTTCTGGTGTCCGAGAGGACGTGGGGGTTCAAGTCCCTTCGCCCGCACCATTAGACAAGTGAGATGGTCACCCATAGGCCACGAGTGAGCGCATGCAAATCGATGAAATAAAGACTGAAGGACTATCGCGGGAATATAAGATCACGGTTGAAAAGACCGATCTCGACCAGCGGGTTCAGAAAATATTGGATGATCTGCGCACCAAAGTGCGGATGAAGGGCTTCCGCCCCGGCAAAACACCCTTGGCGCTTTTGAAAAAGCTGCATGGGGAGGCTGCCCGTGGGCAGGCGATCGAGGAAACGGTGCGGGAAAGCACCGATGCCTTGTTCCGCGAGCGCAAGATCAGGCCAGCCCTTCAACCCAGCATCAAGGTGGGTGATGTGGAAGCGGATGCGGGCTTTGATTTTACCGTTTCGGCGGAAATCCTGCCCGATGTCGATACTTCGGATTTCAAGGCACCTGCCTTGGATCGTCTGGTGGCCAGCCCATCCGATGCCGATATCGATGCCGCCCTCCAAACCCTGGCCGGGCAATCGAAAAGCTTTGAAGCCGCCGCCAAAACCTATAAGGCAAAAACCGGTGATGCAGTGATCATCGATTTTGTCGGCTCGGTTGAAGGCACGGAATTTGAAGGCGGGAAGGGCGATGATGTGCAGCTTGAGCTTGGCTCGGGCCAGTTCATTCCCGGCTTTGAAGATCAGCTTGCGGGCGCGAAAGCCGGTGATGATCTGACAGTCGATGTCACCTTCCCGGAGAATTATGGCCGCGATGATCTGTCGGGCAAGCCGGCGCAGTTCAAGGTTTCGGTCAAAGAGGTGAAAAAGCCTGCCGAGGCCAAAATCGACGATGATTTTGCCAAGAATTTCGGCCTTGAAGGGCTTGATGCCTTGAAAGACGCCTTGAAAACCCAGCTTGAGCAGGAAGCAAAGGCCCTGAGCCGGGCGAAGGTCAAGCGGGCTTTGCTCGATAAGCTTGCTGATGCTTATGATTTTGCCGTGCCCCAGGGCATGGTCGATCTTGAATATCGCGATATCTGGGGCCAGATCAAACGCGATGCCATCATGAGCGGTGAAGCAACCGAAGAAGATCTGGCCGGCCAGGATGAGCCGGAAAGCGAAGAGGATCGCAAGGATTATCGCGATATTGCGGAACGTCGGGTGCGCTTGGGTCTGTTGCTTTCCGAATTGGGGATGGCCAATAAGATCGAGATCAATCGGGATGAGCTGATGCGCCGCGTGGCTGAAGAAGCCCGTCGTTATCCCGGTCAGGAACGCGAAGTCTTTGAATTCTATACCAAGAATGAGCAGGCTTTGGCGCAGCTTCGGGCCCCTTTATACGAAGATAAAGTGGTTGATTTCATTCTCGAAATGGCTGATCTCGATGACATTGAAATGAGCCTTGAAGATCTGCGTAAAGCCGTTCGCGAGGAAGAAGAGGCCGAAGCCGAAGAAGCCGATAACGGTAAAAAGGCGGCTGGCAAAAAGGCTTCCGAAAAAAAAGCCGGGTCAAAGAAATCGGCGGCGAAATCCGCTGATGACGGGGAAAAGACCCAAGCCAAAGAGCCGGCGACCAAGAAAGCACCAGCCAAAAAAGCAGCGGCAAAGAAAGCAGCCCCTAAAAAGGCGGCTTCGGCAAAGGATGATGCAGGCGCCTGAGCCTTGCCATCTGCTTTTTGATGCAGAATGAAGGCCGCGGGAGCACATGGGCTTGCCGCGGCCTTTTTAACTCGCAATACTGCGTGATATTTAGTTTTTGATGATCAGGACGACGGGAGTTTAGCGCATATGGTCGATATCGTGGATCAGTTCACAAGTCAGCTCGTGCCGATGGTGGTGGAGCAGACGAATCGTGGCGAACGGGCTTTTGATATTTATTCCCGTCTGTTGAAAGAACGGATTATTTTTCTTACCGGGCAGGTTGAAGATAATATTTCCAGCCTGATCGTTGCCCAGCTTCTCTATCTGGAAGCGGATAATCCGAAAAAAGACATCTCATTTTATATCAATTCCCCCGGTGGGGTGGTCAGTTCCGGCCTCGCCATTTATGATACGATGCAGTATATTCGTCCAAAGGTTGCAACCTTGTGTATCGGTCAGGCGGCCTCCATGGGTTCGCTTTTGATGTGTGCCGGTGAAAAAGGCATGCGTTATTGTTTGCCCAATGCCCGGGTGATGGTGCATCAGCCATCCGGCGGGTTTCGGGGGCAGGCCACAGATATTGAAATTCAAGCCCGCGAAATTATCAAATTGCGCGAGCGTTTAAACAATATCTATGTGACCCATACCGGCCAGACCCTCGATGAGGTTGAAAAAGCTCTTGATCGCGATCGCTGGATGAGCGCTGAAGAAGCCAAGGATTGGGGGATCGTTGATGAAGTCTTGCTCAAACGGCCTGATGATCCGGATAAATGAGGCGGTTTTCATCTTCATGATTGGCAGTTGATGCCATTTTAAGCCTACAGCAAGAAATGTTCGTTTAGAATGTGTTGATATGGGGCCTGTTTTTTGCCGACGAGAACCAGATTGAGAACCCAAGAAGGCTGCGATGGTTGATTGAGCAGAAAAGCTGTTGCTGCACGGTCACGGGCTGTTCTACGATGATGGTTCAAATGGAGACTTAAGGAAGTCTGATGACGAAATTGAGTGGCGGAGATTCCAAAAATACCTTGTACTGTTCTTTCTGTGGGAAGAGCCAGCATGAGGTGCGTAAGCTGATTGCAGGGCCAACGGTTTTCATCTGTGATGAATGCGTTGAGTTGTGTACGGATATCATCCGTGAAGAAAGTAAATCGGGCATTGCCAAATCCAGTGATGGGGTGCCAACCCCACAAGAAATTCTGGATGTGCTCAATGATTATGTGATCGGTCAGCCCAAGGCCAAGCGCGTTCTTTCTGTGGCCGTGCATAATCATTATAAGCGCCTGAACCATGCCGCCAAAAGTTCGGATGTGGAATTGTCGAAATCCAATATCCTGCTGGTAGGGCCCACGGGTTGTGGCAAAACCCTGCTGGCCCAGACTTTGGCGCGTATTCTGGATGTGCCCTTTACCATGGCCGATGCCACCACGCTGACGGAAGCGGGCTATGTGGGTGAGGATGTTGAAAATATCATCCTGAAACTTTTGCAATCCGCCGATTATAATGTGGAGCGGGCGCAGCGCGGCATCGTTTATATCGATGAAGTGGATAAGATCAGCCGCAAATCCGACAATCCATCCATCACCCGCGATGTTTCGGGGGAAGGTGTGCAGCAGGCGCTGCTGAAGATCATGGAAGGCACGGTTGCCAGCGTGCCACCCCAAGGGGGCAGGAAGCATCCGCAGCAGGAATTCCTGCAGGTGGATACCACCAATATCCTGTTCATCTGCGGCGGCGCTTTCGCCGGTCTTGATCGGATCGTTTCATCCCGGATGCAGGGCAAATCGATGGGCTTCGGGGCCAAGGTTTCCTCCCCTGAAGATCGTTCGGTCGGTGAATTGCTGATGCATGCAGAGCCGGAAGATCTGTTGAAATTTGGTTTGATTCCTGAATTCGTTGGCCGTGTTCCCGTGATTGCCACCCTTGAGGATCTGGATGAGGATGCCCTCATCGAAATCCTCTCCACACCGAAAAACGCGCTTTTAAAGCAGTATCAGCGTTTGTTTGAAATGGAAGATGTGGCCCTCACCTTTACCGATGATGCCTGCCGCAGTGTGGCAAAGCGTGCCATCGCCCGGAAAACGGGGGCACGCGGTTTGCGCTCGATTATGGAAGATATCCTGCTCGAGACGATGTTTGATCTTCCCTCGCTCGAAGGGGTGGAGGAAGTGGTGATCAATGGCGATGTGGTGACATCAGGCGCCAAGCCGTTATTCATTTATGCCGAGCGTCGTGACGAAGCGGGGACCTCTGCCTGATCCCCAATCCTTGAAAGACACTCACAGGTCTTGAAAGGTTGGGCAGGATCGCTATTTCAAAGATAAGTCCTTTGGCTAGCCTGTGTTCATCATTGATTTTGTGGCGCAGGCGTCCATTGAAATCAGGTTTTTAACAAGATCGGAACCATTGCATGGACAAGACCTATCCTGTCCTGCCTTTGCGAGACATCGTTGTATTCCCGCACATGATCGTGCCTTTGTTTGTGGGCCGCGAGAAAAGCGTTCGCGCCCTTGAAGAGGTCATGAAGGATGACAGGCCCATTTTGCTTGTCTCCCAGAAAAATGCCGGAGAAGACGATCCATCGGCAGATGATATCTATGAAATGGGCACATTGGCGAATGTGCTGCAATTGCTGCGCCTGCCGGATGGTACGGTCAAAGTGCTGGTCGAAGGCTCGGGCCGGGCCAGGATCACGCGCTTTGTCGATAATGAAGAGTTTTTTGAAGCCAGCATCGAAGATGTGGAAGAAGTGCCCGGCAATGAAAAAGAATTGCAGGCGCTCAAGCGGTCGGTGATTTCGCAATTTGAACATTATGTCAAATTGAACAAAAAAATCGCCCCCGAAGTTCTGGTGTCCGCCAATCAGATCGATGATCCCTCAAAGCTTGCCGATACGGTGGCATCGCATCTGGCTTTGAAGATTGCCGATAAGCAGGATCTTTTATCTACCCATGCGATCACAGATCGGCTGGAAAAGGTCTATGCCTTCATGGAAGGCGAGATTGGCGTCTTGCAGGTCGAGAAAAAAATCCGTGGCCGGGTCAAGCGCCAGATGGAAAAGACCCAGCGCGAATATTATCTCAATGAACAATTGAAGGCGATCCAGAAGGAACTGGGCGAAACCGATGAAAGCCGTGAGGAAACGGCCGATCTGGAAAAGCGGATCGCTGAAACCAAGCTGAGCAAGGAAGCGCGGGAAAAGTGCATTTCCGAACTGAAAAAGCTCAAATCCATGAGCCCCATGTCGGCGGAAGCGACAGTGGTGCGCAATTATCTCGATTGGGTTCTGGGCATGCCCTGGGGCAAGCGCACACGGGTGAAGAAGGATATCGGCTGGTCTGAACAGATCCTTGATGCAGATCATTATGGTCTGGATAAGGTGAAGGAACGGATCGTTGAATATCTGGCCGTTTTGCAGCGCGCCAATAAGATCAAGGGGCCAATTCTGTGCCTTGTGGGCCCGCCGGGCGTGGGCAAAACCTCTCTAGGCCGCTCCATCGCCAAAGCCACAGGGCGGAATTTCATTCGCTTCAGCCTGGGCGGTGTGCGGGATGAGGCCGAAATTCGCGGTCATCGCCGCACCTATATCGGGTCCATGCCCGGTAAGGTGATGCAGAATATGAAAAAGGCCGGCTCGGCCAATCCTTTGTTCCTGCTCGATGAAATCGACAAGATGGGGCAGGATTTCCGGGGCGATCCGGCCTCGGCCCTGCTTGAAGTGCTTGATCCCGAGCAGAATTCGCATTTCAATGATCATTATCTGGAAGTGGATTATGATCTGTCGGATGTGATGTTCGTGACCACGGCCAATAGCCTGAGCATGCCGCAGCCCTTGCTTGATCGCATGGAAATCATTCATCTTTCGGGCTATACTGAAGATGAAAAGCTCGAAATCGCCAAGCGCCATCTGATCCCCAAACAAGTGAAGGATCATGGTCTGAGGCGGGCGGAATGGTCGATTTCCGATGGCGCTTTGCGGGATCTGATCCGCTATTATACCCGTGAAGCCGGGGTGCGGAGTTTGGAACGCATGCTGGCCCGCTTGATGCGCAAGGCGGTGAAGGAAATCGTTGAAGGCAAGCGCAAGCGGGTTCAGGTCACGGCGCAGAATGTCGGCAATTATGCCGGGATCAAGCGCTATCGCTATGGCCAGGCAGAAGTCGAAGATCAGGTTGGCTTGACCACGGGCCTTGCCTGGACCGAGGTGGGCGGCGAAATCCTCTCTATCGAGGCCGTGACCACTCGAGGCAAGGGTCGGATACTCACCACGGGCAAGCTTGGCTCGGTGATGCAGGAATCGATTCAGGCGGCGCGGTCTTTTGTGCATAGCCGGGCGGCCAGCTATGGCGTGAAGCCAACGGTTTTTGAAAAAAGCGACATCCATGTGCATGTGCCCGAAGGGGCCACGCCCAAGGACGGGCCATCGGCCGGTGTGGCGATGGTGACATCGATCGTATCGGTGTTGACCGGCATTGCCGTGCGTCGCGATATCGCCATGACCGGCGAAGTGACCTTGCGGGGCCGGGTGTTGCCGATTGGTGGCCTGAAGGAAAAGCTTTTGGCGGCTTTGCGGGCAGGGATCAAGACTGTGCTGATTCCGGCTGAAAATGAAAAAGACCTGGCGGAAATCCCGGATAACGTCAAAAAAGGGTTGAAAATCATGCCGGTGTCGCATGTGGATGAAGTTTTGCGTGCGGCGCTCATTCGCCCCCTCGTTCCCATTGAGTGGACCGATGAGGATGAAGAAAAAGCCAATGCGATCAAAGCCGTAGCTTCTGATGATGCAGAGCAGCATCCGGAAGCCACCGTGACCCATTAAGACAGAAATATGGCGTGATCGCCTCTCTTTCTTTATTTAACTTGTGGAAAACCGCAGACTCCTGCGGTTTTCTTTTTGACAGGCCTTCCAAGGCCGCATTAAACTCCGTCTCGCTGACTCACGGAGGAACCTCACAACAGCAACGAGGGGGTAAACCTTGAATAAGAACGAACTGATCGCGAATGTCGCTGAGGCGGCCGATATTTCGAAAGCGGATGCGACGAAAGCCGTCGACGCCGTTTTTTCCAGCATCTCCGGTGCCCTGTCCAAGGGTGACGAAGTCCGTCTGGTCGGATTCGGTACCTTCTCGATTGCACATCGCGCTGCGTCGCAGGGCCGTAACCCACGCACGGGTGAACCGATTGCCATTGCTGCGTCCAAACAACCCAAATTCAAAGCTGGTAAACAGCTGAAGGATGCGGTGAACTGATCGGATCCCGTTCAAAGGGGATTTGAATCCGAAAACGGCCGTTTGCAGCAATGTGAGCGGCCGTTTTTTATGTGCATCAGCTCTTGTCTTATGGATCATCCGGCGCTATGCACGTCATCAGCGATGAACTGATCCATGGATCGGGGCGGTTAGCTCAGTTGGTAGAGCATCTCGTTTACACCGAGAGGGTCGGCAGTTCGAGACTGTCACCGCCCACCATCGCTTTCAACAAGCAGCGTTCATGAAATTCTGACCCTGGTTGGCGTTGGGCTCTCCTCACCTTTCTGTGTCTTTGCCATGGGCGGCCCATCCCTATAGTAGGGGCGTACGCCATTCGGCCAAAAATCACAGATCACGAGGGGATATTTCATGGATGCAATACCAAAAATGAGCCGCACCGCCAAAGGCGCTTCGATGATGCGCTTGGGCCTGTTCAGTCTTTTGATCATTCTGGCGGTCAATGGCATCGGCTTTTGGCTGGGGCTGATTTATGGCAATCAGGTCCCATTGGGAACAGCCGTGCGGCAATCCATGGATATTATCGTTTTCATGGTGCAAACGCCGCAATATGTGGCGGCCTGGTTCGAGCAGAGCTGGGGCTTCCTGTGGCTTGTGGCGGCGTTGGTGGAATTGCTGTTGCCATTCGCCGTCTTTCGCCTGATGCACCGCCGGCCTGCCATCCTGGTGGGGGTCGTGGCAGCCCTGGCCGCCAGCCTGCCGGATTTGCTCCCCATGGCCCTTGATAAAATGACCGGCCTGCTGATTTCGGGGATGCTGATCTCGGCGCTGATCTTTGCCCTTGCCTTTACGTTTTTAAAGGCACGCGCTTAAAAAATAAGGCGGAGACATGCCCCTGCATCCCTCCGCCTTTTTGAGCAACCTTTGTCCGGTCATATTTGAGACCATCTTGTCCTTCAACCGGCCATTATCGGCTCATGAAGAAGGATATGGTATCTGAAGCCAGATGCTTCAGTGATTGTTCTCAAAGCCTCAGCCGCCTGCAAACCGGATCGTGAAAAGGTGCTCCTCCCCAACCAAGAAACTGAAAGCTTGTTAAGCTTTTCTTGCAGTGAATGCAAGATTTGCCCATGCCGGGCTGGTTAAATATGATGGATTGTTGTTTTTTTGACACTAAATTTACGATTTGATCGGGTGTTTTTGCGAATGGGGCAGGGTCATCTTGTTTGGAGGATAGGAATTCTGCCTCTGACGTCTCGATCAGAGTTTATTTGGAAAAAGAAGGCGATATTTGCGTTGACAGGGATCAATTCCCCGCCTATTTCAACGGCCACGACGCGATAACGGGGGTGTAGCTCAGTTGGTTAGAGCGCTGGCCTGTCACGCCAGAGGCCGCGGGTTCAAGTCCCGTCACTCCCGCCAGTCGTCGTTGATGCTGTTTGTCTTTCCTGATAAACAGGGCGCGGACTTTCGCGATTGCGGGGGTGTAGCTCAGTTGGTTAGAGCGCTGGCCTGTCACGCCAGAGGCCGCGGGTTCAAGTCCCGTCACTCCCGCCATTTTTCCATTTATATTTTGGTCATTCCGCTCAATATTACCATTATAATTGCGAATTGTTCTCAGAACTGTCTGTTCACAATGATGCGACAAATGGCCCAAAGACTGTCGATTGTTCTTTTTATGATCCTCACATGCCTTTATGCATATGCCGGGCTTTGAAATCGGCCCCATCTTTGCTATAGCGCAACCGTCGCGTCTTTCATGATGCGGTCTTGTCTTCAAACCAAAGGGCCTTGGGTATACTGCTAAAGCCTGAGGCTATTTGGATCTCTTTACGGAGCGTTCCGTGGAAACCTATTTGTTGAACTATCTGCCAATCCTCATCTTTTTGGGCGTGGCCATCGCTTTTTCGGTTATTTTCGTGGGCGCTGCATGGTTCCTTGCGGAACAGCATCCCGATGGTGAAAAGCTTTCGGCTTATGAATCGGGCTTTGCTCCTTTTTCGGATTCGCGCTCACAATTTGACGTGCGTTTTTATCTCGTTGCGATCCTCTTCATCATTTTCGATCTGGAAGTGGCGTTTCTGTTTCCCTGGGCGGTGGCGCTTGGGGATATTGGCCTTTATGGCTTCTGGTCGATGATGGGATTCTTAGGGATTTTGACCGTCGGGTTCATCTATGAATGGAAGAAAGGGGCTTTGGAATGGGAGTAGAGAGCCAAGGATCGGTTGTGCCTGCACAAGGTCTTGCCGCCCCCGCAGATGATGCCTTTTTCAAGGATGTTCGGTCTGAACTGACGGACAAGGGTTTTCTGGTCGCCAAAGCCGATGATCTGATCAATTGGGCCCGTACTGGCAGCCTGTGGTGGATGACCTTTGGCCTTGCCTGTTGCGCCGTCGAGATGATGCACACCAATATGCCGCGCTATGATCTGGAGCGTTTTGGCGCGGCGCCGCGTGCCTCTCCCCGGCAATCCGATGTGATGATTGTGGCCGGCACCCTTTGCAATAAAATGGCACCGGCCATGCGCAAGGTTTATGATCAGATGTCAGAGCCGCGCTATGTTATTTCCATGGGATCCTGCGCCAATGGCGGCGGCTATTATCACTATAGCTATTCTGTGGTGCGGGGCTGTGATCGCATCGTTCCGGTGGATATCTATGTGCCGGGATGCCCGCCAACGGCGGAAGCGCTGCTTTATGGAATCCTTCAGCTTCAACGGAAAATTCGTCGCACCGGCACCTTGCACCGCTAGGCTTTGATGGGGCCTTGGGTGCCCGACCGATCAAGGCCTTTGCGGCGCGGATGATGAACGCGATATCAATGAACGGATGATGATCATGACGGCCACGGCGCTTGAACAGCTTGGCAAACATATCGAGACAGCGCTCAAAAATGAGGTGACGGGTTATACCATCGCCAATGACGAGCTGACAGTGACGGCAAGAACGGATCAGATCGTCAAGGTTCTGACCTATCTGCGCGATGATACCGATTGTAAATTCCGTATTCTGGTCGATATCTGCGGGGTTGATTGGCCCCAGCGTGCCATGCGCTTTGATGTGGTTTATCATTTGCTGTCGATGCATCTCAATCAACGGGTTCGGATCAAGGTCGAAGCCGATGAACGGACGCCTGTCCCGTCGGTGGTTTCAGTTTTCTCGGCTGCCAATTGGTTTGAACGGGAATTGTGGGATATGTATGGCGTTCTGGTTTCGGGCCATCCCGATTTGCGGCGCATCCTCACGGATTATGGCTTCCAGGGGCATCCTTTGCGCAAGGATTTCCCCCTCAGCGGCTATGTTGAACTGCGCTATGACGAAGATCAAAAGCGTGTCGTTTATGAGCCCGTGAAGCTCGCCCAGGAATTTCGCAATTTCGATTTTCTCAGCCCATGGGAAGGCGCGCGCGCGGTGCTTCCCGGCGATGAAAAGGCGGATGGCGCTGAAAAGGGAGGCGCATGATGCAAAATGATCGCCAGATCAAGAACTATCACCTTAATTTCGGGCCACAACATCCTGCGGCGCATGGGGTTTTGCGTCTGATTCTTGAGCTTGACGGTGAGGTTGTCGCGCGGACCGATCCCCATATCGGCCTGCTGCATCGGGGCACCGAAAAGCTGATCGAGCATAAAACCTATTTGCAGGCCATCGGCTATTTTGATCGGCTTGATTATGCCGCGCCGATGAATCAGGAGCATGCTTATGCTCTGGCCATCGAAAAGGCGCTGGGGATCGATGTGCCGATCCGGGGCCAATATATCCGCGTGCTTTATGCGGAATTGACCCGGATCATGAACCATATCCTCAATCTAACCACCCATGCCATGGATGTGGGGGCCCTCACGCCGATCCTGTGGGGCTTTGAGGAGCGCGAGACCTTATGCGAATTTTATGAGCGGGCTTCGGGGTCGCGGATGCACGCCAAATATTTCCGCCCCGGCGGGGTGCATCAGGATCTGCCGCCCGATCTGATCGACGATATCTGGAAATGGACCGAGACTTTCCCACGGGTTATCGCCGATATGGAAACGCTTCTGGTGGATAATCGGATTTTCAAGCAGCGTAATGTGGATATCGGTGTGGTGAGCCAGGAACAGGCCCTTGATTGGGGAATGTCCGGCCCGATGCTGCGCTCAACCGGATTGGCGTGGGATCTGCGCAAATCGCAGCCTTATGATGTTTATGATCGCATGGATTTCGATATTCCCGTGGGCAAGCATGGCGATTGTTATGATCGTTTCATCTTGCGGGTCGAAGAAATGCGGCAATCCTTGAAAATCATGCGTCAGTGCATTCACGAGATGCCTGCCGGTGAGGTTTTAACCGAGGATCGCAAGATTGCGCCGCCGCGTCGGGCCGAGATGAAACAATCGATGGAAGCCCTGATTCACCATTTCAAGCTTTATACCGAAGGCTATAAAATCCCCGCTGGTGAGGTTTATGCCGCAGTGGAGGCGCCGAAGGGGGAATTTGGGGTCTATCTGGTGTCCGATGGTAAGAACAAGCCCTATCGCTGCAAGATCCGGGCGCCCGGTTTCGCTCATTTGCAGGCCATGGACATGATGCTTGAAGGTCATATGCTGGCGGATGTGCCAGCGGTTCTGGGCTCGATCGATATCGTGTTCGGTGAAGTTGACCGCTGAGGAAGGGTAGACGAGATGCTAAACGTCATTGAAAGCGGTGGAGCGTTCAATTTTTCCGATGAGAATCAGGAAAAAATCAAGACCATTCTGGCGAAATATCCTGATGGTCGTCAAAGATCGGCTGTGATGCCCTTGCTCTATCTGGCGCAGGCACAGAATGGCGGCTGGGTGAGCAGTGAGGCGGTTGAAAAAATCGCGGAAATCCTGTCCTTGCCCAGGATTCAAGTGATTGAGGTGGCCACTTTTTACACTATGTTCAACCTAAAGCCCATTGGCCGTTATCATGTGCAGCTTTGCGGCACCACGCCGTGCTGGCTGCGGGGATCGGATGAGGTGATGCGGGCCTGCAAGGATATGGGGCTGGAAAAGGGCAAAAGCACGGATGATATGCTGTTTCATCTCACCGAGGTGGAATGTCTGGGGGCCTGCTGCAATGCCCCGATGGTCCAGATCAATGATGATTTTTATGAAGATCTCGACTATGACCGCATGACCGCGATTTTAAAGGCCCTGAAACGGGGCGAAGTGCCGCCACCGGGTCCGCAAAATGGGCGTCAGGCCTCTGCCCCTGAAGGGGGTCCTTTGGTTTTGCGCGATATGGTTCCCGCCGCAGCGGATAAGGAGTGAGGCGATGCTGAAAGATCAGGACCGCATCTTCACCAATCTTTATGGCTTCCAGCCTTGGGATATCGATGGGGCCATCAGCCGTGGTGATTGGGATGGCACGAAAGAGATCATGGCCAAGGGTCAGGATTGGATCATCGGCGAGATGAAAGAATCCGGCTTGCGGGGGCGGGGGGGGGCAGGCTTTCCCACCGGGCTGAAATGGTCGTTCATGCCCAAGGAAAGCAAGGATGGTCGCCCAAGCTATCTGGTGATCAATGCTGATGAATCCGAGCCCGGCACCTGCAAAGACCGCGAAATCATGCGTCATGATCCCCATAAGCTGATTGAAGGGGCTTTGCTGGCGGGCTATGCCATGCGGGCGCGGGCGGCCTATATTTATATTCGCGGGGAATATGTTCTCGAGGCCGAACGGCTGGAGCAGGCCGTGGCGCAGGCCTATGAAAAGGGCTTTTTGGGCAGCAATGCCTGCGGTTCGGGCTATGCTTATGATGTGTATGTGCATCGTGGGGCCGGCGCCTATATTTGTGGCGAGGAAACGGCTCTCATCGAAAGTCTTGAGGGCAAAAAGGGCCAGCCCCGTCTGAAGCCGCCATTCCCCGCCAATGTGGGTGTGTTTGGTTGCCCCACCACCGTGAATAATGTGGAATCGATTGCGGTTGCTCCCACCATTTTGCGCCGGGGGGCAAGCTGGTTTTCCGGTTTTGGGCGGCCCAATAATACGGGTACCAAGATTTTCTGCATTTCCGGCCATGTGAATACGCCGTGCAATGTGGAAGAGGAAATGAGCATTCCCATGCGGGAACTGATCGAGAAACATGCCGGTGGTGTGCGGGGAGGGTGGGATAATCTTCTGGCCGTCATCCCTGGCGGTTCATCGGTGCCGCTTTTGCCCAAATCCATCTGCGATACGGTTTTGATGGATTTCGACTCCCTCAAAGAAGTGCAATCGGGCTTGGGAACGGCGGCGGTGATCGTGATGGATAAATCCACCGATATCGTGAAGGCCATTGCCCGGCTCAGCTATTTCTACAAGCATGAATCCTGTGGCCAATGCACACCCTGCCGCGAAGGAACCGGCTGGATGTGGCGGGTGATGGAACGGCTGGTGCTGGGTAAGGCGGAAAAAGAAGAGATCGACATGCTGCTCGATGTTTCAAAGCAGGTCGAAGGCCATACCATCTGCGCCTTGGGCGATGCGGCAGCCTGGCCCATTCAGGGGCTGATGCGCCATTTCCGCGATGAGGTGGAACGCCGGATCGATGTTTATCATGGTCGTCAGGTGACCGAAGCTGCCGAATGAAGACCTTGTTGGGTTCGACCCCCCGATAGGCTCGACCCAAGAGAAACTGTTAAGGTGAGACGCGAATGCCAAAGCTGACAATCAACGGCAAGGAAATCGAGGTTGCGCCCGGCTCGACGATTTTGCAGGCGTGCGAGGAAGCGGGCGTTGAAATTCCGCGCTTTTGCTATCACGAGCGTCTTTCGGTCGCCGGAAATTGCCGCATGTGCCTTGTCGAGGTCAAACCCGGACCACCCAAACCACAGGCATCCTGCGCTTTGCCTGCCGCCGATGGGCAAGAGGTGCGTACCGATACCCCCATGGTGAAAAAAGCCCGCGAAGGCGTGCTGGAATTTCTGCTGATCAATCATCCGCTGGATTGCCCGATCTGCGATCAGGGCGGCGAATGTGATCTGCAGGATGAAACCATGGCTTATGGCCGTGGGGCAAAGCGCTATGATGAAAATAAGCGCGCCGTGACCGAAAAGAATATGGGGCCGCTGGTCAAAACCATCATGACCCGCTGTATCCATTGCACCCGCTGCATCCGCTTTTCTGAAGAGGTTGCGGGCGTCACCGAAATCGGGGCGATTTATCGTGGTGAGAATATGCAGATCACCACCTATCTTGAGCAGGCAATGGAAAGCGAATTGCAGGGCAATGTGATCGATCTGTGCCCGGTGGGTGCCCTCACATCAAAGCCTTATGCTTTTAATGCCCGGCCCTGGGAATTGATCAAGACCGAATCCATTGATGTTATGGATGCGGTGGGCTCGAATATCCGGATTGATGCACGGGGACGCGATGTGATGCGGATTTTGCCTCGCAATCATGATGATGTGAATGAAGAATGGATTTCGGATAAAACCCGCTTTGCCTGTGATGGCCTTTTGAAAGGGCGGCTCGATCGTCCTTATGTGAAGCGCGATGGCAAGCTGGTGGAAGCCAGCTGGGCGGAAGCCTTTGCCGCGATCAAGGATGGTATTTCGGGTCTTGATGGCAGCCGGATTGCCGGATTGGTGGGCGATCTCAATGAGCTTGAAGGTACCTACGCCTTCCGCGAACTGCTCAAAAATCTTGGCTCCAGCCGGATTGAATGCCGCCAGAATGGTGCCGCCTATGATATTCGCCAGCGGGCATCCTATCTCTTCAATACCGGCATTGCGGGGATCGAGGAAGCGGATTTCTGCCTGCTTGTCGGGGCCAATCCGCGCCATGAAGCAGCCATTTTGAATGCCCGGATTTTAAAGGCCACCCGGCATCGCGGCTTGAAAGTTGCCAATATCGGCCCGGCCCTTGATCAAACCTATGCGGTTGAGCAGCTTGGCGATGATGCCGCTATTTTAAGCGATATTTTGGCGGGCAAGCATCCGGTTGCCAAAAAACTGGCGGCAGCGGATCGACCGATGATCATTTTGGGCGAGCAGGCCCTGGCGCGCCCGGATGGTGCGGCGATTTTGAAGGCTGGTCATGATATTGCCGAGAAATTTGGCCTCATGTCGCTGGATTGGAACGGCTTTAATGTTCTTCACAGCGCCGCTGCGCGGGTGGGTGCTTTGGATTTGGGCCTTGTGTGTGATGGTGGCGTTGAAGGCATTTTGGCTGATGCTGCCTCCGGGGCATTGAAGGCTGTGTTTTTGCTGGGGGCGGATGAAATCAATCCATCACGCCTTGCCGATTGCTTCACCGTTTATATCGGCAGCCATGGCGATCATGGCGTGCAGCAGGCGGATGTGATTTTGCCGGCGGCGGCCTATACGGAAAAGCCGGGGCATTATCTCAATCTGGAAGGGCGGGTGCAATTGGCGAACCGGGCCGTCTTCCCGCCCGGGCAGGCGCGCGAGGATTGGACGATTTTCCGTGCCCTTTCGGCGGAAATCGGGCCTGCGCCTTTGCCGTTCGACAGCATTAATGACCTGCATTCCGCGCTTTATGAAGCCTTGCCGCATCTGGCTGATGTGGATGTGCGTCCGCAGGCCCAATGGGGTGATTTTGGCTCTGATGGGGCGGTGGCCCGAGGGCCTATTCCACTGAAATACATCGATTTCTATCAAAGCAATCCGATTGCGCGGGCATCAAAAACGATGGCCGAGTGCAGTGCGGTGAAACGTCAGAAAATGGAGGCGACGGGTACCCATGGTTGAATGGCTCGCCGGCATTTATGGTGGCACGGATGCTGCCTGGTTTTTTTCCATCGTCACATGGATTTTGGCGATTGTCGCCCCGCTCCTTCTTGGCGTTGCCTTTGCGGTTTATGCGGATCGCAAGATCTGGGCGGCAATGCAGTTGCGCCGGGGTCCGAATGTGGTGGGGCCGTTCGGCCTTTTCCAAAGCTTTGCTGATGGTCTGAAGCTATTCATCAAGGAAACCGTTGTGCCCTCGGGGGCGAACAAGGGCATCTTCATTCTGGCGCCGATGCTTACCTTTGTTCTGGCCCTGATCGGCTGGGCGGTTATCCCTTGGGATGTCGGGGCGGTTCTGGCGGATATCAATGTGGGGATTTTATTTATCTTTGCCATTTCCTCTTTGGGGGTTTATGGGATTATCATGTCGGGCTGGGCCTCGAATTCCCGCTATGCCTTCCTGGGCGGGCTGCGTTCGGCGGCGCAGATGGTTTCTTACGAAGTCTCGATGGGTTTTGTTCTGGTCACTTTGATCAGCTATGCGGGGTCTACCAATCTTTCGGCCATCGTCGAAAATCAGGCTGGCGGCTTATGGCAATGGCATTTCATCTGGTTTTTCCCAATGTTCGTGATCTTTCTGATTTCGGCTATGGCGGAAACCAATCGTCCGCCTTTCGATCTGCCCGAAGCCGAAGCGGAATTGGTGGCCGGTTATCAGGTGGAATACAGCTCGATGGCCTTCGCGCTGTTCTGGCTGGGGGAATATGGCAATATTCTGCTGATGTGCGCGCTCACCTCCGTGCTCTTTTTCGGTGGATGGTATGCGCCCATTTCGGCCCTTGATTTCATTCCCGGCCCGCTGTGGATGATCGGCAAGATCTGCTTCTTCTTCTTCATCTTTGCCTGGGTGAAAGCAACGGTGCCGCGCTATCGCTATGATCAGCTCATGCGGCTGGGCTGGAAAGTGTTTTTGCCTTTGTCTTTGGCGGCGGTGGTTTTCTACACCGGCTGGGGCATGGCATTTGGCTATATTGGTAATTAAGAGAGGCGGGTAAGATCATGATTGCCTTTCTGGACAGAACGGCGCGCAGCTTCCTTTTATGGGAATTCGTTAAGGCCATGGGGCTGACCTTCAGCTATATGTGGAAGCCCAAAACAACTATCAATTATCCTTATGAAAAAGGTCGGCTTTCGGCTCGTTTTCGGGGTGAGCATGCGCTCAGACGCTATCCCAATGGCGAGGAACGGTGCATCGCCTGCAAATTATGCGAAGCCATCTGCCCTGCTTTGGCGATTACCATCGAAGCCGAGCCGCGCGAAGATGGCTCTCGGCGTACCACTCGCTATGATATCGATATGGTGAAGTGTATCTATTGCGGATTGTGTCAGGAAGCCTGCCCGGTGGATGCCATCGTTGAGGGGCCGAACTTTGAATTTGCGGCGGAAACCCGTGAAGAGCTTTTATACGACAAAACAAAACTTCTTGATAATGGCGACCGCTGGGAACGCGAGATTGCCGCGAACCTTGCGCAGGATGCGCCTTATCGTTAGGAAACGATCCACGGCCCGTTCGGGGCCAAACTCATGAGAATGAAGCCACATATGCTGATCATCAGGGGGCGCGAGATGTGCACCATCCAGACTTTGGAAAAAACGCGGGGGACATGGCAATGAGTTTGACCGCTCTGGCGTTTTATCTGTTTGCTTCGATCACGGTTTTATCGGGGTTCATGGTCATTTCTTCACGCAATCCCGTGCATTCGGTTTTGTTTTTGATCCTGGCCTTTTTCAATGCTGCGGCTTTGTTCCTGCTTTTGGGGGCCGAGTTTCTGGCAATGATCCTGTTGATCGTTTATGTGGGCGCGGTGGCCGTTTTGTTCCTTTTCGTGGTGATGATGCTTGATATCAATTATGTCGAGCTGCGCGAGGGTTTCTTGCAATATCTGCCCGTCGGCACGCTGGTGGGTTTGATCCTGCTGGTTGAACTTCTGATGGTTGTGGGGGCCTGGCAACTGACACCGGCCATCGATGCCACCCCGGCTTTGACGGCTGATCCCGATCTTACCAATACGGCTGCTTTGGGCTCTGTTCTCTATACCCGGTATCTTTATGTGTTTCAGGCGTCCGGTCTGGTGCTGCTGGTGGCGATGATCGGTGCCATCGTGCTCACCCTGCGCAGTCGGTCCGGGGTGAAGCGTCAGGATATATCGGCGCAAAACCGCAGAAATTCTAAGGATACCATCGAGATCAAAAAAGTGAATGTGGGCGAGGGCATCTGATCCTCATCTGCCATTCGGACAACACTGGAGAAGGACGTATTCATGGAGATCGGTCTCGGCCATTTTCTCACGGTTGCGGCGATTTTGTTCACGCTGGGGATCTTCGGAATTTTCCTCAACAAAAAGAACGTCATCATCATTTTGATGTCGATTGAATTGATGCTGTTGGCGGTGAACATCAATCTCGTTGCTTTTTCTTCCTATCTGAATGACCTCACCGGGCAGGTTTTCGCCATGTTCGTGCTGACGGTCGCGGCTGCGGAAGCGGCCATCGGATTGGCCATTCTCGTTGTGTATTTCCGTAATCGCGGAACCATCGCGGTTGAGCAGATCAACCAGATGCAAGGCTGAACCAGATGTCTCAATTTCATATCATTGTTTTCGGCCCCTTGCTGGGCTTCCTGATCGCCGGTCTGTTTGCCAAACAGATCGGGGATCGCGGCGCCATGGCTGTGACGACGGGCCTTGTCACCTTATCCGCCATTCTCTCGGCTTTTGTGCTGAAGGATGTTGCCTTTGATCATAATCAATATCGCATTCTTGTGCTGGAATGGGTGCGCTCGGGCAGCCTCAGCTTTGATTGGACGCTTTATATCGATAGCCTGACAGCGGTGATGCTGGTGGTGGTCAATACGGTGTCGGCGCTGGTGCACTGGTATTCCATTGGCTATATGAGCCATGATCCCCATCGCGCCCGCTTTTTTGCCTATCTCTCGCTCTTTACCTTTGCGATGCTGATGCTGGTGACCAGTGATAATCTGGTGCAGATGTTCTTTGGCTGGGAAGGGGTGGGCCTTGCCTCTTATCTTTTGATCGGTTTCTGGTTCAAAAAACCCAGTGCCAATGCCGCTGCGATCAAGGCTTTCGTGGTCAATCGGGTGGGGGATTTTGGTTTCAGCCTAGGCATTTTCGCCCTTTTTCTGCTCACCGGGTCTGTGATTTTCGAAGATATTTTCCAATCTCTTGAAGGCTTTGCAGATGCGCGCTTTGTCTTTTTAGGGATGGATGTGCATGCCCTCACCACCATTGCGGTGCTTTTGTTTGTGGGGGCGATGGGGAAATCGGCGCAGTTGTTTTTGCATACATGGCTGCCCGATGCGATGGAGGGGCCAACGCCCGTTTCCGCCCTCATTCATGCTGCGACCATGGTCACCGCCGGGGTCTTTCTGATGGCCCGGATGTCGCCTCTTTTGGAACTGGCGCCCGGCGCGCTCACTTTGATCATGATCATTGGCGGGGCAACGGCCTTTTTCGCGGCGTCGGTTGGTCTTGTGCAGAATGAT
The DNA here is from genome assembly GCA_000710935.1 of Iodidimonas nitroreducens. Classification (GTDB taxonomy): domain Bacteria; phylum Pseudomonadota; class Alphaproteobacteria; order Sphingomonadales; family Rhodothalassiaceae; genus Iodidimonas; species Iodidimonas nitroreducens. The sequence continues at coordinate 145,566 of BAYV01000009.1, read as the reverse complement.
ATCAAGCGCGTGATTGCTTATTCCACCTGCTCGCAGCTTGGATATATGTTCGTCGCTATCGGGGCGTCCGCCTATGGAGCGGCTATTTTCCATCTGTTCACCCATGCCTTTTTCAAGGCTCTGCTGTTTTTGGGTGCGGGTTCCGTCATTCATGCCATGTCCGATGAGCAGGATATGCGCAAGATGGGGGGCTTATCGAAGATGGTCCCGCTCACCTATCTGATGATGATGGTGGGCACGCTGGCGCTCACCGGGTTTCCCTATACAGCCGGGTTCTTTTCCAAGGATATGATCATCGAATCCGCTTTCGCGACCCATAATCCGGCGGCCAGCTTTGGCTTTTTGATGACCGTTATTGCCGCCTTCATGACCAGTTTTTATAGCTGGCGGCTGGTGTTCATGACCTTTCATGGCACGCCTCGTGCCGACGAGAAAACCCTGAGCCATGTGCATGAAAGCCCGGCTGTGATGTGGGTGCCTCTGGCCATCTTGGCGGTTGGTGCGGTGATTGCCGGTGTGGTCTTTTCCGATGCCTTTATTGGCGAGGGGCGATTGGCTTTCTGGGCGGGATCGCTCGTGGCTGGCGAAGGCGATGTGATGGATGAAGCCCATCATATCGCAAGCTGGATCAAATGGCTGCCAACCGGCATGATGGCTTTGGGTTTTGCGCTTTCTTTCCTTTTTTATATCGCAAAGCCCGGCTTGCCCGCAGCAATGGCCAGAACATTCCCGGCGGCCTATCAGTTCCTGCTCAATAAATGGTATTTCGATGAGCTTTATGATCGGATTTTCATCCGCCCGGCCTTTTGGATCGGCCGTTTCCTGTGGGTGAGGGGGGATCAGAAAACCATCGATGGATTGGGGCCTGATGGCATCGCCGCGCAAGTGATGGCAGCCGCCCGCCGCGTACGGGTTCTGCAATCGGGCTATGTTTATCACTATGCCTTCGCGATGCTGATCGGCATTGCGCTCGTTATCACCTATTTTGTCCTGACCGGGGGAGGGTTTTAAGGTATGGCGGATTGGCCCATCCTGACCGCGCTATTGCTTGTTCCACTTTTTGGCGCGCTTTTGATCCTCTCCATTCGTGGCGAGAGTGATCAGGTAAAACAGAATATCCGCTATGTTGCCATGTTCACCACATTGGCCGAGCTATTGCTCGCGGTCATCATGTGGATCATGTTCGACGTGGGCGAAGCTGGCTTTCAGCTTGTTGAAGACCATGCCTGGATCGGAGAGTCCATCCGCTACAAGCTGGGTGTGGATGGCATTTCCATGCTGTTTATCGTTTTGACGGCCTTCCTGATGCCTTTGTGCATTCTGGCAAGCTGGCAATCGGTTACCCGCCGGGTCAAGGATTATATGATCGCCTTTCTGGTCATGGAAACCTTGATGATCGGTGTGTTCAGCGCCCTTGATGTTTTCCTGTTCTATATTTTCTTTGAAGGCGGCCTGATCCCGATGTTCCTGATCATTGGGGTTTGGGGGGGTGTGCGGCGCATTTATGCCTCGTTTAAATTCTTCCTCTATACCCTTTTGGGCTCGCTTTTGATGCTGGTGGCTATCTTGTGGATGTATCTGGATGCCGGTACAGCCGATATCCCCACTTTGCTCGATGCCGATTTCCCGGTGCATGTGCAAACATGGCTTTGGCTGGCGTTCTTTGCGTCTTTTGCGGTGAAGATGCCCATGTGGCCGGTCCACACCTGGCTGCCCGATGCCCATGTGGAAGCGCCCACAGCGGGTTCGGTCATTCTGGCCGGGGTGATGCTGAAGATGGGCGGCTATGGTTTCTTGCGTTTTTCCATCCCCATGTTCCCCGAAGCCTCTGAAACATTGATGTGGCTGGTCTTTGGCCTCTCGATGGTGGCGGTGGTCTACACCTCGCTCGTGGCCTTAGTGCAAGAAGATATGAAAAAGCTGATTGCCTATAGCTCGATTGCCCATATGGGCTTTGTGACCATCGGGATTTTCGCCCTTAATCCACAGGGGGTTGAGGGGGGTATTTTCCAGATGCTCAGCCATGGCGTGGTTTCCGCTGCCTTATTCTTATGCGTGGGCGTGGTTTATGATCGCCTCCACACGCGGGAGATTTCGCGCTATGGCGGCCTCGTCAATATCATGCCGAAATATGCGCTGGTGTTCATGATCTTTGCCATGGCCTCAGTCGGCTTGCCGGGGACCAGCGGCTTTGTGGGGGAATTCCTCGCACTCACCGGGGCTTATCTGGCCGATAGCCGGGTTGCCTTCGTCGCGGCTTTGGGGGTTATTCTGGCCGCCGCCTATATGCTTTATCTTTATCGCAGGATCTTTTTTGGTGCTCTCCTCAAGGAAGATCTGAAAGCATTGCGGGATTTGAATGGGCGGGAAATTGCGATTTTCGTGCCGCTGATTGCCGTTGTTTTGTGGATGGGTTTTTATCCGAAGCCTTTTCTTGATGTGATCAATCCTTCGGTCGAGGCGCTTTTGCGTGCGCATCAGGTCTCGATTGCGGCTCCGATTGCCGATCCCCTTGATGCACAGGCTGCCGAACCTGCCCTTGATGACCAATAAAGGACTGATTGAGACATGCCAGACGTTCTAACTGTTCTGCCGGAACTGATCCTCGCTTTGGGGGCCATGGGGCTTTTGATGATCGGTGTCTTCAATCAAGATAAAAGCTTTGGGCTTTTAAACTGGCTGGCCTCCGGTTTGTTTTTGGCCGCGTTCATTACCATGATCGCCACATCCTCGGGCCGGGTGACGGCTTTTGGCGGGCTTTTCATCACCGATGATTTTGCCCTGTTCATGAAAACCGTGATTTTGACCGGAGCCATTTTTGCCCTTGGCCTTTCCGGCCAATATCTGCGGGAACGGGGGATTGCGCGTTTTGAATATCCCGTTCTGATCGTGCTGGCGGTTCTGGGCATGATGATGATGGTCTCGGCCAATGATCTGCTGTCCCTTTATATTGGTCTGGAACTGCAAAGCCTGTCTCTTTATATCCTTGCCGCCTTCAATCGCGATAAGCTGCGCTCTTCGGAAGCTGGATTGAAATATTTTGTTCTGGGTGCCCTCAGTTCCGGCCTGATGCTCTATGGCATTTCTTTGATCTATGGCTTTTCGGGGAGCACGTCATTTGAAGCCATCGCCGCTTATGGGGCAGGGGATGGGGCCAATGCCATCGGCCTGATTTTTGGGATTGTCTTTCTCATTTCCGGGCTGGCTTTCAAGGTCTCTGCGGTGCCCTTCCATATGTGGACGCCTGATGTTTATGAAGGTGCGCCCACGCCCGTCACCGCCTTTTTCGGGATTGCGCCCAAGGTGGCGGCGATGGCTTTGTTCATCCGTGCGCTGATCGTGCCCTTTCCCGATCTGGTTGATCAATGGCAGCAGGTGGTGATTGCGCTTTCTGTGGCCTCGATGGTTTTGGGGGCTTTTGCGGCCCTGATGCAAACCAATATCAAGCGGCTGATGGCCTATAGCTCGATTGCCCATATGGGCTATGCCCTCACTGGCCTTGCCACCGGCACCATCGATGGGGTGCAGGGGGTGCTTGTGTATATGGCGATCTATATGGTGATGACGGCGGGCACCTTTGCCCTGATCTTGTCAATGCGCCGCAAGGATGGCCTGACCGAAGATATCGCAGATCTGGCGGGTCTTGCAAAATCGCGCCCGGCTCTGGCTGCCGCCATGGCCATCTTGATGTTCAGCATGGCCGGCATTCCTTTATTGGCGGGTTTTTTCGCCAAGCTTTATGTGTTTCTGGCGGTGGTTAATGCCGGGCTCTATTGGCTGGCTGTGGTGGGCTTTGTCACATCCACGGTGGGCGCGGTCTATTATCTGCGGATCGTAAAGCTGATGTATTTCGACGAGCCCAATGAAACGATCGAACCATTGAAAGACCGTGGGATTGCCACTGTAGGCTTTGTTTCGGCGGCGCTCAATTCCCCCTTGCATCTTGTGCTGATCTGGCCTTTGACCGTAGCGGCCGGGGTTGCAGCGCAATCGCTTTTCTAATGCGCCAAGCGGCATGATAGCTCTTGGCGGCGGGGTGCCGTGCCTTTGGCTTGATCAGGTGGATAGCACCAATGATGAAGCCCGCAGGCGGGCCATGAACGGCGCGCAGGGCCCTTTGTGGATTTGTGCCCGGGTGCAGGAAAAAGGGCGCGGGCGGCGCGGGCGGCAATGGGTTTCGAAAGATGGCAATTTATTTGCCTCCTTGCTCTATCGTCCGGTGCGGCCTTTATCGCAAAGGGCGCAGTTGTCTTTCGTAGCGGCCCTTGCACTTCATGATGCGCTGACCCATGTCTTTGAATCCTTGTCGGGTCGTTTATTCTGTAAATGGCCCAATGATCTGCTGCTCGATGGCGCAAAGCTAGCCGGGATTTTGCTGGAAAGCGAACAGGATTGGGTGGTCATGGGGTTGGGCGTCAATCTTTTGCACGCCCCTGATGATAGCGAACGTCCGGCTATTTCTTTGCAAAAGGCAACCGGGCTTGCCATCGATCGATTGGATATGCTGAAGGCCCTGAGCCGTTCGACTCAAATCCGGGTGGCCCAATGGGAAGAAGAAGGGTTCGCCCCGATCCGGGAAGACTGGCTGGCCCGCGCAACCGGCTTGGGATCGGATATCGTGGTGCGCCTTGAAGAGAATGAATTGCGCGGGCGTTTTTGCGGCTTGGCCGATGATGGTGCGCTTTTGCTGCGCCCCCGATCTTTGGGATTGGAGGGGCAGGCGGCAGATCCGCATGAGGGGATGATCAGAATAACCGCCGGTGATGTGTTTCCGGCGCTAAAGGGGGCGTGAGCCGTGCTACTAGCGATCGATCAAGGCAATACCAATACCGTTTTCGCCCTTCTGGATGGCGACGCGATCATCCGCAAATGGCGCATTTCTACCGATGAAAAGCGAACTGCCGATGAATATATGGTCTGGATTTCAGCCCTTTTGAAACTGTCTGAAATGTCGGTCTCCGATATTCAGGGCGCGGTGATTGCGACTGTGGTGCCGCAGGGCAAGCTCAATCTGGTTTTGTTGTGCCGGCGCTATTTTCAATGCGATCCGTTGGTGGTGGGCGATCCCAATGTTGATTTAGGCGTCGATGTGCGGGTCCATAATCCACAGGAAGTGGGCGCCGACAGATTGGTGAATGCGGTCGCGGCCGATCATATCTATGGCGGGCCTTTAGTGATTGTGGATTTCGGCACAGCCACCACATTTGATGTGATTGGGGGCGATGGGGCCTATCTTGGCGGGGTGATCAGCCCCGGGATTAATTTATCCCTGAAGGCTCTGCATGAAGCCGCCGCCAAATTGCCGCGTATTGCCGTTGAAGCCCCGCTGAGTGACCGGGTAACAGGTCGTTCCACCCTGGAGGCCATGCAATCGGGCGTATTCTGGGGCTATGTGGGTTTGGTTGATGGCATCAATGAGCGCCTGCGTGCTGAGCATGCCACCGATATGAAGGTGATCGCCACGGGCGGCTTGGCAAAGATATTTTACGGTCGGGCGAAAAGCATCGATCAAGTGGACCATGATCTGACAATTGCGGGCATGCGGCTGTTGTTTATAAAAAACCAACATAAATGCACCCCGGTACCGGATGAGGATTGAGATTTTTTCTGATGACATTTGAAGGCATGAAAGACGACGATCTTGTGTTCTGCCCCTTGGGCGGATCGGGCGAGATTGGCATGAACATGAATTTGTTCGGGTGCAATGGCCAATGGTTGATGGTTGATTGCGGGATGACCTTTGGCGATGACAGGTTGCCCGGCATCGATCTGGTGTTTCCTGATCCCGGCTTTATCGAGGATCGCCGCGATGATCTGGTGGCTTTGGTGCTGACCCATGGTCATGAAGATCATATCGGCGCCGTTCCTTATTTGTGGGAGCGCTTGCGTTGCCCGATCTATGCCACCCCCTTTACCGCCGAACTGGTGCGGGGAAAACTGGCCGAAGCCGGTCTTCTTAATGAGGTGACATTGCATGTCATTCCGGTGGGGGGCACGTTGGAAGCTGGCTGTTTCAAGGTGACCTATGTGCCTTTGGCCCATTCCATCCCCGAAGGCCATGGGCTGAAAATTGAAACCCCTCATGGGACGATTTTTCATACCGGTGATTGGAAACTGGATGATGTGCCGCAGATCGGCAGCCCCACATCAGAGGCCGATCTGGGCCTGATGGGGGATGGCGGCATTCTGGCGATGATCGGCGATAGCACCAATGTGTTTAACAGCCGCCAATCGGGATCGGAAGAAGGTGTTCGCACGGCGCTGATCGAGCTGGTTGGCACGCTGGAAGGCCGGGTGGTGATCACCACCTTTGCTTCGAATGCGGCGCGGCTGAAAACCGTGGCGGAGGTAGCGCAAAAACATGGTCGCAAGATCGTTCTGGCTGGTCGCTCCATGCATCGGATCGTCGAGGCGGCGCGGAAAACCGGCTATCTCCCCGATTGGCCGGAAACGGTGCCCGAGGACAAGGCATCGTCTTTGCCCCGCAATGAAGTGCTGATTTTATGCACCGGCGGGCAGGGCGAGCCCCGAGCTGCTTTGGCACGCATTGCGGCGGGCGATCATCGCAATCTTTCTCTCGCGGCAGGGGATACAGTGATTTTCTCATCCAAAATCATCCCCGGCAATGAGCGCGTTCTGGGTTTTCTGATGAATAAACTGGCGCTTTTGGATGTGGATGTGATCACCGAGCGGGATGCCGATATTCATGTCTCGGGCCATCCCGGACGGCCGGAACTGGAACGGATGTATGGCTGGATCAAGCCACAGATCGCCATCCCCGTGCATGGCGAAGCCCGGCATTTGAAGCATCATGCGGCCTTTGCCAAATCTTTGGGCGTGCCCCACGCATTGGCCCCCAAAAATGGCGATATCATTCGTCTGGCGCCGGGGCCTTTGGCTTTGGTGGATCAGGCTCCCGCCGGGCGTTTGGTGCTTGATGGGAAGGCTGTGATAGCGGTGAACCATGAAGCCATCCATGCGCGTCGGCGCTTGATGGAAAACGGTTTCGTCAGCCTTGTCATTCTGCAGGAAGATGATGGCAGCTTGTTGGGTGATCCCGAGATCATCGCCCAAGGCGTTGCGGGAATGGAGCCGGGGGGTGCCCTTGAAAGCGATCTGCTCGATGAAATCGATCAGGCCCTGACGAATTTATCGAGCCGGGAAATGCTGCTGGAAAAAACTGTGGCGGAAAGCGCCCGTATCGCTGCACGGCGTTTTCTGCGGATCAAAACCGGTAAAAATCCGCAGGTTGACGTGCGGGTGATCCGCTTTGATGATGAGCCCTTATGACGGCTTTTATCCATAGCTTCACCGAAAGGCACAGATGATGATCGGACGGCTTAATCATGTGGCGATCGTGGTTCCTGATCTTGAGGCGGCCACAAAGCTTTATCGCGATACATTGGGGGCCGAGGTGTCATCGCCCAAAGATCAGCCCGATCATGGGGTGACCACGGTTTTCGTTGAACTGCCCAATAGCAAGATCGAATTTCTGCATCCCCTGGGCGAAAATAGCCCGGTGGCCAAATTTCTGGAGCGCAATCCTGCCGGGGGTATTCATCATCTGTGCTATGAGGTGGATGATATCTATGCCGCCCGGGATCGGCTCTTGGCGGATGGCTTGCGGATATTGGGTGATGATGAGCCAAAGATCGGGGCCCATGGCAAGCCGGTGCTTTTTTTGCACCCGAAGGATTTCAACGGAACTCTGGTTGAAATCGAACAGGTCTGATCTGGATCAAGCATGTCTTATGTAACGGGAATAATGGTTTATCTTGTGCTGTGGTGGCTGGTTTTTTTCATGGCCCTGCCTATCGGCGTCACATCACAAGATGAATCGACCGATGACACGATCCCCGGAACCCCGGGAAGCGCCCCCGTGCGCCCGATGATCTGGCGAAAAGCCGGGGCTGCAAGCATCATCGCCGCGATTTTGTGGGTGTTTTTTTATATATTTATCGCCTAAGGGCCTGCTCTGTTTGTTGTTTTTACTACTTTAAATATTTTAATGATTGTTTGGAAATAAATATAATCGTCAGCGTTTTGCCTTAAAAATTTAATTCGGTAATTCTGGTTAAACACCAAATTATCTTGTAGTAATGGAATTTCTGATGTGTTCAGGAAGGAAAGGTCTACAAAAATGCCAAATCAACAGACAAAAACTCCTAAGCTATACTCTCGTTTTTCAAGAAATTTATTCTCAATATTTATAATCAGTTGTCCATCTTTTTCAATAGCTGAAACTTTACAGTCTGATGAATCAAGGACTACGCAGTCTGAACAGAACTCTTCACGAGAGGGATCTCTGGTTCTTGAAGAAATTATGGTGACGGCACAAAAGCGCACACAATCTTTGCGTGATGTTCCATCATCGGTGGCAACATTTGGCGGTGATGCTTTGGATGTTTTAACATCACCGGGTTCAGATATTCGCGATTTGGCCGGGCGTGTTCCCAGTCTCAATGCCGAAGGCTCGAATGGGAATATCATGCCGCGTTTTTATATTCGCGGTCTTGGCAATACAGATTTTGATCTGAATGCTTCACAGCCGGTTGGGATTTATGTCGATGGCGTTGTGAAAGAAAATGTCCTGCTCAAAAGTCAGATGATGTTCGATATCGAGCGGATCGAAGTTTTGCGCGGGCCGCAAGGTACGCTTTTCGGACGCAACACACCGGCTGGGATCGTAAAAATCGAAACCCGCAAACCAACCCATGAATTCGATGCCTATGCCTTGGCCAGTTATGGACGGTTCAACAGCTTCCAATTTGAAGGCGCCATGGGTGGCTCGATCATTGATGGTGTTTTGGCGGCGCGCGTTTCCGGGCGATTACAGCATCAGGATGATTATATTGATAATCTGGCGGAAAATGCGCCTGCCAATACTTTGGAATTGGGCCGTTTGAACGATATTGGCGGCCGGGTGCAGTTTCTCTACACGCCTACAGAAAATTTTTCTGCCTTGCTGAATTTTCACGCCCGCAGCTTTGATGGCGATTCAGAAATCTTCCGGGCCAATATCATCGCGCCCGGCGGGGGCTTTGTGGACGGGTTTCGGCGGGATCAGGTTTTCCAGGACGGCGAAAATGATCAGGGGCTGGATTTAAGGGGCGCTAGCCTGAGCATGGATTATGTGCGGGGGCCCTTGACCTTCACATCGATTACCGGCTTCGAAAATGCCAGCAAACCGATCGGGCGCGGGGACATTGATGGCGGTTTTGGTGCTGCATTTTTGGGCGAAGGGAATTTCGGACCCGGTTTCATCCCCTTTCCTTCGGCTTCAGGCTCGGATGTGCCTGATCTTGATCAATGGACACAGGAATTCAGAGTTGCCGGCGAAGGTCTTGGGATCTTTGATTTCCAAGCCGGTTTTTTCTATTTCTCGGATGATATCAGGATCAATAATTTCGGCTTCGACACCTTGAACAATAACGCTCTGAATGGGGCTGCCAGCCAAAGACAGCAAACCGAAGCCTGGGGGATTTTTGGTTCGGTCGATATTCATCTGACCCCCAGACTGACGGTGGCCGGTGGCGTTCGCTATACCGAGGAAGATAAGGATTTTCAGGCGGAAAGAACTTTGGGCGGTCCTGGCCCCCTGCCTTTAAGTTTTCGCTCCACAAGTGATGAGGTGATCAGTTGGGATGCCAGTGTCAATTATGATCTAAGCAGCAATACCACAGTTTATAGCCGGATTGCCCGGAGCTTTCGCGCGCCTTCCATACAAGGTCGCATTACCTTTGCAGATGATATCACGGTGGCTGACTCTGAAACAATTCTATCTATTGAGGCTGGTTTCAAAACCGAATTGTTTGATAATCGCCTGCGGCTCAATGTATCGGCCTTCAATTATGATATGGATGATCAGCAGCTCACGGCGGTTGGTGGCGATGTCAATACGGCCCGGCTTTTGAATGCACAGGATTCGGATGGTCGGGGCTTTGAAATGGATGCGGAATGGGCTGTGACCTCGGCTTTGAGGCTGACCGCAGGCATGAGCTATAATTTCACCAAGATCAATGATCCCGATATTCGTGTTCCCTTTCCGGGCGGGATTAATGGGGTTTGTCCGCAGACCTGTGTCATCGATAATCCAATTGTCGATGGCCTGATTTCCATTGATGGAAACCGTCTTCCGAATGCGCCGCGCTGGATTGCTAATTGGACAGCCCGTTACGGCATCCCCTTTGGTGAATCCCATGAGTTTTATCTGTTCACCGATTGGGCGCTGACCACGAAATCCAATTTCTTCCTCTATAATTCGCAGGAATTCAGCAATGGCACCAATGCTGTTGGTGGCGTGCGCATGGGGGCGAAGTTGAATGATGGTCGCTTTGATTTTGCGCTTTATGGTCGCAATATCACGGATCAAACATTCCTGCGCGGAGGCATTGATTTCAATAATCTGACCGGCTTTATCAATCCGCCGCCCTTATGGGGTGTTGAATTGCGGGCCAATTTCTAGAGCCAGTCGTTTTTGCAACATCGTTTTGCTCGTGAAGGGGCATGAAATATCTGCCCCTTCAAAGCAATAAGATCTGATGACATGCGAAAAGTCAGGCAAATGCCTGAAGGATAATAGCCATAAAAAAAGACAGGATCATCACATGACCCTGTCTTTATTATATCCGGCTGTGAAACCGTAAAACTGTCAGCCTTCTGGTGGCGACTTTATTTTCATATTCAGAGTTTTCCCCTCCCTGAACTTGGTCCGCGCCGCAGCTTTTAAAAGCCTCTTACGCGACGAGATGAACGTTACGCAGCAGGCCTTGCCCTGTCACCTGTCTCGGACCCGAAAAGCCGATTGATGGCCCATCTTTTCAGTCGCTGTTGCCGATATGCCACATTTTTATTCGGATATTGCGTCATTGCGCATCAGAATGCATTTGCCTTGGGTCCATTGTGTTTGGCAAAAGGAAGATAAACCGTTATCGGTTGCCTTCCACACTTTATGTCAGAAAGATTCGCTGCTCATGCGCCTGTCAAAACTTTTTCTGCCGGTAATGAAAGAAACGCCGGCTGAAGCCCAAATCATTTCCCACCGGCTTATGTTGCGAAGCGGCATGATCCGTCAGGCGGCGGCCGGGATCTATAGCTGGCTGCCCATGGGGTTGCGGGTGCTTCGCAATGTGGAACGGATCGTGCGCGAAGAACAGGATCGCGCCGGCGCTCAGGAAGTGCTGATGCCCAGCGTGCAGCAGGCTGATTTGTGGCGGCAATCGGGCCGCTATGATGCCTATGGCCCTGAAATGTTGCGGATCGTTGATCGCCATGAGCGGGAAATGCTTTTTGGTCCCACCCATGAAGAGCAGGTGACCGATATTTTCCGCAATTCGATCAAAAGCTATAAGGATCTGCCGCGCAATCTTTATCAGATCCAGTGGAAATTCCGCGATGAAATCCGCCCGCGTTTCGGGGTCATGCGGGGTCGTGAATTTCTGATGAAGGATAATTATTCCTTCGATCTGGATGAGGCGGCGGCGCGGCGTTCCTATAACCGGATGTTTGTCGCCTATCTGCGCACCTTTGCCCGCCTTGGCGTGCGGGCCATCCCCATGCGCGCCGATACCGGCCCTATTGGTGGCGATCTGAGCCATGAATTCATCGTGCTGGCCCCCACCGGGGAAAGTGCGGTTTTTTATGATCATGCTTTCAACCGCTTTGAAATTCCAGGCGAAGACATTGATTATGATGGCGATCTGCAGCCCATCGTCGATCATTGGACCAGCCTTTATGCCGCGACCGAGGAAATGCATGATCCCAAAGGCCAGAATGTGCCTGCTGATCATATGCTCATGACCGGTCGGGGGATCGAGGTGGGCCATATTTTCTATTTCGGCACCAAATATTCTGAACCCATGGGGGCTGTGGTGCAGGGCGCGGATGGCGAGAAGATCACCGTGCATATGGGCTCTTATGGCATTGGGGTATCAAGGCTGGTGGGGGCGATCATCGAAGCCAGCCATGATGATAATGGCATCATCTGGCCTGAAAGCGTGGCCCCTTGGCGGGTGGGACTGATTAATCTGCGCGGCGATGATCCGGCCTGCGCTGCCGCCTGCGATGATCTTTATGACAAGCTGGGCCGCGCGGGTGTTGATGTTCTTTATGATGATAGCGCCGAACGGGCGGGTGGCAAATTCGCCAAGATGGATCTGATCGGTTTGCCATGGCAGGTGATGCTGGGGCCGCGCGGGCTGAAAGCCGGGGTAGTGGAACTGAAAAACCGGGCCACCGGCGAACGCGAAGAACTGACAGCCGAAGCCGCTTTTGCCAAGCTGGCGGGTGGAAAAGGATGAAGTCTTTTGATTTCGCGCTTTGAATGGTCGGTGGCGATGCGCTATCTGCGCGCACGCCGTTCGGATGGGTTTATCTCGCTGATTGCCATTTTCTCTTTTTTGGGGATCATGCTGGGGGTGGCGACCCTGATCATCGTGATGTCGGTGATGAATGGCTTTCGTGCCGAATTGGTCTCGAAGCTTCTGGGCTTTAATGGCCATGTCATCGTTTCCGGCGTGGCCAATGAAATCGTTGATTATGGGGCCATCAGCGCAGCCATTCGCAAGGTGGATGGGGTGGTATCAGCCTCGCCCTATATTCATGCACAGGTGATGGCGATCAAGGATGGCCGGGCTTCGGGCGCTTTTGTGCGCGGCCTGCCTGATGAAGACCTCGATTTCTCGAAGCTCGATGGCATGACCATTCGCAGCGGAAATTTGCAGCGTCTTGATTTTGAACGCACCATCGTCATGGGCTATCGTCTGGCCCGCAGCTTAGGCGTTGATGCCGGTGACGAAGTGACGCTGATCGCCCCAAGCTTTACCGCCACGCCCTTTGGCTCCTTGCCCCGGGGGATCGCCTTTGAGGTGGCGGCCACCCTTGATGTGGGGATCTATGATTTTGATAATCTGTTTATCGGCATGCCCTTAGCCGAAGCCCAGACATTTTTTCGCTATGGCAATGCGGTCACCAATATCGAGGTGATGGTGGAACGTCCTGAAGATGTGGAGCGCTATCTTGCCCCCATCGATCAGGCGGCAGGCGCGATGAGCTATGTGACCACTTGGCGGCAAACCAATCAAAGCCTTGTGTCGGCGCTTGATGTGGAGCGCAATGTGATGTTTTTGATCCTCACCCTGATCATCGTGGTGGCGGCCTTCAATATCATTTCCAGCCTGATCATGCTGGTGAAAGACAAGGCCCGGGATGTGGCGATCCTGCGCACCATGGGGGCGAGCCAGGGTTCGATCATGCGGATTTTCATCATATCGGGCGCGAGCGTGGGGGTGGTGGGCACGGCTTTGGGGGTCATTATCGGGGTGCTGTTCTGCCTCAATATCGAGGCGATCAAATCTGTGCTCGAAGCCTTCACGGGAACCGATCTGTGGAATGCCGAGGTGCGGTTCCTGTCGGAAATTCCGGCGCTCGTCGATCCTGTGGAAGTGGTGATCATCGTTTCCATGGCGCTGATACTGTCTTTTCTCGCCACCTTGCCCCCGTCCTTGCGGGCGGCGCGTCTCGATCCCGTTGATGTTTTGAGGTATGAATGACCGCCGCCATCGCCATCGTCGCGCTCACAAAAATCTATCGTCAGGGGCCGCGCAGCCTTGAGGTTCTGCATGATGTCAGCCTGTCTGTCGAACCCGGTGAGATCGTTGGGCTGATGGGGCAGAGCGGGGCCGGCAAATCCACCCTTTTGCACAGCGCGGGCTTGCTGGAACGCCCCACCTCGGGCGAAGTGTGGATCGAAGGCACGCCCTGCGCCGCCGCATCCGAGCGGGAGCGCACGAAGCTACGGCTTGGAAAGCTGGGCTTTGTCTATCAGTTTCATCATCTTTTGCCGGAATTTTCCGCCCTTGAAAATGTCGCCATGCCCCTCACCATTGCCGGGGTGCCCAAGCCGCAGGCCGAAGCCCGGGCAACCGAAAGTCTCAGCCGCTTAGGCTTGGCGGATCGTTTGCATCACCGCCCCGGGCAGCTTTCGGGCGGCGAGCAGCAGCGTGTGGCCATCGCCCGCGCCTTGGCCAATAAACCGGCGGTTTTGCTGGCCGATGAACCCACCGGCAATCTGGATGAATCGACCGCCGGGCGGGTAATGAACGAATTGGTGGATGTTGCCCGGGAACAGGGATTGGCGGCTTTGGTGGCAACCCATAATCCCGGTCTGGCCGGGCGGATGGATCGCATTCTTACCCTGCGTGAAGGGCGTTTGATCACGGATTGATGCCCCGAATGCAAGCGAAGGGTTTTGTGTTTTCCTTCTCTTGTGTAGCCCCAGCGCGTATAAAGAACCATCCTTTTGCAAGTGGGAGCATCCATCATGATCTTGTTTCAATTAAATTATCCGGCCATTGCCATTGCGGCGATCATCTATATGGGGGTGGCTGCGATGTGGTATTCGCCGCTGGCTTTGGGGCGGCGCTGGATGGATGAGAACCGCTTTGGTGCCGAAGATATCGAGCAGCGCGGGATGTTTCCGGCCTTGCTCTATGCGTTTTTGGCGGCGCTCATTCTGGCTTTGGGGCTGGCTTTGCTGGCGCATTTGCTGGGGATCACCCATTGGTTTATGGGGGCGCTGATGGGGCTTTTTGTCAGCCTGATGATTTCGGTGCCTGCGGCTTTACCGGTTTATGTGTTTGAAAATAGATCGATCCGGCTTTTTGCCATCAATGAAGGCATGCCGGTGCTGGCGATGATGATCATGGGTGCCGTGATCGTTGGCTGGAAATAAAGGCGGGTTGAAGCTGATGGCCTGTGCGGATTTCGTTCATTTAAGAGTGCATTCGGCCTATTCCCTGCTGGAAGGGGCGATCCATATCAAGGATTTGGCCAGCTTGTGCAAGGCTGAGGGGATGCCTGCTGTGGCCATCACCGATACCGCCAATTTATTCGGTGCCCTTGAATTTTCTCAAACCATGGCCGCTGCCGGTGTGCAGCCGATCATCGGGGTGACCTTACCGCTGCTCAATCCCTATCAGGCGGGGCCGTCCAATGGCCGCAAACCCGATCCACAATCCATTGTTTTATTGGCGAAAAACAAGATCGGCTATGGCAATCTGATGAAGCTGGTATCAAAAGCGCATCTGGAAAGCGATGGCTATGAACCGGCCCATATCACCCTTGAAGCCTTGAAGGAACCGGGCCGCAGCGATGGCCTGATCGCCTTTACCGGCGGCGCTTTTGGACCCTTAGGCCATTTGATCCATGATGGCCAGATGGATAAAGCCAATGCCCTTCTTGATGATCTGACAGGGCTTTTTCCCGGCCGCCTTTATATCGAGCTGCAACGCCATGGCCTGCCCCAGGAAAAGACGACCGAGCCTGTTTTTCTGGATCAGGCCTATGCCCGCGATCTTCCGCTGATCGCCACCAATCAATGCTTTTTTCCCGATGAAAAAATGTATGAAGCCCATGATGCGCTTTTGTGCATTGCCCAAGGCACCTATGTCGAGACACCCGAACGGCGGCGGCTGACGCCCGAGCATGGTTTTAAATCGGCGGCCCGGATGCGGGCTTTATTTGCCGATCTGCCCGAAGCCATCGACAATAGCCTGATCATCGCCAAGCGCTGCGCTTATAAGCTTGATATTGTGGCGCCGATCCTGCCCAATTTTGCTTCCCATACGGGCCTTTCTGAGGCCGAACTCTTGCGCAATGAGGCGCAAGCGGGCCTGCTGGAGCGGCTCGATCAGGCGGTCTATCTCGCACAAGACAATGAAGCCGCTCAATTGGAAAAGGCAAAGCCCTATCATGAACGTCTGAATTATGAGCTTGGCGTCATCAATGATATGGGCTTTCCGGGCTATTTTCTGATCGTTTCCGATTTCATCAAATGGGCGAAGAATCATGGCATTCCGGTGGGGCCGGGGCGTGGATCGGGGGCCGGGTCTTTGGTGGCCTGGGCTTTGCGGATCACCGATCTTGATCCCTTGCGTTTTTCCTTGCTGTTTGAGCGGTTTCTCAATCCCGAACGGGTTTCCATGCCCGATTTCGATGTCGATTTCTGTCAGGACAAGCGGGAAAAAGTCATCCGCTATGTTCAGGATAAATACGGCTTTGATCAGGTGGCCCAGATCATCACCTTTGGGAAATTACAGGCGCGGGCAGTTTTGCGCGATGTGGGCCGGGTGATGCAACAGCCCTATCCGGTGACCGATCGTTTGTGCAAGCTGGTGCCGAACAATCCCGCCGATCCCAAAACCCTGGCCGAAGCGATTGCGGGTGAGGCCCGCCTGCGGGAAGCCCGGCGCGAAGATCCCCTGACTGCACAGGTGATCGACCGGGCTTTGCAGCTTGAAGGTCTTTATCGCCATGCCTCCACCCATGCCGCCGGGGTGGTGATCGGCGATCGCCCCCTTGATGAACTGGTGCCGCTTTATCGCGATCCCCGTTCGCCCATGCCGGTCACCCAATTCAATATGAAATGGGTGGAACAGGCGGGGCTTGTGAAATTCGATTTTCTGGGGCTCAAAACCCTTACCGTTCTTGATTATGCCATCCATTATATTGCCGAACGGGGGATCCGCATCGATCTGTCGTCTTTGCCCCTTGATGATCCCAAAACCTTCGCGCTTTTGGCCGATGGCGATACCGCAGGTGTGTTCCAGCTTGAATCGACCGGGATGCGGGCGATGCTGAAGGGGCTGAAGCCCGATAAATTCGAGGATATCATCGCTATCGTGGCGCTTTATCGCCCTGGGCCTATGGAAAATATCCCCACCTATATCAGCCGCAAGCATGGCAAGGAGGCGGTGATCTATCCCCATGCGATGATCGCCCATATTCTGGAAGAAACCTATGGCATTGCGATCTATCAGGAACAGGTGATGCAGATCGCCCAGGTGATGGCGGGCTATAGCCTGGGCGAAGCCGATCTGCTGCGCCGGGCGATGGGCAAGAAAATCGCTGCGGAAATGGATAAGCAGCGGGATCGTTTCATCAGCGGCGCGCGTGAAAAAGCTGTGCCGGATGAAAAGGCCCATGAAATTTTCGACCTTCTGGCAAAATTCGCAGGCTATGGGTTCAATAAATCCCATGCCGCCGCTTATGCCCTTGTCGCCTATCACACAGCCTATCTGAAGGCGAATTTTCCGGTTGAGTTCATGGCCGCTACCATGACCCTTGATATGAACAATACCGACAAGCTTGGGATGTTCAAAAAAGAACTCGTGAAAATGGGCATTGATCTGCTGCGCCCCGATGTCAATGCCTCTGCCGTTCATTTCCGGGTGGAAAAGGCCCCAATGGAAAAGGATACACCACCGCCTGCCGCCGGTGATCCCAAAGCAGGCTTATGCATTCGCTATGCTTTGGCGGCCATCAAGGGTGTGGGGGAAAAGGCGATGGAGCAGATCATTGCCGAGCGCACGGCCCATGGCCCTTATGCGGATCTTTATGATTTTGCCGAACGTTTGGACCCCAGCCTGATCAATCGTCGACAGATCGATCATCTGGCCGCCGCCGGGGCTTTTGATGGCTTGGAATCCAATCGGGCGCGGATCGTTGAGGCATCGGATTTTCTGATGCGTCATGCCCAGGCCACCATGGCGATGAAAAAAAGCAATCAGACCAGCCTGTTTGCGGCTGCGGATGGCAGCCCCGATCTTGATCAGCGCCCCAAGCTTCCCACTGTAAAGCCATGGGATAGCGCCACCTTGCTGGCCAAAGAGCTTTCGGCGGTGGGGTTTTATCTGTCGGCGCATCCTTTGGATAGCTATGCCACCATCTTGCATCATTATCGGGTGAAATCTGCCGCCGAAGTCACCTCCGGCCCCGATTATGCGGGCATGACCGTTAAGATGGCCGGGGCCATCGAAAGCTATGGAGAGCGGAGATCGCGGGTTAAAAACCGGCCCTTCGGGGTGTTTGTCCTGTCTGATGCTTCGGGCGGGTTCGAGGTGATGGTGTTTGAAGATGGCTTGGATAATGCCCGGATTCTGGCTGAAAAGGGTGCCCCTGTCGTTCTTGATGTCGAGGTGCGCAGGCGGCCCGATGATGATGCGGTCAGATTATCGGCGAAATCCATCATCTCGCTGGAAACCATTGCCGAACAGGTGGAATCCGTCCTCGATATCGTGATCAGCGATGCCCGCCCTTTACCGGAGATCAAAAGCCAGACCGATCATTTCAAAGGGGGTCGCGGCCGGATCAGCCTGATCGTCCCTTTGAGCGGGGGTGGGGATGTCACCATCGATCTGGCGGGATATTATCGTGTCACCCCGGCTCTTATCGATGCCCTCGGAGGCCTTGATGGCGTTTTGGAAGCGGTGAACGCATGAGCCTTATGGCCCATGGTTTCAAGCCTGTGCGCGCGGCCCCGGCGGCATCGCTTTTACTGGTGCGCGATGGGATTGCTGGGCTTGAGGTTCTGATGGTGGAGCGCAGCCGTGCCATGCGCTTTGCCAGCGGGATGATGGTATTCCCCGGTGGGCGGGTGGATCGTGGCGATGCCAGCGCCGCCCTCATCAGGCATATCGAGCGCCCAGCAGGGAAAAGCGCCCGGCGTTTGGGCCCTTATGATGCCTTTCGCCTGGCCGCCCTGCGTGAGCTTTTTGAAGAAACCGGCCTTTTGCGCGCCCGGCTGCAATCCGGGCGTTTGAGCGAGGTGAAACGCCAGCATCTGGCCCAGCGCTACCGCCATGCCTTGCAGGGTGGGGGGTTGACATTATCGGCTTTTGCTCGGCGGGCGGGACTTTTGTTTCGGCCCGATGAACTGGTGCCCTTTGCCCATTGGATCACCCCGGAATTATCGCCAAAACGCTTTGATACCCGCTTTTATCTGGCACCCGCACCCATAGGCCAAAGGCCATCATCGGATGGCATTGAAAATATTCACCTTGATTGGTGGCGGCCCCAGGATCTGCTCAAGGCATGGGAACAGGGCACACGGCCCCTGATGTTTCCCACCCGGCTCAATCTGATGAAGCTATCGCGGGCCCAAACGGTGGCCGAAGCCATGCAGCAGGCGCGCCGAACCCCGATCATTACCATCATCCCGGAAATCATCGGGCCGGGGCAAAGGCGCTTTTTGCTGCCCGCTGAAGCCGGATTTGGCATCACCGAAGCCACCCATGAAGATCTTGATCCGTCTGAACGAAAATTGATCTCGAAAGCAGCGAAATCGGCCTTTAATCTTTAGAACATGTGGCCAAGGCAGTTGCCCGAAAGGCCCTGAACAGAGTAGGGATAGGCAGACTCTTTCCTTATAATATTGCGCTTTTCAGGAGAAATCATCTTGAGTGCCATTCTTGATATCATTGGTCGTGAAATTCTTGATTCTCGCGGCAATCCCACGGTCGAGGTGGATGTCATCCTTGATAATGGCGGTTTTGGCCGCGCGGCCGTGCCTTCGGGGGCTTCCACTGGTGCCCATGAAGCCATCGAATTGCGCGATGGCGGCAGCCGCTATGGCGGTAAAGGCGTGCTGAAAGCCGTTGAAGCCGTGAATGGCGAGATTTTCGATGCCCTCTCGGGCCTTGATGCCGAAGATCAGGTGGAGCTCGATCAGATCATGATCGATCTAGATGGCACGGAAAACAAGGGCAGGCTTGGGGCCAATGCCATTCTGGGTGTCAGCCTTGCCATGGCGAAGGCGGCTGCCGATGGTTTGGGGCAACCCCTTTATCGCTATCTGGGCGGCCCTTCGGCGCGGGTTTTGCCCTTGCCGATGATGAACATCATCAATGGCGGCGAACATGCCGATAATGCCATCGATGTGCAGGAATTCATGATCATGCCGGTTACCGCGGGCACCATGGCCGATGCCGTGCGCATGGGGGCGGAAGTGTTTCATGCCCTGAAGAAAAAGCTTGGCAAGATGGGCTTGTCCACCTCGGTGGGCGATGAGGGGGGATTTGCCCCGGCGCTCAATAGTACAAATCAGGCTTTGGATGTGATCATGGAAGCCATAGCCGATGCCGGCTATCGCGCTGGCGAAGATGTGCTTTTGGCGATGGATGCCGCCTCGACCGAATTTTATAAGGATGGCAAATATGTGCTGGCGGGCGAAGGGAAAACCCTTGGCTCTGATGAATTGGTGGCCTATTGGGAAAAGCTGGTCACGGATTATCCCATCGTTTCCATCGAAGATGGCATGGCCGAAGATGATTGGGATGGCTGGGCGGCGTTGACCAAAAGCCTTGGTCAAAAGGTGCAATTGGTGGGTGATGATCTGTTTGTCACCAATCCCGTGCGCTTGTCGCGGGGGATTTCATCACAGATCGCCAATTCCATTCTGATCAAGGTGAACCAGATTGGAACATTGACCGAAACCCTGGCCGCCGTCGATATGGCGCACCGGGCAGGCTATACGGCGGTGATGTCACATCGTTCGGGTGAAACCGAAGATTCAACCATCGCCGATCTGGCGGTGGCCACTAATTGCGGACAGATCAAAACCGGTTCGCTGGCGCGGTCCGATCGTTTGGCAAAATATAATCAGTTGATCCGGATCGAAGAAGAGCTTTCAAGTGCCGCCGATTATGCGGGCCTTTATGCACTGAAACAAAAATAATTAAAAACAGGGGCTTGTTAGGTTAAGCTCAGAAAAAGGATGCGGTGTGAAAGCCGCATCCTTTTTTATTTGGCACTGATCATCTGATCCGGGTTCGGGAAACACCCGCGCGCTTTTCATAGCTGCGCAAGCCTGCAAGGCCCAGCATCGCCAGAACCAACTCCATCAAATCGCCCGATGCCACTTGGGGCAGGGCATAGGTCAGTTCCAGACCGGCTGCGGTGAGCGCCCATTGCCCCACCGGCGCGCCGATGAACTCCCATGCCAAAGCCGCGCCACACACCCAGCCGATGAAAGGCCGCCAGCCCGCCACAAACAACGAGGCGTGCCTGGCTTCCTCAGCATTGACAGCCATTTGCGCCAGATTGAGCTTTGACAAGGTCATGTCGAGCTCGTGTTTTAAAAGGGCGGCCTGATCCTTGTCGGTGACAAGGCTGTCAACAATGCCGAATAGTTTATCGGCAAGCCCGGTGATGAGGGGCAGGGGCATCAGGCCAGCCCCCTTTCGCGAGAGTTCAACAGGCTCTTTTCAACGTTGAAATCGGCCAATCTGTTGAGCCATCCTCGCAAAAATTTTGCCAGAACCGGGCGTCGGGCGGTGAGGCGAAAATAAAAACGGCGGCGCTCTTCAAGCAGGCTTGCCAGAAAGGCCGGGCCAAGGCGTTCATATTCCGATTGCGCCCGCGTCCGGCTCAAGGGGCCCATCAGGCCATCTTCCGCGATGGCGGGGCCGCTCACCGCATTCAGCACCCTTTGCAAAAGCCGGATGGCCTCGCTTGGCCCCATATGAATGGCAGCATCGATTAAAATAGGTTGCACAGCCGGGGGCAGACGGTCCAGCCCCGGGTCTTTGATATAGCGGGCCGCATAAATCTGTTTGGCCTCATCCCGGCTCAAGGCCTGCAAATCATCAATAGTGGCCGGGGCCTGTCGCCAATCGCTCAGTGTTTTTAAGGTGATCCCAAGATTTGTGGGGCCACCGGGATCATCCGGATCATCCACAAAGCCCCCTTCGCGGCGGAGAATATCGTCGAGAATCTGATCATGGTTCATGGGCTGCTCCTCCTTCATCAGAAGAAATATAACCATATTGGTACAATGTCAATAATAAACGAACCAAATACACGCATATCCGTTTAAAATGACGATCCTCCAAAGAACCATCAAAAGCCTTATAAAATCTTTTCCCTTGATCTCGGTTCGTGCATGTGATTCGATTCGTTTATGCGTTCATCCATTTCCATCAGCCGCCGCATGCACAGGGCTATGATTCCGGCCGTCCTTGTTTTGCTTTTGGGCTATTTTCTGGTTCATTCCATCATGGGCCAGCTTGGCTTTCTGGCTTTGCGGGATTTGTCGCGGCAAACCGATATCATGGAAAGAAAAGCCGCCCAGATTGCTCAGAAGCGCGCAGCGCTTGAGGCACGGGTGGCTTTATTGCGGCCCGATCATCTTGATCCCGATATGCTTGATGAGCAGGTGCGGCGGTCTTTGGGCTTTGTGCATCAAGATGAAATTCTGATTTTAAACCCGGATGACTTGATTGCGCCGCATTGAATGATCGCTTTTTAGAGCTTTCGCGCATTATTATTGCATCGCAGCATGATCACAAGCTTGCCATCAAGCGCTTTTTCTTTGAAATAAGCGTCTCCCGCCGATATTGATGGGGCGGACAGACAGCGTTCATCCTGCTTTGGTGGCGATTGAGCGTGACATGCGGTTTCGCCGTGGTCGGTTTGTCCATTCATAGTTTCCCGTTCCTCGCAAAGACGGATCGCTCGATGGCAAAGACTCCTTCCCCTCGATCCAGCAAAACCGGTAGCAATTCCAAGGCATCGCATGAATATAAGGCGAGCCGTGACGAAATGCTGGATTTCTTTAAACAGATGTCGCTTGTTCGCCGCTTTGAAGAAAAAGCCGGCCAGATGTATGGCATGGGCCTGATCGGTGGCTTTTGCCATCTTTATATTGGTCAGGAAGCCGTGGCCGTAGGTCTGCAATCAGCCCTTAAAAAGGGTGATAATATCATCACCGGCTATCGCGCCCATGGCCATGCGATCATCACCGGGGCCACCCCTAAATCGGTGATGGCGGAATTAACCGGCCGGGCCGCAGGCATTGCCAAGGGCAAGGGCGGCTCGATGCATATGTTTGACCCCAAAGCCGGATTTTTTGGCGGCCATGGCATTGTCGGGGCGCAGGTTCCCCTTGGCACCGGCCTTGGTTTCGCGGCCAAATATAAAGGCACGGATAATGTAGTGCTGACCTATTTTGGCGATGGTGCAGCCAATCAGGGCCAGGTTTATGAAGCCTTCAATATGGCCAAGCTTTGGAACCTGCCGGTTATTTATGTGATCGAAAACAATCAATATGCCATGGGCACATCGGTTGCGCGGTCATCGGGGCAGCAGGAATTATACAAGCGCGGGGAAAGCTTTGGCATTCCCGGCAGGCTTGTGGATGGCATGAATGTGCTGGAAGTGCGTGCCGCTGCCGATGATGCGGTGAAATATGTGCGCGAAGGCAATGGCCCGATTCTTTTGGAGCTGAAAACCTATCGCTATCGCGGCCATTCGATGTCTGATCCGGCGAAATACCGGTCCCGCGATGAGGTGCAAACCACGCGTGAGGAACGCGATCCAATCGAATTCATCAAAAAGCGGCTGATCGAAGATGGTGTGGACGAAGAAACCCTGAAAGCCATCGACAAAGAGATCAAAGACGAGATTTCGGAGGTTGCGGATTTTGCCCGCAATGCCCCCGAACCCGATCCGTCTGAGCTTTATACCGACATTCTTGTCGAGTCTTGAGGAGCGCGAGACAACCATGCCTATTGAAATTACAATGCCCGCGCTGTCTCCTACCATGGAGTCTGGCACCTTATCGAAATGGCTGAAAAAAGAGGGCGATGCGGTAACCGCTGGCGATATCATCGCCGAGATCGAAACCGATAAAGCCACGATGGAAGTGGAAGCCGTGGATGAAGGCACCATTGGCAAGCTTTTGGTGGATGAGGGAAGCGAAGATGTGCCCGTGGGGCAGGTGATCGCCCTGCTTTTGGAAGAGGGCGAAGAGAGCGCGGATCTAAAGGAAGCCGCATCCCGGGCCGAAGATAAAAAGCCCAAAGAAGCTGCGAAATCTGCTGCTGACGATGATGAGGCGGCGGCCAAATCGGATGATGATGCGCCAAAGCGGCCCTCGCGCCCCGCTGAAGCCGCCCCGCCCATGGAGGTGGAAATCCCCGCTGGCACCGAGATGATCAAGCAAACCGTGCGCGAGGCCCTGCGCGATGCTATGGCCGAAGAAATGCGGCGGGATGAGGCCGTGTTTATCATGGGCGAGGAAGTGGCGGAATATCAAGGTGCCTACAAGGTCACTCAGGGCCTGCTCGATGAATTTGGCGCGAAACGCGTGATCGATACGCCGATCACCGAATATGGCTTTGCTGGTCTTGGTACCGGCGCGGCTTTGGGCGGATTGAAGCCCATCGTTGAATTCATGACCTTTAATTTTGCCATGCAGGCGATTGATCATATTATCAATTCCGCAGCCAAACAGCGCTATATGGCGGGCGGCAAGGTGGATGTGCCGATTGTGTTTCGGGGCCCCAATGGGGCGGCAGCGCGGGTGGCAGCCCAGCACAGCCAGAATTATGCGCCCTGGTATGCCGCCATTCCCGGCTTGAAGGTTGTGGCGCCTTATTCTGCATCCGATGCCAAGGGCTTGTTGAAAGCGGCCATCCGCGATCCCAATCCTGTGGTGTTTTTGGAAAATGAAATCATCTATGGCCAAAGCTTTGATGTACCCAAGCTTGATGATTTCGTGCTGCCCATCGGCAAGGCGAAGATCGTGCGGGAAGGCACGGATGTGACCATCGTTGCCTATTCCATCGCCGTGCGCGAGGCCCTGAGCGCCGCAGATAAGCTGGCGGATGAAGGAGTGAGCGTTGAAGTGGTGGATCTGCGCACTTTGCGCCCGCTGGATATGGAAACGGTGGCCCGCTCGGTCCGCAAAACCAATCGCTGCGTGGTGGCGGAAGAAGGCTGGCCCACATGCTCGATTGCCAGCGAGATTTCCGCGCGCCTGATGGAAGATGCCTTTGATTATCTGGATGCGCCGGTTTTGCGGGTGACGGATGAAGACACCCCCACGCCCTATGCCGCCAATCTGGAAAAATTATGGCTGATTTCGCCGGAGCGGATCGTCGAGGCCGTGAAAAAAGTATGCTATCGCGGATGATCCACAGGCTTTTCTATCTTTTTTGCGGCCCGTCTTTGGCGGGCGGGTCGCGATGATCCGCTTCAAGGGTCGGGAATTTTCACCCGGTCTTTTGAGGGGATAAAATTTTTGCGATATCGGCTCCTGTCTCAATCCCGGCATTGAGATTTTTCATCCGGCTGTGCAAAAAGAATGGCACGCCAGTTTCAGGAGGTGCGCTTTCTTGTGCACCGCTCCGCTTAGAAGAGGGATCAGCTTCATGCCCATCGAAATTCTCATGCCTGCTCTGTCGCCCACGATGGAAAAGGGAACGCTGGCCAAATGGCTGGTCAGTGAAGGAGACACCGTGGCCTCG
This sequence comes from Iodidimonas nitroreducens, assembly GCA_000710935.1. GTDB lineage: Bacteria > Pseudomonadota > Alphaproteobacteria > Sphingomonadales > Rhodothalassiaceae > Iodidimonas > Iodidimonas nitroreducens. Next base: position 120,481 of record BAYV01000009.1, on the reverse strand, counting down.
GGCGATATCATTGCCGAGATCGAAACCGATAAAGCCACCATGGAGGTGGAAGCTATCGATGAAGGGCGCGTGGGCAAAATTTTGATTTCCGAAGGCACCGAAGATGTTCCGGTGAATGATGTGATCGCCATCCTTTTGGAAGAAGGCGAGGATGAAAGCGCTCTTGAAGGCGCTGGCGGGGGGGCGAAAAAAGACGCCGCCAAGGATCAGGAGGGCGCGCCAAAGGTGGAGGCCCGGAAGACTGAAGCCCCAAAATCCGGTTCAAAATCTGATGATTCGGATTCTGGCGAGTCCAAAGCGCCGCCCGCGCCTGAAACGGCTGAGGGCGAGCGGATTTTTGCCTCCCCCCTTGCCCGTCGCTTGGCCCAGCAGGCGGGGCTTGATCTCACCGCCATCACTGGCAGCGGCCCCAAGGGGCGGATCATCAAGGCCGATATTGATGCCGCCAAAGAAGGGGGTGCGCCCGCCCGCGCTGATCAACCGAAAGCCGCCTCAGCGGATAAGGCCGCTCCGGCAGAAAAAGCGGCTGCGGGGCCGAGGGCAGGAGCAGGGGCTGTGGATGCGCCGGGCTTTGTGCCGCCCGCCGATATTCCTTATGATGAGGTGAAATTGTCGGGAATGCGCAAGGTGATCGCCAAGCGCATGACCCAATCGAAATCCCATGTGCCGCATTTCTATCTGACCATCGATGTAAGCCTTGAAAAGCTGATGGCCCAGCGCAAGGACCTCAATGCCCGTTTGGAAGGCGAGGGGGTCAAAATCTCGGTCAATGATTTCATCATCCGCGCTTCGGCCCTGGCGCTCAAAAAGGTGCCGGCGGCCAATGCGATGTTTGCGGGTGATAAGGCCTATCTGTTCAAACGGCAGGATATATCGGTGGCCGTGGCCATTGATGGCGGGCTGATCACACCGGTGATCCGCGATGCCGGGGCAAAGGGGCTTGCCACCATCAGCCGCGAGATGAAGGATCTGGCCACGAAAGCCCGTGATGGCAAGCTGATGCCTGAAGATTATCAGGGTGGCACCTTTTCGATCTCCAATCTCGGCATGTTTGGCATTCGGGAGTTCGGCGCGGTGATCAATCCGCCGCAAGGGGCCATTCTGGCTGTTGGCGCCGGGGAAAAGCGGGCTGTGGTGGTTGATGATGCGGTGGCTGTGAAGTTGATGATGAGCGTGACATTGGCGGTGGATCACCGGGTTCTGGATGGGGCGATCGGGGCGGAATTCCTCGCCGCCTTCAAAGGCTATATCGAAGACCCCATGACCATGCTTTTGTGAGCTGACGACAGGAAAAGGAAAAACGGATGAGCGATACAAAATTTGATCTTGTCGTGATCGGGGCCGGGCCGGGCGGCTATGTGGCAGCCATTCGCGCGGCGCAATTGGGGCTGAAAACCGCGATCATCGAACGCGAGCATCTGGGGGGCATCTGCCTCAATTGGGGCTGCATCCCCACCAAGGCGCTTTTGCGAACATCCGAGATCAAACATTATCTGGATAATGCGTCCAGTTTTGGCTTGTCTGTCAAAGAGGTTGGCTTTGATCTCAAGAAAGTGGTTGAACGCTCGCGCAAGGTGGCGGGGCAGTTGAATGCCGGGGTGAAGGGGCTTTTGAAGAAGAACAAGGTCACCACCATCATGGGCGAAGCCCGGCTGAAGGGCAAAGGCAAGGTCAGTGTGAAGGCGGACGGCAAAACCACTGAATTAGAAGCGAAGAACATCATCCTTGCCACCGGCGCACGGGCGCGGGAATTGCCGCATCTGAAGGCTGATGGCAAGCTTGTGTGGACCTATAAACACGCCATGACGCCGGAAACCATGCCCAAATCCCTGCTTGTTGTGGGATCGGGGGCCATTGGGATCGAATTTGCGAGCTTTTATCGCGATATGGGGGCTGAGGTCACCATCGTAGAGATGATGGATCGTATCGTGCCGGTGGAAGATGCCGAGGTTTCAGCCTTTGCCAAAAAGCAGTTTGAAAAGCAGGGGATGAAATTCATCCTTGAGGCCAGTGTTGAGAAGATCGCCACCAAATCCGATAGTGTTACGGCCACGATCAAGGGCAAGGACGGCAAAAGCACGGATATGACCGTGGACCGGGTGATTCTGGCCATCGGCATCACTGGCAATGTGGAAAATCTTGGCCTTGAAGAGGCAGGCGTAAAGGTGGATCGCGGCCATGTGGTGGCCGATGAATGGGGCCACACCGGCGTTGATGGCATCTGGGCGATTGGGGATATTTCCGGTCCGCCCTGGCTTGCCCATAAAGCCAGCCATGAAGGGGTGATTGCTGTTGAAAAAATCGCAGGAATAAAGGGGCTGCACCCGATGAAGAAAGAGCTGATCCCCGGCTGCACCTATTCTCGCCCGCAAATTGCATCTGTGGGCCTGACCGAAGCCGCCGCCAAAGATGCCGGTCACAGCGTGAAGGTGGGAAAATTTCCCTTCATCGGTAATGGCAAGGCGATTGCCTTGGGCGAACCGGAAGGCTTCATCAAAACTATATTCGATGCCAAAAGCGGCGAATTGCTGGGCGCCCACATGATTGGGGCCGAGGTCACGGAGCTGATCCAGGGCTATGCCGTGGCAAAATCGCTGGAAACCACAGAAGCCGAACTGATGCACACCATCTTCCCGCATCCCACGCTTTCGGAAATGATGCATGAAAGCGTGCTCGATGCCTATGATCGGGCCATCCATTATTAGGCTATAGACTTGGTTTTGGTGGTGGGATTGTGAATGCTTGAGTGGCTTTTACAGGAAAGCGGCGTTGTTCAGGATTGGATTGTCAGTCTTGGTATCATTGCCGGTCTCATTTTTGCATTTGTTAGAAGTCGCGCCATTGATAAACAGGCAAAGCATGCCGGAGAGCAGGCGCATCTTAATCGCAGGGCGCATGCAACCGAGCTTTTTAATAAAGCTGTTGAGCAATTATATCATGAGCATCTCGCCATAAGGCTGGGCGCGGTTTATACTCTCATGGGTATTGTTGAAAATTACCCGGATCTCGATTTTAAAACGGTTGAGATTTTTCAGGCGCGGATCAGAGAAGACTCTTCAGAAAATGTCACGCCTGACATTCAGGAAATGATAAACTATATAATCCAGAATGATGATGTTGATGAAAGCGGGGATGCCGATCATGGCTAGTTCATATGGTGCCCATAGCGCAAAATTTCGCAAAGACCTGAAGGCATTGCGAAAGGATTATCCCCCCATCAATTTGGCCGGGGCGGCAATCGGCTGCGTTCGCTTGGATGGGGCTGATTTGGAAGAGGCCAATCTGGAAAATGCAAATCTTTCAAAAGCGAGCCTCGTTGGAGCTAATCTTAAAAACACCCGATTGAAAGGCACGATTTTGAAAGGCGCAGATTTAAGCGATGTGCGCAATCTGACCGAAGAGCAAATCAATCAGGCGATTACCGATGAGGAGACGATATTGCCGGATTATCTTGCACGCGGCATGTCTCTTTCATTTGGGTAATGCCTGATGGTCTTGCATGTCTCTTATGCGTTCATGACGGTGTTCGAGACAAAGCAGGCAAGCTATGGTAAGGCAGCCAAATTCTTTTTAAACGGAAGTGATCGATGACCGAAATTACACCCATCCGCGATAACACACCTTATCAGCGCAAGCCCGATTGGCTGCGGGTCAAAGCCCCGGTTTCCAAGGAATTTGCTGAAACCAAAAAGCTGATGCGGCGCTTGGGGCTGAATACGGTGTGCGAAGAAGCGGCGTGCCCCAATATCGGCGAATGCTGGCAGAAAAAACATGCCACCGTGATGATTTTGGGCGACACCTGCACCCGCGCCTGCGCTTTTTGCAATATCAAGACCGGGATGCCCGGCAAGGTGGATGTGCTGGAACCGGTTCATGTGGCCGAAGCCTGCGGCGAGATGGGGCTGGAGCATATCGTTATCACATCGGTGGATCGCGATGATCTCGATGATGGCGGCGCGCATCAGTTTGTGCGGGTGATCGAAGAATTGCGCAGCCGCTCACCGGGGACCACGATTGAAATTCTCACCCCCGATTTCCGGCACAAGGCCGGTGCTATCGAGCGGGTGGCCGAAGCCCGCCCTGATGTGTTCAACCATAATCTGGAAACCGTTCCCCGGCTTTATCCAACCATTCGCCCCGGGGCGCGCTATTATCATTCCCTGAAGCTGCTTGAAACCGTGAAGCGGGTTGATCCTTCGATTTTCACCAAATCCGGTGTGATGGTCGGTTTGGGTGAAGAGCGTCTTGAGGTGAGCCAGGTGATGGATGATATGCGCTCGGCGGATATCGATTTTCTGACCATCGGGCAATATCTGCAACCCACCCCCCGCCATGCCAAGGTGGATCGCTTTGTAACCCCGGATGATTTTGCCAATTTTGAACAATTGGCGCGGGCCAAGGGCTTTTTGATGGTCTCGGCATCGCCGCTCACCCGATCAAGCTATCATGCGGGGGATGATTTTTTGCGCTTGCGGGCCGCCCGGGAAGAGCGTCTGCAAAGGCAATCCCAAAATCAAACGACAAATCAATAATCTGTATGCCGCTTGCCAGGATTTGGCATGATCTGATCGAGGCACGACAAGGCATGGACTCAAGGCATGGACTGGCGAAATATTTATGCCGCATCATGAAGAACGAAAATATCTGCCCTATAGCCCGGAGCAGATGTTTGATCTGGTGGCGGATGTGGCATCCTATCCGCAGTTCCTGCCCTGGCTGGTTAGCGCCCGGGTTTATGATCAGCGCGACAACAGCTTTCAGGCGGATTTGATCGTCGGCTTCAAGGTTTTTAAAGAGCGCTTTACATCCAAGGTGCAATTAGAACCAAAGCGGCGGGTGCAGGTGAATTATATTCGCGGCCCTTTGCGCTATTTGCATAATGAATGGATATTCCACGCGGTGGAGGGGGGCGGTTGCGCCATCGATTTCTGTGTGGATTTCGAGTTTAAAAATCACTTGTTCGAGCGATTGGCCGGGGCTGTTTTCACTGAGGCGGTGAGCCGCATGGTCAAGGCTTTCGAGCAACGCGCCGACCGTGTTTATGCGAAGCCCGATGCGCCAAAGCCGCCTTCACGATCTGGCCTTTGATAGGGCTTCACGCAATAAAGGCTCAAGATCAAAAGGCCGGTTGCGATAATCTTTATGCCAATCGGCATCCAAATCATCGAGCAGAAAGCTTTGGCCCGCGCCCAGGGCATAAAAGGCCAGTGATTTCTGTTCGCCCAGATCGGCAGATTTCAAAGATGCGATCATTTTATTATATTGCCGATCTGATGAGCGCTTGAATTCGGCGGTATCCGGTCGTGATGGGGCTTCAGCAAAGATGGCGCCCGGCTCTTGGGCTGCCAATTGCAATATTTTCATTTCAAAATAATTGGCGGTGCCTTCCTGCCATGCGGTGAAAGCGGCCCAGCGCGCCGCCTTTTCACCACTGATATTTTTGAAATGCTCTAAAGCATCAAGATGAATGTGCAATAGATCAAGGCGGCGCGCCTGATCCGATGCGGCAAGGGCCGCGGCCAGGCTTTCGCTTAGCAATTGAAACGCTTTTTGCACCTTTTGATCAGCATAGGGAAAGGGAAAGTCGCTCATCCATGCGCCATTTTCATCGCCCTCATCCGCCAGCATCAGGGCTTCGGCGCGTTTTTGATAATCCGTCATGGTCATCTGATATTGATGAAAATGCTCATGCAGCCAGATCCCGATCCATAAGGGAAAAGGATTGGCCGTATAGGGCGAGCCGATGATGATGGTGGGTTTGCGCCCAAAAGTGGTAAAAGCGCGAATGCGATAGGGATTATGCGGGGTTTTGGCCTGATAAAGCGGGCAGCCGCCCAGATCGGGCATCTGCCGCGCAAAGCCTTCTGGCACATCATCAACACAGATCACCGCCTGTTCATCCGGGGCGATCAAAAGGGTTGTTTTGGGGGTCTGTTCAAAATCCGGCCAGAGCAGGCCCCCATGATGATCGGCAATTTTCATGGCGATGGAAAGATTGAGCCGATCACCGGCCGAAATATTTTGCGCCATAGATCGATCTGCGGGCGCAAACAGATGAAATAAAGAGGCGACAAGAATAAGGGATAAAAATTTCATAATCACAGCGTATAGGGTGAAAGCGGGATAAACAGCACACGATCAGGTGAGTGCAAGGATTTCATCCTCTATCATCCGGCATGAGCAGGGCAAGGGCCTGCGCCACGGTTTCCATGCGAACGGCGGCACGCCCGATATCGCCAAATTCCCTTTGGATGCATTTGGTCGTGGCCCCCCGGCAGGCCAGCCCGAACCACACCAGCCCCACAGGCTTAACGGCGCTCCCACCCCCGGGGCCGGCAATTCCGGTCACGGAAACGGCAATATCGGCGCGGGAATGGTGCAGGGCCCCTTCGGCCATGGCGCGGGCCACAGGTTCGGAAACAGCGCCATATTGCTCGATCAGGGCCATGGGCACATCAAGCAGATCCTGTTTTGCGGCATTGGAATAAGTGATGAAGCCGCGATCAAACACATCGGATGAACCGGCGATTTCGGTGATCGCCGCGCCGATCAATCCACCCGTGCAGGATTCCGCCGTCGCCAACGTGATCGAGCGGGCGCGGCAGGCCGTGACAAGGGCACGCGCCGCTTCTTCAATCACGGGGGGAAAAGGGGTCATGCCTTGGGCCTTTCCTTCTAAGGGCTGAACGCTCCGGCTTCAAAATCAGCCATGAGATGTGCTGTTAGTCTGGAGCAGGCAGCAGCACGGTGGCCGTGGCCTGGGCGGCAATGCCTTCGCGGCGGCCGGTAAAGCCCAAGCCCTCGGTCGTTGTCGCCTTTACCGATATGCGCCGGATATCCAGATCGAGAGTATCCGCGATTTTCTGCCGCATGGCCATCATATGGGGTCCGATTTTGGGGCGTTCGCAAATGAGGGTAATATCGCAATGGCTGATCCGCCCCGATGCCGCCCGCACCAGCCCCCCGGCATGGGCGAGAAACCGATCCGATGAGGCCCCTTTCCATTGGGGATCATCCGGCGGAAAATGATGGCCGATATCGCCATCCGCCAAAGCCCCTAAAATTGCATCCGTCAAGGCATGAAGGCCCACATCGGCATCGGAATGGCCCTTCAATCCCGCACTGTGCGCGATCCTGATCCCACACAGCCACAGATGATCCCCCGGCTCGAAACGGTGCACATCAAAGCCGAGACCAGTGCGCGGCTCAAGAGTGCGCGGTTCATGATTTTGGGTTTCATATCGGGCGAAATCGGCAGGCGTGGTCAATTTGATATTCTCCTCATCGCCCTCGGTCAGGCGCACGGGCAATCCGGCGGCTTCGGCAATGGCGGCATCATCGGTCATCTCCTCGCCCGCCAAAGCCGCATTCTGATGGGCTTTCAACAAGGGCTGGAAGGGAAAGCCTTGCGGGGTTTGCGCCCGCCAAAGCTGATCGCGGGAAACCGTGCCGATGATCTGGCCGCCATCGCCGCGCTTTAGGGTATCGGTCACCGCCAGTGCCGGAATAGCGCCAGACCCGGCATCACAGGCCGCGATCACCCGGTCGATCAGGTTCTTTCTGACAAAGCAGCGGGCGGCATCATGGATCAGCACCAGATCAGGCGGTGCGCCGGTCTGTTTTTCATCGGCCAGCGCCATAAGCCCCGCATGAACCGAGCCCTGGCGCGTGGCGCCGCCCTTGATCGGCGGTGCAATATCAAAGTTCGCTGCCGCAGTATCATAAAGGGCGCGATCATCAGGGTTGATTACCACATGAATGCTGTGAATAGCGGGATGGCAGGCAAAAGCCGCGATGCTGCGGCTTAAAACCATTTTCCCGCCCAATAAGCGATATTGCTTGGGCAAACCCTCACCAGCCCGCTGGCCGCGCCCTGCCGCCACGATCAGAACAGCGATCCGGGTGGATGGCCGGGGGGGCAGATTGGCCGGATCTGTTGCATTTCGTGCTGATTGTGACATATAGATTGCTCAAATTTAAGGCAGTGCGGTCAAAGCACCGTGGCGACAGGAAATGGAGCGCCGATCATGACGCGGCTTTCGCCTTCTATAAAGATTGGTTCTGTTGAAATAAAGGACCCGGTGATCCTCGCCCCGATGTCGGGGGTGACCGATCAGCCTTTCCGGCGATTGGTGAAGCGCTTTGGCACCTCTTTGCTGGTGACCGAGATGATCGCCTCGGAAGCGATGATCCGCGAAACCCGGGATTCGATGAAAAAGGCGCAGGCCACTTTGGATGAACGCCCGGTTTCGGTGCAGCTTGCGGGCTGCAAGGCATCGAGCATGGCGGATGCGGCAAAGCTGAATGAGGATCTGGGAGCCGATATCATCGATATCAATATGGGCTGCCCGGTGAAAAAAGTGGTCAATGGCTATGCCGGTTCGGCCTTGATGCGTGATCTTGATCATGCCGCCAGCCTGATCCGGGCCACGGTGGATGCCGTGCGGGTGCCCGTTACCTTGAAAATGCGCACGGGCTGGGATGATAGCAGCCGCAATGCCCCGGAACTGGCCCGTATCGCTCAGGATCTGGGGGTGAAAATGATCACCGTCCATGGCCGCACCCGCTGCCAGATGTATCGCGGCCATGCCGATTGGGCTTTCATCCGCAAGGTGAAAGAGGCCGTGCATTTGCCGGTGATCGCCAATGGCGATATCAACAGCTATGAAGATGCCGAACAGGCTTTGGCCCTGTCGGGGGCCGATGGGGTGATGGTGGGTCGTGGCACCTATGGCCGGCCCTGGTTCATCAATCAGCTTCGGCATTTTTTGAAAAATGGGCAAAAGCTGGCTGATCCATCCCTTGAGGACCAGGCGGCGCTGGTGCTTGATCATTATCGCGATATGATCGATTATTATGGGGCCGATGTGGGCGTGAGATTGGCCCGAAAGCATTTGGGCTGGTATACCAAAGGCCTGCCGGGATCGGCTGAATTCAGGAATAATGTGAATAAGATATCCGATTTCAATGCCGTCACTTCGGCGATCAGCAGCTATTATGAGCCGCTTTTGAAATCCATGGCTGCTTGAGGATGGGCGGCTTGAGAATGTCAGACCTTTCCGTGTCTCAATCCTGCGAGCCGGATATTTCGGAAAAAGATATCCTCAATTCGCTGCCTCTGGCGGCCCTTGTCATTCGGCCCGATAATCGGATCGCTTTGGCCAATGCTGCGGCGGAAAGCCTTTTGGGTTTGGCCGAGGCGGCTTTGCGAAAGGCCGCATTAGATGCGCTTTTCGGGATCGATAATCAGATCAGCCCGTTGGTCGAGCGGATTCGCGCCGGCAGCGGCGTTGTGGTGGCGCGGGATCTGCCCTTGTCGGGCATTTTAAAGCACATGATGGCCGATGTGCAGGCGGCTCAAATCGCCGATCATCCGGGCTTTGTGCTTCTGGTTTTGGAAGAACGCAGGCTTCCCGGGGTCATGCGTCGGCAATCCACAGTGGAAGGGGCGGCGCGTTCGGTTTTCGGGCTAGCCGGGATGCTGGCACATGAGATTAAAAATCCGCTTTCCGGGATTCGCGGGGCGGCGCAATTGCTGGAAAAACAAAGCGCCGGGCGGGGCCGGGCCATGGCCATCCTGATCCGGGATGAAGTTGACCGCATCAAAAGGCTGGTGGATCAGCTTGAAAGCTTTACCGATGTGCGGCCCTTTACCCGGCAGGCGTTGAATATCCATACGGTTCTCAATCATGTGCGGGCCGTGGCGAAAAGCGGCTTTGCCAGCCATGTGCAGATTGTTGAAAGCTATGATCCGTCTTTGCCGCCGGTTTTGGGGGATCGGGATCGGCTGGTGCAATTATTCCTGAATCTGGTGAAAAATGCCGCCGAAGCCGTGCCCGCGAGCGGGGGTGTGATCAGGATCGGCACGGCTTTTCGCCATGGCTTGCGGATGGCGGCGCCTGATGGCGCGCCGGTTGATCTGCCGGTGGAAATCACCATCAGCGATAATGGCCCGGGCATCAGGGCTGATCTTGCGGATCATATTTTTGAACCCTTTGTCACCGGTCGCGAAGGGGGATCGGGTTTGGGGCTGGCCATGGTGGCAAAGCTGGTGGCTGAATTGGGTGGGTTGGTTGAGGTGGAATGTCCCGATCAGGGGGGGACCCACTTTATTTTGCTATTCAGGGCCGCCAACGATGCAGGGGGGGAGGGATGATGACAGATGCAATCCGGGTTCTGGTGGCCGATGATGATCGATCGATCCGTCTGGTCATCGAGGAAGCCTTGAAGGCCATGGGTTGTGCGGTGACGATGGCGCATAATGCCGCGCAATTATGGGAATATGTGACCAGCCAAAGCTTTGATGTGGTGATCACCGATGTTTTGATGCCCGATAATAACGGGCTGGATATCCTGCCCAATATCCGCAGCCTTCATCCCGATCTGCCGGTGATTGTGATGAGCGCCCAAAATACCCTGATGACAGCGGTCAAAGCCACCGAAAGGGGGGCTTTCGATTATCTGGCAAAGCCTTTTGATCTTGATGAACTGGAACGTCTGGTGCGCAGCGCCGCCGCCCGGCATAAAGATGATCAACCCTTTGGATCGCACCCTCATGATGCTGATAATCCCCTGATTGGTCGGTCTCCGGCGATGCAGGATCTGTATCGGGCCATGGCGCGCCTGATGCCCACCGATCTGACCGTGACCATCACCGGAGAATCGGGGACCGGCAAGGAATTGGTGGCTCGGGCGCTGCATTCCATGGGCAGGCGGCGCAAAGGCCCGTTCATAGCAGTGAATATGGCCGCCATTCCCCGCGATCTCATTGAAAGCGAGCTGTTTGGCCATGAACGCGGGGCCTATACCGGGGCCCATAGCCGGGCAGACGGACGCTTTGAACAGGCCCGAACCGGCACGCTTTTTCTCGATGAAATCGGCGATATGCCCTATGAAGCCCAAACGCGTCTGCTGCGGGTTTTACAAGAAGGCGAATTCACGACTTTGGGGGGCGGACAGCCGATCTCGGTCGATGTGCGGATCATCGCCGCCACCAATAAGGATCTGGGCGCATTGGTGGCCAATGGCCGCTTTCGCGAGGATTTATATTATCGCCTGTGTGTGGTGCCGCTGAATTTACCGCCCTTGCGCGATCGATTGAGTGATCTGCCCGACCTGGTGCAGCATTTTCTTGGCCGGGCGGTGGGGGAAGGTCTTTCGCTCAAGCGCTTTTCCCCGGCAGCATTGGATCGTTTGGCGCGGCATGATTGGCCCGGCAATGTGCGGGAACTGGAAAATCTGGTGCGCAGGCTGTGTGTTTTGAATTCGGAAAAATCCATTAGCGCCCAAGCCGTGGATCAGACACTGGGTTTGAAAATCGGTGATCATGCAGATCATAAAAAAGATTGGCGTGAAGAAGGATTGCAAGAGGCGGTCGAACGCTATCTGAAGCGCTATTTCAAGGCGCATGGCGATGCCTTGCCCCCCGCGGGCCTGCATATGCGAATCTTGCGCGAGATCGAAAGGCCGCTGATTGAATTGAGCCTGAAGGCAACGCAGGGAAATCAGCTTAAATCAGCCGAGCTTTTGGGGCTTAATCGCAATACATTGCGCAAGAAAATCCGTGAATTGGGAATCAGCTTTGCCCGGGGGCAAAAATGATCCATCAGGATGCAGGATTGGGTATTGCGTGCACATCTGTGTCAAGTTGATCAAAAAACTGTTGCATTTTTGCATCTATTCCTATGGACTCAGCCCATGCCTTATCTCAAAAGCAGTTGCCTGAACCCTTGATGACCCAAAAAACCGATCCGATCTCTGCTGCACGGCCGGATGCATCTGAGCCTAAAGAGGCACCTGATCAAGAGCAGGATCAGGCATCGCCCCGGGCTTGGCATGCTCCCTCGCGTAAGCCGCGTCGCATGGCGCGTTTTCGCCTGTGGGTGCGGCGGTCCGGGGTGGGCTTAAAGCTTGAAATCAGCCTTGCGATCATTGCCGTTGCCTCCGGCATTGCCACATATATCGCCCTCAGCCGCAAGGGGGCTGCCGAAGATGTGGCCGATGGGCTGGTGGCAACGCTTTTGCTGCTCAATCTTGTGCTTTTAGTTTCATTGGCGGCTTTGGTGGCCCGGCGGGTGGTGCGGGTGTGGTTTGCGCGGAAAGAAGGCTCGGCGGGATCGCGTCTTCATCTGCGCTTGGTGGCCCTTTTTGCGGCCATTGCCTCGGTCCCGCCGGTGATCATGGCGATTTTATCGGTGCTGTTCTTGCAATATGGGGTGCAGAACTGGTTTTCCGATTCCGTGCGCGGGGCTTTGAATAACAGCCTCGAGGTGGCGGATGCCTATATCGAAGAGCATCGCCAGAATATCAAGCTTGATCTGATTGCGATGTCCAATGATCTTAATCGCGTGGCTTTGCAGGGCGAACGGGATCGTGAATTTTTGCAGGGTTTGGTGGAAGAACAGGCGCTGTTGCGATCCTTGCAGGAAGTGATCGTGTTCAGCAGCAATGGCCGGGTTCTGGCGAAATATTCCTTCAATCTCGATCTTTCCGCCAATCGGGTGCCGGAATCGGTGATGCGCCGGGTAACAGGGGGCGAGCAGGTGATCATCGCCGATCCCGGTGATGATCAGGTGCGGGCTTTGACCAGGCTCGATCAATTCTATGATGCCTTTTTATATATCGGACGCCGGGTGGATCCCCGGGTCACCGCCCATGTGGAAGCCGCGCGAAGGGCGGTGGAAACCTATCGCACATTGGAAAGCCAGCGCTCATCGGTGCAGCTGCGGTCGAATGCCATTTTCATCGTGGTCACGCTTTTGATCCTGCTCGCTGCGGTGTGGATCGGTTTGTGGTTCGCCAATCGGCTGGTGGCGCCGATCAGCCAATTGGTGGAAGCGGCCAATCGCGTTCGCCAGGGTGATCTGACGGCGCGGGCCGAAGGGCCGGGTGGCCCTGATGAAATCGGCGTGCTTTCGCGCACATTCAATCGCATGACCCGGCAGCTTGAAGCCCAAAGGCGTGAATTGGTCAGCACCAATCGCGAATTGGATGATCGCCGCAGTTTTCTTGAAACCGTGCTCGAAGGGGTGTCTGCGGGGGTTTTGGGGGTAACTGAAGAAGGCATGATTCATCTGCCCAATCGGTCGGCCTGCGATCTTTTAGGGATTGCCCCGGATTTGCTTTTGGGCAGGCCCTTGGCCGAAATTGCACCGCAGATGGCATCCCTATTGGCCGATGCATCACAATCAAACCATAAAATCGCCCAAACACAGGTGACGGTGATGCGCAAGGATCAGGCGCGGACCCTTTTGGTGCGGGTCACCGCCGAAGCCGATGGCTATAAGGGGGGCATGGGCGGTTATGTGGTGACTTTCGATGATGTGACCGATCAATTGCGCGATCAACGCACCGCCGCCTGGGCGGATGTGGCCCGCCGCATTGCGCATGAAATCAAAAATCCTCTCACGCCCATTCAGCTTTCAGCCGAGCGCCTGCAAAGAAAATATGTGCGTGAGATTGTCAGCGACCCGGCAGTTTTTTCCCAATGCACGGAAACCATCATCAGGCAAGTGGGGGATCTGCGCCGGATGGTGGATGAATTCAGCTCTTTTGCGCGGATGCCGGCGCCGGTTTTCAAATCGGAAAATCTTCATGACATCATCCGGCAAACGGTATTTTTACAGGAAATGGGTCAAAGGGATGTCACCTTCGAGACCAGGCTTCCCGAACACGCCTTGAAGATGGTTTGTGATGGTCGGCTTTTGGCGCAGGCCTTGACCAATCTTTTGAAAAATGCCCGGGAATCGATCTCAGCGCGGATCGAAGACGGCGATAAAAGCCCGGGTCTCATTCAATTGACTTTGCAATCAGCGGAGGATCAGGTTGATATCATCATTGCCGATAATGGCCGTGGCCTTCCTGAAGATGCCGATCGTCTGGTCGAGCCTTATGTGACCACAAGGGCCAAGGGCACCGGCCTTGGGCTGGCAATCGTGAAGAAAATCGCTGAAGAACATGGCGGCGCTCTGCTGCTGGCCAATGGTCGGGATGGGGGCGCGGTGGTGACCTTGCGCTTTGCCGCTGATTATCTGGAGAAACAGGCGACAAACGAGCCCGAACGCGATAAACGCGCGGCGGAATGAGCCGAAAAGGCCGGAATATGCTACAAAAGAAAGGGTGCAGATGGCACTGGATATTTTAATCGTTGATGATGAAGCCGATATTCGTGAACTGGTGGCCGGAATCCTGAGTGATGAAGGCTATGGAACACGGGTGGCCCATGATTGCGACAGTGCTTTGGCCGAATTGGAAGCCCGGCGTCCATCGCTGCTGATTTTGGATATCTGGTTGCAGGGCAGCCGTCTTGATGGGCTGGAGGTGCTTGAACTCGTGAAGCGCCGCCATCCCGATTTGCCGGTGGTGATCATTTCCGGCCATGGCAATGTGGAAACCGCCGTCGCTGCCATCAAGCGCGGGGCTTATGATTTTATCGAAAAGCCTTTCAAGGCCGATCAGCTTTTGTTCATTGTGGCCCGGGCGACCGAGGCTGAAGAATTGCGGCGTGAAAACGAAGATCTGAAACGCCGGGTCGGGCCGGTTTTTGAACTGACTGGCAATTCCGGGGCCATCAATGCGGTGCGCCAGGCCATCGAGCGGGTGGCTCCCACCAATTCCCGCGTTTTGTTTTCCGGCCCGCCGGGTTCGGGCAAGGAAGTGGCGGCCCGGCTTTTACATGCGCGCTCCAAGCGCTTTAAGGCGCCCTTTGTGATCGTATCAGCGGCTTCGATGGAACCGCATCGCATGGAGGAAGAATTGTTCGGCATCGAGCGGGATGGCGGGCTGGTGAAAACCGGCCTGTTCGAGCGGGCCCATGCCGGCACCCTGTTCATCGATGAAGTGGCGGATATGCCGATGACCACCCAGGGCAAAATTCTGCGCATTCTGACCGAGCAGACCTTCGAGCGGGTGGGCGGTTCAAAGCGGGTGCAGGTTGATGTGCGGGTGGTTTCAGCATCGAGCCGGGATTTGCGAAAGGCAATCACCCAAGGCACCTTCCGCGAAGATCTGTTTCATCGCTTGTCGGTTGTGCCGATTCAGGTGCCATCCTTATGCGAGCGTCGCGATGATATTCCATCTTTGTCCGAGCATTTCGTGAAGGCCGTGGCGGCGGCCACGGGGCGTGCCCCCAAAGGCTTTAGCGAACCGGCGCTCGCCGCTTTGCAGGCTTATGAATGGCCGGGCAATGTGCGGCAATTGCGCAATGTGATTGAGCGCATTTTGATCATGGCCCATGATGGGCGCGATATTATCGAACCCGATATGCTGCCTTTGGAACTCACCGAAGATGCCAGCAGCCTTTTGCGCGGGGATAGCGATAATGCCCTGATGACCTTGTCCCTGCGAGAGGCGCGCGAAGCCTTTGAGCGGGAATATCTGCGCGTGCAGATCACCCGCTTTTCGGGCAATATTTCAAAAACTGCCAATTTCATCGGGATGGAACGCAGCGCCCTGCACAGAAAGCTGAAAAATCTTGGCCTTGGGGGGCATGAACGGCGCGATGATGATGAATGAGGGGCAGACGGTACAAGCAATGCTGAACCGGGCCATCAGGGGCACCGGCTCAAGGGGAATATGATGAAAGTCGTGGTGTGTGGCGCCGGGCAGGTGGGGCTTAATATCGCCCGCTATCTGGCCGATCAGAAAAATGATGTGATTATCGTGGATCGGTCGGCAAAGCTGATCCGCAAGGTGGGCGAAAGCCTTGATGTGCAGGCGATGGAGGGCCATGCGTCTGATCCCCATGTGTTGGAGGCCGCGGGCCTTGCCGAAGCTGATATGATCATTGCCGTTACCATTTCAGATGAAGTGAATATGGTGGCCTGCCAGATTGCCCATTCGCTTTTCAATGTGCCGACGAAAATTGCCCGCATCCGTAATCAAAGCTATCTGGCCCCCCAATGGAGCGATCTGTTTACCCGCGATAATATCCCCATCGATGTTGTCATCTCACCTGAAGTGGAGGTGGCCGAAGCGATTTATCGCAGGCTCGAAGTGCCCGGAGCTTTCGACACTCTCCCCTTTTCAGATGATAGCGTGCGGGTTTTGGGGATCAGGTTGGATGATCGCTGCCCGGTGGTGGATACACCCTTGCGGCAATTGACCGAACTGTTTCCCGATCTGCGAGTGCGGGTGATGGGGATCATGCGCGGGGGTAAATTATTTGTGCCCCTGGCCGATGATCATATGGAAATCGGCGATGGCGTTTATATCGCCGTTGAAAAACGCTATGTGGCCCGGGCCATGGGTGTGTTCGGCCATGAGGAAGAGGCCGCCCGAAGGATCGTGGTGATTGGCGGCGGATCGGTGGGAATGTTCCTTGCCCAAAAGTTGGAATCCCGCACCCCGCGCTTAAATGTGAAGCTGATCGAACGCGATGAGGAACGGGCCGCCTATGTGGCCGATAAAATGAGCCGCACGGTGGTGATCCATGGCGATGCCCTTGATCCCGAAATTCTGCGCGAGGCGAATGTGGGCGAAGCGGAAACGGTGGTGGCCGTTACCAATGAGGATGAGGTCAATATCCTTGCGACGTTGCTGGCCAAGCGCCATGGCTGTTCCCGGGCGATGACCTTGATCAACAATACATCCTTTCGCTCTTTGATCGGCACTTTGGGAATTGATGTGCATATCGATCCTAGGGAGATGACCGTTTCCACGATTTTGCGCCATATTCGGCGCGGCCGGATTCGCGATCTGCATTCTATTGCCGATGGGGCGGCGGAAATCATTGAAGCCGAAGTGCTGGAAGCCTCGTCCGTCAATGGGCGATCTTTGGCGAAAATCAAGCTTCCACGGGGCGTGCTGGTGGGGGCTGTGGTGCGCGATAAAAAGGTGATCATGCCGCGTGGCGATACAGTTTTTCAAGCCGGAGACCGGGTGATCGTGCTGGCGCTTACAGATGCTGTCAAAGCTGTTGAGCAATTATTTTCCGTGCATCTTGAATTCTTTTGATAGCGGAGGAATGAGCCCCTTATCCGCTTTTTGTATTGATCCTGAATCAAAAAGACACACATGGTTGATTGTCGAGATAAAATTTTCGACAACGAATTGTCGCGGCGCAACAAACGTGGCAAGCTATGATCATCGGGGGATATTTTCTAAGTTCAGGCATAAAGTTCCCCGGATTCGTTCGGCTTTGTCGATCCTGGTTTTAAGTGGAATGAAGCGTTCGAAGAAACGGTCGATCTCAACGATAATGTTCAACAAAAAAAGAATGGCGACACATGTCAGAAAAATCGCAAAATCTTCAGGATGTCTTTCTCAATGCAATCCGCAAATCAAAAACGCCTGTAACCGTCTTTCTCGTCAATGGGGTTAAGTTGCAGGGCGTGATTACATGGTTTGATAATTTCTGCGTCCTTTTGCGCCGCGATGGTCATTCTCAACTGGTTTATAAACATGCGATTTCGACCATCATGCCGTCCGGTCCGGTGAGCCTGTTTGAGCCGGAAAAAGATCTCGAAACAGATTGATCGTCGATCAAGGGAAACTTTGTGATCCACATTACGGATGAGCATGTCGGGCTTCGGTCTCCCCATGATGGGGAGCAGCCGACCCGGGCTCTTGTCATTCACCCATGGGTGAAAAAAAACGCGCATAAAACGGCTTATGACGATAAGGCGCGCAGCCCCGCCGCCCGCTTGGAAGAAGCGGTTGGCCTGGCCATGGCCATCAATATCACGGTCGAGCGGGCAGAGCTTGTGGCTTTGGCCCCGGCTCGGCCCGCAACCCTGCTTGGCAAGGGCAAGGTTGCGGAGATGGGCAGCTATATCGCCGAACACAGCATTGATCTGGTGATCATGGATGCCGAACTTTCGCCTGTTCAGCAGCGCAATCTGGAGCGCGAATGGAAAACCAAGGTGATCGATCGCACCGGGCTTATTCTTGAAATCTTTGGTGAACGTGCGGCCACCAAAGAAGGGGAATTGCAGGTTGAATTGGCGCATCTGAATTACCAGAAATCGCGCCTTGTCAGAAGCTGGACCCATCTGGAGCGGCAACGTGGCGGTTTCGGTTTCATCGGCGGCCCCGGTGAGACCCAGATCGAAGCCGACAGACGCATCATCACGGATCGCATTGCCCAGATCAAACGTCAGCTTGAAACCGTGACCCGAACCCGGGAATTGCATCGCACCCGGCGGCAAAAGGCCCCTTATCCGGTGGTTGCCCTTGTGGGCTATACCAATGCCGGCAAATCCACCCTGTTCAATCGGCTGACCCATTCAGATGTGCTGGCGGCCGATATGCTGTTTGCGACCCTTGATCCCACCATGCGATCCATTGATCTGGTCACCGGACGCAAAGTGATCCTGAGCGATACCGTTGGCTTCATCTCGGATCTTCCCACCCATCTGATCGCGGCATTCCGGGCCACATTGGAAGAGGTCATCTCTGCCGATCTCATCGTGCATGTGCGCGATGTGGCCCATCCCGATAGCGAGGCGCAAAAGGCCGATGTGCTTCATGTGCTCGCCGATTTGGGCGTGAAGCCGGGCGAGGTGGCAGGCCCGATGATGATCGAGGCCTTGAATAAAATCGATCTTCTGCCTGATGATGAGCGGGACGCTTTGGTTAATCTCTCGCAGAAATCGCCGCATGATGTGCCTGTGTCTGCATTATCCGGGGCTGGCCTTGATGAATTAATGGAAAGGATCGATCAGTGCGTGGGTGCCGATGATAGCGTGCATGATCTGATCATCGAACCTTGGCGAGGGGGCGATCTTTCCTGGCTGCATCGCCATGGCGAGGTTTTAGCGCAATCTGCCGATGATGAGGGGCGCACCCATGTAAAGGTGCGGATCGATCCGGTGAGCCATGCCAAATTTCTGGCGCAGCAGGGTGGGGATCAATCCTGATCATTTGTTTATAAAAAAAGGGGCTGCAATCGCCCCCTTTTTCTTTGCTGTCTATGCCCGTCAGAATGGGAACAAGATATCGTAAAGCTGCTGGCCATATCGAGGCTGCTGCATATCGCTGAGCTGGCCGCGCCCACCATAAGAAATGCGCGCCTCGGCAATTTGTGAGTGGTTGATGATATTGGTGGCGGAAATATCTTCCGGGCGAACGATCCCGGCGATCAGCAATTCCCGCACTTCAAAATTCACCCGCACTTCCTGCCGCCCCTGGATCACCAGATTGCCATTGGGCAGCACATCGATGACGATGGCAGCAATGGTCAAGTCGATGGTTTCCGAGCGATCCACTTCTCCATTCCCGGTTGAAGAACTGGTCGATCCGAAATCGGCCAGGGCGGCGGGGTTCACGGTATTGGGCAGAACCTTGTCGAGCTTGCCTTCAAAACCCAAAAAGCCATCGAGACCGGCGGTTTCCGTATTATTGCGCGAGCGGATCGTTTCATTTTCGATTTCGGCCCGATCATCAATCTCGATGGCCACGGTCAGAATATCGCCGATCTGGGCTGCCCGTTGATCGCGGAAAAAAGCCTTCGCCCCAGTTCGCCATAAGGAATTGGCCTGGCCCACGCCTTGGTCCTGGCTCATCATCGGCAAGGACAGGGATCGCGTTCTCGTGGGGGCCTGAACATTTTCGATGGGGGCCAGATCGGGGGCTTTACCGATATTGGCCAGACGATCCCCCATAGTGCAGGCCCCAAGGCTGGCGCTGAGAAGCCCGATTTTTAGCCATTGGCTGCAGATGTGATAAGCCCGGTTCATGACACGTCCTTCCTATTTTTTACAGAAGATGCCTTCATTGAGATCATTGCGAAGCGGCCACAACGGCACGGTTCATCACTTCAACCACCCCGGATGCGGTGACGCGGGCTTCCACTGTGCGATTGCTGGCTGTATTCAAAAGCCGGATGAAATCACCTTTGGCGCCATCCTGCATGGCTTTTCCGGTGGCGCTCAGGGTCAGGGCACCATGGCGGACGAACATTGTTACCACCGAGCCTTTGGTGACCAGAAGCGGGCGCTGCACCTGGCTTGTGCGCAGGGCTTGCCCGGCCCGCAGCATCCGCACGGGGGCAAGGCCGATTAATTCCGAAGCATCGAGGATCATGGTGCGATTGATGCGCCGCTCCGACATTTCGATCCAATCGATGTCCGACCGGCTGATCACTTCATCGCTGCTCATGCTGCGCACCAGCACCGGGATCATCCTTGTTGGCTCGGCCATGCCGGAAAGGGCCACCCGGTTCCAGCGTCCTTCATCATGGGGAATGGCAAGGGTGGCGGTGAAGCGGCCCGTTGTTTCATCCACCGAAAGGGCCTCGATCCGCAGCTTGCCCAGATCAGCCGAAAGGACGGCATAAAGGGGATTGCTCGCATTGGTGAGACGAACATTTACCTGTTCGTAATTACTTGAACGAGAGATCGCATCAGCCAGTTTTTGGATGATCATATCTTCGGGAATGGCGTGCCCGGCGCGGGTGATTTTGATATAGCCGCTGGCGTTTTCAAGGCCGTGGGTAAAGCCCGCCTTTTCCATGACGCGATCAATATCATAGCGCGATAGAGACAGGCTTTCACCGGGCAGGGGGGCTGAGGCCAATACCGTTTCAGCCGCCTTTTGCGCAGTCATTTGATCAGGCAAAGTCAACAGCACATCCCCAAGGGTGATCAGCGGACCATTAACGGTGGCTGATGATTTGGTCATCATCGCCATCGCCAGAGTACTGGTCATCAGCAGGGCGCTCAATGCGGTCAAAGCGATCAGGCTTTTCAGCATCATTGATGCGATCATCGCGCGGGTTTTGGTCATGTCATCTTTCCCCATCAGGAGCATTTCAAAAGGGCGGGTTCATCACCGCAGGCTGTTCACGGCATTGAGCATTTCATCGGATGTGGTGATCACCCGGGAATTCAATTCATAAGCGCGCTGGGCAGTAATCAGATTGGTGATTTCCTGCACCGGATCGACATTCGATTTTTCAAGGAAACCCTGCTCGATCAGGCCAAAGCCATTGGTGCCCGGGGTGGCCACAGTGGCCGGGCCGGATGCCTGGCTTTCCCGCAAAAGATTAGAGCCAATGGCTTCCAAACCGGCTTCATTGGTAAAGGTGGCAAGATCAAGCTGCCCCACGATCTGGGGATTGACCTGACCTTGCAGGGTCACCTGAACTTCGCCTTCCTGATTGATGCTGACATCGATCGCTTCTTCGGGGATATTGATGCCGGGCAGGATTTCAAAGCCTTCGGGCGTTACGATCCGGCCATCCTGATCGCGCTGAAATGATCCGGCACGGGTATAAAGCTCTTCGCCATCAGGGCTTTGGACGCGGAAAAAGCCCCGGCCATTGATCGCCAGATCAAGGGGATTATCGGTCAATTCAAGGCTGCCCTGGGTGGCGATGCGATAAACCCCCGCCGCGCGCACGCCCACTCCCACCTGAATGCCCGATGGCACCACATTGCCTTGCGCCGTTGAATTGGCACCCACCCGCTCGATATTCTGATAGAGCAGATCCTGGAATTCGGCACGGCGGCGCTTGAAGGCCGTGGTGTTGAGATTGGCGATATTGTTCGAGATCACCTCGACATTCAATTGCTGAGCAAGCATCCCGGTGGCGGCTGTATTCAATGCTTTCATCGTCTTGTCCTTCTATAATGTGGCAGAGGCGTTCTGATAATCAGGCTTGAACCTGCGAGAGACGCTCGATGGCGCGGTCCTGCTGCTCGGAATAGGTGTTGAGGCTGCGTTCCATCGATTGATAGCTGCGCAGCACATTGATCATGCTGGTCACCTGCTCGATGGGATTGACATTCGAGCCTTCCAAAGCCCCCTGAACAAGCCGCAGCTCATCGGGCGGCAGTTCCTCACGCTCAGTGGCAAAAAGGCTGTCGCCCCGGCGCTCCAAGCCTTGATAATTGGCAAATTGCACCATCTGAATCTGGCCGATATCGCCAAGATCCGAGCGCATGGTGCCATCTTCGGTGATGATGATATTGGTATCATCAGGATTGATTCTGATCGGCTGATCATTGACCCCCAAAACACGCTGACCCGTTTGCGTGGTCAATTCACCATCGATATTGATGCGAAAATTACCGTTGCGGGTATAAAGGCGCTCCCCCTCATCATTCTGGATGACCATGAAGCCTTCATTTTCCATGGCCACATCCAGCGGATTGCGGGTCATGATAAACTCGCCCTTGCTCATGTCGGGCACCACCCCATAATCCAGAACCATGCGCACATCGCGCAGTTCCTTGGGGCCTTCGCCTTTCATGGTGAACAGATAATCCTGAAAAACCACCCGTTCGCGCTTGAAGGCCGTGGTGGATGCATTGGCAATATTATTGGCGATCACATCCATGCGCCGCAGCATGGCACCTTGATGCGATAAGCCGATTGAAAGCAATGTGTCCATCATCCGTCTCCATTTTTCGCAAGGTCTTAAAAGGATCGCCAAAACACCGGCACTGCCCTTGCCAAATCGCAATGCAATGCCCGTGCCAGATTATGGAATTCAATAATTTCAATGGATTGGTGATTTTGATCGTGAAAGCGGATCATGAACGGATGATCATGGGGCAGAGTTTGCCGCTTTGATCAGGATGGTGTGCGACCAAGAGTCTTTCAAGACCCTTACGACTTATTAACACTCTCGATATTAACTATAGCAAGACAGAGCGCGCTTGAGCTTATGGGCAGGATCGGTTTCCTGAAATTGAACGGACGTTTCCATGGCAGATGACGATAATCTCGATGATGATCTTGCTGGCGATTTGGGTGATATGCCCCAAACCAAAAAATTCAGCGGGAAGAAAATTATCCTGATTGCCGTTCCGGCTCTTGTCGTCCTGATCGCGATCATTGTTGTCTTGACGATGCTGATGGGCGGCAAGGAAGAGCCCATAGCCGAAGACAAGCCGGTGAAGGAGCAGATCCAATTGATCTTTATCGATCTGCCCGAAATGGTCGTCAATCTCAATACCGGGGAACGCCAGCAGCAGTTTCTGCGGGCCCGCATCAGCCTTGAGGTTGACAGGGAAAGTGCCCGGGCGGCGGTGGAAGAAAAAATGCCGCGGATCATTGATGATTTTCAGGTATATTTGCGCGAATTGCGGGTGCAGGATCTCAATGGCTCGGCGGGTCTTTATCGTTTGAAGGAAGAATTGCTGGTTCGGATCAATACATCGGTGGCGCCGGTGGAAGTCAAAGACGTTCTGTTCAGGGAAATGCTGGTTCAGTAGAGCAATCATGGCCGATGAAACCGAAAATGAAGAGATCGATGACGAAGCCGTAGCCGCGGAATGGGCTGCTATGGCCGGCGCCGAAGATGATGCCCCCGATGACGATGCCGTGGCTGCAGAATGGGAAGCCATGGCCGCTGGCGATGCGGAAGATGATGATGGGGATGGCTATTCGGGCAGTGCGCCGGGGCGGGTTCTTGATCAGGATGAAATCGATAGCCTGCTCGGCTTTGATGGCGAGGATGATGGCGGCGATTCTCATGGTATTCAGGCGCTGATCAACAGTGCTCTGGTTTCCTATGAACGCCTGCCGATGCTCGATATCATCTTTGACCGCATGGTGCGGATGATGTCGACCTCCTTGCGTAATTTCACCTCTGATAATATCGAGGTCAGCCTTGATAATATCACCTCCGTGCGTTTTGGCGATTATCTCAATTCCATTCCTTTGCCGGCCATGCTGGCCGTGTTCCGGGCCGAAGAATGGGATAATTACGGCCTGATGACGGTTGATAGCTCGCTCATTTATTCCATCGTCGATGTGCTTTTGGGTGGACGCCGGGGCACGGCGGCGATGCGGATCGAAGGGCGGCCCTATACCACCATCGAACAAACCCTTGTCGAACGCATGATCGCGGTCATTTTGAAGGATATGTCGGCGGCGTTCGAGCCTTTATCACCCACCAATTTCACCTTTGATCGGCTGGAGACCAATCCGCGCTTTGCCACCATCGCCCGCCCGCCCAATGCTGCGGTGCTGATCAAGCTGCGCATCGACATGGAAGATCGCGGCGGACGATTGGAACTGCTTTATCCCTATGCCACATTGGAACCCGTGCGCGAATTGCTGCTGCAGCGTTTCATGGGCGAAAAATTCGGTCGCGACAGTATCTGGGAAACCCATCTCGCCACGGAATTATGGTCTGCCGACCTGCAGCTTCGGGCGGTGCTTGATGAACAGGTGATGAGCCTGCGGGATGTGATGAATCTTCAGGTGGGCCAAACCATTCAGCTGAATGTCACGCCTCAGGATAGCCTGGAAATGCGCTGCGGCGAGGTGACTTTGCTGAATGCCAGAATGGGACGATCAGGGCAAAAACTGGCGGTGCAGGTGAATAATGTGAACCGCTTGAAACGTGCGGGTCGAAAGGAATGAAACCATGTCGATGACAGAGATGACCGGTCTTGCGCTTGATGCGACATTGATCGTGCTGCTGGCCGCCGTTCTTTATGCCTGTATTCGGGTGAACAGCCGTTTGCAAGAAATGCGCAAAGGTCAAAATGAACTGGCTGGTCTTGTGGATCGTTTGGAAAATGCCACCACTCAGGCAAAAGAATCCATTGCAAATCTGCGGAAAATGGGCGGCGAGGCGGATGAGAATCTTCAATCTTCGACGCGCAAGGCCCGGGCCATGGCCGATGAATTGACCCTGATCACCGAAGCGGGAAACAATCTGGCCGATCGGCTTGAGAAGAAATTGACCGCCAAGGCGGCGCGGGATTCGGCTGAAACGGCGGCAACTGAAGAAAAAGTGACCCCGATCCGCAGTGGTCGGCCCGATCTTTTGAAAGCTCTGAAGGAAGCCCGATGAGCGTGCGCGCGATTTTATCAGTCAATAGCATCGGTCGCCCTCTTGCCCGATTGAGGCTTTTGCCGGTTTTCATCATGGTTGCAGTGGTGGGCCTCGCCATTAAATCGGGGACTTTCGCTGGCGACCTCAGCCGCTTGGTGAGCAAGGCCAGTGCCCAGGAAACGGCCGCCCCTGCGGCCAATGGCGCTGAACCCAAAGCCGATCAGCCCAAGGAAAAGGCCCAAGATGAGGCGGGGGCGGCAGAAGCAACCGTATCAGCACCTTTGTCAGGCGACGATGAAGCGGTTTCCGCAACAGCCGCGATTGCCGGGATCAGCCGGTCTGAAATGAATCTGTTGCAAGACCTGAGAAAGCGCCGACAACAGCTTGAAGAACAAGAGCAAAAAGCAGCTTTGCGTGAGCAGATATTGGCCTCGACCGAACGCCGGATCGATCAGAAAATTTCTGAATTGCGAACCATCGAGCAAAAAATCGCTGCCTTGGTGGAAAAGCATGAGGATCAGGAAGATCAGCAGATTCAATCGATCGTCAAAGTTTATGAAACCATGAAGCCCAAGGATGCTGCCGCGATTTTCGAACGCCTTGATATGGATATTCAGCAGCAGGTTGCTTTGCGGATGTCGGATCGCAAAATGGCAGCCCTTCTGGCGGAAATGGATACCGATGTGGCAAAAACTTTGACCACAAGGCTTGCCACGCGCAATCCTCTGCCGAATGTTGAGGCGCTGGGGCAGGAAACAGCTGCACAATAGATTGAAATTAACAGGCTTTTAACTGTCGGACTGCTAAATTGACAGATATTGACTTGACAGTGATAGACAGTCTCAGGCGCACATAATTTCGGGAGCAGCGGATGACCAAGGCGGTGGCTCTGAGCATTGAGGACAGGCTCAATGCGATTAAAGCCTCAAAGGGTGAGGCTGTAACCGTGGATGAAATCGGGTCCGTGGTCGCCAATCTGCTGACGTCCCTTGATGGTCAGGGCATGGAAACCAAGGCGGATGTGGGTTCCGAAGTGCGTGAATTGCTCGATTTCATTGCCCATGCCCGTGATGAACTGGCTTTCATGCGGCCCAAAACCCTGACCGACAAGCATATCGTTACCGCTCGGGATGAATTGGATGCCGTGGTAGCGCATACCGAAGAAGCGGCAGGCAAGATTATGGATGCCGCCGATAAGATGGGTGAGCTTGCAGGCGAAGTTACCGGCGAACATGGTGACCGCTTATTTGAACTGAGCACCGAAATCTTTGAAGCATCGAGTTTTCAGGATATTACCGGGCAGCGGGTTTCCAAGGTTGTCAGCGTCTTGCGCCATATTGAAGATCGTCTGTCTGCTTTGGCCGAAGCCATTGGCGACACCACGATTCACGAAGATGAGGAAGAAAACATCTTCAATGAAAAAGGTGAGGTCGTGAATGAAGATGCCCTGAAGCATGGGCCCCAATTGGATGGGAAGGGGAATAATCAGGATGATATCGATGCCCTTCTTGCCAGTTTTGATTGATGAATGGCCATGTCGGCCTTTCATGAACATCACCAGCAGCGGGATGGGCGGGGCCGTTTCATTGATCCATCTATAGGGCTTTTTGTTTCGCTCTATCTTATTCTTCTGGCTTTTTTCATTGTTATGAATGTGATTTCAAATCGCGAAACGGCGCGCTCCGTTGCGGTGGTGCAAAGCCTTGAAGATGCCTTCGAGCGTCCATTCGGTCCCCCGGTGCGGCGTCCGGGTTTTCTGCCGCCTGATCGCTATGCTCAATCTGATAGTGAATTTTTTCGTCTTGCCGGTGCGCTGATTTCTGAAATGCCGGGGCCCGTGCGCTCTTATCCTGCCGAAGGCGGCAATATGCTGGTTTTTGAGCTGGATCCCCGGGCCATATTTTTCGCCCAAAGCGCTGAATTGAGCGAGCAGGCCACGCCCTTTTTCAAAAAAATATCAACGCTGATCAAAAGCGCTCCTTATGGTGAAAAGCGTGAAATCGCTTTCATCTTCGGGCAGGCCAAGGCGGAAGGGGATCTGGCCTATCGGCGCGCCAATGCCCTGGCCTTGAGCCTTGTGGGGGAGGGTATTCCACAATCGGCTTTGGCCATTGGCCTTGATAAAAAGGCCCTCGGTCGGCGTTTGAAAATCCATCTGCGGGCCAAACAGCCTGCCCTGGAGAGCGGCAGGGGTGATCCATGATCAGCCCCCCGCCGATCCTTGTCAGAAAATCACAAACATCAGCCTCATGGATGGTTAGCCTTGCGGATTTATTGGCTTTAATGCTGACATTTTTTGTTTTGCTCTTTTCCATGAATGCCGTGCAGCTTTCCGAATGGGAATCGGTTCTGGCGTCCTTTCGTAAGCAATTCAATCCCAATCAGGCGCAGATCGTGGAGTCCGATAAACCCGATGCGGATCAGCTTCGTCGCTATGTGCCCTGGGGGGTTGGGCTGGATTATTTAGCTGCTTTATTGACGCATCAATGGTCAGGTAGCCAAAAAGGCGGCGATGCTCAGCCCATGGCGCACATCACCCGCAGTGATGATCGGGTGCTCATCAGCCTGTCGTCGGATTTATCCTTTGAATTGGGGTCTACCCGGCTCAATTCAGCAGCTCAGGGGGCTTTGTCTGATCTGGCCCAGCAATTGCGAAGGATCGATAATCGGATCGTGATTTCCGGCCATACTGATCCAAGCCCCATGCGGGGGCAGATTTATGCCTCAAATTGGGAGCTTTCCCTGCGCCGCGCCCAAAGCGTTGCAGATTTTTTGACAGATAAGGGCTATCATTATCCCATGACGATCTATGGCTATGGTGCGGGCCAATTTGACGAACGCAGTGCCGATGGCAACAGATCAGAAAAAATGGCGCAGGCGCGTCGGGTCGAGATTGAAATTCTGGCATGGCAAAGGGAGCCGTCCGATGATGGCTAGGCTCTTTTTGGTCCTGCTGATCTGGGGCATCTGGTTCGCTCCTCATCAAGCCGTATTTGCTCAGGATGATACGGCGGCGATCTCCGTTCGCCGGGGCGAGCATCCCGCCTATAGCCGGGTGGTTTTTGATTTTTTGCAGGTTCCCCAATATCAGATCACCAAAGCGGGGGATCGGATCAGGCTTCAGTTTACCCAAAGCCATGTTTTTGATTTCAGTGTGCTGAGAAATGATCCTTTAGCCCATATCATGGCCATTGAGGCACGGGCTGATGATGATCAAAACGGGTCCGGAACGATCCTTGATATCATGGTCAATCCCCAAAGCAGCTTCAGGCATTTTCTAAGCGGGGCCAGCCTTGTTCTGGATGTTTTTCCTGCACAAAATGCCGAAGGGATCAGGGCTGAGGCCGCGGCTGAACCTGCCCCGCCGTCCCAAAATTCGCCACAAGAAATGCGGTCGGTAGCAGCAGAGCAGGGGGCAAGCAACTCATCCCCGCTCAGCTACCGCCCGGAGGCCTCATCTGATCTGTTGCCGCTCAGCCTTGTGAAAGATGCGGATGGTATCGAGCTTGCTTTTGGCTGGCAAAAGGGCACCACGGCGGCTGTTTTCCTGCGATCCGGCTGGCTTTGGACGATATTCGAGGATAGCCGTCGGGTTGATTTATCGGCCGTGGAGCGATCCGTAGCCGAGGGAAATTCCGGCCCCTTGCGCAGTGCCGAACAGATGGATGCCCAAGGCTTTACGGCCTTACGTTTCGATCTGGTGGGTTCTGTGGGCTTATCGGTGCGGCGCACGGGCCAAATCTGGCGGGTGCGCATCGTGAGCGGGGCATCGGCTCCTGCCCGGGAATTGACCCCTGTGCGTCAGGCGGGGGCGCAGGGAACGGTGATCTTCGTTGCCGCCGATGAGGTGGGTGGCCGCCTCAGCCTCGTTGATCCGGCGGTGGGGGATCGGCTTTCGGTTATCCCTTTGGGGGATGATGGTCGCGGCCTGGCGCAAGATCATCAATATGTGGATTTCCATCTTTTGCCTTCAGCTCAAGGGTTGGTCATTGATCCTGTGGCCGATGGGCTTCAGATCGTTCGTTTTGCCACCGGGGTCAGTATCGGCTCGCAAAGGGGCCTGGCGATTTCAGGTTCTGAATTAGCCGCCCGGATGGGTGCGGCCCGGGGCGGCACTGTGGTCTCGCGGATGATCGATCTTGAGGCTTGGCGACAAGGAGCCCATGAGGGCACAAAAGCCGATTATACGGCGCGCGAACAGCAGATGCTGGTGGATTTATCCCTGGCGGATGCGGCATCACGTAAATCGGTGCGCTGGGATCTTGCCCGTTTTTATGCCGGCCATGGGGCCTATCCCGAAGCTTATGCGATGCTTGCGCTTTTGGCGGATACCGATCCCGAAATCAAAAATACCCTACAGTGGAAGGCCGTTTCGGGGGTTGTTCTGTTGGGTCTCAATCGGCCTCTTGAGGCTTTGACGGCCCTGCTCGATCCAAAGCTGGATGCCGAATCCGATCTATGGCTGTGGCGGGCCCTGGCTGCCAATCATGCCGAGCGCCATGCCTTGGCCCTTGATTATTTTCGTCGAGGCACCGAGGCATTGGCCCTTCATGATCGGCCTTTTCTGGCAAAAATCCATCTCGCTATCGCCCAATCGGCTTTGGCGGAAAAAGCCTATGATCTGGCCAGCGGGCAGATCACCAGCCTGCAAAATATGGGGCTGAGCGGCAATCAGGCGCTGGCCGTTGATTATCTTTATGGCCAATTGGCGCAAAGCCGGGGGGATATTGCCACCGCCCGCGCCCGTTATCAGGATGCCGCCAGCGCCCGGGATCGCCATTTATCCACAAAAGCCCGCCTGCAATTGGCAAGGCTGGAATATGGCGAGGGCAATATCTCGATCAGCGAGGCGACGGCCCGGCTGGAAAGGCTCCGCTTTGCCTGGCGGGGCGACAGGCTGGAAATGGATGTTTTGGAAACGCTGGCCGATCTTTATCGCCAGCAAGAGCAATATCGTCAGGCGCTTTTAACCCTTCAACTTGCGGCTTCGGCTTTTGCCACCGATGCCCAATCCCGGGATCTGGCGGCACAGATGTCGGCTATTTTTTCCAGACTGTTTCTTGATGGCGCTGCCGATAAACTGCCGCCCTTGGAGGCCTTGGGGCTTTTTTATGATTTCAGCGAATTGACCCCCTTGGGCAGTTCCGGGGATCGGATGATCCGCCATTTGGTTGAGCGGTTGGTTTCCGTTGATCTGGTGGATCGTGCTGCCGAGCTTTTAGAACATCAGGTCAGCTATCGGCTGGAAGGATCGGCACAGGCTTTGGTTGCTGCACAATTGGGCAAGATTTATCTGCTGGATAGCCGCCCGGAAGAAACCCTGCGGATCATGCGCGCCACCCGCCAGCCTATCTTGCCTGATGATGTGCTAAAGCAGCGCACCCTTGTTTCGGCCCGGGCCTTGTCTGAATTAAAGCGCTATGAGGAAGCTTTGGTCCTGTTGGAAAACACATCAGGGCGCGAGGCGGATCAATTACGCGCCGATATTTACTGGGCGAGTCAGGATTGGCCTGCTTTGGCCGCTATATCGGATCGGCTGCTGGGCAATCGCTGGCGGAATGATGCGCCCCTGGCCTTGCCGGAACGGGAAATCCTCATCCGTCAGGCCTTGGCGCTCTCCTTTAATGATGCGCGGGAACGTTTGGCGCAATTGCGGTCCCGCTATCGCCCCCTGATCATGGAAGGGGATTATGCGGGGGTCTTTGATTTATTGACCAGCCCATCGGGAACCCCCGCCGGTGAATTGGGGCGGATTGCCGGTGAATTGGGCGGCGTTGATCAATTCCGCTCTTTCCTCTCAGCTTATCGGGCTGAATTCACCCCCACGGGCGGCACGGCTTTTTAATATTTCCAGCACTGGATCATTAAAGTCTATGGCTTGCTGTCAGCCGCGCCCGGGTCTAGGATCATCTCCATTAATCTTTGGAAAAGATGACCGCCTGCGGTGCTCTTTTCATCAAGGGCGTCAGAGCGTGCCAAATTCATAAAAATGATCGCACAGCAAGATCACTCAAGGGAGCGTAAGATGGTTCAAAAAAGCGCGTTATATCGGCTTATTCTGGGCGGGGCTTCGGCTTTGGCCTTATCGATTGCGGTCTCGGCCTGCGATAATGCAGGCAATCAGAATAACCAAACGAGCCAAAGCGAAAGCCCGGCCAGCGAACAGGTGCAAACCGAATCCCAACGGCTTTACAGCTTTTTTGAGCAGGCTTTTGAAGAAGACCTCGCCCGCTCACCCATGCGCCAGGCCTATTTGGGGCGGAAAACCGAAGATTATGGCAAATGGGATGATCTGTCGGATCAATTTGCCGATGAGACTTTGGCGATCAATCAACAGCGCCTTGAAACGCTGAAGGGCTTTGATGTGGATGCCCTTGATGCGCAGGCCAAATTATCGCATCGCCTGTTCAAGATCCTCACCCAAAGAGACATCGATGGCGAAAAATGGCGCCATTACAGCTATCCGATCAATCAGATGTTTGGTTGGCAGCAGCAAATTCCCAGCTTTTTGATCAATATTCACCGGGTTACACAGCCTTCGGATATCGAAGCTTATATTTCCCGGCTCGAAGGCGTTACGGGGCTGATGGATCAGATCCTTGCCAATGTCAAAAAAAGCGAGGAACTGGGCGTGGTACCGCCGCGTTTCGTTTATCCCCTCGTGATTGAAGCCTCGCGTAATGTGATCACCGGCGCTCCTTTTGATGAAAGCGGCGAGAACTCTGCTTTGTGGGATGATTTCAATGAAAAGCTCGCCTCCCTTGATTTGAGTGAGGATGAGGCCACTGCCTTGCGCGAGCAGGCCCGCGATGCCTTGCTGACATCGGTGCAGCCCGCCTATGAACGACTGATTACCGAATTGGAACGGCAAGAACAGATCGCCACCACCGATGATGGCGTGTGGAAGCTGCCCAATGGCGAAGCTTATTATAATGATCGCCTGCAAAATTACACGACCACCGATCTTAGTGCCGCCGAAATTCATCAGATCGGCCTGGATAATGTTGCCCGCATTCATGAAGAAATGCTGGGCATCATGAAGCAGGTGGGCTTTGAAGGCGATTTGCAGGATTTCTTTGAATTCATCCGAACCGATAATCGGTTTACCTATCCCAATACCGATGAAGGGCGGGCGCGCTATCTGAATGAGGCGAAGGCGCTGATCGATCAGATGCGCGAAAAACTGCCGGACTATTTCGGCATTCTGCCCAAAGCCGATATGGTGGTGAAGCGGGTTGAACCCTTCCGCGAAAAGGCGGCGGGCAAGGCTTTTTACCAGCAACCGGCGCTTGATGGCTCGCGGCCCGGCACCTATTACGCCAATCTATATGATATGACGGATATGCCCATCTATCAGATGGAAGCCTTGGCCTATCATGAAGGCATTCCCGGCCATCATATGCAGATTGCCATTTCGCAGGAGCTTGAGGGTGTGCCCATGTTCCAAAGGATGGCACGCTTTACGGCCTATACCGAAGGCTGGGGCCTTTATTCGGAATATCTGCCAAAAGAAATGGGCTTTTATGAAGATCCCTATTCCGATTTCGGGCGGCTGGCGATGGAATTATGGCGGGCAGCGCGGTTGGTGGTGGATACCGGTTTGCATGATAAAAAATGGACCCGAGAAGAGGCCATTGATTATCTGCGGACCAACACCCCCAACCCTGAGGGCGATCTTTCAAAAGCTATCGAACGCTATATCGTGATGCCGGGGCAGGCCACGGCCTATATGATCGGTAAGGAAAAGATCCTCTCCTTGCGTGAGGAAGCCCGTGAAGCCCTGGGCGATGCGTTTGATATTCGGGGCTATCATGATGAGGTTCTGAAAGACGGGCCGCTTCCCCTTGATATTCTTGAAGAAAAGATCAATGGCTGGGTCGAAGCCCGGAAAACTGCAGGCTGATGACGATCCGCCTTTCAAGATGTGATCACTGATGCTCGAAGAGATCCGTTTCTATCATCTTCAACGTCAGTCGCTGGAGGCCGCGTTTCCCAAATTGCTTGAAAAAGTAATGGGGCGCGGCCTGCGCTGCTTTGTGCGGGTGCCCGATCAGGATGTGCTCGATCGCCTTGATCGCGCCTTATGGGCCTATGATCCGGTATCCTTCCTGCCCCATGGCACAGCGGCCAGCCCCCATGCCGCTTTGCAGCCGGTTTATCTGGCGGCGGGGGATGAAGCCATTGCCGATCCCCCTAATGATCCTGATGTGCTGATCTTAATCAATGGCGGCGCGCTGCCCGATGATCCGCATCCTTATAAGCTGTGTCTTTATATGTTTGATGGCCATGATGATACCATCGTGCAAAGCGCACGCGCGGATTGGCTGCACTTTAAGGCCAAGGCGGAAAACCAGAGCTATTGGCAGCAAAAAGAGCAGGGCGGCTGGGAGCAGAAAGCCTGATCTGTCAGGCCCAATCTTTCAGGCTCGATCCTTCAAGCTTGTGCCTCTTCCAGCTTATCCTGGGCCGTCAGCCATTCATCTTCGGCCTTGGCGATCAGCTTTTCCAATCGGCCTTGTTCCTGCTGCAAATGCGCGGCTTTGGCGGGCCCATTGGGCTGGCTGCCATCATAAAGGGCGGGACTGTTCAGCGCCCGGGCAATGCGCTCTTTTTGCTCGTTCAGATAGGCCAGCTTTTGTTCCATATCGCTGACCGCCTGACGCAAAGGGGCCAATCGGGCACGTTTATCGGCAGAAGAGCGGCGGCCATTCTTGCGTTTATCGCTGGCGGCATCGCGTTCGCCGGATTCGCTGCGGGCTCCGCGTTCGCGCAAAAGCCTTTGGCGATAATCCTCGATATTGCCGTCAAAAACATTGATCCCGCCATTTTCCACGATCCACAGGCGATCGGCACAGGCTTCCACCAAACGACGATCATGGCTGATCAAAATCACTGCGCCTTCATAATCATTTAAAGCGCGGATCAGGGATTCGCGGCTATCGATATCCAGATGATTGGTTGGTTCATCCAAAATCATCACCTGAGGTGCGGCATGGGTCATCAAAGCAAAAAGCAGCCGGGCTTTCTCGCCACCCGATAAGGTTTCCACCCGCCTGTCGGCTTTATCGGCGGAAAAGCCAAAGCTGCCCAATCGCGTGCGCACCTTGGTTTCGGTGGCATCCGCCATCAATCGGGCCATATGATCGATGGGTGTTTCTTTTTCATGCAATTCATCAAGCTGATGCTGGGCGAAATAGCCCACCTTCAGGCTGCGCGGCATGGTCATCTTGCCGCCCATCGGCTTCAATCGTTTCGATAAAAGCTTGGCAAAGGTTGATTTGCCATTGCCGTTCGATCCCAAAAGGGCAATCCGATCATCGGGATCAATGCGCATATCAAGATGGCTCAGGACCGGCTCATTTTCATGATAGCCCACTGAAATCCCATCCAGCGTGATCAACGGCGGCGATAAAGGCGCGGGCTTCGGGAAGTTGAACGGCACGGTGTGTTCTTCGACCACCGCCGCGATGGGCTGCATTTTTTCCAGCATTTTCAAACGGCTTTGGGCCTGGCTCGCCTTATTGGCCTGAGCGCGAAATCGATCAACGAAGGATTGCAGATGACGCCTTTGGGCATCCTGCTTTGATTTCATCGAGGCCAGTTGCTCATTGCGCAAAAGCCGGGCCTGCTCGAAATCATCATAGCCACCGGCATAAGCCACCAGCTTGCCGCCTTCCAGATGGAGGATCGAGGTGATTGCCCGATTGAGCAAAGACCGATCATGGCTGACCACCACAACAGTATAGGGATAGGTGCGGAGGAAATTTTCCAGCCAGATCACCCCTTCGAGATCGAGATAATTGGTCGGCTCATCCAGCAGCAAAAGATCGGGCCGGGTGAACAAAGCCGCCGCCAGGGCAACCCGCATCCGCCAGCCCCCGGAATAGCTGTCAAGCGGGCGTTCCTGCGCTGCCTGATCAAAACCAAGCCCGGATAAGATGGCTGCTGCCCGTGCTGGCGCGGAATGGGCATCGATATCCGCCAAACGGGTATGGATTTCCGCGATCCGATTGGGATCGGTTGCGGTTTGGGCTTCGTCCTCCAAAGCCCGCATTTCCTTATGGGCATCGAGAACGGCGCTGATCAATGTGCGCGGGCCTGAGGGGGCTTCTTGGCCCACCAGCGTAAAAGAGGCACGGGGGCGGATCGAGATTGATCCGCTTTCGGGCATGAGGGCACCCGTGATCAATCCCAGAAGGGTTGATTTCCCAGTGCCATTCTGACCGATCAGGCCAAGCTTTTGACCAGCGGTGATGCGTGCCGTGGCGTGATCGAGCAAAAGCCGGTCGCCGATGCGGTAGGTGAGATCTTTGATATGTAACATGACGCTGTGCCTCTAACACGACCCGATGAAAAACGGTAGTCCTTGCAGTTCGCTTTCTCATCGCTTAAAAACCGCCGCGAAGCTTCATGCAAACCATATTTTGAGGGACAATCACCTTATGGCACTTCAGCGTACCTTTTCGATCATCAAACCCGATGCCACCCGCCGCAATCTGACCGGCCAGATCAATGCCGTTCTGGAAAATGCCGGGCTGCGGATCATTGCCCAAAAGCGCCTGCACCTCACCAAAGCGCAGGCCGAAGCCTTTTATGCCGTGCATAAAGAACGTCCGTTTTACAATGATCTGGTCGCCTTCATGACCTCTGGCCCTGTGGTTGTTCAGGTTTTGGAAGGCGAAGATGCCGTTGCCAAAAATCGTGACGTGATGGGGGCCACCAATCCTAAGGAAGCTGCCGAAGGCACCATCCGCAAAAGCTTTGCTGAAAATATCGAAGCCAATTCCGTGCATGGCTCAGACAGTGCAGAAAATGCCGCGATTGAAATCGCCTTTTTCTTTGCCGGAATTGAAATCGTCGGCTGAAGATGTGCTGATATGGCCGCATTTCTGGCCATTATTTGAATGACAATGATGGCGCGGGGGGTTCTCGCGCCATTTTCATGAGAAAGGGGCCTTTGTAATTTCAGGCGTCGTCAGGCGTCGGGCTGATCAGGCCTTTTTTGGGGAATTTCAAGCCCTTGCTGGCGGTTTTATTGCCCCGGGGGCGGATGTTTCCGCTGGCGATCAAACGCACCGATTCAACATAAATCTTGTGCTCATAAGCCAGAACCCGCCGGGCAAGTTTTTGGGGGGTGTCATGATCATCAATGGGCACAACAGCCTGCATGATGATCGGCCCTTCATCCATTTGCGGCCTGACATAATGCACCGTGCAGCCGGTGAAGCGCACGCCATCTTCCAGAACCCGTTCATGGGTTTTCAGGCCGCGATAAGATGGCAGCAGGGATGGATGGATATTGATCATGCGATCATGCCAGCGCTTTACGAAATCCTTATCCAGAAGGCGCATGAACCCGGCGAGACAGACAAGCTCCACACCATGATCGCGAAGCGCCTGATCGAGATCTCGCTCAAATTCTGCCCGGCTTGGATAGGCCTTATGATCAATAACTATGGTTTTGATCCCGGCAGCGCGGGCTGTTTCAAGACCACCGGCCGAGGCGACATTGGACAGGACCAAAGCGATTTCTGCGGGATAATCCCTCCCTGCACAGGCATCGATCAGGGCTTTCATATTCGAGCCCCGACCGGAGATTAAAATGCCAAGCTGCATCCGGGCCATGAGCTTAGGCTTCATCGGTGATATGATCAAAGCCCTGCTGTGCGCCCCAGGCCCCCGGCTTGCCGCGCAGCCTGCAGAGCGCCTTGCCGGGTTTTTCTTCAACCATGCCGATGGGCATCGCACTTTCGCCCGCCGCATCAAGGGCAGCGATGACCTGTTCTGCCCGATCAGGATCAACAAACAGCACCATCCCCAGGCCGCAATTAAAGGTGCGCCCCAATTCATAGGGGGTGATGCGCCCGGCTTCCTGCAGCCAGCGAAAAACAGGGGGCAGGGCCCAGCGATCCACATCGATGGTAGCGCACAGATCCTCCGGTAAACAACGGGGGACATTTTCCAGCAATCCGCCGCCCGTAATATGGGCCATGCCCTTAATTTGGCCTGACCGCAAAAGCGGCAAACAGCTTTTGATATAAAGGCGGGTAGGGGTGAGCAGAGCCTCGCCTAATGTTGTTTGGCCATCAAAGGGCGCGGGCTGATCATAAGCCAGATCAAAATCCGCCACCAGCTTGCGCACCAATGAAAAGCCATTGGAATGAACGCCCGATGAGGCCAGCCCGATGATCGCATCGCCGGGTTTGATCGTGGCGCCGTTGATGATCTGATCCCGTTCCACGGCGCCCACCACAAAACCAGCCAGATCATAATCGCCATGGGCATACATGCCGGGCATTTCCGCCGTTTCGCCGCCAATCAGGGCGCAGCCGGCTTCAATACAGCCCCGCGCGATCCCTTCGATCACTTCGGTAGCGATCTTCGGGTCCAGCCGACCGGTGGCAAAATAATCAAGAAAGAACAAAGGTTCGGCCCCTTGCACCAGAATATCATTGGCGCACATCGCCACCAGATCGATCCCCACATTTTGATGCAGGCCGGTATCGAGGGCGATGCGCAATTTGGTGCCAACCCCATCGGTGCCGGAAATCAGGATAGGATCATGATAGCCCGCCGCTTTCAGATCGAACAAAGCCCCAAAGCCGCCCAAACCGGCATCGGCCCCAATCCTGCGGGTGGAGGCCGCAGCAGGCTTGATGGCGGAAACCAGCGCATTGCCCGCCGCAATATCAACACCGGCTGTGGCATAATCATAAGAGGGGGGGAGGGGGTCGCTCACGGGTTTTAAACCTTTCTGCTTGCCATCCAAAGGCTGTGCAACATGGGGCGAAAGGGCTATTGAGAGCAAGCCCCTTTAGCCAAAATCTGAACAGATTTCATGATCAT
Source organism: Iodidimonas nitroreducens (assembly GCA_000710935.1). GTDB lineage: Bacteria > Pseudomonadota > Alphaproteobacteria > Sphingomonadales > Rhodothalassiaceae > Iodidimonas > Iodidimonas nitroreducens. Next base: position 82,902 of record BAYV01000009.1, on the reverse strand, counting down.
GAAGATGACGTCTTGTTGCTATAAGGGATTTATGCTGACCCCATCCACAGTCATGACCCTGAGATCGTCGGTTTTATCTGTTTCATGGCTTTGCCTGCGGGCATTGGGGCGCTAAGGTGGTGCGAACCAAAGGAGAACGAAGATATGCGGCTGGGCCTTTCTGCAGTGATGATGATCCCAGTGCTTTTTGCCCCAGTGCTTTTTGCCCTCATGGTATTCGGCATAGGTGGGCCGGCACAGGCGCAAATGCAGGTGCAGGCGGATCGGGATGCTTCGGCACGCTTGTTTAGTGTGTATGGCATCGATGTTGATGTAGAGGCCGCCAATGCCACCGAAGCCCGCAGGCAGGCTTTGGCCAATGCGCAGGAACGGGCCTGGCAATCGCTGATCGAAAAGCTGGTGGCGGATGAAAGCCTTGGCAATCTGCCCCCGGCCAGCCCGCCTTTATTGCAAAGCCTTGTGCGGTCGGTGGATATTCGCGAGGAAAAATTCTCATCGCGCCGTTATATGGCCGTGCTTGATGTGTTGTTTTCGCCCGATGCGGTGCGCGATATCTTTGCCCGTACCGATGTTGCCTATACAGAATCACTGGGCGGGCCTTATCTTTTGGTGCCGGTGCTTTATGATCGCGGTGTGCGGATGGTATTTGGGGATCATCCATGGCAACAGGCGCTGGCCGGGGCGGATCTGCAAAACCGCTTGATCGCTTATCGCTTTGCCCCGGATCGGATTTCATCGCGGGCTGTTTTGTCCGATGATCTGCTGACCAATCCCGATCCATCCAAGCTTGCCAAGGCGGCGCGATTTTTCGCCGTGCCGCGAATCGTGATTGCCACGGCAAGGCTGGTGCCCAATTATCGGACCGGCCAACCCGATTTGCATTATGATCTGGTGGTTGGTCCCTTGGATGATGAAGGGGAAAGCCGCATGAGCCATGCTGAGGGCAGTTTATCGGCTTTTATGGAAGATTTTGATCCAGCAGAAGCGGCGACGTCAGAAACCGAAGCCGGGACCGAGGCTTTTGTACTCAAACGGGCGGCTAATCTTATCCTGCGTCGATCCGATGCTTTATGGAAAGAACAGACCCTTTTAGCCGCGACCGGCGATCAATCGGTCGTCAGCGTCATGGCGCCGGTCGATCATGCCGAGGCTTGGCTGTCGATCCGGCAAAAGCTTGAAAGCGTGGGGATCGTGCGCTCATTTGAAATGACCGAAATCGGGTTGCCGCTTTCGCGTTTTGCCATCAGCTATGTGGGGACGATCGATCAATTAAGGCTGGCTTTAGCCCAGGCCCGGCTTCAACTGTTGAACAGCGACCAGGGGCTGGTGCTCATAACCGATACAGCCGATGAAGGGCGAGAGATGCGAGCACCGCAATCGGAAGGAGGGTCATCCAGATGAGCGACGCCGGGAAAGCGGATGAACAAGGCTTGAACCCGCGCCTGATGTCGCGTTTGATCCCATGGGGTTTGTTGCTCATAGCCCTTTTATTTGCCTATCTCACCCGGGGTATTTTGCTACCGTTCCTTGCCGGTTTCGCGCTGGCTTATCTGCTCGATCCCTTGGCTGATCGATTGGAAGCATATCATATCGACCGGGGGCTGGCGGCGGGTTTGATCATCTTTTTGTGCTTCATCATCAGCTTGTGTGTGCTTTTTGGCTTATGGCCATTGTTGCAGGCGCAGCTTGTGGGTCTGGTACGGGCTGTTCCGGGGGTTATTGCCGATCTGCGGATTTGGACATCTTCCATGATGCTTAATATGGAAACCGAATTTGGCACCGAAATCGGTCAGCAGGCTCAGGATGTTCTGGAATCGATGGTCCAACAAGGCTTTGCCATGGCGCATCAGATGATCATGGGGGTGTTCACCGGCGGGCTGGCTTTGTTCAATATTCTGGCATTGGTGCTGATTTCCCCGATGGTGGCTTTTTATATCCTGCGTGATTTCGATAAAATCATCAGCCGGGCCAATGCCTTGCTCCCTGCCCACCAAGCACCCTTTGTGCGCAGAACCATGATCGAGATCGATCAGGTGCTTTCAGGCTTTGTGCGTGGTCAGCTCAGTGTGATGCTGGCCATGGCGGTGTTATATTGTCTTGGCTGGTCAGTGATGGGGCTTGATTATGCTCTGATTTTGGGGATGCTGGCGGGGATTTTGGGGTTCATTCCCTTTTTCGGTACAGCCTTTGCGCTGGCCGTTGCCCTGTTTGTGGGCTTTGGCCAATGGGGGCTTGATTATGCCAATCTGGGGCTGGTCGTTCTGGTTTGGGTGTTTGTGCAGATTTTGGAAGGGGCCGTTCTCACCCCGCGTTTATTGGGCCGCCATGTGTGCCTGCATCCGGTTTGGGTGATCTTTGCCGTTTTTGCCGGGGGCGAGGTTGCAGGCTTTGTGGGGGTGCTGATCGCAGTGCCCGCAGCGGCGGTGATTGCCGTTCTCGTGCGCTCCTCGCTCGCCCATTATCGTTTGGAAACCCAACAAACCCCAGCCATCAAAGGGCATGATGATGTATCAACTGCCCCTTGATCTGCCCCACCGGCAAAGCTTTCGTGGCGAGGATTTTTTTATCGCGCCGTCGAATGCTGCGGCTGTAGCGATGATCGATCACTGGCCGGATTGGTCATCCCATGCCCTGGCCGTGATCGGTCCGCCGGCATCGGGCAAATCGCATCTGGCCGCGGTTTGGCAGCAAAAATCGGGGGCGGATCGGGTGGCCCCTGAAAATATCGGGGCGCGCAGCCGCCTGATGATCAAGCCCCATCCTGCGGTGATTGTGGAAGATGCCGATAAGGCGCTGGCCGAAGGGCGGCTTGATCCAGTGGATTTTTTCCATCTTTATAATTGGATACGTGAACGACAGGGTCATTTGCTCATATCAGGGCGCCTGCCGCCTGCACGCTGGGGGGTTCGGCTCAATGATCTGCGGTCGCGTTTGATCGCCACCCCGGTGGCGGCGATTGAAGCCCCCGATGATGCTTTGCTCGCGGCCTTGATGGTGAAAAGGCTCAATGATCGCCAGTTGCGCACCGATCCCAAAGTGCTGGATTATGTGCTCCCCCGGATCGAACGCTCTTTTGATGGGGTGGAACAGATCGTGGCGGCCCTTGATAAAGCGTCTTTGTCGCAGAAAAAGCCGCTGACCTTGCCTTTGGCCCGGGCAGTTCTGGCCGCCGCCGGTTTGTAATCACCGGGTTGTCATAAATCTGACGGTCTTGCACGGCAGGTTATCGTCGTCATATCTTTGACTGTTCGTGTTTTTTCGGAGTTGTATTTCATGCCATCCCATAATCAATTGAACGAAGCGGATGAAGCGCCCGCCATGACCACCGAGGCCGAGGCCGCGACGTCAGAAAAGCTGAACATGGGGGCCGAAACCCAAAGCACGGGCAAAACCATGGCCGCCAAATCGATGTCGGCTCGTTCGGCGCGGGCAATCCTCCATCGGATGACGGCAGGTGAGAAATTCATCAATCGCGAATTATCCTGGCTTAATTTCAATCGCCGGGTTCTGGAAGAAGCGGGCAATAGCCACCACCCCCTGTTGGAGCGCTTGCGCTTCTTGTCGATATCCGCATCCAATCTTGATGAATTTTATATGGTGCGGGTGGCGGGTTTGCGCGGATTGGTGGATTCCGGCATTGAAACCGTGAGCGATGATGGCCTGACACCCAGCCAACAATTGAAAAAAGTCACGGCCCTTGCCGATAAGCTGACATCAGAACAACAACAGCGCTGGCAGCAATTAAAAGATGAAATGCGCCGGGCCGGGCTGGCCGTTCTCGAAGCCCATGAAATCACCAAAAAAGAACGGCATTGGCTTGAGGGCTATTTTCTATCGAATGTTTTTCCCGTACTCACCCCCTTGGCGATCGATCCGGCACATCCTTTTCCCTTTCTCCCCAATCTGGGGTTCTCCCTCATCCTGTCATTGCAAAGGGCGCTGGATGGCAAGGAAATCCGCGCTTTGCTGCCGATCCCTGATCAGGTTAACCGCTTCATTCGGCTGCCCGGGGAGCGGATTCGTTTCGTGCCCCTTGAAACCCTGATCGGGCTGTTTCTCGATCAGTTGTTTCCCGGCTATCAATTGCAGGCCAGTGGGGTTTTCCGTATCGTGCGCGATAGCGATATGGAAATCGAGGAAGAAGCCGAAGATCTGATCAGGCTGTTTGAAACGGCACTCAAGCGTCGTCGTCGGGGGCGGGTGATCCGGCTCAAGATCAATCAGTCAATGCCCGCCGATCTGGCCGCCATGGTGATCGATCAACTCGATGCCGATCCCGATACCGTAACCCGGGTGGATGGCATTTTAGGGGTGGGGGAAACCCGGCAATTGATCGTTGATGATCTGCCTGAATTGAAATTCAAGCCCTATAATCCCCGCTATCCCGAGCGTCTGCGCGATCATGGTGGCGATATTTTCAAGGCTGTGCGGGCCAAGGATTTTGTGGTGCACCACCCTTATGAATCTTTTGATGTGGTGCATGCCTTTTTACGGCAGGCGGCCCGCGATCCTGATGTGGTGGCGATCAAGCAAACCCTTTATCGCGCCGGATCGCAATCGGAAATCATCAATGCTTTAAAGGAGGCCGCAGAAGCGGGCAAATCCGTGACGGCGCTGGTGGAATTAAAAGCCCGCTTCGATGAGGAGCAGAATATCAAATGGGCGCGCGATCTCGAACGATCCGGCGTGCAGGTGGTTTTTGGATTTCTCGATCTCAAAACCCATGCCAAAGTCTCGATGGTGGTGCGCCGGGAAAGCGCAGGGCTGCAGATTTATGTGCATTTTGGCACCGGCAATTATCATCCCATCACGGCACGCATCTATACCGATCTCAGCTTTTTTACCGCTGATCCGAAAATGGGGCGCGATGCAGCGCGGCTGTTCAATTATGTGACCGGCTATGCCCGTCCGCGCAATATGGAAAAGCTGGCGATGTCTCCTTTTGATATTCGTCACTCCCTAATCAAGATGATCAATGCTGAAATCGGCCATGCCCGGGCCGGGCGTCCGGCGGCGATCTGGGCCAAGATGAATTCACTGGTGGATGCCCAGATCATTGAAAAACTTTATGAAGCCTCGATGGCCGGGGTTGAGATTGATCTGATCATTCGGGGGATTTGTTGCCTGCGCCCCGGGGTGCCGGATTTATCGGAAAATATCCGGGTCAAAAGCATTGTCGGGCGTTTTTTGGAACATTCACGCATTGCCTGTTTTGGGGCCGGGCATGGTTTGCCATCGGCAAAAGCACGGGTGTTCATTTCTTCGGCGGATTGGATGCCACGCAATTTTGATCGCCGGGTGGAATCGCTGGTTCCGATTGAAAACCCCACGGTTCATGAACAGATCATGGGGCAGGTGATGGTGGCCAATCTGAAAGATAATCAGCAAAGCTGGTGGCTTCGCCCGGATGGCGATTATCAGCGATCTATCCCCGAAGGCGATGAAGAGCCTTTTTCCGCCCATACCTATTTCATGAAAAACCCCAGCCTTTCCGGTCGTGGCCGCGCCCTTGAAACCGAGCGCCCGGCCAAGCTGGAGGTGGACCTGCATCATATGGAACCGGATGGAACCCGGCCGGATGGCGCGCCACAACTTATTTTGCCGCCGCGTGACTGATCATCGATACCGATGAAGCGTTTATGGGGCCTTGCCTTTTGTGATTTTATCTGGTGTCTTTCGTTTGACCGAATAAGGCCCTTTGTGAAGTATTGAATGCGTGCCGCAATCCTCTTTTAAAGACCGCATCCACGATTCCCGCGATCATCTGGCGGTAATTGATATCGGGTCCAATTCCGTTCGTCTTGTGGTTTTCGACAAGATGAGCCGCAATCCGCACATCCTTTTCAATGAAAAAGTGCTGTGTGGGCTTGGTCGGATGATCAGCAAAACCGGCAAGATGGATGATGAGGCGATGGCGGCGGCCCTCGCTACCTTGAAGCGGTTTCAGCTGCTTATGAAAGCCATGCGGATTGAGGCGGGTCATATCGATGCCGTGGCCACCGCTGCCGTGCGTGAAGCCAGCAATGGAGCGGCTTTTATTGCCCGGATCAAATCGGATACCGGCATCAGGGTCCGGGTTATTTCCGGGAAAGAAGAGGCCGAATTATCTGCTTTGGGGGTTTTATCGGGCATTCCCGATGCCGATGGGATCATTGGTGATCTGGGCGGCGGCAGTCTCGAACTCGTAGAAATTGCCAAAGGCGCGATCACGGAAAAGATCACTTTGCCCATTGGCCCTTTAAGGCTTCAGGGTGATTTTAACGATGATCAGACGCTGATCAGCCGCAAGATCATCGCCAGCTTGAAAGAAGTGCCATGGCTGAAAGCGCGGCGGAATAAGAATTTTTATATCGTGGGTGGGGCGTGGCGCGCGGTCAGCCGGGTCAATATGGTGCAGAAAAAAACACCTTTGCCTATTTTGCACGCCTTTTCTCTTGAAGGCGCGGATGCCCAGGATCTGGCGAAGCTGATTGCGCAACAAGAGCCGCAAAGCCTTGCCAAAATCAATTCCGTGCCATCCCGCCGGGCCGCCGTGATGCCCTGTGCCGCCTTGATTTTATATCATATTCTGGATCATATGCGCCCCAATAAGGTGATCACCTCTTCTTTGGGGCTGCGCGAAGGACTGGTATATCAACGATTGCCGCAATCCCTGAAAGCTGAAGATCCGTTTATTGCGGCGGCGCGGGACATGGCGGAAATCGGCGGTCGTTTCAAGGAGCATGGGGATCGGCTGATGCGTTGGATCGATCCCTTATTCGAGAGCAAAACAGATCGCCCCGAGCTGAAGCGCCTGCGCTATGGCACCTGCCTTTTATCGGATATTTCATGGCGGGGGCATCCCGATTACCGGGCAGAGCGGGCGATCATGGAAGCACTCTATGGCCGGTTTGTGGGCATCGATCATAAGGATCGCGGGTTTGTGGGCCTGGCTCTTGGCCGCATTTACGGGGCATCTGATGGAATGCCGCTGGCCAGCCTGTGTCGCTCGATGCTGGGGGAAGAAGATATCAGGCAAGCCCTGATCCTGGGTGAGGCTTTGCGTTTGGGCCATCGGATATCGGGGGGCACCTCAAATCTTTTAAAGCGGGTCAGCCTGAAGCGTTTTTCGGATCGGCTGGTGCTGGATGTTGAGCCGGATGCCCATGAAATCGTTAATGAAGTGGTGGCGCGCCGCTTTCAAAATCTGGCCCAAATCATGAATTTGCGGCCGGAAATCGCCGGACTTTCCGATGATGCCTATGGCGCCACTTCAGATTTGCCGATCCAGGCTTAGGGAAGCCCCCGCTCCATAAGGCGTGTTCATCCGTCCATTCTGGCCATAATTCCGCACCGGATTTTTTTGCTTCATCGCTTCATCGCTGATGGATTTAACGATCCCTTCGCTGACCGTTTTCAAGCGGATGATCAGCTTGGCATGGCGGGCCAATTCGGCACGAAAAAGTTCGGTCGTGGCTTTCACCTTTTTGCGGATGGTTGAATCCTTGGGGCCAAGATACTGGCTTTCCTTGCTGCGCAAATCTTCCAATGCCTGTTTATAGGCTTCGGTCAGGCGGATTTTTTCACCCGCCAGCGCTTTCGTCTCCCTCGGTCTGCGGGTTTCCAGCAGGGCATTTTCCCGCGCTAAAAGGTTGGTGAGATTATCTGATATGGCCAGAAAATCCCGCACGGGCTGAGCGAGAACGGGTTGCTCCGCAGGCGCTTGGTTTTTTTCGGTGGCATCTTCTGTTCCTTGCCGGGTCATGTTTCAAATCTCCTGCAATGTCAGCAATTGTTTGTAGATCGTATCGGCAATGCCGATTCCGCCTGATCTGGCAACGCTATTGCCCAGTTCATCAACCATCATCGAACGGAAAACTTCTTCGGCATGACCGCCACCCATGGGGCCATCGGTGGATAATCCGCTGAACATCGGGGCCAGCATCTGGCCCATGAACACGGCCTCGAAATCCTCGGCTGTTTTGCGCATTTCCTTGTCACGGGCCTCGCTATCGCTGATGCGGGTCGAGGAAAAGGCGGCATCCCGGGTGCTGTCGAGGCGGGCTTTCATCCCGGCAAAACTTGCCTGGCCAAAATCCGTGCCACCGGATGGGAAAGCGTTTTGGACGAGGGTGATATCCATCACATCACCTCGATATCAGCTTGTAGGGCGCCTGCCGCCTTGATCGCCTGCAGGATCGAGATCATATCCCGAGGCCCGATCCCCAATGCATTGAGGCCATCCACCAGATCCTGCAATGAAACCCCATCATCAACGATGGCAAGGCGCTTTTCGCCATCATCATCAACGGCCACATCAGTGCGGGGCAAAACAACCGTTTCCCCTTCACCAAAGGGGGCAGGCTGTGAAGCAACCGGCGTTTCGGTGATGCGGATGGTCAGATTACCTTGGGCAATGGCCACTGTGCTCACCCGCACATCGGCCCCCATCACAATGATCCCCGAGCGATCATCGATCACCACCTTGGCCGGGAAATCGGGCTCGATCACCAGATGTTCGATTTCCGTTACCATTTGAATCAGCGATTTTTCATAGCCCGCCGGGCGCACCAAAGTGACCGTAGAAGGATCGATCATGCTGGCAACCGATCCACTGATGGCGCCATTGATGGCTTGGGCGATCCGATTGGCAGTTGTGAAATCAGGATTTTTCAGGGACAGATGGACCTTTTGCAGGCTGGAAAATTCAAAGGCGACTTCGCGTTCCACAATGGCCCCGCTGGCTATGCGGCCCGATGTGGGCACCCCCACCGTGATGCTGGCGGCATTGCCCGCTGCGGCAAATCCGGCCACCGCGATGGGGCCCTGGGCCACGGCATAAACTTCGCCATCGGCCCCCAAAAGCGGGGTTACCATCAACACACCGCCGCGCAGATCTTCGGCATCGCCCAAAGTGCTGACCTGCACATCGATCCGATTGCCGGGGCGGGCAAAGGCCGGCAGATCGGCGGTCACGATCACGGCGGCCACATTATCCGTTACCATATTATTGGCATCACGGGTATTCACGCCTAAGCGTTCCAGCATCGCCTCAAGGCTTTGCTGGGTGAAAGGGGCATTGCGCAAGGTATCGCCAGTGCCGTTCAACCCCACCACAAGCCCATAACCCACAAGCTGGTTTTCGCGCACACCTTCAACATTGATCAGATCTTTCAGCCGAGAGGCCGCATGGGCTGGCGTTGAAAAGCCCAAAGCCACAGCCATCGCAATCAGATAATATCTGCTATCAAGGCGCATGATCGCCGATAACAGCAGCGCTGATAAATGGATGATGCGTTTTGCAAACATGGCCAGTCTCTTTCTGTTCCGGTTCATAAGCTTGGCTGATCATCTGATTCATATTTGATCCCGCCAAAGCCCATGATGCGTCTTTTTATCGTCTCGCCAGAATTTATGCGAGAATCATGCCAATTATTGCCATCCACTGGTCACAAAATATAAAGTTTAAAATCAATGGCTTGTTTAATCACAGCACGCCGTTGGTTTTAACGGAGGTCAGAATTTTCCGGGGGCTAGCCCGAAGCTTCGGCAAGTCTTGCTCTTTTGGCGGCGCAATGGTTATTGTATCTTCATGCGCATAGATGGCCCCGGTAAATCCAGTTCGTTGAAATCGTCGCAGAAGGCTTCAAAGTCTTCCGTAGCAGGGGGTGCCGCCTTTTCTGCCTCTGTCGAGGGCGGGCGGGCCACCTCTTCATCAACCCCTGCGGCTGCCTCTGGGCCGATTGCCTCCGTGGATGCGCTTTTGGCCTTGCAGGAAATGCCGGATGCTACCGCTGGCCGCTCTAAAGGTTTGGCCCGGGCGCATGATATGCTCGATATGCTTGAAGATGTGCGCAAGGGCCTTTTGATGGGGGCGATTCCCCAATCAAAGCTCAGCCAGCTATCGCGTTTGGCCCGTGATCAACGGGATGGCACCCTTGATCCTGCCTTGTCTGCGATTTTGGATGACATTGAAGTGCGGGCAGAGGTGGAACTGGCAAAATTGGAACAGGAAAGCTGACCTCTTCCAGAATTATCCTGCTTGTTTCCATGCCATTCAATTGCATTTTATCTATCCCCCCCAAACACATTGTAAATTTTTCTTGGGTTCCCGCCTAACTGCTTGCCGCAGGCCTTGCAGATCATTATAAATCCGGCGCAGGTCTGGAGCCTTGAGCGAGGCGTGCAGTGCCGATGCCCCTTTCTCCGGCTTTGGATGAGATTGCCGATGATGAGTATGGGATCACCCCAGGCGGGCCGGGCGATCCGGGCGGCCTTGGTTAAAGGAGCGGATGAGCCTAATGAGTTATGATTTACCATCGGATTATCGTCCGTCAAAAGACGAAGACTTCATGAATGAAAGGCAGCAGGAATATTTCCGCCGCAAGCTTTTAAATTGGCGCGAAGAAATCTTGAAAGAATCGCGCGAAACTTTGGCAAGCCTGCAACAGGATAGCCTGAAAGAGCCGGATATTGCCGATCGCGCATCCAGTGAAACCGATTGGTCGATCCAATTGCGCACACGGGATCGCCAGCGCAAGCTGGTTTCCAAGATCGATGCTGCCCTGCGCCGTTTGGAGCAGGGGGAATATGGCTATTGCGAAGTGACCGGCGATCCTATCAGCCTGCAAAGGCTGGATGCCCGGCCCATTGCCACGATGACTTTGGAAGCTCAGGAACGCCACGAAAAGATGGAAAAAGTTCATCGTGACGATTGATCGTGATGCGTTATCGGGCTGTTTGCGCCGATAGCTCGTTAGGCGCTGTCGTTTGCAGGCTCGATTTCCACGATTTCGATATGATTGCCATGGGCGGTGAGGGCGATGGCACCTTCGCGTAGGGCTTGGGCATCCCGGCCAAATAGCTCATAGCGCCAGCCGGTCATGGCCGGAACAGGGGCATGGGCATTGCGGGCGATTTCATCAATATCCGCACCACTGGCCACCAGCTTATGGGCTACCCCCGCATCTTCACAGCGGCATTTCAACAACACCTTTAAAAGATCGGCAATCGCAGGCGTTTTCTGCGAAGGGCGGGGCGAATGGGGTTTTTTCGGCAGTTCCTGTTCGGGAATGGCCTGCGCCTCTTGCAACGCATCCCACAAGGCCGCGCCCGGATTGCTGGCATGAAAGCCACGTGATAAGCCGCGCACCTGATCCAAAGCTTCGATCTGGGCCGGGGGATGGGCGGCAATTTCCAAAAGCACATCATCTTTCGCCACCCGGCTGCGTGGAATATCGCGGGCCTGGGCCAGTTCTTCACGCCAGCGGGCCAAAGCCTGCAATCGGGCAATGAACCGTGGCGTGCCGGAGCGAAATTTGATGCGTTCCCAAGCATTCACGGGATCAAGGCGATAGGTATCGGGGCTGGTGAGGATGTTCATTTCTTCGGCCACCCAGCCTTCGCGACCGTTTTTTGCGAGGCTGTCGCGAAGTTTTTCGTAAATGACCCGCAAATGGGTGACATCGCCCAAGGCATAGGTCAATTGCCGATCCGACAAGGGACGCCGCGACCAATCGGTGAAACGCGCGGTTTTATCCAAAGATTGACCGACAATCTGTTTCACCAGTGTTTCATAGCCTGCAGAATCCCCAAATCCGCAGACCATGGCGGCCACCTGCGTATCGAAAATCGGTGCGGGCAGGCGGCCCTTGGCATGAAAAAAGATTTCCATATCCTGACGGCAGGCATGAAAAACCTTGATCACCAAAGGATCGAACAACAGATCGTAAAAAGGCTCCAGATCAAGATCAGGGCTTAGGGGATCGATCGCAAAAGCGCCATCCTGATCAGCCACCTGAATGAGACACAGCTTTGAATAATAGCTGTTATCACGCATGAATTCGGTATCAACCGTAATATAGGGCGCTTTCGATAGGCGTTCGGTAAGGGCTTTCAGCCCATCTTGATCGGTTATAAGGGACATGACCTGCTATTATATCCTGCAATTGAAATCCGAGCTATACACGGCTCATCAGGTTCATTACAAACCCCATGATTGAAAATTGCCAAATCATGACCGTCAGAACCGTGCACGCCTTGACAATAACCCATAATCCATGTGCTTTACCGCAGCCACAAAGATGAAGCATAAACCGTTATCTAGCTATGAACCATTGCCATAAGCGCTGTTTCAGATCTAATGCAGCGCTTTGCCTTCAATCTCTTTCTCCGCCATCATAAAGACCGAGTGATCCCCATGTCCCAGCTTCAAAATCCATCATCCCTTCATCCTTATCGCAGCCATCGTTGCAATAGTTTGCGCAAGGATCAGGTGGGCGATATCGTTCGGCTTTCGGGCTGGGTACACAGAAAGCGGGATCACGGCAATTTGTTGTTCATCGATCTGCGTGATCATTATGGCATCACCCAGGTCGTGCTCGATTCTGACAGCGAAGGCTTTGCCCTGGCCGAGTCCTTGCGCGCGGAATCGGTGATCCGGGTGGATGGTAAGGTTGTGTTGCGCGATCCGCAAACGGTCAATCCCGATCTGGAAACCGGTGATATCGAAGTTTATGCCCAGCAGATCGAAATTCTGTCGGCGGCCGAAGAATTGCCCATGCCGGTTTTTGGCGAGCAGGATTATCCCGAAGATATTCGGTTGAAATATCGCTTTCTGGATTTGCGCCGTGAAACCATGCACAAAAATATCGTGTTGCGTTCAAAGGTGATTTCATCGATCCGTCGGCGGATGACGGATGAAGGCTTCATGGAATTTCAAACCCCGATCCTGACCGCCTCATCACCGGAAGGCGCGCGGGATTTTCTGGTGCCTTCACGGCTGCATCCCGGCCAGTTTTATGCTTTGCCTCAGGCTCCGCAGCAGTTCAAGCAGCTTATCATGGTGGCGGGATTTGATCGCTATTTCCAGATTGCGCCGTGTTTTCGTGATGAAGATGCCCGCGCGGATCGCAGCCCCGGCGAATTTTATCAGCTCGATGTGGAAATGAGCTTTGTTACCCAAGATGATGTGTTCAATGCCATCGAGCCGGTGCTTTATGGGGTGTTTGAGGAATTCAGCAAAAAGCCGGTGACAAAACCGCCTTTTCCACGCATTCCCTATGCGCAATCCATGCTCAAATATGGCAATGACAAGCCCGATCTGCGCAATCCCATCGAAATTGTCGATGTGACTGAGCAATTTCGTGGCAGCGGCTTTGGATTATTTGCCAAGCTGGTTGAAGAAGGATCGGTGGTGCGGGCCATTCCGGCACCGGGGGCAGGGGCGCGCCCCCGCGCCTTTTTCGACAAGATGAACGATTGGGCGCGCAGCGAAGGCTATGCCGGGCTCGGCTATATCAATAGCAAGGATGGGGTTCCCGGCGGGCCGATCGCTAAAAATCATGGCCCTGAGAAAACCGCTCAGTTGTTCAAGGATCTGGGCCTTGCCTCAGATGATGGGGTGTTTTTTGCCGCTGGCACCCCCGCGCAGGCCGCAAAATTGGCGGGTTTGGCCCGCACAAGGCTTGGCGAAGAGCTCGAACTGATCGATGCGGAAGCTTATAAATTCTGCTGGATCGTTGATTTTCCGATGTTTGAATATGATGAGGATGAAAAGCGGATCGATTTTTCGCATAATCCTTTCTCCATGCCCCAAGGCGGGCTGGAGGCTTTGGAAACCAAAGATCCCCTCGATATTCTGGCCTATCAATATGATATCGTGTGTAATGGCATCGAATTGAGCTCGGGCGCGATCCGAAATCATCGCCCGGATATCATGGTCAAAGCCTTTGAAATCGCAGGCTATTCAAAGGATGTTTTGGAAGAGAAATTTTCCGGGATGCTCAATGCCTTTCGTTATGGCGCGCCGCCCCATGGTGGCCTTGCCCCCGGGATTGATCGGATCGTGATGTTGTTGGCCGATGAACCCAATATTCGCGAAGTTATTCTGTTTCCCATGAACCAGCGCGCTCAGGATCCCATGATGGGGGCGCCGGGGATGGTGGATTTGAAACAGTTGCGCGAATTGCATATTCGCATTGTGGAGCCACCCAAAAAACAGGGCTGAGCGTTTTGCATAGCTTTCGATAAAATGATCACAGCATGATCCGCCGAAAATAAAGGCCGATCATGCTGTTTTTTTAACCGAGGTGTGCCCCGATGGGGCTGATCTCAGCTTTTCAAAAGGCTGGTGCGGATGCGTACCTCACCGTGCAGGCTGCGATGAACCGGGCATTTATCGGCGATCTCCAGCAGCTTTTGCCGGGTTTCATCATCAAGATCGCCAACCAGTTCGATTTCCCGCTCGATATCATCGAGCTGCCCTTCTTTGGTGTCGCACTCTTCACAATCACTGGCATGAATTTTTTGATGACTGAGCTTGACCGAAACATGCTCAAGGGGCAATTTCTTGCGATCGGCATACATGCGGATGGTCATGGCCGTGCAGGCCCCCAAGCCGGATAGCAGCAGGCCATAAGGGCTGGGCCCCAGATTATCGCCCCCCATATCAATGGGTTCATCCGCCAGCAGGCTATGGCCATTGGCATTGATCACCTGTAGGAATTTGCCGCTCTGGGCCTCCGCCACAATGCTGTGATCCGGGCTTGGCTTCCACGGGCTTTTCAGTTCAGGCGTGCTCAACCCCTTCACATAGCGCCGCGCCCAGGCCACAATCACCTGCGCCACATAAAGCGCATCTTCCCGGGCGGTAAGCAGATGATCGGCATCATCCAGGGTGATAAAGCTTTTGGGATGCTTGGCGGCGGCAAAAATATTGGCGGCATTATCCACCCCCACAATCTGATCGATGGGCGAATGAAAGATCAAAAGTGCCTTTTTCAGATTGGCGATCCGTTCCTTTTGATCATGACCGCCAATATCGTCAAGAAACTGCTTTTTCACCCGGAAAGGGCGGCCACCGATTTTCACTTCGGCTTCACCCTTCTCATTGATGGTTTCGATATGCTGATCAAAATGATGGCGAATATGATCGGGATCATAGGGGGCACCCACGGTTGCCACAATCTGCGCTTCATCAACTTTTCCAGCGGCAGCCAGAACGGCGGCACCGCCCAGGCTATGGCCAATCAAAAGCTTGGGGGCTTCATAGCTTTCACGCATAAAATCAACGGCTTTGAGAAGGTCTTCGATATTTGATGTGAAGTTGGTATTCTCAAATTCACCATCGCTGGCCCCAAGCCCTGTGAAATCAAAGCGCAAGGTGGCAATGCCCAGATCGGCCAGACCTGCAGCGATCCGCGATGCGGCAAACACATCCTTGCTGCAGGTAAAGCAATGGGCAAAAAGGGCATAGGCTTTGGGCCTGCCTTCTGGCAGATCAAGCCGTGCGGCCAGATTTCCCTGCGTTCCTTCGAATGTCACCTTTTCGCTGCGCATAAAATTCTCCTAATAGGTCTAACCAAAATCGGCAGGTCATGAATGCTGTTATAGCATGGCAAAACAGGCTTTATGAAATAGGCTTTTGGAAAAGGAATTGAAGTGATGGGCGCGCTTTCGGGGATCACGATTGTTGAAATTGCCGGCATCGGTCCGGGGCCTTTTGCGGCCATGATGCTGGCGGATCAGGGGGCGCGGGTGATCCGCATCGATCGGCCCGGCGGTAATCCCATGATGGTGGGCGATCCGGCGCGCGATATTCTCAATCGCGGTCGGCAATCATTGGCGCTGGATCTGAAATCGGAAGCCGGGCAACAGGCGCTTTTGCGGATCATCGCCAGCGCTGATGGCCTGATCGAAGGATTCCGCCCCGGGGTGATGGAGCGGATGGGCCTTGGGCCTGATCAATGCCTTGCCCAAAATCCGCGTTTTGTTTATGGCCGGATGACAGGATGGGGGCAAAGCGGACCTTTAGCGGGTGCTGCTGGGCATGATATCAACTATATCGCGCTGGCCGGGGCATTGGCCGCGATCGGGCGGCGCAATGAGGCGCCGAGCATCCCCCTTAATCTTGTGGGCGATTTTGGTGGCGGCGCGCTTTATCTGCTGTTTGGGATGCTCTGTGCCCTGATCCATGCCCGTGCCACCGGAGAAGGGCAGGTGGTGGATGCCGCCATGGTGGATGGAGTGGCGAGCCTGATGTCGGTTGTTTATATGATGGATGCCAATCAATTATGGCGCCAGAAACGGGGCAGCAATCTGCTTGATGGTGGCGCGCCTTTTTATGATGTTTATGAAACCAAAGATCGGCTTTTTGTCTCTGTCGGGCCTTTGGAGCCGCAGTTTTTCGCCTTGTTTTTGAAAATGACGGGGTTGGCGGATCATCCGGCTTGCCAAAATCAGCTTGATCTTCGCAGTTGGAAGGGGATGCGCGCAGCGATAACCGAGAAAATGGCGGAAAAAACCCGGCAGGAATGGTGCGATCTGTTGGAAGGCAGCGATCTGTGCTTTGCCCCGGTGCTGGATTATAAAGAAGTGCCCGATCATCCCCATATGAAAGCGCGGCAGGCATTTACCGATTATAATGGCCTGCTTCAGCCATCCCCCGCGCCAAAATTATCCCGCACGCCGGGGCAGATTGCCGGTCCGCCGCCTGTGCCCGGTGCCCATAGCCGCGATATTTTGCGCGATTTTGGCTTTTCACCAGAGGAAATCAATGATCTGGTGAAATGACATTCTAAAGAAAGGGGCAGGATGATGAACCGGGGGCTTTTGAAGCTGGCTTTATGGCTCATGCTTTTGTTATCGGCCCTGATGGCAGGCGGCTGCGCATCGCAATCCGCGCGCATGGATCGTGATGAAGGGGTGCGCGCGGGCATCGATGATATGAACGCGCCGCGCCTGAAAAGGCTGGGGGACCGCTTTCAAAAGGCTGGTGATTTGCAATCGGCGCTGCAATTTTATCGTCAGGCGCAGTTAAAGGCGCCCAATGATCCCGATATCGATACCGCATTGGGTGAGATTTTTCTGGCGATTGGCGAACGGGAACGCGCCCGCACTGCATTGGAGCAGGCGCTTTTGAAAAAGCCAGATCATGAAGCGGCGACTCTTGCGCTTGCCGGGCTTTTGATTGGTGATGGACAATTCGACCGCAGTGAAAAGCTGATCTTGAAACTGCATGATGCGGGGCGGGACTCGGCGCGCAGCTATAATCTGCTGGCCGTTTCCCTTGATCTGAAAGCCCAGCATGATGCGGCCCGCCTTGCCTATGCCGAAGGGCTTTTACGCGCCCCGGATGATGCGGATATCCTGAGCAATCTGGCGCTTTCAATGGCTTTATCGGGGGAATATGCGGCAGCGCGCGATCTTTTGCAGGCAACCGATAGACCTGAAGCCAACAGCCGTGTTGTTGACGAAAATCTGGCGCTGATCGCGGCCATGGAAGGCCGTCCTGATGAAGCCCAGCGCTTAGCAGTAAAGGCGCTCAATGCCGAGCAGGCCCGACGCAATGCCCCCTTTTATGCACGATTGGGCGATTTATCGGGGCGCGCGCTCGCCTCTGCCGTTTTTTTGGGGCAATTACCTTATGACGACGGAGCAAAGGAAGCGGCGAGCCCTGAAATCGACAGGTCGGAAACCGACAGGTCGGAAATCGACAGCCCGGAAATCAACGGAAGTGCAGAGGTGAAACTCGATCCGCCAAAGAAACCTGTGCCCATCGCGCCTGAAAAGAAGCCGGAACCAGCCCCCGCATCGGTGAAGCCCGCAAAAACGACCAGCGAGGCCGTTCCCGAGTATCATCTTCAATTGGGCACATTTTCAAGCCTTGAGCGCGTTGAAAAAGCCTGGAGCCTCGTTAATGCCCTGCCAACTTTGGCCGGGTTCAAGCCCTATTATGCCGAAGGACGCTTCAAGGATCTAAAAACGGTGTGGCGGCTTTTAACCGGTCCGGTGAAGGGCTATAGCGCCGGGAAAGCAATCTGTGCTGAGCTTCATGAACAAAGCGCCGAATGCACGGTGATGCCTTTTGTTGAAAACCTCAAGCCTTTGGAGGTGACCGAAAATATCGGGCTTCAGCCTTGAAAGCCGCCCGAAGCGCAGGATGTGCATTGTGATGCGGTGGGATCGATCTCAAGACGCTGGGATGCGATTTCCTCGCCACAGGTGATGCAATAGCCATAGTCGCCATCATCGATCCGTTGCAGGGCCTGATCGATTTTTTTCAGGGTGTTTTCGCGTCTTTGTCGGACCGCTGATGACATGGCCTGACCCTGGATGGCATCCATGCGCGATAAACGCCCCACAGAGCTTTGATCAAGCATCACCGGCTTTGTGCGCTCTCCATCCCCATCATGGAAGGCGCGTAAGCTTGATTGCAAGGCGATCAATTGGCTTTTGATTTTTTCACTGCTCATGAACGATACCAATAGGCTGCTGATCAAGACTGATTTTTGGCCCGAATTTTTTTATCATTGAGCACAGACCGTTCAAGCCATCAAGGGGGCATTCACCAAAAAACAAGGCAATTGCCCTCTTGATAGCCTTTACAGGCACGAGGCCTAGTCTGTTGACTCGATCTTGTCGGCTACGAGCATATAGCCAGCCCGACGCACCGTGCGGATGAGCTGCATTTTTTCCTGATCGGTTTCCAGCTTTTTCCGCAAGCGCGTGACCTGAATATCAACACTGCGCTCGGTGGCATCCTCTCCGGAATGGGTGAGATCAAGAATATCCTTGCGCGATAGCACCTGATTGGGTTTTTCCATCAGGGCTTTTAAAAGCTTGAATTCGGCGTTTGACAGAAAAACCGTTTCACCCGCCTGATTGACAACGGTTTCGCGCAGCGTATCAATGATCCAACCATCGATGACATAGCGCTTGCCGTTTTTCAGGGACAGGCTTGAGGCTTGCCTGCGGGCGCGCAAAATCGCTTCAATGCGGGCTGCTAGCTCATTGGGCTCGAAGGGTTTGGCCAAATAATCATCGGCCCCTTCTTTCAGCCCGCGAATGCGTTGCTCGGTTTCAGATTGTCCGCTTAAAACCAGAACCGGGATACCCAGGCGGCGGGAAAATTGGCGCACCAGAATGATGCCATCAATATCCGGCAGACCAAGATCGATGATGGCCAGATCAAAGCTTTGTTCGGCACCTTTTTCAAGGGCATCAGCCCCATTGGCAACGCTGTCCACATGATGCCCATCGCGGGCGAGAAAGCGGGCGATCATCTCCCGATTATCTGTATCATCTTCAACCAGAAGAATGCGTCCGCATTCCACATGGTCTGCCTTTTCGGTGTGTAAATAGGCAACTTTGTTCATGAAAATCCCCATCTTCATATTTGCGACTGCAAATTTTCAATTTCAGTTCAAGCTTTGTTTTCCCCATCCAGTTGCGCGCAGATCATTTCATACAGATCTTCGGGCACAACCGGTTTTTGTAACAAGGCATTAACGCCCCAAGCGCGATATTCCCTGACAGTTCTTGGCTCGATGACGGCACTGAGCAAAACAATGGGTGTGGATTTGTTGTGCAATCGAAATGTTTTCGCGAAATCTTCACCGCTCATTTCCGGCATTAAATAATCTGTAATCACCAAATTTATATTGGGATTATTTTTTATTATTTCAATGGCGCGCGGTCCGCTTTCGGCACACAATGTTTTGATACCCATGTCATTGAGCATTCTTCTTAGAATTTTTCTGACATCCTCCTCATCATCAATAATCAGAATTGTTTCTTTGTTGTTTCTATATTGATGTTTATCTGAGAATTCAGGCTGATTTGCAGCTATATTATGATCTTTTGTGGCAGGCAGATAAATTTCGAAACAAGCACCATGAGGCTTGATGTTATGCACAAGAATGGTCCCGCCATGGGCCTTGACCACGCCATGCACCACCGACAATCCAAGCCCGTGGCTTTTGGATGATCCCTTGGTGGTGAAAAACGGTTCATAGATGTGATTTTTGGTTTTGGCGTCGATCCCCGGCCCGGTATCGCTGATGACCAATCTTACATGATCATCGCCTTTGAGTTGAAATTGCGATCGGATCGCTGCCCAATCGCCTTTCTGATCGGTTTTGATGCTTAATGTGCCGCCTTCGTGCATGGCCTGCACTGCATTCCAGCATAAATTCATGAAAAGCTGATCGATTAATGTTTTATTGCATTGGATGCGGGTATCGGCGCAGCCTGGAGTCCATAAAACTTCGACTGACGGCGGGAAGCTGTCTTTAAGGAGGCTTAGGGTCGTGGCAATCAGATCATCAAACACCTCGATAGACCGAGTGCTATCCAGCTTTTGGCCGAAAGCCAGGATCTGGCGCACCAGATTGCGGGCTTTTTCCATGCCTTTAATCACCCGATCAATATCATGATAAACGGGTGACTCTTTTTCAGCCGCTGATCTTGCCAGATGTGCATAGCCCAGAACCGGGGTCAGCAGATTGTTAAAATCATGGGCGATCCCCCCGGCAATTTTTCCCAAAGATTCAAGGCGCATGGACCGCTCTTTTTGAATCGTCCGTTCATCCTGCTCTTTTTGTCGGCGAATCCGGTCTGTTACATCGCGATGCACGCTGACGATCCTGACAACATCCCCATCCCGGCCGATGACCGGCATGGCGAGGCAATCCATGTAAATCGCATCAGGGCTGGCCGGATCGCCGATGACATATTCCTCCTCATGGCGGCCCGTTTTCTTAACATTATCGGTAATCTGGATCAGATGCTGCTTGCAGGCTTCATTGGCCGGGCGTTTATCATGCAGGCCCAAAATGCGGCTAGCGCTGGCATTATATTCTTCGATGCGGCCTTGGGGATCGGTAATGATTACCGCTTCCCACATATGCTCGATGATCTGGTTTTGCTGCTTGATCTCCATTTCCGCGCGCTGGCGTTTGGTGATATCGCGATGCACCCCAATCATTCCGATACGATTGCCATGCTCATCGAAAAAGGGCTGAACATTGCAATCCATGACCACGAGATGCCCATCCTTGTGGCGCAGATTAAGCTCGCCATTCCAGCTTCCGCCGGTTTTCAAGGCATTCATGACAAACAGCTTCATGCTGCCGGTATTTTTATACATCTGAACGGTTTCGAGCAGCCGCTTGCCCTTTAGCTCATCAAGCTCATAGCCGAAGATATCGATGGTCGCAGGATTGCAATCGGTTATTTTGCCATTGTGATCGGCAATCACCACGGAATCGTTCAATTGTGAAATCACCCGATTCTGGCGTTCCAATCGCGCCCGATCATGGGCGCTTTTGGTTATATCGCGGAAAATACCAATATAGCCGATATGGTGTCCTGCAATATCGCGGCGCGGCAGGCAGGTGCTATGGATGATCTTTTCCTCGTCATCCTGTCCCTTGATGCGCAATTCACATTCATAGCGCCCATGATCGGCAATGGCGCTGTCCATGGCTTTGGTAAAGGCCTGAAATTCCATCGTCGCGGCCATGCCATGAGGCGGCAAAAACATGGCATTGGGGTCTTTGAGGGCAAAGCTGAAAAGCTTGAGATAAGCGGAATTGAAATAGATCAGCCGATAATCCAGATTGGCGACAACCACACCATCCGATAGCTGCTGAATGATGGCCGTATCCTGCGCGCTGCGTTCTGTTTCAGAGCGCAGATGGGTGACATTGGTGCATTCATATACATAGCTTCCATCGGCTGCCATGCGACGATCCAATTGCACGATCGGGCCATTGGGGATTTCGATCTCGATGGACGATGTATCAGAGGCGCCGAGTTCAGCCTTTAATTCAGCCGCAACGATCTCTGGCCTTGCTGTGCCATAAAGGCCCCGTTTGCAATCATAGGCCACAAATTGATCGATCAGCATGTCATCCTGATAATAATGCTCAGGATAGCCCATCATCTCGCGAAAATTTCGATTGGACCAGATATATTTGAAATGCTTGTCAAAAATGATGATGCCGCGACCGATATGTTCAAAATAGTCCAGAAAGCGGGACTCTGATAATCGCGACAGAACATGAGGGTTATTCAGCATTTCGACATCTTTGCAAAAGTGACGGCACCAGGCAGCAACAATTTATTAACGCGCAAAAATGTGCAAAATTCAACCTCTGGATTTTTAACTAAGCTGCATCTAAGGTTAATATTCAATTTTAAGGCGTATTTTAAAAAGAAAGATGGGATTGATCATATTGATTGATCAGCATTTTAAAATGATCAGGCAGGGGGGCCCTGATATCGATTAAGGGGCGATCAGCATAGAGCGGTAATTCAATACGGCGGGCATGAAGATAGAGCTTTTGATCATTTGAAGGTTGCGCCGAGTCTCGATCCTTATGGGCTGGGGCACTCGCTTTCAGGGCCGGATCATATTTTGGCTCGCCGAGGATGGGGCAGCCGATTTCTGCCAGATGTACCCTGATCTGGTGGGTGCGCCCGGTGCGGGGGTGAAGCTCCAGCAAATGGTGCCCATCCCAGGAGTCCAGAACACGATAATCGGTGATCGCGCTTTTTCCTTTAGGGCTGACAATCATTTTCCAGCCGCCTGCCTTGCTGCTGATTTTCAACAGGGGATGATCAATGATCCCTTTGGTTGCGGGGGGCGGGGATGTGGTGATGGCCAGATAGGTTTTGCGCGCTAAACCCTCGCTGAAAATCCGCCCCAGCTTGCGCAGGGCTTTGGGATGGCGGCCTAAAACGAGACAGCCGCTGGTATCGGCATCAAGACGATGCGCCAAAGCCGGAAGCCGGGGCAGGCCAAAGCGCAATTGATCGAAATCATCCTCGAGGGATGCTTTTCCGCGCGGCCCGCTGTGAACCGCAAGGCCCGCAGGTTTATTGAGGATGATCACCAGATGATCACGAAATAAAACGCGCGAGAGCAGATCCGTCATGGTTGGCTGGCCGATCAATGGGCGGGAAGGGATATTCATTTGTGTGCAAATGCATGAGCCTTCCTAACAAAAAGCTCGACATGATCCTATGGGCATATTCAGATGCTATGTCACGGAAATCTTCGCTTCTGAAGGAAAGATCAAATGATCGGCAAATGGCACTGGCATCTGCAACAGATCATGCGGCGTATCTGGGTGCGGGCCGTTTCCTATGCCCTGCTCGGGGTGTTAACGGCTTTGGTCTCGGTTCCTTTGGGCCCCATGATCCCCCAAAATATTGGGGCCACCTTCGGGGCTGATGCCGTTGATCGGGTGCTGGGTATTCTGGCAACATCGATGCTGGCAGTCACCACCTTCTCCCTGTCGATCATGGTGACAACGCTTTCAACGGTTTCCAATGCAGCAACCCCCCGTGTTGCAAGGCTTTTACACGAAGACAAAACCAGCCAGATCGTTCTGGCAAGCTTCATCGGGTCTTTTCTTTATAGCATCGTTGGCATCATCACCTTGCAGGCTGGCGCTTATGATGATGGTGGGCGGTTGCTGCTGTTTCTGGTCACGATTGCTGTCATTGCGATGGTGGTGGGTGCCTTATTGCGCTGGATTTCCCATTTGATGGAATTTGGCCGGATGAGCGATGCCATCAATCGTGTGGAGCGGGCAGCCATTCACGCCTTGCAATCCAGAAGCCAATCCCCCAGTCTGGGTGGGTGCCCTTATGAAGGGCCACCCCCGGATGAAAGCCTGCCGGTTACATCTCCCCTTTGTGGATATGTTCAGCATATCGATATGGAGCGATTGGCTGAATTTGCCAGCGCGCGGCACTGTCGCATCTGGCTATCGGTGCTGCCGGGCAGCTATTGCTATCCCGGTCGCCCTTTGTTCAGCCATTCGGCCGACGAATTATCTGAGGAAGATACGCAGCATCTCAGCTTTGCCTTTACCATCGGCAAGGTGCGAAATTATGATCAGGACCCGCGTTTCGGGGTCATCGTCTTGTCTGAAATCGCCTCGCGCGCCTTGTCGCCTTCGGTCAATGATCCGGGCACAGCGATCGAGGTTTTGGGGCGGATCGTCTCGGTTTTGCTCGAATATGATCCCGAGCAACAAAAAGAGCCGAAATATCCGGATCTTTTCGTGCCTCCCATCAAGCCGATTGAACTGCTCGAAGATGCTTTTCTGCCCATTGCGCGTGATGGAGCAGGGCTGATCGAGGTGCAGATCCGTTTGCAAAAATCCTTGCAGGCTCTGCGGATCGCTGCCCCCGATATTTATGGGAAGGCTGCCTTGATCATTTCGGCGAAGGCTTTGGATCATGCCAAAATCGCTCTTGCCCATCCCGAAGAAAAAGCCCTGCTGGATTCTTTGGCGCAAGACATCAGCGATTGAATGCTTGGGATGACGGCTATTGGTATAACGAGCAGGAAAAAATGGCGGACGGGGTGGGATTCGAACCCACGAAGGGCTTGCACCCTTGCCGGTTTTCAAGACCGGTGCATTCAACCGCTCTGCCACCCGTCCGCGATATGGCGCCCTTGTATCCGAAGTTTTTGCTGTCGCCAAGTGCCTAAGCGTATCATCGGCGATTGCCAATTCCCCAAAAATATCAATTGGCATCAAAAGCAATGACAATGCTTGCGATCAGAGCGCCACTTGTAGAAACTAAGACCATGGCCGCCTAAAATGCGCCGCACATCTCTGTAAAGGTCACAAAATATCGAGGCTTTGAGGGGATATGAGCGGGCATTCTATAGCGTTTCATCTGATTGTGCGATCATAAGGAAAGTTTTTTCATGGGTTTTGTGTCCTTCCGCCATTTTAATCGCACGCTTTCGCCTTGGCTTTTTATGCGCGCCTTTATGGTGATCATCTTTATGAGCGTGGCTTTTTTGCCCTTCGCTCCATCCACCCTGAAGGCTCAAGACACCGCTGAGGACACTGACGCACCAGAGCCTTCGCTGCCGCCTTTTGATCAATGGCTTGATGAATTGCGCGCCGAAGCCCGCAGCAAAGGAATTTCTAAGGCAACGATTGATGCCGCTTTGGGCGCGGTGGTCCCCAATGAACGGGTGGTGGAACTGGATCGCAAACAGCCTGAATTCACCCAGACTTTCGAGGAGTATCTCGCTGCCCGCGTCTCCCCGGTGCGGATCAAACGCGGACGGGAGATGATGGTTGAATATCGCGAGCCTTTGCGCGCCGTGGCCGATCATTATGGTGTGCAGCCTCGGTTTATCGCCGCCATTTGGGGGTTGGAAACCAATTATGGTTCCTTCACCGGGGGCATGAATGTCATTCAATCCCTTGCCACCCTGGCTTATGATCGGCGGCGATCAGATTTTTTCCGCCGGCAGCTTTTTTCCGCCCTGCAAATCATTGATGAAGGGCATATCACCGCATCCGAGATGAAAGGATCATGGGCCGGGGCCATGGGCCAAAGCCAGTTCATGCCCGGCAGTTTCATCGCCTATGCCGAAGATTTCGATAAGGATGGCCGCCGCGATATCTGGAATACCCCCGTGGATGTTTTCGCATCGATTGCCAATTATCTGAAATCCCATGGCTGGGATGATCGCTATATATGGGGCAGGTCGGTGCGCGTGCCTCCTGATCTTTTGCCCACGAAGGGCGATCTGGCCCAGGAAACGCCCCCATCAAGCTGTAGTCGGGCCCTTAGAAATCACAGCCGGATGCTCAGCCTGGCGGAATGGGATCGCCGAGGCGTGAAGCGCCTGAATGGCGAGGCTTTGCCGATGGTTGAGATCAAGGCATCCCTTGTGAAGCCGGGGACGGTTGCCGATCAGGCTTTTCTGACTTATGGAAATTACCGGGCCATTTTGAGCTATAATTGTTCCGATCTTTATGCTCTGGCTGTGGGGCATCTGGCTGATGCCCTTTTATCGGCTGAATGATGGGGGGATATGATCCTGAAGACCATGACAGTGAAACAGATCCTGCCCGCGCTTTGCCTTTTGGTTCTGGCTGCCTGCAGCAGCGGATCGGGATCTTATGGCCCAGGAAGCGCCCCACCGCAATCCACGGAACAAAAAGTGGGCCGACCCTATCAGATCGGCGGCATCTGGTATTATCCGGCCATCGATCATGATTATGATCGGGTAGGGGTGGCATCCTGGTATGGGCCGAACTTTCATGGCAAGCCGACTGCCAATGGTGAAGTTTTTGATATGAATAAAGTGAGCGCCGCGCATCCCACTTTGCCTTTGCCGAGCATGGCACGGGTGACCAATCTGGAAAATGGCCGGGCGATTTCGGTGCGGATCAATGATCGCGGCCCCTTTGCCCGGGACCGGATCATCGATATGTCGCGCCGGGCAGCTCAGCTTTTGGGATTTCAGGATCAGGGAACGACCCGCGTGCGGGTACAGGTCGTGCGCCCCGATGGCAGTCTGGCCGATGGCGGAAAACGGTCTGCAACGCCCCGGCAGGTGGCCGCTGATACCGTGGTGCCGGGGCCCTTTTTCATCCAGATCGGTTCTTTTGCGGATCGGAGCAATGCGGATCGGGTTTTTCGCAGTTTGAATGATTTGAAATCGGTGATCATTCAGGCTGCCGATACAAATGAAGGGCAGGTTTTCCGCGTTCGTATCGGGCCTTTTGGGAATGAGCGCGATGCCCGGCGCATTCTGGATCGCGTTTTTGATCGCGGCTATCATGATGCCCGCATTTTTACCGATCGGCTGGGCTGATATGATATCTGCATGAAAAACGCCGTGGCCGGGCCGTTTGTCATGGCACTCACCCTTGATGTTCACTTTGAAGAAGCACCTGAAAATGATTGTTGTGAAAAGATTATTCAAAATCTGCTGTCTCATGGCCGCCCTTTTGGTGGCGGCGCCCTTGGCAGCGGTGGCGCAGGGGCTTGAAACATCGGCCCGCCATGCCTTGCTGATGGAAATGGAAACCGGTGATGTGCTGTTTTCCAAAGACCCTGAAACCCCATTCCCCCCGGCATCGATGTCAAAGATGATGACCGTGTATCTGGCATTCGATCAGATCCGCGCGGGCAGCCTTTCCCTTGATGATACCACAAGGGTGAGCGATGAAGCCTGGCGGCGCTGGGCGGGCACCGAAGCCTCTTTGATGTTTTTAGGCGCCGGTGAAGAGGTGAGCGTAAAGCAATTACTCTACGGCATCATTGTCTCGTCGGGGAATGATGCCTGCACGGTTCTGGCCGAAATGATGTCGGGAACGGAAGATGCCTTTGCCCTTTGGATGAATGAAAAAGCCGCTGAAATCGGCATGAGCAACAGCCAGTTCAAGAATGCATCCGGCTGGCCTGCGGATGGCCAATATACCACCGCCCATGATCTGGCGACCCTGGCCGAGAAAACGATCAGGAATTTTCCCGAGCTTTATGAAATTTATGCCGAAAAAAGCTTCACCCATGGCAAGGATTTCCGCACGGGTGAAGCGATCACCCAATCCAATCGTAATCCTTTGATTTATCGTATGGATGGGGCTGATGGCCTTAAAACCGGCCACACCGAAGCCGCTGGCTATGGGCTCACGGGATCGGCGATCCGCAATGGCCGTCGTTTGATTGTGGTGGTTGCGGGATTGGATAGCGTATCGGCGCGGGCTCGGGAAAGCCAATCCTTGCTGGAATATGGCTTTCGCGCTTTTGATACTTATAGCATTTTCGATGCCGGTGATCAGATCGGCGAGGCCGATGTGTGGCTGGGCAAAAGCGGCAAAGTCCCCCTGATTGTTCAGGATCCGCTAAAGCTCACCTTGTCGCGGCGGGATCGCACGGCACTCGAAATGGTGCTGCGCTATGATAATCCGATCCCCAGCCCCATTGAAAAAGGCCAGCCTGTGGCCACCGTCACCTTAAGCGCGCCTGATCTGGGAGAAAGGCAGATCCCGGTCTTGGCGGGGGAAAGCATCGAACCTGTGAGCGGCTTTGGACGGATTGGCGCGGCGCTTGATTATCTGCTTTTTGGTTCTGCCGGGAAATGAGCGGGCTGCCATCCAAAGATCGGCACGTGGCTGGAATGTTTATCACATTCGAGGGCGGCGAGGGGGTCGGGAAATCGACACAGGCCCGGCTTCTGGCCGATCATCTGCGCGCCCAAGGGCATGATGTGGTGCTGACACGGGAACCCGGTGGCGCACCGGGGGCAGAGCAGATCCGCGATCTGCTGGTCAGGGGCGATCCCGCACGCTGGGAACCGATGAGCGAAGCGCTTTTGCATATCGCCGCCCGAGTGGATCATGTGGCCAAAACCATCCAGCCAGCGCTTGATCGTGGGGCTTGGGTGATCAGCGATCGGTTCAGGGATAGCACGCTGGTTTATCAGGGGCTTGCTCAGGGCGTGGGCCGAGAGCGGATTGAATCCCTCCATGCCCTGGCTTTGGGAAGCCCGGATCATCCCGATGGATTATTGCCCGATCTCACCTTCATTCTGGATCTGCCCCCAGCTGAGGGATTATTGCGGGCGCATTCGCGGCAATCGCAGATCGATGATCAGCAGACGACAAAGGCTTCAAATCTTGCTGAGGATCGTTATGAACGGATGGGGGATGCTTTTCATCACGCCCTTTCTGCAGCTTTTCAAAAGCTTGCGATCTTCTACCCCGAGCGCTGCCATTTGATCGATGCATCGGGGGATGAACATCAGGTGGCGCAGATCATCTTGAAGCAAATTGCATCCCTCAAAACCAGACCTGTGATGGATGCGGGGCAGGGCTGATGGCAAGACCTGCGGCAGGACAAAAATCGGCTGAACCGGGGCCGGATGCCCATGATCCGCGCCATAGCACAAAGCTTTATGGCCATGAGCGGGCCGAGCGGATCATTCTCGATGCCATCGCATCGCACAAGATGCACCATGCCTGGCTGATCACCGGACCAAGGGGGGTGGGAAAAGCCACCTTGGCTTATCGCATGGCCCGGTTCATCTTGAAATCCAATGAGCAGACAAGCCGCGATGACCCCCCCTCGCTTTTTGGCCCCGCCCTCAAAAATCATGACCTCAAGGATCATGGCCCCAATGATAATGTCCAAAGCCCGGAGCTCGCGCCCTTAACAAGCCTTGATCTTCCGGCGGATGATCCGGTGTTTCAGCGCATTGCCCAAGGATCGCATGGCAATCTTTTAGTGATCGAACGAGGGTGGGATGATCGGCGCAAGGTGATGCGCGGCGATATTCTGGTGGATGATGTACGCAAGATGCAGGCCTTTTTTAACCGCACGGCGGCTCAGAAAGGCTGGCGGGTGTGCATCATCGATGCGGCGGATGAATTGAACCGCAATGCCGCCAATGCCATTCTTAAAATTCTTGAAGAACCGCCTGCTGATTGTCTTCTCTTATTGATTTCCCATGCGCCGGGGCGGCTTTTGCCCACCATCCGCTCGCGTTGCCGCAATCTGGCGCTGGCCCCTGTGTTGCAGCAAAAGGTGATCGATGCGCTTGCCTTGAGCCATCCTGATCTGGCGGCGAATGAGGCCCGGGCTTTGGCCATTTTATCGGATGGAGCCCCGGGGCGGGCCATGAGTTTGGCCGAAGGCGATGGCCTTTCTCTTTATGCCGATCTGCTGGCGCTGATCCGCACCATGCCGGGCATCGATCTGGTGAAAGCGCATCAATTTTCCGGTCGGTTCTCCCTCAAATCAGCTGAGCCCGCCTATCAGCTTATGATCAGCCTGCTTTTATGGTGGGTTGAAACCAGCGTGCGATGGGCGGCAATGGGGAATGCAGAGGCATTTTCTGATGGCAGCCGCGATGTGATCGAAGGGGAGGGCGCGCTGCGCCAGCATTTTGTGGCTTCACTGGCGCTTGATCGCTGGGTAGAGCTGTGGGAAAAGATGACCGGCCTGATTTCGCGGACTGATGCTGTGTATCTTGATCGTAAACAGGTTTTGCTGTCTTTGCTTTTGATGCTGGATGAAGCCGCCGCTGGCCGCATGCCATCACACCACTGATCAGGTTTACAGATAGGATAAGGGTCCGCCATGCCGGAACGGAAAACATATTACATCACCACGCCTATTTATTATGTGAATGATGTGCCCCATATCGGCCATGCCTATACCACCCTGGCCTGCGATGTGCTGGCGCGCTTCAAGCGGCTGGATGGTTTTGATGTCATGTTCCTGACCGGAACCGATGAGCATGGCCAGAAGGTGGAAAAATCCGCCGCCGCTGCCGGGGTCGATCCCCAAAGCTTTTGTGATCGCGTGTCGGGCCGCTTTCGTGATCTGGTGGAGAGCATGGATTTTTCCATCGACCAGTTCATTCGCACCACCGAAGATCGCCATATCCGCTCGGTTCAGGCCTTATGGCAGCGGATCGAAGCGGCGGGCCATATCTATAAAGGAGCTTATAGCGGCTGGTATTCCGTACGCGATGAAGCCTTTTATGCCGAATCCGAATTGATCGACGGGCCGAATGGCCAGACATGCGCCCCCAGCGGTGCGCCCGTGGAATGGCTGGAAGAGCCGAGCTATTTTTTCAAGCTATCGGAATGGCAGGATAAGCTTCTGGATTTTTATCAGAAAAACCCGCATTTCGTTTTACCCAAAAGCCGCATGAATGAAGTGATGAGCTTTGTTAAAAGCGGATTGCGGGATTTATCGATTTCCCGCACCAGCTTTAATTGGGGGGTTCCGGTGCCGGGTGATCCCGATCATATCATGTATGTGTGGATCGATGCCCTGACCAATTATATCACCGCCCTTGGTTATCCCGAACGTAGCGATAGCGGGGATTATCAGCGTTTCTGGCCCGCCGATGTGCATATGGTGGGCAAGGATATTCTGCGCTTTCATGCGGTTTACTGGCCCGCTTTTTTGATGGCGGCAGGTCTGGAGCCGCCGCAGCGGGTGTTTGCCCATGGCTGGTGGACGAATGAAGGCCAGAAAATTTCAAAATCTGTTGGCAATGTAATTGATCCCTTTGCTTTGGTTGAAGAATTCGGCCTTGATCCGGTGCGCTATTTCCTGATGCGCGAAGTGCCTTTCGGCAATGATGGCGATTTTTCCCGCGAAGGCTTTCTGGCGCGCTGCAATGCCGATCTGGCCAATGATTTTGGTAATCTGGCCCAACGCAGCCTGTCGATGATCGCTAAAAACTGTGGTGGTCTGATCCCCCAACCGGGTCTTTTATCGGATGCGGATGCGGTTTTGCTCAGCGATCTTGATAAAACCTTGAATGAAGTGCGGGTTCATCTTGATGATCAGGCCATTCATCAAGCGATCGAGGTGATCTGGCGGCAGATTTCCCGGGCCAATGGCTATATTGCAGCCGAACAGCCCTGGGCCCTGAAGAAAACCGATCCCGAACGGATGGGCACGGTGCTTTATGTGGCCGCCGAAGCGGTGCGCAATCTGGCGATTCTGGCCCAGCCTTTGATGCCCAAAAGCATGGCGCATTTGCTTGATCAACTGGCTGTGCCGGATGAAAATCGGGGCTTTGCCGATCTGGGCGAAGCGGGGCGTTTGAAGGCGGGGCTGGCCCTGCCGGCGCCAAGCGGTATTTTTCCAAGGCTTGCGGAAAAGGATGCATCCTGATGTTGGTCGATAGCCATTGTCATCTGAATTACGAAGGCTTAGCCCATGATGTTGATGCGGTGATTGAACGCGGAAGGGCGGCGGGCATTGGCACTTTTCTCAGCATCAATACCAAATTGCGCGAATATGATGAGATCATTGCCCTTGTGGATCAGTATCATGATGTGTTTGGCACGGTGGGCATCCATCCCCATGAGGCGCAAGCCGAAACCGGGATGGGGGCTGCTGATCTTATTGCCAGAACGGCGCATCCCCGGATCATCGGTTTAGGGGAAACCGGGCTTGATTATTTCTATGAAAATGCCCCGCGCGATCATCAGATCAAAAGCTTCAAAGAGCATATCGCGGCGGCCCGGGAAACGGGATTGCCCCTGGTCATCCATAGCCGTGATGCCGAAGCCGATAGCTTTGATATTCTAAGCGCGGAATTGGAAAAGGGGCCATTCAAGGCAGTGATCCACTGTTTTACCGGCAGCCGGAATTTCATGAAACAGATGGTGGATCTGGGGTTTTATATCTCGATTTCAGGGATCGTTACCTTCAAAAAAGCCACCGACCTGCAGCAAACCGCGAAAGCCATTCCTGATGATCGCCTGCTTGTGGAAACCGATGCGCCTTTTTTGGCGCCTGTGCCCTATCGTGGCAAAATTTGCGAACCCGCCTATGTTGCCGATACCGCGCGGTTTTTGGCGAATCTCCGGGGGATTGAGCTTGAGGATTTGGCGCGCCAGACAACGGCCAATTTTTTCCGGCTGTTTTCCAAAGCCACCCCGCCAAGCGGATTGGCTGCCCAATGATGAAGGGTGGGTGCGTTAAAAGGTGGTTTTGATGGGGCAGGGCACGGATAGCATGCAGATCACCATTTTGGGCTGCGGCACATCCACCGGGGTGCCACGCCTGCCCAATGATTGGGGGCGCTGTGATCCGGCGCAGCCCAAAAATCGACGCACCCGGGCATCGATTCTGATCCAGCAAGGCGATATCAATCTTCTGATCGATTGCGGGCCCGATATGCGCGCGCAATTGCTGGCCACCGGGATCGATCATATCGATGCTGTGCTGATCACCCATGATCATGCCGATCATACCCATGGGATCGATGATCTGCGGGGATTTCATATGGAACAGGGGGCCGAAATTCCCCTGTTTGCGCCTAAAGAAACGCTGGATCGTCTTTATCAGCGCTTTGATTATATTTTTTCATCCCGCCATGGCTATCCGGCGATCTGCAAAGGTCATGAAATCGCCGGACCGATCCGGATCGGTGGATTATGTGCCCAGCCATTCTGGCAGGAACATGGGCCCATCTGGTCTTTGGGATTTCGTTTCGGGGATTTTGCCTATTCCACCGATGTGAATGCCTTCCCCAAGGAAAGCCTTGATCTGCTCCGGGGGATCAAGCTTTGGGTGGTGGATGCCCTGCGCCATCGCCCCCATCGCACCCATTCCCATCTGGATAAAACCCTCGGCTGGATCGATGAGGTAAAGCCCGAACGCGCCATTCTCACCCATTTAAGCAATGATATGGATTATGACAGCCTTAGGCGTTCTTTGCCGCCCCATATCGAACCCGCTTATGATGGCATGGTGCTGCGCCTTATGGCGGAAGCCGCCGCATAAAAACCCTTTGATCTTTCAATATCACGCGGCTGCACCTAAATTAGGGTGATGCCATCAGATCCATGGAGACCAAAAAGCCCCGTGCCGCCATCACACCGCCCCGAACAGAAGGGGCGCGGGGGGCTTCGCCCTGTTTTTAAAAAACTTCTCTGGTTGTTTGGATTTTTGCTGGTTTTATATCTGGTGCTCAGCTGGCTTTTTCCCGGCACGCGGATCAATCATCTGGGCGGCATCCTCACTTTAGTCACCTTGATGAGCATTGGCAGCCTGATCGTCATTTCTTTGCGCATGCATTTTCGGGAATTTTTCCGAAATATCGCGATCTGGTCGGGCATTGTGCTTGTTTTGGCCATTGCCTATGCCTTTCGCCATGAAATAGGCGGGGTGGCGGATCGGGTGGTGGGCAATGTGGCGACAGAACGGGGCTATCGCAGTGGCGAGGCCATGGTTTTTGAACGCGATCCCAGCGGCCATTTCAAGGTACGCGCCCATGTTTCCGGCCAACCGATCACCTTTCTGGTGGATACCGGGGCCAGCCATGTCATCCTCTCGAAAAGGGATGCTATGGCATTAGGGATCAATCCCCCTCCGGAACAGTTTTTCGAGCGCTATTACACCGCCAATGGGGTGGTGATGGGGGCCCCGATCTTTCTTGAAAGCATCGAGATCGGCGGGCATTTGACCATCGAGAATGTGCGGGCCAGTGTGACTGATGGCAATCTCAACACATCCTTGCTGGGCATGTCCTTCCTCAATCGGCTCGAAGGCTTTGAGATCACGGGCGAGCGGATGACCCTGCGCCCCTGATCCCTTATAAATCAGCGGCTGAGATGCAGATTGGCGAGATCATTGCCGATGGTGCGGAACGCAGACCGCAGATCTTCATTGCTGGGGGCCAGAAAGGCATTCGCCGGGCGCGATGCACAATCTTGATAAAGCTCTCGAAGATTTCTGGCTCTGGGGCTGTTTTCAGTCGCGAAACCTCCAAAAATAACGGTATAGATCTGCACCCGATCCTGACCATTCACCCCGCCCATCTTCATCGCCGCACAGGCCTTGATCATTCTGAGATTGATGGCCTCGGCCGCGACATTGATATTCGTCGTCCCCAAGCGGCCATCATCAAGACGCCCATAAGCGGTATAATCGGATTCCGGCATATCCGATCCATCATTCTCAGGTTCGGAGCGACGGCCGTTAGAAGCGGTTTTGGCATATTGATTATGGGGCCAGCGGAAGACCTCATTCACCCCATCGGTCATCATCACAAGGGCCTTCACCGTTGCCGGATCATTATAAGGAACCATATTGGGGAAGGGCGGTTCGGGATCGAGCATCCGCCAGCCCCACATTAAACCTTCACTGCCAATGGTGCCCCCGCGCGACCAGGCGATTGTATTGTCTTTAATATAATCAATAACCTGATCATAATTATTGTTGAATGTCATCACCTCGGCAGGGCAGCCGATATTGGGGCCGGTATAGGCATTGCCCAATGATGGATTGGTGTTTGGATTGCTCCAGACCTCACCATCGGGGCCTTTGCCCTGGCGATAGGCCTTGGCATCAAAAACACCATCGAGATTGCTGCCGGCATTTTTACCGGGGTCGCGGGGGTCTACATCATCCTGAAATGGAAAGCTGCGATATTTATTATCATACCAATGCGGATACATATAGGGCCGCCATTTCCCGCCAACGGCAGGCGGGGCCAGGCTGATATCCCACGCCCCGACATCAAGCACATTGGGATTGGAACTGAGCGAGGTGAGGGTTTCCCGCGCCAGCACGCAGCCTTTCCATTTCCTGTCATCATTGGGTTTATAGAAAAATTCCGGTGGAATGCCGCTGAAATCAAGGAAAGAACTACCCAGATCGCCTACATTTACGGCGGCCGAATAGGGAACGATGGCAATACTCAAGCGATCATGGGGCTGGTTTTTCTTATTGCCGAACAGAATATCAACCAGATCGATGCTGGCATCTTCCAGGGCATTGATCTTTGATCCCTTCATCGAACCGGTATGATCCAGCACCAGAACGGCCTGCAGCCCCAGATTTTCACGGGTGACTTCAGCGCTGGTGCCCACGCTCATCTCTTCGATGCCGACAAGCTTCATGAACAGGGTTGGCATTTCAACGGACGCCGATACCCGCAGGCGTTCCGGCTCTCCGGGGATTTCCAGCGGTTCGATTTCAAGCTCACCTAAGGTAGCCCCCATGAATCCGCTGGGAAAATTGGCCGCAAAATAATTGCGCACATCATCATCGCGGCTGGGCAGATTGAAGGCCCGTCCGCCCGCCAAAGCCGCGGCATCCAAAGCCGTATTGAGCTGCGAACGCATGACAAAGCCACGGGCAATATCGGTGGCCATACCAACAGAAACCACCAGCGGGATCAGCGAAACCGCGACCCAAACCAGCATCGAACCCGATTTTTCCCGCCATAAGCGATGTGGAATAGAAGGGAGCAGGGGGCGCGCTTTTACAAGAGCACAAAGCCCCATTCGCCAAACTGACAGCATTTTCATGCTCCCCTCCGCATGGTTGGATTCGTATAAATATGAGACTGACAGAGAGGACTGAACAGCCCGTTAAAGAATAAAGAATATTTTCACGAATATTTAAATAACCGGGAACACATTATTAGGAACCATCGATTAACATTCAATACTTTATGAATGCATGAGAACGCACAGATGCCTGATAAACAGATGTTTTACCATAAGGCACGCGATTTCTGCCGATGCAGGGCGGGATCAGCCATCGTGGAATTTGCGATTGCGTTTCCCATTATCATCGGGCTGACCATGGGAATCGTTGAAATCGGGCATATCAGCTTTGCCAATGCTACCCTTGAAGGTGCCGTACGCGAAGCATCCAGACGCGGCGTCACCGGCTTCGTGCCCGTTGATGGCTCGCGAGAAAGCTATGTTCGTAGCCGGGTTCTCGACATGATGGAAAATTTTACTCTTGTCGGGCCGGTTGTGATCGAGACAAAAGTTTATGAGAGTTTTGCCGATATCGGAAAACCCGAGCCCTTCAGCGATGACAATGCCAATGATGTTTATGATAGCGGCGAATGTTTCACCGATATCAATCAAAATGGGCAATGGGATGCGGATATGGGCGCATCGGGGCTGGGCGGTTCCGGGGCCATCGTCGTTTATGATGCGCAGATACAATTAAAGCTGATCACCCCGGCTTTTGCATTTATGACCGGCTCCGATAAAGGCGCGATCGGGCTTCAGGCTTCCACCGCCGTGCGGAATGAGCCTTATAATCTGCTGGAAGAAGATAGTTCCACCGGGGGGGCCATTTTATGCAGTTGAGATCGCGGCTGAAGCCGATGCTTTCGATGCATCACAATCAAAAAGGTTCGATCCTGATTGAAACGGCGCTGGTTCTTCCTGTGCTGCTGCTTTTGCTGGCGGGAGCCGTGGAAATGGGCCGTTTCATGCTGGCCAATCAGAAATTGTCGTCTTTGGCATCTTCCATGGCGGATATGGTGTCGCAGGCAGAGGATGGCATTACGGAAAACGAGATCGCCCAGATTTTCGCTGCGATGAACCATGTTTCAAAGCCATTCGATATGAACCAGCAAGGTCGGGTGATCTTGAGCGGGGCCATCGGCACGGCCAATCAGGGCAACAAGATCAACTGGCAGCGATGCGAAGGGGCGCTTATCGGCTTGATGAGTGAAATCGGCAATGAGGGAGAGACACAGCTTGCTCTTCCGGGAAGCCTGTCTCTGGGTGAAGGGGATATGGCGATCATTGCTGAAGCTTATTTTCATTATGAGCCTTTGATTTTTGCCGGCTTCATCGATGCTGTTGATCTAAGGTCCAGTGCCAGCTTCAGGCCGCGTTTCGGGGCCATGGATCAGATCACCCCGGACGGGCTTCCCCAAAGCTGCTAAATTTTACATAATATAAATTATGCGCTTTATGGATGATGTGAGATAGAGAGGCCCCCGCTTGTTTTTCTGTCAGAAAATTGTCTAAGAGACTGTCATCACATAAAAAAACGACGTCGCAAACTGCAACGCCGCTTAATGGGTTCTAATATTATCGCCCCATAGTCCGGAAGTTGAAGCCCTATTGATCCTGGCTATCATGCACCGATTGAATAAGATCGATCATCCGCCGCCGGACCCGATCATCGCGAATCCCAATGAGGCATTTCACGACTGATAAAACCTGGGCATGAGACAGGATATGGGGATCGATGGCAGGCTTTTGATTGACTGTTTCCACGCCATGATCGCGCTCGATTTCTTCAAAAAAATAGGAAATGGGAACATCCAGCGCCTGGGAAAGCTGAACCAGCTTGCTGGCCCCAACACGATTGGTTCCGCGCTCATATTTTTGGACCTGCTGAAAGCTCAAACCCAGCTTCACGGCAAGCTTCTGCTGCGTGAGCCCAACAATTTTACGGCGTTCACGGATCCGCCGCCCTACATAATTATCAACTGGATCGCCTGGCTCCATTGCTTATCTCCTGTTGTTTTTGAAAGCCTGGATGAAAATGACTTTCCCTATTAGCGCAGAAATTGCTGTAAATTTCAAGCATGCAGAGAGAGGCAAGGTCGAATTCCCGTGAATATATCTGTCCTTTATGGCGAAAATTTACGGTCTCAGTGCGAAATGCGCCCTCACCGGCCTGTCCGGTCTTAAGGTCGTGGCGGCGATGGGTTTGATCTTATCAGCTTCCTCGATATCGATCTCGAAATTTTTCAGGATCAAGGACAGCAGATAGGGCCCTTCCAGCATCGCAAAGCGTGCGCCTAAGCAGGCATGGCGGCCGCCGGCAAAGGGAAAATAGGCATGGCGGGGCCGTTTGGCGCTGTTTTCACTGGTGAAATGATCAGGATAAAAGCGCGTGGGATGCTCCCAGTAAAGGGGGTTCCGATGAATATTATACGCACACAAGACCACCGTTTTCCCGGCCGACAGATGCGTCTCACCAAATTGATGGGGCTTTTCCAGTTCCCGTGAAAAGCACCATCCCGGGGGATAAAGGCGCATGGATTCCTGATACACGCGCTTTGATATTTCCAGTTGATTGATATGGGCTGTGGTCAATTCTTCAGCATTCAAAACAGCATCGGCTTCAGCCCGCATCTGTGCCTCGATTGCCGGATTTTGTTTTAACAAGATCAGTGACCAGAGCATGGATAAGGCGCTGGTTTCAAAGGCCGCTATCAAAATCGACAAGAGTTGCGCCCGTGTCGTTTTGCGGCGCGTGTCCGGATTTTCAGCACGATCTGAAGCCGATAGGCCATTGGCCCCTAAGATAGCATCAAGCAGCAATGCCCCCTGATCATCCCCCTCACCCCCTAATCTTTGATCGATCTGCTGATCCAGAAAACGATGAAAATGGCGATTTCGCTGATTAAAATGCTGATTATCCTTTGTGGGCACCCATAAGGGCAGCGGTATTGGCGACCAGAGTCTGCCTTCTAAAAAACGTAGAATGTCCGATAAATCCTGGGCAAGCTGCACACTGTCATCAAAACGCACCTTCAGGCCGAAAAAAACATGAACCGCAATCATCAGGGCAATGGCCGAGAAGAAATTGAGCAGATCGAGATCGGATCGCCCTTCCCCATTGGCCCCATCGGCCAGATGCGTTTTGATGATCTGGATGGTTTGCTGGCCGGAATGGCCGATCATCGGGGCAAAGGCCCGAAAATGCTCCCCCCCGAAAAAGGGCTGGGCAATATGCCGTTGACGCCGCCATTCTTCGCCTTCAAGAGTGAAAAGCCCGCCGCCCAATAGTGGCGTGATGCGGCGATAATAGCGGCCTTTAACGAAATTGGGATCATTCCCCACAAAAACAGATTTTACATGATCGGCATTATTGAGCAGATAAAGCGTTTCAAAACCGATTTTGATCGGGATTATATCAGCTTTTGATTGGCCCTTCTGCTCCAGAAACAACAGCGGATTTTGCGTCAGCGCACGATATTCACCCAGCATGGTCACTATCCAATGACATTTATAACTGTGCTAGTGTTCAACTATTTGGAGACATAGGTAAAGCCATGAGTCCGTTATTTGTTATCATTGAATCGGTTGGCATTCTTGCTTTTGCCCTTTCCGGCGCTCTTTCTGCGGCGCGCAAGGATATGGATATCTTTGGTTTTGCCGTTTTGGCTCTGATGCCTGCGGTGGGCGGCGGCACCTTGCGGGATTTGATTTTGGATGTTCCGGTTTTCTGGATCGAAGATACCCGCCCGATCTGGATCACCGGCATCGCCGTTCTGGCGGCCTATTTCGGGGAAAAGCATCTGGAAAGCCGGCGCACAGTGATCATCTGGTTTGATGCTTTGGGCCTTGCCTTATTTGCTGTGACCGGGGCGCGCAAAGCCTTTCTGGTGACCAATGATCCCCTGATCGCCACGATGATGGGGGTTGTGACCGGGGTTGCCGGGGGGATCATCCGCGATATCATCGCCAATGATGTTCCGATGATCTTGCAGCAGGAAATTTATGCAACGGCGGCATTTATCGGCGCCCTTTTCTACGTGCTGCTGGCATGGGCAGGCTTACCCTTCATCTGGGCGGCGGGGATTGGATTTCTGGCATCCTTTATTATTCGCGCCGGAGCCATCCAATTCGGCTGGAGCCTGCCCAAAAGAAATTAAGCCTTATATAAGAATGCGGCCTTATTCTTTTTTCTAAAGATGACGCTCTCTGCTAAAATGAAACAAAATGTCTGGGCTTTTTCATATGATACAAATTTATCCATCCGAAGATTACCCTGATTTTTCTTATATGAATGAGCCTCATCCCATTGAGGCACAGAGCTTACAGCCGGCCCATCCGGTGATGGCCTTCTACCAATATTGGCTGTCCTTGAATGATGGAAAAACCCCCCACCGCACCACATTCAATCCTTTTAAAGTGCCATCCGCCCTGCCCTGGATCATTCTTTTCGAGCAGGTAGCTGCATCAGATGATCCCGAAGCCGAGCCCGATTATCGCGTGCGCCTGCATGGCAGCGGGATCAGTGCGGTGATAAAAGCATCATGGAAAGGGCGGCTTCTTTCCCAACAGATGGATCATGCTATGTTTTTAAAACGTTGTGCGGAATTCAAACGCGTGCTGGATTCCGGGCAACCACAATTCAGCCGCGGCGATATGATCGTCAATCAGATTAAATGGATCATCACACGCGGCATCTTTCCCATGCATGTGGAAGGTGGAAGTCCGCAAATCTTTTTTCTAGGGGTTTCGGAAAAGCATATTTGATTGAGGGTTCTGCTCCTATTCTTCGGAAATCGATTTTGTGAGGATTTCATAGACATCGCGCGACAGATCTTTATTGGCTGCCAGACCACGCAAAACAGATGTCATCATCGCCGATCTTTCGGGATCGAACCGCTTATGGGTTGATAAAGGCAGGATCAGGCGCGCCGCCGTTTGCGGATTAAACCGATCCACTTCGCCCACGATTTTTCCTAAAAAGCGATAACCTTCGCCGCTGATATCATGAAAACGGAGCTGATTTCCCGCAGCAAAACTGCCGACCAGGGCCCGCAGGCGATTGGGATTACGTAAAGAAAAGGCATCATGGCGCAAAAGCGATTTCACCCGATCCAGACAATCCGGCCGCAAAGATAAAGCCTGCATGGCAAACCATTTATCAATGGCAAGGGGCTCATGCGCCAATCTGTTATAGAAATCGGCAAAAATCCGCTCGCGCAGATCATCATCATCGCTATGGGATAGGATCCGCAAGGCTGCCAGCCTATCGGTCATATTATCGGCTGTTTGATAATGCTTTAAAGCCGGATCGCTATCGCCGCCAAAGCAAAGATATAGAAGGGCCACAGAGCGTAAAGCCCGGCGGGCTTTGTGTTCGGCTGTTAATTCATAAGGCCCTTTATTCGCCAATCGAGCATAAAGGTCCCGCCATTGGCTTGCCAAACCATCCGCCAATGCCTTTTTCAGATATTGGTGCGCTTCGTGGATCGCATCCACCGCCACCGGCGTCATCTTCTGGCCGATATAAGCCTCGCTCGGCATAGTCAGGATTTCTGCGGTAAAAGCCGGATCGCGATCTGCATCCTTCAGGAGAGCCGCGCAGCTTTCGATCAGTTCAGAGACATCGGGCATCGGCTTTTGCAGCGAAATCGCCGATACGCCTTTCAAAATGGCATCAATCATCAGATCCTGACAGGCTTCCCAACGGGAAAATTCATCCTGATCATGGCGAACCAGAAAATGCTTTTGCCCATCATCCACGGGCGAAGAAAGCTGCACTGGAGCACTGAATTGCCGCAAAAGGCTGGGCACCGGCTTTGCTGCCAGATCAGTGAAGCGATACACCGCCTCAGCTTCCTTCACATGCAAAAGCCAACCCTTCTCCGTTTGGTCCGCATCGCCTTCGATCAATCGGGCCGCCATCTCCCCACCATTGGGGCCAATCAACCCCATCAAAATGGGAATATGCAGTGCAGCCTTTGTGCTCTGGCCCGGTGTTGGATTGATATATTGCTTGAAATAAAGGCTATATATCTTTGTTTTATCATCCCAATCTTCGCGCACATCAAGATGCGGCGTGCCGGCTTGGCTATACCATAAAGCAAAATGCGACAGATCTGCCCCATTGGCATCTTCCATGGCGGCAACAAAATCATCGCAGGTTACAGCCTGCCCATCATGGCGCTGAACATAAATATCCATCCCACGGTGAAAGCCATCCGCCCCTAGAATTCGGTGCATCATGCGGATCAGCTCCGCCCCTTTATTATAGACGGTCACAGTATAGAAGTTATTGATCTCCATATAGCTTTCGGGGCGCACGGGATGCGCCATCGGGCCATCATCTTCCGCGAACTGATGCGCGCGCAGAATCCGCACATCCTGGATGCGCTTGATAGCGCGGCTGCCCTGATCGGATGAATATTCCTGATCACGAAAAACGGTCAGCCCTTCTTTCAAAGAAAGCTGAAACCAATCCCGACAGGTGATGCGGTTGCCAGTCCAATTATGGAAATATTCATGGGCAATCACCCCTTCCACATGATCAAAATCATCATCGGTT
This sequence comes from Iodidimonas nitroreducens, assembly GCA_000710935.1. GTDB lineage: Bacteria > Pseudomonadota > Alphaproteobacteria > Sphingomonadales > Rhodothalassiaceae > Iodidimonas > Iodidimonas nitroreducens. The sequence continues at coordinate 40,995 of BAYV01000009.1, read as the reverse complement.
GAGATTTCAGGATCGGCCAGAACATATTTTGTATTGAAAATGTTGAGGCTTTTATTTTCCATGGCCCCCATATTGAAATCGGATACCGCAACGATATTAAAGATGGAAAGATCATATTCCAGGCCATAAACCTCTTCATCCCAGCGCATGGCCCGCTTCAGGCTTTCCATGGCATGTCGGCATTTGGGCAGATCATGGGCACGGGCATAGATATTAAGGCTGACATCACGGCCCGATCGGGTGGTGAAATGATCCTTGAGGCAATCCAGATCCCCAGCCACCAAGGCAAATAAATAGCTCGGCTTTTGAAAAGGATCATGCCACAGGGCAAAATGGCGGCCATTGGCCAGATCGCCAGTTTCCACAAGATTGCCATTGGAAAGCAGCACGGGATAAAGGGCTTTATCGGCTGTGATGCGTACATGATAAATGCTCATCACATCCGGGCGGTCGAGAAAAAATGTGATATTGCGGAAGCCCTCAGCCTCGCATTGGGTGCAAAATTGCCCGCCTGAGCGATAAAGCCCTTCAAGACGGTCATTTTTTTGCGGTTCGATCTCAACCACTGTTTCAAGGGTGAAATGATCGGGCACCGCCTTGATGCGCAGGGTTTCATCCTGCCGGTGCAGGCGATCTGCGGCCACAGGCTGCCCATCAAGGGTGATGGATAACAGCTTCAATCCGGCATCGCCATCCAGCACCAGATCATCCTGATCTGCCGCCAATTTCTGCAAAACCATGCGGCATGTGACCCGGGTGCCCTCTTCTTGCAGATCGAAATCCAGATCAACCCGCTCGATCCTGAAGGCCGGGGGCTGATAATCCTTCAGATAAATCGTTGGGCGGGTTTCGTTTTCGGCAGGAATCTGATCGGATGACATCATGAAATACACTCATAGGCCAAAGGAACCAAGCCCCTGACTTTTAGGCCCATGACCATCGACTGACAAGGCAAGCAGATAAAAAACCGCGCGAAATAGGCCTTTCGGACTCAATCGCCTTTTTTGTAGGATTCGATGGCTTTTTGCAATGTGGCCGAAAGCTGTTGGCCCATCTCCCCGCCATCACCTTTGATCCGACCTTTGATCACCGCCCGCATGGCATCGATATGGGCTTTCACCAATTCCACCATGCGATCATTAATATCATTGCGAATTGTGGTGAAATTATAAAGGGAATCGGCAAAATCAGTGATCAGGGGAAAGCCGAAGGTACCACCCTGCCCCTTCATATCATGGGCGATCCGATTGATTTCCTCGAAATGATCGCGGCGATCTTCGGGGGTATCCACACAGCGGCCATGCTGTTCGGCCAATTTGGTGATCAAACCCGATACCCAATCGGGATAATCCTCGGCCATGGATTCAAGGGCTTTTTCAGCCGCTTCCAAAGCCTCAGCGGAAATCCCCCCCTTGCCACCGGCCAAGCCATGGGTTTTTTCCTTCAACCGATTGCGAAAGCGGTAAAAGCGGACGATTGTGGGCGCTTTTTTTTCATTGGGATCAGCCACGCACTATCTCCACACCGGGGCTTTTATCGGTCAGATGCCGCCGATCTTCAAAAGGAATTTCAACCGTGCGCCGCCGCCTGTCGGGCCCGAAATAAGAGCGCGTATGAACGAATTGCCGCTGCCGTTCGATGATCGAAATCAATTTATTACCAATGGCATGGATGGTAAAAGGTTTGGCCAGAAATTCAGTGACCCCCATATCGCGGGCTTCATGCACCCTTTTGGGTTCGGAATAGCCGGTAATCAGAATGAACGGAATGAAGCGATCCGGGCTTTCCTTATGGCGGCGCGCCCAGCGCAGTAAAATCATGCCATCCACCGGCGACATCTGCCAATTTGAAATCACGATATCCACTTCCTGCGTGCCCGCAGCCATGGGATCTTCTTTTACCTTTTTCAGGAAATGAATGGCCTCGCCCCCATGATCAACGGCAAAAACCTTTCCCACCCCCAATATTCGCAGTGAATTGATTAAAAGGGACCTGATGAAAAGGCTGTCCTCAACAACAAGAACACATAGTTTTTCAAAATCATAATCAGCCATTGAAGCCTCGACCCACCCGAAGACAGTTCCGCAAAGCCTATGTAAGGCTGAATAACGTAAATTTTTCAATAATATTACACAGAAATGCCCCGGGTTCTGATCCTAAGGCAGAAAGGCCTTCAGCCGCGCAAATTCCTCGCGCATGGCCCGGATCAGAGGAAGCTGCTCGTCAAAATCCGCCTGCTCGGCCTTTTCCGCCAGCTTTGCCAGTGGCCAGGCCCCCACGGATCGCGCCGTTCCCTTTAATCTGTGAAGCTGTTCCTTCCTTTGATCGGATGTCGTATCATCAAGCTGATCAAGATAGGCGGGCACATGATCAAGAAAGAGTTTTAAAACATCCGACTGCAAGGTCTTGTCACCGGATGTAAAATTGTCAAGATGGGCAAGATCAATGGGATCATCCCCATTTGGTTGAAGAGAAGACATGGAATGGCTTTCCAGAATGCGAAAAGAATTTAAATCATGATGAAGGTCAATTCGGGCATCATGCACCTTCAATGACCCATTGAGCAAGCGTGGCACAAGCCCCATCGGGATATGATATGAACGCCAAACTGGATTTCCAGCCACCGCCGCCGCAAGAGGCCCAATCCGAAGATCAGGCCACTGATCAAGGGTCTGTGTCAGGCCGAGAAACAGCGGCTCCTTTGAAGGACATGACCCCCTCGATTTCGCGGGTGCGGCGGCTTTGGTCTTTTCTGCTGGCTTCGGCTTTTAGCCTGATATGGCTGGGTTTGGCGGCTTTTCTTGCCTGGGATAAGGGATATTTTCTGGCCGATGCGCCTTTGGATATAGCGGCCATTTCAGCACTTGTGGGGGGCGTATTCTCGCCCTTGGCCGTGGTGTGGCTGATCACGCTGGTGTTTCAACGAACCGATCCCCTGCTGGAACATCGCCTGAATATTGCGCGCAATCTTGATCGCGCGCTCGCCCCCATCGAACATGCCGAAAAGCGTCTGGATCAGCTTGTTGGCAAAATTCGTCATGATATGGATCATGTGGAAGCCGCTGTTGATCTGGCCGCCAGCCGAATCGATAGCCTTGAAGCGCGTTTCAAAAAGGAAGTGGCGGACCTATTTTCGGTGACCGCCGATGCCGAAGCCAAATCGGCCACCATCCAGAATGCCCTGCAGCGTGAACGCGATGCCCTTCTTGAAATCGAAGAGCTGATTGGCCGCAGACTATCGGGCGCATCGGATCTGGCGGATCGTTTTGCCGAGCGCATTTCCATGGCCACGACCCATGCCGATGAAGATATCAACGAGGTGTCAAAGCGACTGGATGCCCGGGCTGAAGATATCATCCGGGCGGCGGATCACAGCGTTGAGCAGATCGCCGCATCAGAACAGGGGCTGTCGCGTCGCCTTCAGGCCATCGATGGGCTGTCTTTAAGCCTTGAAACCCGAATGAGCGCGATCAGCGAAGCCATGGATCAGCAGCTCGACCGTTTGCATCAGCGCATGGAAGGCTTGGATAAGCTCGATGGCACCTTGTCCGAAGCCTTGGAGGAACGCCATGGTCGCCTGGCTTTTCTGGCGCAATCCTCAGAAACCGATGCTCAGCGTGTATCCGAAGCCCTGAATAAGAACAGCGATCTGCTTTCAGACCGCGCCGAGCAGGCCATAGGGAAAACCGAAGAAGCGGCGCATCTGATTGAAAAACAGGCGGCTGAAATCAAAGCCGTGATCACCGCCAGCATCGATCAGGCCCGGGATAATTTCAAAGCTTTGTCGCAAGATCTCGCCGATCAGGCCCATGAAGCTGATCTTTTAACCCAGAAACAGGCAGAAGATACCCTTTCACGGGTGAAAACGATGCTCTCCGGCTTTGCTGATGAGCTTAATCAATTCGATCAAAGGGCCGATCAGGCGGGCACCCGGATCGCTGAAAGGCTGGATCATCTCAAATCCAGCTTCGATCAGGAAGCCGGCGCCGTGGAAAATCGCGCCACCCGCAGTGTCGAGGAATTGAGCCGGCTTGCCACCATGCTGGCTGATCAGGCGGAAATGGTCGCCTCGGCGGCGGGCGATGCGGCGCGCAATATGGGTGAAGCCGGGGAGCGTATGGATGAACGCTCTGTCAATCTCGGTCAGGTTCTGGAGGATATGCGGCGTCGTGTTGATGATGTCACCCAAAAGCTGGAGCATGAGCGCGGCGCTTTGGCCGAAGCTTCAAAAGCCAGCAGCAGCACTGTTCTCGATGCCGCAGAACAATTCCGCAAACAGTCTGAAAGCCTGAGCCAGCAAGCTGAAAGCACATCCGCCCGCCTGAAGGAAAGCAGCCAGGGCCTGGGCGATGAAATCGAACAGCTCAAGGATCGCAGCAACCAGACCGCCAATGCCCTGGAAAGCACTATCCGGCAATTGAAAAATGAGGGTGAAGGGCTGATGGATGTTCTGGAACGGTCATCCCAATCCCTGGGCCAGGCGGCCACGGCTTTTGGTGGCGAGCGCAAGCGGGTGCTGGACGATACCAGCGAAGCCGCCAGCCGCTTGCAGGATATTGCCCAGATCGTCACCGATAAAGCCGCCCTCCTCCGCGAGGCTGGCGATGATACCGGCAATCGTCTCGATGAAATCGCCCAGCGCTTTTCCCATGCTGCCGAACAGATCATTGTTCTTGCCGCACGCGCTGAAACCAGCGCCAAAGACTCATCGGAAAGCTTCGAGCGCAATCTGTCGGAAAGCATCAGCCGCAGCCTGGAAGATGTCGGGGCCTCGATGGAAAGCCTCAATAGCCTGTTTGATCAGGGTGTTGCGGATATGGAACACCGGGTGTCAAAGTCGATGAATGAAACCGTTATGCATCTGCGGCAGGCGGCCAATGATGCCGGCGAAGAAAGCGAACGCATGGCCAAAAGGCTGGCGGAACAAACCGATAAGCTGATCCATAAAGCCAACAGCTTTCTCAGTAAATCCGAGGAGGTGGAGCGCCGCCTGCTGGCCGCCTCCAGCGATGAATTTGTCAGAACATCGTCGCTTCTGGTGGATAGCCTGCATTCGGCTTCGGTGGATATCGATAAAATTCTTGATGATGATGTGCCCGATGAGGTGTGGCAGCGCTATCTGTCCGGTGATCGCTCCATCTTTTCGCGCCGGGCGGTGCGCATGGCGGATCGGAAAACCCGCCAACGCATCACCCAGATGTTTGAAAATGATCGTGAATTTCGCGATACCGTATTGAAATTCTTCCGTGATTTTGAAGCCCTGATGGAACAGATTTCAACACGCGATCGCCATAGCGCCATGTCGGTGACCCTGATTTCATCGGATATGGGCAAGCTTTATGTCCTTCTCGCTCAGTCTCTAAAGAAAATTCAGTAAAATCTTATTTTTGCTTTTTATTCCGTCACCCCGGGTGGAGACCCGGGGTCCATCTCGTGAAGGGCTGAGCGTGCCGAAGCGTGGATCCCGGCTCTGCGGCGCATCCCTTCGGGCTGCCCCGCGTCCGGGATGACGTAAGTTTATGATACGCCATATAAATTTCGTCACCCCGGGCAGAGACCCGGAGTCCACCCTTTCCCATCCTCAGCAGAACCCCCCATTTGATCAGCTATGTCTTTTCTGTTCCATCTCTATAAAATGGACAGAATATCAGCTTAGGAGTCGTTTATGGACCGCATCATCAATCGCCGGGATCTGGCGTTTCAGCTTTATGAAATGCTCGATGTTGAAAAGCTTAGCCACTATCCCCGGTTCAAGGATCATGATCGGGCCACCTATGAAGCGGTGATCGATGCGGCGGAAAAGCTGGCCATCGATAAATTTGCCAATCACGCCCATAAATCCGATGAACAAGAGCCGCAATTCGATGGCGATAAGGTCAGCCTGATCCCCGAAGTGAAAGAGGCGATGAGCGCTTATCTTGAAGGCGGCTTTCATCTGGCGCATCGGGATGAAGATGAAGGCGGGATGCAATTGCCTTTATGCATCAGCCAGGCTGTGGCGGCCATTTTTACAGGGGCCAATGCCGCCACCACGGCCTATCCCTTTCTGACCATCGCGGCGGCCAATCTGCTGACGGCGCATGGCGATTCATGGCAAAAGGAACGTTTTTTAAAACCCATGCTGGAGGGCCGATTTTTTGGCACCATGTGCCTTTCAGAGCCGCAGGCAGGATCTTCTTTGGGCGATATCCGCACCAAAGCCGTGGCCAATGCGGATGGCAGCTATCAGATCAGCGGCACGAAAATGTGGATATCGGGGGGCGATCATGATCTGAGCGAGAATATCATCCATCTGGTCCTGGCAAAAATCCCCGGTGGCCCCGCCGGGGTGAAGGGCATTTCGCTGTTCATCGTGCCCAAATATCGGCTGGATGAACAGGGTCAAACCCTTGGTTCCAATGATGTGGCTTTGGCCGGGCTCAATCACAAAATGGGCTATCGTGGTACCACCAATTGCCTGCTCAATTTTGGCGAATCCGGTGCCTGTCAGGGCTTTTTGGTGGGGAAGCCCCATCATGGGCTTGGCACGATGTTTCATATGATGAATGAAGCCCGCATCGGCGTGGGACTTGGGGCCACCATGATGGGTTACGCGGGCTATCTTTATTCCCTTGATTATGCGCGCCAAAGGCCCCAGGGGCGCCCGGTTGATGCCAAAGACCCCGAAGCCCCGCAGGTGCCGATCATTGCCCATGCCGATGTGCGGCATATGCTGCTGGCCCAGAAATCCTATGTCGAGGGTGGCCTTTCCCTGTGCCTTTATTGCGCGCATCTTTTGGATCATGCGCAGCAAAGCGATGACCCTAAGGAAAAAGTCGACCTGTTGCTTTTGCTCGATTTTCTGACGCCGCTGGCCAAGGCCTGGCCATCGGAATTCTGCCTTGAAGCCAATAAGCTGGGGATGCAGATTTTAGGGGGCTATGGCTATACCCGCGATTATCCGCTGGAACGCCTTTATCGCGATAATCGCCTCAATCCTATTCATGAAGGCACCAATGGCATCCAAAGTCTTGATCTTTTGGGGCGCAAGGTGATGGCCGATCAGGGCCGCGCATTCCATATGGTGATGGAACGCATGGGAGAGGCCATTGGCGCGGCAGCAAAATATCCGGCATTGGAAGAGTTTGTTGCCGCCATGCAGGGCGCTGTTGATTTGATGTCGCGGGTGACGATGAAGCTGGTAGGTGCCGCCCGCGAGGGCAAGACCGAAAGCTTTCTGGCCAATTCCCATGATTATCTGCTGATGACCGGCCATATCGTGATGGCCTGGATGTGGCTGCGCCAAGCCACCAGTGCTGCTGCGGCGATTGAGCAGGCATCGGGTGATGAACGGGCCTTTTATGCCGGAAAGCTGATGACGGCGCGCTATTTCTTCCATCATGAATTGCCCAAAACCGGGCCGCAGGCAGCGTTTCTGGCGTCGCTCGATACCACGGTTCTGGATATGCCGGATGCGGGATTTTGAGTATCGTTCGGCTGCTTAAACCAATCGGCTCTGCTTTAAGGCAGCGCCGATGAAGCTGGCAAAAAGGGGATGCGGATCAAAAGGTTTTGATTTCAATTCGGGGTGGAATTGCACGCCGATATACCAAGGATGCCCGGGAATTTCGACGATTTCAGGCAGGCTGTTATCAGGTGAGATTCCGGAAAACACCAGCCCCGCTTTTTCCAGATCCTGTTGATAGGAAATATTCACTTCATAACGATGGCGGTGCCGTTCGGAGATACGGTCGGCCCCATAAATCTCATGCACATGCGATCCGGGCTTTAACAAGGCGGGATAGGCCCCCAAACGCATAGTGCCCCCCAGATCGGTATCCTGATCGCGCAGTTCAATGCCCGCTTCGGTGGCCCATTCCGTGAGCAACCCCACAATGGGGGCGTTGCATTCGCCAAATTCGGTTGAACCGGCGTCCTTGATCCCGGCCATATTGCGGGCGGCCTCGATCACCGCCATCTGCATCCCCAGGCAGATGCCGAAAAAGGGCACATTATGTTCGCGGGCAAAGCGGGCGGCGGCAATTTTGCCTTCTGTGCCGCGATGACCAAAGCCGCCCGGCACCAGAATGCCATGCACATCCTCAAGGCGATGAATGGCATCGGGCTGTTCAAAAACTTCCGCCTCGATCCATTCGATCCGCACCCGCACATGATTGGCGATGCCGCCATGGATCAACGCCTCTCCCAAAGATTTATAAGCATCTTTTAGGCCGGTATATTTCCCGACGATAGCGATGGTCACCTCGCCTTCGGGATGGTTGAGATTGTGCACGATCTCTTTCCAGCCGTTGAGATCGATGGGGGGATCGGTGGGGATGCCAAAAACCTTGAGCACCTCGTCATCAAGACCTTCGGCATGATACGCAATGGGCACTTCATAGATCGATGACACATCAAGCGCCTGAACGACTGCCGATTTGGCGACATTGCAAAACAAAGCGATCTTGTGGCGATCACTGAGGGGAATGGGGTGCTCGGCCCGGCATACAAGCACATCGGGCGAAATCCCGATCCCGCGCAATTCCTTTACCGAATGCTGGGTTGGCTTGGTTTTCAGTTCACCCGCCGCTTTGATGAAAGGCACAAGGGTGAGATGGATGAAGCACGATTGCCCACGCTCCAGCTCGGTGCCCAATTGGCGGATGGCTTCCATGAATGGCAGGCTTTCAATATCGCCTACCGTGCCCCCGATTTCACATAAGACAAAATCGATACCAGCGGTTTCAGCCAGCACAAAATTCTTGATCGCATCGGTAACATGGGGGATCACCTGAACCGTGCCGCCCAGATAATCGCCCCGGCGTTCCTTGGTCAGGATATCCTGATACACACGGCCTGAGGTGATATTATCGGTGGAACGCGAAGGCACCCCGGTAAAGCGTTCATAATGCCCCAGATCAAGATCGGTTTCCGCCCCATCATCGGTGACATAAACCTCGCCATGCTGATAGGGGCTCATGGTGCCCGGATCGACATTGAGATAAGGATCAAGCTTGCGCAAGCGAACGGAATAGCCACGCGCCTGCAATAAGGTTCCCAAAGCGGCCGATAAAAGGCCCTTTCCAAGGGAAGAGACAACGCCGCCGGTGATGAAGATGAAACGGGTCATGAACGCGCACTATTGTTGACTATTGGCAAAGCAACAGTTCTGGATTTCAGGACAATCATGAAAATATCCCCACCAAAGCAGACTTTACACAAAAAAGCCCACAACAAGCAGGAAAAGGCGTGGACCGAAAAACGTTAATTATTCCGGTACGGGAACGCTGGGCGTATCCGATTGCGGCTGTTCGACCGGGGTTTCATCCAGAACCGAACGATTATCCTCACCCTGGCCTGCAAGAATCGCCAAGGTCAGGCTGGTGATCAGAAAACCAGCCGCCAGAATGGATGTGGTCTTGGTCAGCAGATCAGCCGCACCGCGCGCCGACATCATACCGCCGGGGCCGCCACCCATGCCCAATCCGCCACCTTCGGATCGCTGCAAAAGAATAACACCAACCAGAGCAATGGCGATGGCCAGATGAACAATAAGAAGAACGACTTGCATCTTATAAGTACCATGCAGATAAAATGTGGAACGCACCATCCCGGGCGAACCCCCGTTGGCGCATTGGCCGCCTGTCTAACGCAGACAAACGACAATGACCAGCAAGAAGTTTATAGCGCCGACGATGAACAAAAAGCCGAGCCATAGCAAGGCGCCAGGCAAAGCGGCTATTTTCAACGCCGATAAGCATCGAGAATGGCATTGAAATCGCCGCTGTCAAGGCTTGCCCCCCCGACCAAAGCGCCATTGACATGAGCCACCGACATCAATTCACCCGCATTTTTGGGCTTCACCGATCCCCCATATAAAATGCGCATTGATCCACCATCTTCAAAGCGGTTGGTGAGATAGGATCGGATCGCCTGATGCATCTGGGCGATATCATCCGTTTGTGGCGTGCGCCCGGTGCCAATCGCCCAAACCGGTTCATAAGCAATGATGCTGTTCGCGGCATTGGCTTTGGCAGGCACCGATCCTTCAAGCTGCTTTATGACAATATCAAGAGCCGCCCCGGCATCGCGCTGGGCAAGGGTTTCCCCCACACAGATGATCGCCGATAGGCCCGCTTTATGGGCAGCGCACGCCTTGGCCATAACCAGAGAATCACCCTCGCCATGATCCGTGCGCCGTTCTGAATGGCCAATAATCACATGGCGCACCCCCAGATCGGCCAGCATCGGGGCGGCAATATCGCCGGTATGGGCTCCTTCATCCGCGCTATGGCAATCCTGTGCCCCAATGGCGATTGCGCTGCCAGCGGTGATTTTGATGGCGGCATCGATCAGGGTGAAAGGCGGGCAGATGGCGCAGTCTGCCCCGGGTGGGTTTGCGGCCAATAATGCGCGCAAGCGTTCAATCTGAGCAAGCGCGGACCTGAGACCAAACATTTTCCAGTTTCCGGCAACCAATGGCCTGATAGCTGGCTGAGACATAAGAAGGTTCCTTGCGTGATAGGCTGCGATCGGCAGGCTTTTTCCCCATTGATCAGCATGTTTAGCGGGAAATCGGCCAAAAGATACAGATTATCCTTGCAGATATATCTATCAGCACCATAAGAAAACGCCAAGAACGGTCGATATTTGCAATTGACGCTTCAGCCATTACACTGCGCCTCAAATCAATGCCTCGATCATGCGGCTCCTTTATCATCTAGAGCGAGATAAAATTCATGCTCAGCGCCATTCGCAGCACCTTGGGATCATTTGTGGTTCTTGCCCTTTTGGGTCTTTTGATTGCCAGCTTCGCCCTATGGGGGATTCCCGATCTGTTTTCCAATACCGGCGGCCGCACGATTGCCAGTGTGGGGGATTCTGAAATTGATGTCGTGGAATTCGATCGGGCTTATAATCAGCGCCTGCGTCAGATCGAATCCCAGATCGGCCAACCGATTGATCGTCAGCAGGCTTTGGGTTTGGGTATTCCCCAGCAGGTTTTGCAGCAGCTCATTTCAGAACAGCTTTTCGTCAGCCATGCCCGCGATCTGGGCCTGCGCGGCAGCAATCGTCAGGTCGTGGATATTTTGCGCGGTGTTGAGGCCTTTGCCGGGTTTGATGGCAAATTCGATCGGCAGGCCTATGAAAATCAGATCGCCCGTGCCGGGCTTACGGCGGCTGAATTTGAAACATCCCTGCGCACAGATATTGTCAGGCGGCAGATGCTCCAAACGCTGGTCGCGGGGCGTCCGGTTCCCGATGCTTTGGCCAAGCCTTTGTTCCGCTTTCGCAATGAAGGGCGGAAGGCGACCATTCTCAGCGTTCTTGCCAGTGAAATCGGCGCTGTGGATGCCCCTTCGGAAGATGAACTGCTGGCGGCTTATGAACTGGAAAAATCCGGCTATATGACCCCGCCTTATCGGGCCATCGCAGTGGCGGAAATCTCACCGGCTTCCGTCGCCAAACCAGAAAACATCACCGATGAAGAGCTGGCCACCGCTTATGAAGAGCGTTTGGCGCAATTTCAGATCCCTGAATTACGCACGGTGGATATCGTTTCTTTTGGTGTAGATGAAAAGGAAAAGGCGGAAACCTTCGTCCGCCGGATTGAAAGCGGGGAAGATTTCGCCAGCCTTGTCAAAGAAATGACCGATTTCAGCGTTGATGAGATTACCCTGGGCGATGTCAGCCGCACCGATCTGGAAACCGATTATAATGCCCGGGTGGCCGATGCCGTTTTCGCCACAGATGAAGGGGCGCTGAGCCCCCCCGCCCAAAGCGTTTTCGGCTGGCATGTCTTTCGGGTGCGATCCATCACCCCACCCCTTGATCGCCCCCTTGATCAGGTTGCCGCAACACTCCGTCAGGATCTGGCCGAAGAAAAAGCGCTGGAAACGGTTTATGATATTTCGGTCAAAGCCGAAGACATGCTGGCCCGGGGTGTTGGGCTCAAGGAAATCGCCAATGAATTGGGGCTGACCTATGCAGAAGCCACCGTGTCACGCGATGGTCGATTGGCTGAGGGCGGTGCGGTTGAGGGGGCCGTTGCGCGCCATCTGGCCAAAGGCTGGGAACTGGCCATTGATGAGCCTGCTTTGCTTGAGCCGAGCGATGATGGCGGCTTTGTGCTGGTGGATGTGGTGGATGAAATCCCGCCCCAGCAACGGCCTTTTGAAGATGTTCGCACCCAGCTTTTGAATCGGCTGATCAATGAACGCAAGCTGGCACAGGCCGGGGCGCAGGCAGAAACCATTGCCACCGCCCTTCGCGCTGGCAAGGCGGCGGCTGATCTGGCCAAAGAAAATGATGCCGGCCTTGCTTCATCCGATTGGGTGATCCGGTCGCGGGTCGATCAGGGCCAGCAGGTGGCCCCTGTGGTTGGGCGTTTGATGTTTCGGATGGATGTTGGTGAAATCAGTGTCGAACGCACTGCCAATGGCGATGGCTATGTCATCGTCAGGCTTGATGAGGTAAAGCCCGGTGATCCCGCACAGGATCCTGTGGCTTATGATGCCCTGATCCAGGATTTGGGCACCGCACTTTTAAATGATGCTCTGGTGCAATATGAAAATGCCCTGCGTGCCGATCTGGGGGTTGAAGTGAATAGCGAACTGTTCCAGCAAATCGTTGATCCCCAAGCAGCTCTTACCCCCCAGGGTGGTTTCTAGGTGCCGGACGAAACGGTTTCACGCGATGATGCCCGCTTGCTTTATGATCGTGGCATCGCCCAGGTTCTGGCCACCCGCCTGGTGGCGGATCTGGAAACGCCGGTTTCTGCCTATCTGAAGCTCACCGGCGGCCAGCCCGGCAGCTTCTTGCTGGAATCGGTGGAAGGCGGGGCCGTGCGCGGGCGCTATACGATCATCGGATTCGCCCCGGATCTGATCTGGCGCTGCCATGGCAATCGGGCGGAACGGGCGCAGATCACCCCCGGCCAGCCCGCCCATTTTATGCCCGATGATCTGCCCGCTATGCCGGCCTTGCGCCGTTTGCTAAAAGAATCGCTGATTGATCTGCCTTCGGACCTCCCCCCTATGGCGGCGGGATTGGTGGGTTATATGGGCTATGATATGGTGCGCCTGATGGAAGATCTGGGTCCGGGCAATCCCGATCCCTATGGCCTGCCCACGGCTCTGTTTCTGCGCCCCACCATGATGGCCATTTTCGATCAGGTTACCGATCGCATCACTTTGGTTACCCCTTTGCGCCCGAATGCCGAAATCAGCGCCGATGCGGCCTATGATGCGGGGCTTTCAAGGCTGCAATCAGCAGAGGAAGCGCTATCAAAGCCCCTGCCGATGATCCGGGCGAAAAACGGCAGCAAAAACGCGGCGCAGGCCGAGATCACCAGCCATACCGGCCTTGATCGCTATCGCCAGATGGTGGCCAGCGCCAAAGAGCATATGGCCGCAGGCGATATTTTTCAGGTGGTGCTCTCCCAGCGCTTTTCAGTGCCCTTCACCTTACCGCCCTTTGCGCTTTACCGCACACTGCGGCGGCTCAATCCCTCGCCTTTTCTTTATTTTCTGAATTTCGAGGAAGCCGCACTGGTAGGCTCGTCGCCTGAAATTCTGGTCCGCGCCCGCGATGGGGATGTGACCATCAGGCCAATCGCCGGAACCCGCCCCCGGGGCAAGGATGCCGCAGAAGACGAAGCTCTGGCGGCCGATCTTTTATCCGATCCCAAGGAGCTATCGGAACATCTGATGCTTTTGGATCTGGGCCGCAATGATGTGGGCCGGGTCGCCATCCCCGGCACGGTGAAGGTCACCCAGCGCAATCTGGTCGAGAAATATTCCCATGTGATGCATATCGTCTCGAATGTGACCGGCAGGCTTGATGAAGAAAAATTCGATAGCGTGGCCGCTCTGGAAGCCGGTTTTCCTGCCGGAACCGTTTCGGGTGCCCCCAAAATCCGGGCCATGGAAATCATCGATGAACTGGAAAGCGAAGGCCGAGGACCTTATGCCGGGGCGGTGGGTTATTTTGCCGCCAATGGCAGCATGGATACCTGCATCGTTTTGCGCACGGCGGTGGTGAAAGATGGCGTTATGCACGTTCATGCCGGGGCCGGTCTGGTGGCCGATAGCGTTCCGGAAATGGAACATCAGGAATGTGAAAACAAAGCCAAAGCCCTTTTTCGTGCTGCCGAAGAAGCGGTGCGCTTTGCCCAGCTTCCCGGCCATGGGCCAAAACTGGATTAAGGATTGGGCTGGATTGAAGCCGGGAAAGGCTTCAGCGCGCCCCATCCTGCCTTTCAGCCATATGGCGATACAGCGATTGCTGGCGGATGATGGCGGCGCTCAAAGGCAGCAGCACAAAGCCGCGCTTTTGGGCATCGGGCAGCCATTGGGCAATGGCCTTGATCGTTTCATCATGGGGATGGCCAATCCCGATGGCCAGCCCGGTTTCTAGGGCGATATGCTCCATTTCCTTTAGCCGGGCCTTCACCGCTTGGGCGCTGCGATCATTATCAAGAAACACATCGCGCGATAGACTGGGTACATCATGATCTTTCGCCAATCGGCTGGCCACAGTTTTCACCGTGGTGCGCGAATCCAAAAACAGCAAGCCCCGCTTTTTCAGATCACCAATGATCAGGGTCATGGCCTTTTCATCGGCGGTGAGGCGGCTGCCCATATGATTATTGATCCCCACATAGCCTTGAAAACGGCTGAGATTCCAATCGAGCCGGCTTTGCATGGCCGCTTGATCCAATGCGCTTAAAAGTGCCATGGGGCCGGGATCGGCGCTGTCGCTCATCGGCTCCATCGGCATATGCACCAGCAATTCATGGCCGCGCCCCCGGGCGCTGGCGGTTTGTTGGGGCAAATCATCGGCATAGGGCAAAAAGGCGAGGGTCAAGGGTCCAGGAAGTGCAATCACCGCCCTGCCCGCGGCTTTATCCAACCCCAGATCATCGATCACCAAAACAATAGCTGGATGGAGGGAGCCGCCCGTGGCTTTCGGATAAGCTGCGGCGTTCGCCTGCCATGCCGGTAAGCCCGGCGGCGTTCGCGCAATCAGGGGCCGGGGCTTTGCCCCCTCGATCTCGGGATTGGCAAGGGATGTGCTTTTTGAGATATGCGGCGGCGCAGTTTTTAGGGCCGTAACCGCAGCGCTTTTATCGGGCTCTGCCCTTTCAGACGATGAGTAAAGCCCCGAAAGATGCCATAAAGCCAGAAGGCTAACGCCAAAAATCGCCACTGTACCGATCAGGCCAAGGCCCCGCCCCGCCCGCGCAAGCCATGTTTTGTAACCGGTTCCGATCCTGGCCGTTTTGACGGGCTTTTGCTTTTGACGCTGTTTTTGCTGATTTTTGGCCGTCACATCTCGCCTCATCTCCCGAAATGCATCATGAGGACGCTTCGGGCTGGTTCATTTGCAGGGACACTGATAAACACTTTCTTACGAAAAGGCGACCCGATCATGATTTTTGGCAGGCATCAGATGGCTCTGCCCAGCGATGGGGCTTATAATGCAACTTCAGGATAAGCGTGTTCTTGATGTATTTACTGATCGATAATTACGATAGCTTCACCTTCAATTTATTCCATTATCTGGGTGAATTGGGGGCCGATATTCAGGTCGTGCGCAATGATGCCATCAGTGTCGATGCTGTGCTTCGTGAAATGCGCCCCCATGGGGTGATCATCTCACCCGGACCGGGGACCCCAAGTGATGCCGGGATCACCAGGGATCTGATCGCAAAATCGGCGGGCCGCTTGCCCATTTTGGGCGTGTGTTTGGGCCATCAGGCCATCGGCGAAGTTTTTGGTGGAACCGTGAAGCGGGCGCCCAAAGTGATGCATGGCAAGGTCAGCACCATCAGCCATGATGGGCGGGGGGTGTTCAGGGACCTGCCCTCGCCATTCAATGCCACGCGCTATCATTCTCTGATCGTGTCTGAGGATGATCTGCCCTCCTGCCTTTCGATCACCGCCCGTTCCGAAGATGGCCTGATCATGGGTTTGCAGCATGTTGATCAACCGCTTCATGGGGTGCAATTTCACCCTGAAAGCATTGCCTCTGATCATGGCCATAAAATATTGGGAAATTTTCTGGCGCTGGCCGATGCCTTTCATAGCGAAGGGGTGATCTGAAATGTCGCATCTGCAGAAAATCATCGCCCGCATCGCCGATGGCCATGCATTGGATCGTGCCGAAGCTCGCGATGCCTTTCGGCTGATCATGGATGGGGCGGCAGAAGATGTCGAAATCGCGGCCTTTTTGATGGGCCTTAAAATGCGTGGGGAAACCGTAGCGGAAATCGCCGGGGGTGCGGATGTGATGCGCGCCAATGCCCTGCCCCTTCAGGCACCCCCCGGCACGGTGGATACCTGCGGCACCGGCGGCGATGGCTTGGGCACCTATAATATCTCCACTGCCGCCGCCATTGTTGCGGCTGCTGCCGGTGTGCCGGTGGCCAAGCACGGCAATCGCGCCGTTTCCTCTCTGTCTGGCTCCTCGGATGTGTTGGCCCATCTGGGCGTGGCAATGGATGCGCCCCTTGATCGCGTTCAAGGCGCGCTCGATCGGTTTGGCCTGTGCTTTTTATTGGCCCCGCGCCATCATGAAGCCATGCGCCATGTGGCTTTGGTGCGAAAATCACTGGGCGTGCGCACCATTTTTAATATTCTGGGCCCTCTCACCAATCCGGCGGGGGCCAAGCGCCAACTGATCGGGGTTTATGATCAACGCTGGCTGAAACCGCTGGCGGAAACCCTTGGGCTTTTGGGGTCCGAACATGTGTGGGTGGTGCATGGCCATGATGGATTGGATGAATTGAGCATCAGCACGGAAAGCTCGGTGGTCAGTTTTCGCAATGGAAAGCTTGAGGAGATGACCATCCGCCCCGAAGATTTCGGCCTGAAACGCCATCCCCTGGAAGCTTTAAAGGGTGGTGATGCGGCCTATAATGCCGCCGCCTTGCGCGATCTTTTGATGGGGCAGCCTTCGGCTTATCGGGATGTTGTGGCCCTGAATGCCGGGGCGGCGCTGATGCTGGGCGGTGGCGCAGCTGATGTGGCAGCCGGTGTTGCCATGGCCCAAAATGCCATTGATAGCGGCAAGGCTTTGGCCCTTTTGAATGACTGGGCGGCCTATAGCCGTGGAGAAACAGCCGATGTCTGATGTTTTGAGCAGAATTTGCGCGGATAAGCGCGAGCAGATCGCCAAGGACAAACAAGCGCTGTCCCTTGCCGATCTGGAACAAAGGCTTGATCAGATCAGCCCGCCGCGCGGCTTTTATCAGGCTTTGCAAAAAGCCCGTGCGGATAATCGCTATGGATTGATTTGTGAAATTAAAATGGCCAGCCCCTCGAAAGGGCTGATCCGGGCTGATTTCGATCCCGCAACCCTGGCCCTTGCCTATGAGGCGGGCGGGGCCAGCTGTTTATCGGTGCTGACCGATAAGCCCTATTTCATGGGCGATGATGCCTTTTTGGGCGCGGCAAGGGCTGTGGTGTCCCTTCCGGTTTTGCGCAAGGATTTCATGCTCGATCCCTATCAGATCACCCAATCAAGGGCTTTGGGTGCGGATTGCATTTTGCTGATCATGGCCGCACTTGATGATGATCAGGCGTTGGAATTGGCGCAGGCTGCCCAAAGCCTTGGGATGGATATCCTCGTTGAGGTGCATGACAGGGATGAATTGCAGCGCGCGCTCAATATCCCCTCGCCCCTGATCGGGATCAATAATCGCAATCTGAAAACACTGAGTGTTGATCTCAAGACCACCCTCGATCTTTGCGCCGATGTGCCGCCCGATCGCCTGCTGGTGGCCGAATCGGGGCTGTTCACCCCCGCTGATCTCGCTTTATGTGCCCAAAAGGGCGTGACCAGCTTTTTAATCGGGGAATCGCTGATGCGCCAGAAAGATGTCACCCGTGCCACCCGTGCTTTGTTGGAGCGGGCGGATGCCTGAAAAAATCATCAAGGATCAGGCGGGGCAAAGGCTCACCCATCTGGATGAAAGCGGGGCAGCGCATATGGTCGATGTCTCGCAAAAACGGGTGACGGCGCGAAAAGCCATGGCCAAGGGCATCCTTTTCATGTCCCCCAAAACCCGCGATCTGATCATGAAAGGCGGCCTTGCCAAGGGCGATGCCATTGCCGCCGCCCGCATCGCCGGGATCATGGCTGCCAAGCGAACCGGCGATCTCATCCCTTTGTGTCATCCTTTGGCGATTACCGCTTTATCCATTGATTTCAATGCGATTGATGAAGGGATTGAAATTATCTCTGAAGTATCGACCCAGGAACGAACCGGGGTTGAAATGGAAGCCCTCACCGCCTGTTCTCTGGCTGCCCTCACCTTATATGACATGGCGAAGGCCGTGGAAAAAACCATGCGGATCGGCGATCTGCGATTGGTGCATAAGGAAGGGGGGAAATCAGGCGATTATCACGAGGAGACGCCATGATCAGCGTTGAAGAGGCCCGCCGGACAATCCTTGAAGGGCTGGCCCCGCAGGGGCGGGAAAGCCTGATGCTGATGGCCTGTTATGATCGTGTTCTGGCGGCCCCGGTGCTGGCCCGCCGAACCCAGCCCCCGGCGGATTTTTCGGCCATGGATGGCTATGCGATCCGTGCCGCCGACAGCACCTCACCCCATCAAAAGCTAAAGCTTGCAGGGGTTTCCCGCGCGGGTGCAGGCTTTGATGGCCCCTTGCCGGCGCGCAGCGCCATCCGCATTTTCACCGGTGCAGCCCTGCCCGATGGCGCGGATGCCGTGATCATGCAGGAACAAACCGAAAGCAGCGGTGATCAACATATCATTTTGCACAAATCAGTGCAGACGGGAGCGAATATCCGGCGCAAGGGCCTCGATTTCACGATAGGCGATCCCGTGCTGGAGGTTGGCACTTCGCTTTCACCGCGTCATCTGGCGGTGATCGCGGCGGCCAATGTTCCCTGGGTCGAGGTTTATCGAAAGCCCCGGATCGGCCTGTTGAGCACTGGCGATGAACTGGTGCAAACCGGCGAAACGCTGGGAAAGGATGCGATCATCGATTCCATCAGCCCTGCCTTATCAGCGATGATCATCGCCCGTGGGGGGGATGTGGTGCATCTGCCCATCGCCCGGGATCAACCGGACCAACTCGCAGCCGCCATCGCCATGGCCAGGGGCTGCGATCTGCTGGTAACGGTGGGGGGCGCCAGTGTGGGGGATTATGATCTGGTGGCACAGGCGATGCAGGATGAAAAAGCCAATCTCGCCTTCTGGAAAGTAGCGCTTAAACCCGGCAAGCCGATCGTGTTTGGTCGATTGCGGGATATGCCGCTCCTTGGTTTGCCAGGCAATCCGGTTTCGGCTTTGGTCTGTGCTCTTTTGTTTTTAGGCCCTGCCATCGATGCGCTGGCGGGTCGCGCCCCGCGCCTGCCCCATCCGCAGGCCGCCCGCCTTGCTGGGTCTTTGGCTGCAAATGGCCCGCGAGAGGCTTATCTCCGGGCCGTTTTCTGGCTTGATGCCGAAGGCCATGCGCATGTGAAGCCCCTGCCCAAGGATGATAGCAGCGTGCTGAGCATTTTTGCCCAAGCCAATGCCCTGATCCTGCGCCCCCCTCATGCCCCGAAAGCCGAGACGGATGATCCGGTCACGATCCTGCTTTTGGATCAACATTGTGGGATTTGAAAAGTCACTTTGTGGGGCCTTTAAAAGGATGGCGAAATGGGGTCTTGACAGATTGTTCCCGTGAACTAAGATGGAACATAAGTAAAACATGCACCCTTCAGGAGCCTGGCTCATGCTCACCAAAAAGCAGCATCAACTGCTCCATTTCATTCATCAGCGGCTGAAAAGCACGGGGGTATCGCCTTCTTTTGATGAGATGAAAGATGCTTTGGGTCTGGCTTCAAAATCCGGCATTCATAGATTGATCACCGCCCTTGAAGAACGCGGCTTCATCCGCCGTTTGCCGAATAAGGCGCGGGCCCTTGATGTCATCCGCCTGCCTGAAGGGGGAGCCTCTTTCGGGTCGGACCAAGGGCGGGGGTCTGTGCAATCGGTCTTGGCGCGCCCCTCGCCTTCTGTGCAATCCGATGCAGAGAAGACAGGTCGTGCCGTCTCGCAGGCTGATCAGGGTTATCCGGGGGGAACCATCCTGCCCTTCAGTCGCCCTTCTGCTGCTGATGCAGATGTTGCTGTCATGGGCGATCAGGCGGATGCATCCCGCGAGGTTCGCACGCAAAAGGCGGCGAAGTCTTCAGATGCCGGAATCATGATCCCGCTGCATGGCAGGATTGCTGCGGGCACCCCCGTCGAAGCCCTTGAAAATAGCGACAACTTTGTCTCCGTCCCTGAAGGGATGATCGGCGCAGGGCTGCATTATGCCCTGACCGTTGATGGCGACAGCATGATCGAAGCCGGTATTCTGGATGGCGATACCATTGTGATTGCGGGATGCGATACCGCCCGCGATGGCGAAATCATCGTGGCTTTGGTGGATGGGCAGGAAGCCACCCTGAAAAAGATCAGGCGCGCGGGGCGCGAAATTGAATTGATCCCCTCAAACAGGCAATATCAGGTGCAACGCTTGGCAGCGGATCGTGTGCGCATCCAAGGGCGCCTGGTGGGGCTTTTGCGTCGCTATTGAAAGCTCTCATCAGGGCTTTCAAATGCGCTTGATCCATCCTCATCGCTTTGTTGGTTTTGTTCGGTTTCTTTATGCTGTCTGTTTCGTACCCAGGGTCGGTTGCCTCGTGCCTCCCGCACAGATCTGATCTTGATATTCCCACCATCGATCCAAAGGGCATGGGCTCCATCCCGCCAGACATCGAAACGATCGATGACAATGTCAGGGATCGGGCACGCACCCCAAACCGGGATGGCTGCCAACAGAATATGGGCTTTGTGGCAATCTTCCCGCAGGGCTTCGGGGGTAAAGGCTATGCTGATCAGATTGGGGGCCGTGCCCATCGTGCAGCCCATGGCATCGCACTGGGCTAAAGGCCGCCCCGCTCTTCCCTTGCCGGCCTCTCTCTCCATCAAGGCCTTATTCCATAAAAACGCTGTTTCGGCCCCGGTCACCCTTGTCCATTGCTCTCGGCTATAGCGGGCCTTGCTTAGGGTTGAAACCGCAAGGCCATCAACTGTTGTGGCCCCAAAAAGATCGGCATCCCGGCTTATCAGAAGATCAGGCGGGCGCTGTGAAGCGGCCAGCGCCGCAGCCACGAGCAATAAAGGGAGCGATAGCAATCGCAAGATCATCTGCTGCCATAAAAAAAAGCATAATCCCGCCATCACAAAAAATACCAGCGCCATGGTTGGCAAAGCGGGGATGATCCATTCCGCGCCCGGCAATCCCGTAACCTGATGCGCGGTCTTTAAAATAATCGAAACCCCAAGACCCATCAGATCCAGCGCCCAACCCTCCAGCCCCAAAGGCATCAGGATCAGTGCCAAAAGCCCGGCGGGCATCACCACAAAAGCCATCAGCGGCACAGCCACCAGATTGGCCAGCAACCCATAGCTGGTGAATTGATTGAAATGATAGGCAGCAAATGGCGCGATGGCGATCTCAGCGATGATGGTGGTGAGGCTCACCCCCAGAAAATAAAAAGCGATCCTGCGGCCAAAGCGGCTTTTATCTGGTTTCAGCCAGGATTTCCCAGACAGAATCTCATAAGCCCCCACAAGCGCCGTCACCGCAGCAAATGACATTTGAAAGCTGGGGCTGAGCAGGGCTTCCGGAGAAAACAGCAAGGTGATAAAAGCTGAAAATGCTACCAGCCGTAAGGTAAAGGGCTGCCGCCCCATGAGCAGCGCCAATAAAATGACACTGGTCATGAGAAAGGCCCTTTGGGTGGGGATCGTGGCACCGGACAGTAAAAAATAGCCCAAAGCAATCATCCACGCGCCAATGGCTGCCAGCTTGCGCCCATCAAGGCGCAAAGCGATGGCCGGGACCAGCGCAATTCCCGCACGCAAAACAAAAAACGCCACCATGGTCACAAGACCAATATGAAGGCCGGAAATGGCCAGCAAATGCGCCAATCCCGCCACCCGCATAGCGTTCACATCCTTCTCGGCGATGGGGCTGCGCATCCCGGTGAGTAAGGCGGCGGCCATCGGGCCGGCATCCGGCCCCAGCCTTTGGCGCACGCGATCAGCCAATTGATAGCGCAGCCCTTCAATTTTTGAGAGGATGGAGAACTCCGTCGCCCGACCGATAATTGCCACATCACTCACTGCAAAGCCCACGGCCCCAATTCCCTTAAAATATGCATCGCGGGCAAAATCAAAGCCATCAGGGATCACCGGTTCTGGCGGGGGATTGAGAATGGCGCGGAATGAAACACGATCCCCCGGCTTTGCCTCTCCAAATTGCGTGCGAACGGTGACCCGGATTTTTTGGGGCGTATCGTGCGGATCAAATCCAGCCATCTGTAGTTGGTTGAGGGTAAAACGGGCAGACGTGCCCTGCTGCGGCTCGATTCTGGCGATCTGCCCCGAAAGCGCGATGGGGCGGGTCGATTCGTTTAAAACCGGGGCGGCGACCTGCGCACTCCGCCATTGCGCCAGCATCAGCCCACTGATCATGAGCAATGTGGCGGTCATCATAATTTTGAAAACACCCCGGCCCACAATCCACAAGGCAAGCAAGAGAATGAAGGAAAGGCCCGTAAAAATCACCGGAATTTCAAAGGGAGAGGCAAAATATACCCCGATGCCGCAGCCCATCAGCACCGGACTCCACAAGATGAAGGCTTCACGATCAAGTGAAATCGCCCGCACCAAAAGCGCGCCCGGTGCAAAGGGACGGCCATTTTGTGCGACCAAGGCTGCAACACTCTTTTCGGGGTTCAGAATTGGCCTCTTTGTGACTGAACAATCATTGTGCTAGAAGGCATCGCGGTTCACGTTTTGCAGCGCTTTTTCCGGCTGATCTGCTAAACCTGCATCCGATAAGTCTGATAGTCCAGATTGGAAACGCTAAGATGCGTTCAAAAGAGAGCGTCTTTGATCTGGCCAAGAATAAGGTAGTGAGTATCATGGGTTCCGGCCCTCATGTGAATAAAACGAATGTGGTCACGCGCTTTGCCCCCTCGCCCACCGGCTTTTTGCATATCGGGGGCGCCCGCACTGCCTTGTTCAATTGGCTTTTTGCCCGCCATCATGGCGGACAGTTTCTTTTGCGGATCGAAGATACAGATCGCAGCCGCTCCACGGATCAGGCCGTCGCGGCCATTCTCGATGGTCTTAAATGGCTTGAGCTTGATTGGGATGGCGAAGCCATATCGCAGGCATCCTGTGCCGATCGCCATCGTGAAATCGCTCAGGCATTGCTCGAAAAGGGCCATGCCTATCGCTGCTTTGCCACCCAGGAAGAGCTGCAGGCCGCCAGAGAGCAGGCCCGTGCCGAAGGCCGCCCCTTGCGCTTTGCCAGCCCCTGGCGCGATAGCACGGCTGTGGATCACCCCGAAGGTCGCCCCTTTGTCATTCGCTTCAAGGCCCCCCTTAGCGGTGAGACGGTGATCGAAGATCATGTGCAGGGCCTTGTGCGGGTTCCCAATCAGGAACTTGATGATATGGTTTTGCTGCGTTCCGATGGATCACCCACCTATATGCTTTCGGTGGTGGTTGATGATCATGATATGGGGGTCACCCATATCATTCGCGGCGACGATCATCTGACCAATGCGTTTCGGCAGATCCAGATCATTCATGCGATGGATTGGACGGCTCCCGTCTATGCCCATATTCCGCTGATCCATGGGCCTGATGGCAAAAAACTGTCCAAGCGCCATGGGGCTTTGGGCATCGATGCCTATCAGGAGATGGGTTATTTGCCTCAGGCTCTGCGCAATTATCTGTTGCGGCTTGGATGGGGGCATGGCGATACCGAATTGATTTCCACTGAAGATGCTATCGAGCTGTTTTCGCTGGAAGGCATTGGCAAGGGCGCGGCTTGCTTTGATTTCAAGAAACTCGCCAGTTTTAATGGCCATTATATTCGGCAATCATCACCGGCACGGCTTTGTGAACAGGTCCGCCCTTTTCTCGAAAAAGACCTGAACCGCGGGCTTTTGGCAGATGATCTGACCCTGCTTTCAAAGGCCATGCCGGGCTTGCAGGAACGGGCCAAAACACTTTTGGAATTGTCTGAAAGTGCATTGTTCCTATTTAAGGAACGTCCGCTGCTTATGAACGAGCCGGCGGAAAAAATTCTAAATGATGAGGCGCGATCCATTCTTGCCTCTTCAATCAACGCACTGGAACCTATAAAGGATTGGTCTGCATCATCGATTGAACAGGCATTGCAGGCCTTTGCTGAGGCTCATGAATTAAAATTCGGTAAGGTCGCGCAGCCGTTGCGTGCGGCGCTTACGGGCAGCAATGTTTCGCCTGGCATCTATGATGTCCTTGAGGTGCTTGGGCGCGATGAAAGTCTGGGAAGATTGCGTGATCAGACGAAAGCCTGAAACAGAACAGAGTGTCCTAATGTGTTTTCATGTCAGCCACTCGACCCGGAATGATAACAAAAGGGCAAGGAGAGATACCCTATGAGTACCAAATCCGCTCGCGGTGAGAATGAAAAGGTTCTGACACTGAAAGGTGACGGGATTGATTTCGATATGCCGCTGAAATCAGGCACAGTTGGCCCCGATGTCGTGGATATTCGCAAGCTTTATGCGAAAACCGGTAAATTCACCTATGATCCCGGCTTTACCTCGACAGCCAGTTGCGAATCAAAGATCACCTATATCGATGGTGATAAGGGCGAGTTGATGTACCGGGGTTATCCCATTGAACAGCTTGCTGAAAAAAGCGATTTCATGGAGGTTGCCTTTCTTCTGGTCTATGGCGAATTGCCAACCAAGACAGAAAAAGAGAAATTCATCCACGACATCACCTATCACACTATGCTGCACGAACAGCTCAATCATTTTTTCACCGGCTTCCGCCGCGATGCGCATCCCATGGCGGTGATGGTGGGGGTTGTGGGCGCATTGGCCGCATTTTATCATGATAGCACCGATATCAGTGATGAACGTCAGCGGATCATTGCCAGCTATCGCATGATCGCCAAAATGCCGACCATCGCAGCCATGGCCTATAAATATTCGGTGGGCCAGCCCTTCATGTATCCGCGCAATGATCTATCCTATGCCGGCAATTTCCTGCATATGATGTTTTCAGTCCCTTGCGAGGAATATAAGGTCAATCCCATTCTTGAAGATGCGATGGATATGATCTTCACGCTGCATGCCGATCATGAGCAGAATGCATCCACCTCCACCGTGCGTTTGGCGGGCTCTTCGGGTGCCAATCCCTTTGCCTGTATTTCTGCTGGCTGTGCCTGTTTATGGGGTCCGGCGCATGGCGGTGCGAATGAAGCGGCCCTGCGGATGCTCGAAGAAATCGGCACGCCTGATCGTATTCCCGAATATATTGCCCGCGCTAAAGATAAGGATGATCCCTTCCGCCTGATGGGCTTTGGCCATCGGGTTTATAAAAATTACGATCCACGGGCCACGGTATTGCGCAAAACAGCGCATCAGGTTCTGGATGAATTGAACATCAAGAATCCCTTGTTCGATGTGGCGCGCGAGCTTGAAAAAATCGCTTTGGAAGATCCCTATTTCGTTGAGAAAAAGCTTTATCCCAATGTCGATTTTTATTCCGGCATCATTCTCTCGGCGATGGGCTTTCCCACATCCATGTTCACTGTTTTGTTCGCCATCGCCCGTACCGTGGGCTGGGTGGCGCAGTGGAATGAAATGATCGCTGATCCGGTGCAGCGCATCGGTCGTCCACGCCAGCTTTATACCGGTTCGCCCAAGCGTGATTTCGTGCCGATCGAAAAACGCTGAAATTCTTGAGCCTCACGCGGTGCTCAATCTGAAAAGCCGCTGGCAGCCAACCCGCTGCTGGCGGCTTTTTCTTGGTCGCTTGTTCGTTGCACCTTCTTAATGGAGCGGATCCATGCGCATAAAAAACCGCCATGAAGCTTGGCTTCATGACGGGTTTTAATGATGGCTTTTGAAGGCGATAAAAAGCTGAAGCGCAGCTTAGCCTGCATCTTTTTCCAACAGCATGGCAGCCACAGTTGCCTGAGCAACAACAGCCCCTTCAACCTTGCCAAGGCAGGCAAAGCGCCAGACATTGCCGCGTGATCGCTCCTTTACGACCTCGAGATGCAAAACATCGCCGGGGGTTACAGGCTTACGAAAACGGGCATTATCAATGCTCATGAAATAAACAAGCCGCCCTTCAGCCTCTTCTCCCAGGCTATGAACAACCAAAATCCCGCAGGTTTGTGCCATGGCCTCGATGATCAGAACGCCGGGCATCACCGGCCGTTCAGGAAAATGCCCGGGAAAGAAGGGTTCATTGATCGTCACATTCTTGATCCCGGTCGCCTTTTCACCGGGAACGATATCCTTCACACGATCCACCAGAAGGAAGGGAAAGCGATGGGGGATCTTGCGAACGATATCGCCAATATCAAGGACATCCAGTTCACTCATTCGATTTTTGCTCTCTCGTTCATGACGGGATAAGTCTGCTGGCCTGAAGCTCGGATCATTCTTTCACTTTAGGCAGGGACACATCATAGCTTGGCAGAACTTCATTAAGCTTTTCAATCACTTCAGTGGTGACATCCAACCCTGCCACATGATGCGAGACGAGAGCTTTATCCAGAACGATATTGGCTCCCTTCGCTTCCATTGTTTCGCGCACGATCGGCCGCAAGGCGCGCTGAAC
This sequence comes from Iodidimonas nitroreducens, assembly GCA_000710935.1. Lineage (GTDB taxonomy): Bacteria > Pseudomonadota > Alphaproteobacteria > Sphingomonadales > Rhodothalassiaceae > Iodidimonas > Iodidimonas nitroreducens. Next base: position 14,300 of record BAYV01000009.1, on the reverse strand, counting down.
TTCCAGATTGGCCTGCTGCATGGCCTGTCCGCTCTGGCGATCAAGGCCTTGAAGATCAGCCTGCATTTTTTGCGCTTTTTGCTGGAAAGTACGCACTTTTTCGTTGAATGCATCCTGGCTGATGATGCTGCGTTGTTTTGTCAGTTCTTCTTCTTCGGCCGTCAGCTGCTGCTGCACGGCGCGGGCCTGCCCTTCCAGATCAAGACGAAAGGATTGGGTTTGGGCCGCAATATCCTTGCCCACCAAAGATTCGCGGGAAACCCGATCAAAATCAACGACGATGATTTTGGAATTGGGGGTTGATTGCGCATGGGCCGCGCCCGCCAGCATGATCAGCCCCATTGTCATTAGAATTTTTTTCAGCACGAGACGTCCTTCCTTCTATTTCAGGTCGTATATTTTCAGAAACTGGTTCCAACATTGAACTGGAACGTTTTGGTATCGTCAAATTCTTCGCTCTGCAAGATTTTGGCGAAATCGATCCGGAATGGTCCAAAGGGTGATTCCCAAGCTACGCCCAGACCAACAGAAATACGGGGTTTGGCTGTATCGCCAAACACAGCTTCCCCCTCGAACTCAGTATTGCCGCTAATCTCGAACAAGGAAGCAGCATCCAGATAAAGGCTGGCTTGCACCCCTAATTCACGCGCGGCTTCGCCCAAGGGCAGGAACAATTCCGCAGTCCCTTGATAGAAAGCCTCACCCCCGATGAAATCAGGCCGGAAACCGGTAATCGGATTGCCTTCATTATCGAGCAGAACAGCCGCCGGTCCCAGACCCGCCGTATCAAAGCCGCGCACCCTTGGCCCACCAAGGAAGAAGCGATCATTGATCCGGATATCCTGACCCAAGCCACGAATATAGCCACCTTCGGCGCCCAAGCGGCCATAAAAGCCCCAGATCAACGGCACGAATTTATCATAATCGAGCCGGGTGCGGAGATAGAAGATATCGCCCCCCAATCCGGCCAGATCCTGGCTGAAAACCGCCCGTTGCCCACGTGTTGGGCGCAAGGGATGATTGAGGCTATCATAGATCAGGCTATAGCCCACCAAAGACGTGATATTATCCCCCAACTGATCACGAATAAAGCGGGACGTGCGATTCGGATCGATATTGCCGATATCCACGAGATCGCGACGGATGGAATAGCGCAAGGCCAGCACGGCGCGTTCGGCAATCGGCAGACCAAGGCGCAAGGAAAGGCCTGTGGTGGTGGTCTGGAAACTGCTGAACCGGCTTTGTTCCAGATTGATTTGGAAAAGATCAATCCCGGCTGAAATATTCCGGCCCAAAAAGCGCGGCTCGGTGAAGCCGATATCGATCTGTTGGCGCAGGCTGGAGAGTGAGAAATTCAGCCGCAATTCCTGCGCCCGGCCCAAAAGATTGCGTTCCCGGATACTGAATTCGAAAATGAAATTTTCAAGGCTGGAAAAAGCCGCGCCCAGGGATAATTCACCGGTGGCATCTTCTTCGAGGCTGACATCGAGCACCAATCTATCCGGTCTGCTGCCTGGAAGCTGTTCAACTTCGGCTTCCCGGAAAAAGCCCAGCGAATTGATGCGCTGACGCGACCGTTCCATCTTCGACAGATTGAAGGCATCACCCTCAACCAGCCGGAATTCGCGCCGAACCACCTGATCGCGGGTTCGCACATTGCCATGCACTTCGATCCGCTCCACATAAACCCGTGGGGCATCCAGAATGCGGAAGGTGATATCCAGCGTATTGGTTTCACGATTTTTGCGCGGTATGGGGCGCACGGTCACAAAGGCATAGCCCAGCACCCCGGCGGCATTGGTCAGCCGCTCAACGGTATTGGTGATTCTGTCGAGATTATAAAGCTGCCCTTCCCGCATCCCTAAAAAAGCGCGAAACAGGGATTCATCAATGTCGCGGATTTCGCTTTCGATCTCGACCGTGCCAAAACGATAGGTCTCGCCCTCCTCGATCACGAAGGTAACGATGAAATCCTCACGATTAGGTGTCAACTCAGCGGTGGCGGATACAACGCGAAAATCGGCATAGCCATTATTGAAATAGAATTTGCGCAATTGTTCACGGTCAAATGCCTGTCGATCAGGATCATAGGTATCATTGGAGCCGAAAAGCCGCCACCAACGCGCTTCTGTGGTGGCCATTTCAGCCCGCAGATCCTTATCGGAAAAGGCAGAGTTTCCAATGATATTGATCCGCCTGATCTTGCTTTTCGGGCCTTCGGAAATCTCGAAAATCAAATCGACACGATTTTGCGGAAGCTGCACCACCTTAGGCTCGATCACCGCAGCAAAGCGGCCCGATCGCCGATAAAGATCGAGCATCCGCTGCACATCGGCCTGCACTTTGGCGCGGGTAAAGACGATCCGCGGGCGCAATTGAACTTCGGCGCTCAGCTCTTCATTATCAAGGCGTTTATTGCCATCAAAAATGATGCGATTGATGATCGGATTTTCAGCGACATCGATAATCAGGGTATTGCCGCGCCGATCAAAAGACACATCGGCAAACAGGCCCGTGGCAAAGAGGCTTTTCAGGCTATCGTCAAGCAAACGAGGATCGAAAGGATCCCCGATCCTGACCGAAAGATAAGAAACCACCGTAGCGGATTCGATCCGTTGGATCCCCCTAACGGCGATGCCTTCGATCCGGCCTTCACCAACGGCAAAGGGGGATGGCGTGGTGCTCAGATCCTGAGCCTTTAGCTGAGGCGCAGTCCAAAGCAGAAGAACGGATGCCAAAAGGACACGAAAAAGAACAGGAGCAAGGGAGGGCACCCGATTAAGCAGGAACGTCCGCAATGTCACATACCTTATCTGAAATTGAAATTCATCATCGAGTGCGTGGGCAGACTGTCTCACTGCACCAAGGATTGCAAGTCGTTCAAAGTAAGAAACAGCATCAAGCTGATGATCAGGGCAAAGCCAGCCATATATCCCATCTCCTGAATGCGGGCGCTCACCGGCGAACCCTTGATCGCTTCAAACAGGTGAAACAGCAAATGGCCACCATCGAGCATGGGAATCGGAAAAAGATTGACCAGACCAAGATTGATGGAAATCAAGGCAACCAATTGAATAAAAGCCAGAATTCCCAGTGATGCCTGCTCGCCTGTTACCTTCGCGATCTTCACAGGCCCCCCCAGATCATCAAGAGAGCGCACCCCCATGATGACCTGCCCCGTGGCGGTAAGCATTAGCCGCACCATCGTCACCGTTTCTGAAACCGCCTCACCCATGGCTTCAAAAACCCCTGATCTTTGCAGGCTTTGGGGGGCATCAAGCGCCACGCCCAAAAGGCCACGGCGATATTTGTTTCCGAATCGGTCAATTTGCACATCTTCAGCCAATGTCACCTTTTGGCTGAATTGATCCTGATCGCGCAGCCAGACGATATCCACGGTCATCTCTGGATAAAGGGAGACGGTTCGGATCAGGGCGCGGGCGTCCTCGATCTTATGGCCCGCCACAGACAGAATCTTATCACCGGCCTGCAATCCAATCCCCTGCGCCGGCATATCGGGCTGAACATCGGCAATGATGGCTGGCTGCACCGGTTGGCCGATGCTGACGAACAGACCGAAATAGATCAAAATAGCGAAAAGAAAATTGATCACAGGCCCGGCCGCTACAATCGCTGCCCGCTGGCCCACCGGCTTATAATGAAAGCACACGGCTTTCTCTTCATCGCTCATCTGGCTATCGAGATCGGGGGTGCCCTGACTTGTCTGATTGGCATCGCCGTAAAATTTGACATAGCCCCCAAGGGGCAAAATGCTGAATTTCCAGCGTGTTCCGTTCTTGTCGGTCCGGCCATAAATTTCACGACCAAAGCCAATGGAAAACACATCCACCCGCACCTTGAACAGGCGCGCCACGATATAATGGCCCCACTCATGCACAAAAACGAGGATGGTGAGAGCAATCAGAAAACTGATGATCGTAAAGATCAATCCGGGATTGCCGGTTTCCATGGCAAAAGACCTTATACCAGTGCGTTGACGCAGGATGCGGCCTGCGCTCTGGCGCGGCTGTCGATTTCATAAACATCATCAAGGCAGCCAAGATCAACCGATGGCATGGCTGAAAGGCACTCTTCAACAATAGAAGTGATATCCAGAAAGCCAATCCGCTTTTCCAGAAAAGCCGCCACGGCAATTTCATTGGCTGCGTTCAAAATGGTTGGGCTGCTGCCCCCGGCGCGCAAGGCATCCCGGGCCATCCGCAGGGCCGGAAACCGCACCAGATCAGGAACTTCAAAATCGAGCCGGGCGATTTCGGCAAGATCAAGTGGCTTGACCGGCGCTTTCATTCGGGCGGGCCAGGCCAAAGAATAGGCAATCGGCGTGCGCATATCGGGGCTGCCGAGCTGCGCCAGAACCGAGCCATCAACAAACGCCACCATGGAATGGATCACCGATTGGGGGTGGATCAGAATTTCGATCCGATCTTCGGCCAGAGGAAAAAGATGATAGGCCTCGATCAACTCGAGACCCTTGTTCATCATGCTGGCGGAATCCACGGAAATTTTCGCGCCCATCGCCCAATTGGGATGCTTGACCGCCTGTTGCGGGGTGACATCTTGCAGGCTGGCAAGAGGATGGGTACGGAAAGGCCCGCCCGAAGCGGTGAGGATGATTTTCGACACACCTTCGGGTCGCGCGAAATCAAACACCTGAAAAATGGCATTATGCTCTGAATCCACAGGGAGCAAGGTGGCGCCATGGGTTTGCACGGCTTTCATGACAAGATCGCCCGCACAAACCAGACATTCCTTATTAGCCAAACCAATGATCGCGCCGCGCTCGATGGCCTTCATCGTCGGCTTCAGGCCAGCCGCCCCCACAATCGCCGCCATCACCCAGTCGGCGGGGAGTTCGGCGGCTTCGAGCAGGGCATCCGGGCCGGCCGCAGCCCGCACATCAGAACCGGCAAGGGCATCTTTGAGGGCTGCAAATTTCGCCGGATCGGCAATTACGGCCAATTGGGCCCCTACCCGCTTTGCCTGTTCTGCCAATAAATCGACATTGCTATGAGCCGTCAGAGCCAGTACCCGCCAAGCCTGGGGATTGTCTTCAACCAAAGACAATGTATTGCACCCGATCGAGCCGGTTGACCCCAAAATCGTGATGGTGCGAACCTCATTCATAAATCGTCTCTTTGTTTATCGCGCAAAATAAAGGAACAGAGCCACCAGCGGCGCCACGAAAACAAGTCCATCCACCCGATCCAGAACACCCCCATGGCCGGGAATAATCCGCCCGGAATCCTTGACATTGAAATGCCGCTTCAAGGCACTTTCCGCAAGATCACCAATCTGGCCGACCACGGCAAGCCCAGCCGCCGCCAAAGCCAGATAAAAAATCGAGCCAAAATGAAACCATAAAGCCCCGATCAAACCCGCCACAGCCGCCAAAGCCATGCCGCCAAAAAGGCCCGCCCATGTTTTATTAGGGCTGATTTTTGGCACAAGTTTGGCACCGCCAACCGCCCGGCCAACAAAATAACCGCCAATATCGGTTCCCCACACCACCAAAAGCACCCAGGCCACAAGCCATAAGCCCCCATCCTGTGCCCGCAGCCACATCAGGGCATATAGGGGGGTCCAGCAATAGAAAATGGCAAGCCCCCCCCATTTCAAAGGGGCAAAGCGAGCAGAGGCCAAAGAAAGCAATAACAAAACGCCGCCCGCACAAGCTGTAAAAAGCCCCCAATCGGCGAGTGACGAAAGAGAACCTACTGCAAAATCAGGAGCAAATTTTTCTGATGAAAACAGGATAAACCCTGCAACAAGAAGGGTTGTGAAACCATAAAAAGCGCCCAAAAGTCGACGATTGAAACCGGCGATTATGGCCCATTCCACACTCATCACCGCGCCCACAAGGGCCAAAAGCCCGGCAAACCAGATGCCGCCAAGCCAAACGGCAGATAAAGCCAAAGGAATGAGAATAAGGGCGGAACTCACCCGGGTCATCAATTGCGAGGGCGTTGGCTGGACATGTATGGCATCGATCAGGAGATCATCCCCATCCTTATGCTCATCCGGTTCTTGCTCTGCACGTTTATCGGCCACCAAATCGCCGCTCCCGTCCCTGATAATCCCTGATCGCTGTTTTCAAGCTTTCGGCATTGAAGTCCGGCCATAAAATATCGAGAAAAAGTAATTCGGAATAGGCCGATTGCCAAAGAAGAAAATTGCTCAGTCTTTTCTCGCCACTGGTTCGGATCACCAGATCCGGCTGCGGCAGATCGGCCAATTGCAAATGATTGGCCAGCATTTGGCAATTAATCTCATTGGGGGTTATCTCTCCCGCCACGGCTTTTTGCGCCAAAGCCTTGCAAGCCATCACAATTTCCGCCTGCGAGCCATAATTAAGGGCAATCACCAAGGTCAGCTTTTTATTGTTTATCGTACGGGCCTCAGCTTTTTTGATCATCATTTGCAGATCGGCGGACAGATCCTTCAATGCACCCATGAAGCGGACCCGAACCCCATTCTGGTGCAGATCGTTGATTTCGCGCTTCAGATAAAGACGCAACAGCGCCATCAGATCTTCAACCTCATCGGCGGGTCGTTTCCAGTTTTCCGATGAAAAAGCATAAAGGGTCAGCACCGCAATGCCTTCGGCAATGCAGGCCTCAACCGTGCGGCGCACGGCATCCGCCCCCCGACGATGCCCCAGGGCGCGCGGCAGATGATGGGCCGCAGCCCAACGGCCATTCCCATCCATGATGATGGCAATGTGACGGGGGATCGAAGCCAACCCCGCAGGTTCGGTTGTGGGTTGAACGGAGGCCATCAAACCTGCATGATTTCCTTTTCCTTGTGCGCCAGAACCTGATCGATCTGCGCAATCATATCATCTGTCAGCTTCTGGATGCGATCAGACCATTTCTTGGCCTCATCCTGACCAATTTCACCATCTTTTTCGAGCTTTTTGACATCGTCCATGCCATCGCGGCGCACATTTCTGACGGCGATGCGCGATTGCTCGGCATATTTCGCTGCCACTTTCGACATTTCGCGCCGACGTTCCTCGCTCAATTCAGGAACCGGAATACGCAGGGTTGCCCCTTCTGTCATGGGATTCAAACCCAAACCGGAATTGCGGATGGCTTTTTCCACCGCGCTCACATTCGAGCGATCCCACACCTGCACGCTCAGCATCCGGGCTTCGGGGGTGGAAACGGTTGCCACCTGATTGATTGGCATCATCGCGCCATAAACATCAACAGTCACGGGATCGAGCATGGCCGTATTGGCCCGCCCGGTGCGCAGCCCCGAAAATTCATGCTTTAAACTGTCGATCGCGCCTTTCATGCGGCGTTCGAGGTCTTTGAAGAGTGTGTCCGCCATCGTCTAGTCCTTCTCTCCGACAATCGTGAATGTTCCTGATCCATCGAGAACGCGGCTGAGTTCGCCGGGGTTCTGGATGGAAAAAACCAGAATGGGAATTTTATTCTCGCGGCACAGGCTGACAGCCGAAGCATCCATCACCTGCAAATCCTGGCGCAAGACATCCATGAAGCTCAGCGTCTCATAGCGCTCAGCCGTTTTATCCTTTTTGGGGTCGGCGGTATAAACACCATCAACCTGCGTCCCCTTGAGCAGCGCATCACATGACATTTCAGCCGCCCGCAGGGCCGCCGCCGTATCGGTGGTGAAAAAGGGATTGCCCGTACCCGCAGCAAAAATCACCACCCGCCCCTTTTCCATATGGCGGATCGCCCGGCGGCGGATATAAGGCTCGCACACGCTGGACATGGGGATAGCCGACAGAACGCGGGTATAAATCCCGTGTTTTTCAAGGCCATTTTGCACAGCCAAAGCATTCATCACTGTAGCCAGCATCCCCATATAATCGGCTGATGCCCGATCAAATCCGCTGGCCGCTGCCGATAAGCCCCGAAAAATATTGCCGCCGCCCACCACAAGGCAGATTTCCACACCCATATCCCGCGCAGCGCTTATATCTGCAGCGATCCGATCAATCACCGCCGGATCGATGCCATAGCTGTTATCCCCCATCAGGGCTTCCCCCGAAAGTTTGAGAAGAATGCGCTTATATTTGGGGGAACTGGTCATGGTCATGGTCGGCTTTCTTGAGATCAGGAACAACGAATGCGCACGGGAGCTTAGCTTCAGTTGACGAGATGTGCCACTGGCGAAACCATGTTCCGGGATATTTTTGGTGAAAAAAAGCCCGGCAGCCAAAAAGGCCACCGGGCTATCGATTATGTCCCGTAAAGAAACAAGGATCAGGAACCGGCAGCCGCTTTCACTTCAGCGGCGAAATCGGATTCTTCCTTCTCCACGCCTTCGCCCAAGGCAAAGCGGCTGAACGCCAGCAGTTCAATGGGGGCACCGGCGGCTTTGGCTGCGGCTTCCACCACCTGCTCAACGCGATTTTCACCATCGACAACAGAAATCTGCTTTAGCAGAACGACTTCCTCATAATATTTGCGCATCCGGCCTTCGATCATCTTTTCGATGATGTTTTCCGGCTTGCCAGAGGCGCGGGCCTGATCGCTCAGAACCGTTTTTTCACGCTCGATCAATTGCGGATCGAGATCAGCCACATCAAGGGATTGCGGCGCTGTGGCGGCGATATGCATGGCGATATGCTTGGCCAAAGGTTCCAAAACATCCTGAGGTGCCGATGATTTCAAGGCCACCAGTACACCGATTTTGCCCAAGCCATCGGCTGCGGCATTATGCACATAAGAGCCCACATAACCCTCGGGCACCTCAAGCAAAACGCTCCGCCGGACGGACATATTTTCGCCGATGGTGGCGATCAGATGAGTTGCCTGTTCTTCGACCGTGCGACCAGCTTCAGGAAAAGCGGCTGCTTTCAAATTTTCAACATCACCGCCAAATTCCAGTGCCAGATCGGCAGTTTTGCCGACAAAGGCCTGGAAATGCTCGTTGCGAGCCACGAAATCGGTTTCGGAATTCACCTCGACCATCGCCCCGCGCCGATCAGAAACCGCAACACCGATCAAGCCTTCAGCGGCTACGCGGCCTGATTTCTTGGCCGCTGCTGCAAGACCCTTCTTACGCAGCCAATCCACCGCTTCTTCAAGATTGCCATCGGTTTCACCAAGGGCTTTTTTGCAGTCCATCATGCCGGCACCGGTTTTGGTGCGCAGCTCTTTTACCATCGAAGCTGTAATGTCAGCCATCATCTGTTCCTTCGCATCTTGTCTCGTCACATCCCGAACCGGATCGATTGCGGGCGGCCAGAAAGCCAACAGGCCATCAGCCGCCCTCATTCCTTATGATCAGGCGTTGGTATCGGTGCCGTCCGTGCCTTCAGCAACAGGCGCTTCGGCCGTCGGGATTTCAGTCGGGATTTCATCAGCGGGGGCATCATCCAGAACCGCTTCCACCGGCGCGGTTTCCATTTCGCCAATATCAGCGCCACTTTCGCCAAGCTGCACAGAAATCCCATCAAGAATGGAAATGGCCATCAGATCGCAATAAAGCTTCACCGCCCGGGTGGCATCATCATTGCCGGGAATGGGATAGGTTACGCCATCGGGATTGGAATTGGTATCAACCACCGCAATCACCGGAATCCCCAAGCGATTGGCTTCCTGAATGGCAATTTCTTCGCGATTGGTATCGATCACAAAAATCAGATCGGGCAAGCCGCCCATATCACGAATCCCGCCAAGCGAGAGTTCGAGCTTATCGCGCTGCCGGGTGAGTTGCAGACGTTCTTTCTTGGTGAAGCCTGTATCCGGTTCGGCCAGCTTTTCATCAAGCTGTTTCAGCCGTTTGATCGATTGGGAAATGGTTCGCCAATTGGTGAGCATCCCGCCAAGCCAGCGGTGATTGACAAAATACTGCCCCGAACGCCGGGCGGCATCCGCAACAATCGGCGAGGCCTGACGCTTGGTGCCCACAAAAAGCACCCGACCGCCGCCCGCCACTACATCGCGCGCTTCTTTCAGCGCTCGCGAGAGCAAGGGAACGGTTTTCGACAGATCAACGACATGAATCCCGTTGCGATCGCCAAAAATATAGGCGCGCATCTTGGGATTCCAACGATGGGTTTGGTGACCGAAATGAACGCCAGCTTCCATAAGCTGACGCATGCTGAATTGTGGCAGCGCCATGGTAATCTTCTCCTTTACCGGTTCGTCCTCCATGAGCCAAATATTTCCCCAAATGGGAAACACCGGAAGGCGGATGTGATCTGCCGATCACCCTGCCCAGCGGCTCATGTGCGGAATGCGTCTTTCCTACCCATAGCCGCCCCGGGATGCAAGGGAAAACGCCCCTCATCTGCATAAGCTGCCAGGAAAACAACATTCCTGACTTCTCCCCGAAGTTAACAGCCTGTGGATAACTTCCTGATTTCTTATGCTTTGCGGTTGGGGCAAAGCCATGGCATCAAGGACGACATGTCAGAACACAATCACAAAACTGTCACCCTGCATCCCGGGGCCACCCACGAGCAGCCATCGCCCGAGTCTCTGGATTATCGGCAGCCGCCGAGCAATCTGGAAATCGAGCAGGCGCTTCTGGGCGCGATGCTGGTGAATAATGAAGCCGCCGAACAGGTGCGCGAATTTTTGCAGCCGGAACATTTCCACGAGCCGGTTCATGGGCGCATCTATGATATGATCCTGCGCCTGATTGATCGCGATCATACTGCCGATCCGGTGAAGCTGCGCCCCTTTTTCGATCAGGATGAAGCCTTGGCCGAGATGGGCGGCGGCACCTATCTGGCGCGATTGGCGGCCTCGGCGGCCACCATCATCAATGCCACGGATTATGCCCGCACTTTGCGCGATTTGGCTTTGCGCCGTGCCCTCATCTCGGTGGGCCAGGATATGGTGATCACCGCTTATGATGCCGATCCATCGGATTCCGGTGAGGGGCAATTGGAAGCGGCGGAATCCCGGCTTTTTGATCTGGCCCAAACCGGCAGCGCCAACAGTTCCTTCACCCCTTTTCGCACGGCAATTTATAAAGCCCTCGAAGCCGCCGAAGCCGCCTATAAAGACCCCGACAAGATTTCCGGCGTCTCTACCGGCTTGAAGGCATTGGATGCCCAGATTGGCGGGCTTCATAAAACCGATCTATTGATCCTTGCCGGTCGCCCGGCCATGGGGAAAACCTCGCTTGCGACCAATATCGCCTATAATGCCGCCATGCGCTGGCTGGAAGATCGCGAAAATGGCGTTGAACCGAAGCGATCCCGTGGGGCGGCGGTGGCTTTTTTCTCATTGGAAATGTCCGCCGATCAATTGGCGGCCCGTATCGTTTCGGATCGCGCCAATATCAAATCCGAAGAAATGCGCCGGGGCCGCCTCACCGACCGGCAATTTGAAGATCTGACCCGCGCAGTGCAGGAAATCGAAAATCTGCCCCTTTATATTGATGATACCGCAGCCCTGTCGATTGCCGGTGTCTATACCCGTGCCCGACGCCTGAAGCGGCTGCATAATATCGGCCTTGTGATCGTGGATTATCTGCAATTGCTCAGCGGATCGGCAGCCCGAGCCGAAAGCCGGGTGCAGGAAATTTCTGAAATCACCCGGGGTTTGAAGGCCCTGGCCAAAAAGCTGGAGGTGCCGGTGATGGCGCTTTCGCAATTGAGCCGAACCGTTGAAAGCCGCGATAACAAGCGTCCGCAATTATCGGACTTACGCGAATCAGGCTCGATCGAGCAGGATTCCGATATCGTGATGTTCGTTTATCGCGATGAATATTATAAAGAACAGGCCAAGCCCGATGAGGGTGATGAGAAAAAATTCGCGGAATGGATGGATCAGATGGAACGGGCGCGTGGCCTGGCCGAAGTCATCGTCAGCAAGCAGCGCCATGGCCCCACGGGCACAGTGCGTTTGCGCTTCATCAAGGAAACAACCCGCTTTACGGATGAAGCCGTGCCCGAATATACCGCCGAACGCATCGGTTAGGTGATTTGGGGGCGCGCGCCTTTATGCCCACAGGGCCGTGAATTGACCAATGCCTGCGGCTCCTCTAATGTCCCGCCAAATTATCGTGATAACAGTGCCGTTTATCGGCCTTAGCCTCGGATCATAGTGGATCATGCACACTCCCGAATATCCATCAGCCGCTTTGCGCCCGTTCAGGATCAGTTTGCACGACCATGGAGCGTCCATCCGCAAAGGGATTTTCGGGCAATGAACATTTTTGCCATCATCGGGCGCCTCACCCTTGACGGTCTGGCGGCATTGGGGCGGTTGAGCCTCTTTGCCAGCCATGCCCTTCGGCATCTGGTTTTGCCGCCCTTGTTTTTGAAGAATATCGGCCAGCAGATGATGGTCATCGGCTATAATTCCCTTCCCGTTGTGGGGCTTACGGCCTTGTTTACCGGCGCTGCCCTTGCCCAGCAGATCTATGTGGGATCGGAACGCTTCAATGCCGAAAGCACCATGGCCGCCGTGGTGGTGATTGCCATCGTGCGCGAGTTGGGCCCGGTTTTAGGGGGGCTGATGGTGGCGGGTCGGGTGTCTTCAGCGATGGCGGCAGAGATCGGCACCATGCGGGTGACCGAACAGATCGATGCCCTCGTCACCTTATCGACCAATCCTTATAAGTATCTTGTGGTGCCGCGCCTCATCGCCGGTGTCATCACCCTGCCCGGGCTGGTCATCGTCGCTAATATCATCGGGGTTTTCGGCGGCTTTCTGGTCGCCACCCAAAGGCTGGGATTCAATCCCGGCAGCTATCTCACGGTGACGATGAATTTTCTTGAAGTCACCGATATCGTCTCATCCCTTGTGAAGGCGGCGGTTTTCGGGTTCGTCATCGCCCTGATGGGCTGCTATCACGGCTATTATTCCACCGGCGGGGCACAGGGTGTGGGTCGGGCGACCACCAATGCCGTGGTTTCGGCCTTCATTCTCATTTTACTTGCCAATCTGATCATCACCATCACGGTTTTCCAATCATGAGCACCGCGCCTAAAATCGAACTCTCAGGCGTTAAAAAACGCTTTGGTCCCAAAATCGTGCTGGATGGGCTCGATCTAAGCGTTGCCAAGGGCGAAAGCCTCGTGGTCATCGGCGGATCGGGAACCGGCAAATCGGTTTTGCTCAAATGCATCATCGGCCTTTTGACCCCCGATGAAGGCACCATCCGCATCGATGGTCAGGATGTGCTCACTCGCAGCCAGAAAGATCGGCAAAAGCAGATGTCGAAATTTGGCATGCTGTTTCAGGGGGCTGCCCTGTTCGATAGCCTTAAAGTCTGGGAAAATGTGGCCTTCGGGCTGATAAAGGCCCAAGGCATGGGGCGGGCACAAGCCAAAAGCATCGCCCTTGAAAAGCTCAAACGGGTGGGCCTGCAATCCGATGTGGCGGATCTGCATCCTGATGAGCTTTCAGGCGGTATGAAAAAGCGTGTGGGCCTGGCCCGGGCCATTGCGTCTGAGCCTGAAATTATTTTTTTCGATGAGCCCACCACCGGCCTCGATCCGATCATGGCCGATGTGATCAATGATCTGATCGTGGAATGTGTGCGCGATCTGGGGGCAACCACTGTCACCATCACCCATGATATGGCCAGCGCCCGCAAGATCGCGGATAATCTTGGCATGCTTTATGATGGCAAAATCATCTGGCACGGCAGCAAAGCGGATATCGATCAATCCGGCAATGCTTATGTCGATCAATTCATTCATGGGCGCGCTGAAGGGCCGATCAAAATGGCCCTGCGCTCTCATTAATCGGCGGGGATCGGCTGATGGGCTGATTTTTCCGGTTTTCGTCGATTTCGCCCTTGGAAAAACAAGAACAAAACGCTAACATCTCCAAATGGTGAAATCAACAACACAATTTGTCTGCCAATCCTGTGGTGCGACCTATCGCAAATGGCAGGGCCGCTGCGATCAGTGCCAGGAATGGAGCGCGATCATCGAGGAAACCGGCCTTGGCGGATCGGGACGTCCCCGGGGCCTTGGCCCCTCGCGGGGGCGGAAGATCGAATTGGTGGGGCTGGATCAGCCCAGCATCAGCCCGCCCCGGATGCTGAGCGGTATCGCCGAATTTGATCGCGCAACCGGCGGCGGTCTTGTCTCCGGCTCGGCTCTGCTCATCGGCGGCGATCCCGGCATTGGCAAATCCACCCTGCTCTTGCAGGCGGTGGCCGCCCTTTCAAAACGGGGCCATCATTGTGTTTATATCTCGGGCGAAGAAGCCACAGCGCAGGTGCAGATGCGCGCGGATCGGCTGGCCCTGCGCGATGCCCCCATGGATTTGGGATCAGCCACCAATCTGCGCGATATTCTCACCACATTGGATCAGAAGAAACCGCCGGAG
>BAYV01000010.1 GCA_000710935.1 Iodidimonas nitroreducens | reverse complement strand
AGCAAAGCGTCTATAAATCTAGGGGCATCTCAGCCAATTGTCGGCGATGAGCTTTGCCACATGATACTGCGCGACCGGATTGACGATTGCCAATTCCCGCCGCCAGTCAGTTATTTTCGGAATACTAAATCGCTCTGGGCTGGTCTTGGGGTAGTTCGGGTAATTCTGTAGGTGTGCCCAAGCATCCCCAATGGTGCGGCGATATTTTGCGAAATCGGCGGTTGTGAACGCAGGCGGCAACTCCTCTGGGAAGTACCCAGCACCCAATAGCGCCTTCAATTGCTCGCTCTTTGACATTATCCCCCCGCAAGTCCGTCTTGGGACATCTGCAGGGATTACATAGAAATGCCTGCCTATCAACATCTTAGCAGTGGCGACCCCGGCAGGACTCGAACCTGCAACATCCTGCTTAGAAGGCAGGTGCTCTATCCAATTGAGCTACGGGGCCCCGGGGCATCTTTATCGTAGTCCGAACCTATTTGAAATTATCCGCATAGGGTTTGATAATCCGCTTGCGGCTTTGTTCGGGCAGAATCTGCGCATCGATTTTGTATTTCTTGGCATAGGCGAGGGCTTCTTCCTGCGTTCCAAAGCGCAATTTCACCTGCCTTTTGGTATCTTTCGATCCGGTCCATCCCATTAAAGGCTCAACAAAACGCGGGCTTTTGGATTCAAATTCCAAAACCCATTGCTGCGTATTGCGCTGCCCCGATGTCATGGCCGATTTCGAGGGACGATAGATCCGTGCCTTGCTCATCTTTTGGTCTCCGAACGAAAATCAGGGATAGCCTTTGGGCTTCTATAGCCTTGGCCGGGGCAGATGCGCAATCCCCCTGCGATTTTTATGTCGGCTGAGATATTGGAAAGGGGCAATTAAAGGAATTTTTGCCGCCTTAAGTGCATATCATGAAAGCTGAGATCACAAAAAATAATGAGAGATAGCGCAGAGACTGGGATGATCGTGAAATATAGTGTTCATACATTTTATTGGTTTTCAATCTCGCGTCGGTTTTGCTAAAAACACTTTTAAGAAGATTATTTATATTCATTGAAGGGAGAGAATTATTTATGAATGTTTCAGATGTTTTGTTGAAGATTTTGTCGCGGCATGGTGTGCGACATTTATTTGGTATTCCGGGTGATGCCATCAATGATGTGACGGATGCCATCAGGCGACAGGACGAGATCGCTTTTATCGGTGTGCGCCATGAGGAAGCGGGCGCTTTTGCGGCTTCGGCTCAGGCCAAGCTGACGGGTCAGCTTGGTGCCTGCATGGGCACATCGGGGCCGGGGGCCATTCATCTGCTTAATGGCCTTTATGATGCCAAGCTCGATCATGCCCCGGTCATTGCCATCACCGGGCAGGTGGCCACCGGGTTTATTGGCACAGAATATCATCAGGAAGTGCGGCTTGAACGGTTATTTGCCGATGTTGCGGTCTACAGCCAAACCGTGATGACCGAAGAACAGGTGCCGGCTGTTTTTCTGGAAGCCTGTCACGCTGCTTTGGCCCATCGTGGCGTTGCTCATATTTCATTGCCCACCAATATTTCCGGGCGCACGGTATCGAGCAGCCAGACACAGAATTTGCTGCGTGCGGCGTCTGGCCGGATCGCCCCCGCCTTGGCAGAGTGTCGCGATGCTGTGGATCTGATCAATGGTTCAAAGAAAATTGCCATTCTGGCTGGCATCGGTTGCCATGGGGCGCGGGATGAACTGATCGATTTCGCAACTGCTTTGCAGGCCCCTATCGTTCGTTCCCTGAAGGCGAAAGAGGTGATCGATGATGATCATCCCCTTTGTATTGGCGGTTTGGGGATGCTGGGTGGCAAGCCCGGGGTGAAGGCCATGGATGCCTGTGATCTGCTGATCATGGTGGGAACTGATTTTCCCTATCATGATTTTTATCCCCGGGATGCCAAGATCATTCAGATCGATATCGAGCCGACCCGAATCGGTCGGCGGCATCCGGTTGATGTGGCGCTGATGGGCCATGCTGCGGCCACGCTTACCACATTGCGGGGCCAGATATCTCAAGATCGGTCGGGGGATTTTCTTGGCAAAATGCAGGATGAAATGAAGCAATGGCTCCAAGATCAGGAAAAAGCCGAACAGTCCGATGCCATCCCCATTCATCCGCCACGGGTGATGCAGGCCTTGCAAAAACGAGCCCCGGCAGATTCGATCTTCATGTGCGACACCGGCACCGTCACGGCCTGGTCGGCGCGGCATTTGCGGCTGAAACCGGGCCAGCGCTATAGCCTTTCAGGGGGGCTTGCATCCATGGCCTATGCCTTGCCCGGGGCCATCGGGGCGCAATTGGCTTATCCCGAAAGCCGGGTTTTTGCGCTGGCGGGCGATGGGGCTTTTGCCATGCTGATGGGCGATTTCGTGACGGCGGTGAAATATGATCTGCCGATCATCATTTTGGTCTTTAATAATGCCAAGCTCGGTTTCATCACGCTGGAACAAGAAGCCAAAGGCCTGCCCGAATGGGGAACAGACCTGCTCAATCCCGATTTTGCCGCCTTTGCCAAAGCCTGTGGTGGGCTGGGATTATCCGTAGAAGAACCCGATCAGCTTGAGCCCACTCTTGATGAGGCTCTGGCCGCCGGGCAACCCACGGTGATCGATATCAAAGTTGATCCCGAAGCCCTGATCATGCCGCCGAAAATCTCCCTTTCACAGGCAAAGAATTTTGGCCTCGCCAAAATCCGTGAGGCTTTGGGGCAATAGCGCATCTTTCGTCGCCCCGGGGCAAGCCGGGGCGACGATCAGGCTACGACCTCAAATCTGCTTGTCGGCCTCCAGATAAATCTCGGAGCCTTTTTCACGGAATTCCGCCGCCTTTTCCTGCATTCCGGCATCGGCATCGCTGATGCTTTCGCCGCTATCATTTTGCAGCTTGGCAAAATCGCGGATTTCCTGAGAAATCGCCATGGAACAGAATTTCGGCCCGCACATGGAGCAGAAATGCGCTGTTTTATGGGCTTCTTTCGGCAGAGTTTGATCATGAAATTCCCGTGCCCGATCAGGATCGAGGGAGAGATTGAACTGATCTTCCCAGCGAAATTCAAAGCGGGCCCGTGACAGCGCATCATCCCGAGCGCGGGCGGTGGGATGGCCTTTTGCCAGATCGGCGGCATGGGCGGCGATCTTATAGGTGATCACCCCTTCTTTCACATCATTGCGATCCGGCAGGCCCAGATGTTCTTTCGGCGTGACATAACAAAGCATGGCCGTGCCGAACCAGCCGATCATCGCCGCCCCTATACCGCTCGTGATATGATCATAGCCCGGCGCGATATCGGTGGTCAGCGGCCCAAGGGTATAGAAGGGCGCTTCATGGCAGGCTTCAAGCTGCTTGGTCATATTTTCGCGGATTTTGTGCATCGGCACATGGCCGGGGCCTTCCACCATCACCTGACAGCCATGCTTCCATGCCACCTTTGTCAATTCACCCAGTGTTTTCAATTCGGCAAATTGGGCGGCATCATTGGCATCGGCAATCGAGCCGGGGCGCAGGCCATCGCCAAGGCTGAAGGAGACATCATAGGCCGCCATGATCTCGCAAATTTCTTCGAAATGCTCGTAAAGGAAGCTTTCCTTATGATGGGCGAGGCACCATTTCGCCATGATCGACCCGCCGCGCGAGACGATCCCGGTCACCCGCTTTGCCGTAAGGGGGATATAGGGCAGGCGCACACCGGCATGAATGGTGAAATAATCCACGCCCTGTTCCGCCTGTTCGATCAGGGTATCGCGGAACACCTCCCATGTCAGATTTTCCGCAACGCCATCCACCTTTTCAAGGGCCTGATAAATCGGCACGGTGCCCACCGGCACCGGGGCATTTCGGATGATCCATTCCCGGGTATTGTGGATATTGCGGCCGGTGGATAGATCCATGATCGTATCGGCCCCCCAGCGAATGGCCCAGACCATTTTATCAACCTCTTGGGCGATCGAAGATGTGACCGCCGAATTGCCGATATTGGCATTGATTTTCACCAGAAAATTCCGCCCGATGATCATCGGCTCGGCTTCGGGGTGATTGATATTGGCCGGAATGATGGCGCGGCCCGCGGCCACTTCGGAGCGGACGAATTCAGCGGTGATATGATCGGGGATGATCGCGCCAAAGCCTTCGCCGCCATCGCGATTGATGGAGGCGTCGCCCGCTGGCCTGCCCAGATTTTCACGAATGGCGATGAATTCCATTTCCGGCGTGATGATCCCCGCCCGGGCATATTCGAGCTGAGTGGGTTTTCTGCCTTGTTTTGCCCTGAGCGGGCTGTGCTTTTTGGGAAATTCGCGGGCCAGATGGCGCTCGGAGACATTGCCATTGTCTTCGGGGCGAACCGCCCGGCCTTCATAATCTTCGACATCGCCGCGCGCCCTGATCCAGGGATCGCGCAGGCGCGGCACGCCGCTTTCGATATCGACATATTGGGCGGGATCGGTAAAGGGCCCCGAGGTATCATAAACCACCACCGGCGGTTCCTTGGCGCTGGGATGCAGATCGATCTGGCGCAAAGGAACGCGAATATCCGGGTGCTGTTCCCCGGCGATATAAATGCGTTTCGACGCCGGCAAAGGGCCGGTGGTGACGCTGATGGGGGCTTGTTCGTCGGGCATGGTGCGCTCTCCTGAAAAATAAAGGACAGGGCAGGCATGGGGGCAAGGGATGCGGGTTTTGGGCGGAATTAATCCCGCCGCTTGCATCATGCGTCCTTTCCCTTCGCAGGCTTTACCCTGATCAGGTTCAAAGGGTCGCCGCTCAAACGGCCTCTCAACTCTCTTGCAAGAGCTCCCCCAGGAACTTGGTTCATAATGTGAAGGGGATTGCTCCGATTTGCAAGCACAGCATCAAAAAATCGGCTGAAAATAGGGCGATCTATGGATGAGACAGGCCAAATATACGCGGAAATGTGGCTTTGAGGGCCGCATCCACATCCGCCATGCTGGCAGAAATGCCCAGATCCTGTAGGGATGTGACCCCAAGGCCACTGCTGCCCGCGATCCCGCAGGGCACGATCCCGCCAAAATGCGAGAGATCAGGCGCCACATTGATGGCAAGCCCGTGAAAGCTGACCCAGCGCCGCACCCGCACCCCGATGGCGGCGATTTTGTCTTCGCGGCCATCGCCTCGATCCACCCAAACCCCTACGCGGCCCTCGCGGATTTCGCCATGCACCCCGAATTCAGCCAGAGCGGCGATGATCCAGCCTTCCAGATCGGCCACATAGCGCCGCAGATCGCGCCCGCGCTGTGTCAGATCCATCATTACATAGGCAATCCGTTGGCCGGGGCCATGATAGGTATATTGTCCGCCGCGCCCGGCCACATAAACCGGGAAGCGATCCGGCAATAAAAGATCATCGCGCCGGGCGCTGGTGCCCGCAGTATAAAGGGGCGGATGTTCAAGCAGCCACACCAGATCCTGGGCCTGGCCATCGCGAATAGCGTTGGCGCGGGCCTCCATAAAGGCGAGGGCATCGGGATAATCCACCAGATTATCCGAGCGCACCCAGCGGTCTTCTGGACTGATTACAAGGCTCTTGGTTGTTTCCATCGGCGCAGATAAGATCATAATGCCCCTTTTGGCAAGATGGTGCATCATCAGGCATGAGGGATCGGGCATGAGAACGCCGGGGGCCTTAACCATATGGCAACCATGATCTGCAAGGCTGCAGCGAAAGATTGGAGTGCCGTTTCATGAGTGCGATCAAGCGTGTTGTCGTTGATATTTCCGTGGTTTTAGGGCGAGCCGATATGCCGGTTAGGCAATTATTGAAAATGGGCCGGGGGGCGGTGATCGATCTGGATGCCAAGCATGAAGATGAATGCTGGATCTATGCCAATGGCGAATTGATTGCGCGCGGCGAAATCATGATGGTGGGGGATCGGCTCGGCGTTTCGATCACCCGGATGACCTCGCAAGCCGAACAATGATGGCCCCCTGATAAGGGGTGAATGAAATGGCGATCGCCTCAGCCGCTTTGGTTTTTGAAGGGCAGATGAGTCGCTAAAAGATCGACGGTCGCCTCTACATCGCGGCGTTCCAGATCAAGATAGCGGCGCACTGCCTCGCGAAAACCGGCATCGCCGATATGATGCGCCGACCATGTTTTGACCGGAGCATAGCCCCGCGCCAGCTTGTGCGGGCCCTGGGCCCCTGCCTCTACCTTTTTGAGGCGATGGGCAATGGCATAATCGATGGCCTGATAATAGCAGGTTTCAAAATGCAGGCAGGGATGATCTTCGATGCACCCCCAATAGCGGCCATAAAGGGTATCGGGTCCGCAAAAATTAAGGGCACCGGCTATAGGGCGGCCATTATTTTCGCACAAAAACAGCAAAATCTGATCGGCCATGCTGGCACCGATCAAAGAAAAGAAATCTCGGTTGAGATAGGGCGTTCCCCATTTGCGGCTGCTGGTATCGCGATAAAAGGCATAAAAGGCATCCCAATCGCTTTCGCGGATATCGGGCCCCGCGATCCATTTGATGGAGATCCCATGGGCCACAGCCTCCCGGCGCTCTTTTTTGATCTGCTTGCGTTTTCTCGAAGAAAGGGCAGCCAGAAAATCATCGAAATGATCATAGCCATCATTGTGCCAGTGAAATTGCTGATCACTGCGCATCAGATAACCCATATCCTGCGCGATCCGTGCATCATCGGGTTCCAGAAAGGTTAGATGCGCGCTGGAAAGCCCCTGTTGATCGCACAGGCTGGAGAGTCCCTTCAAAAGGCTTTGCTTGGCTGCATCCTTGTCACAATGCCGCGATACCAGAAGCCGTGGCCCGGTCACCGGGGTGAAGGGGCTGGCGATCTGCAATTTCGGGTAATAGCGGCCGCCGGCGCGTTCATAAGCATCGGCCCAGGCATGATCGAACACATATTCGCCATAGGAATGCCCCTTCAGATAGCAGGGGGCGGCCCCCATGAGCTGGTTCTCCTGATCCGGGCCCCCTTGCTGATAAAGCCCCAGATGGCGGGGCAGCCAGCCTTTTTCAGCGCTGATGCAGCCGCTGTCCTCCAAAGCCTTTAAAAAGGCATGGCGGATGAAGGGATGGCCCTGGCTCATGGCATCCCATTGGGCGGCATCGAAATCGCCGATACCGCCATGGATCTGAACGATGGCCGGGGGCGTGCTCATCGCCGGTGATCAGGCGATTTCCACCAGCGCATCGATTTCCACCGGCGCATTGAGCGGCAGGGCATTAACACCCACGGCCGAGCGGGAATGGCGGCCCTTATCGCCAAAAACCTCAACCATCAGGTCCGATGCGCCATTCACTACCTGTGGCTGCTGTTCAAAACCATCAATGCAATTCACAAAGCCGCCCAGCTTGACGATTCTTTGCACCCGCTCCAGATCGCCATCACAGGCGGCTTTTATTTGGGCGATGATATTGATGGCGCACATGCGGGCGGCGATGGCCGCTTCTTCGGTGCTGAGATCGGCCCCCACCTTGCCTTTTCTCAAGCCCTCCGCATCGATGGGAAGCTGGCCGGAAATGCTCATCAGATGGCCGCTTTTGACGAAGGGAACATAATTTGCCAAAGCTTTGGCCGGGGCAGGCAGGACGATGCCCAGTTCAGTCAGACGTGCTTCCACGGTCATTTCATGGCTCCCATCAAATGGATTGATCCTGCCTCGTGATTAGCAGGCCTTGATCCATCCTTCCAGCCTTGATGATGGGAAAAAGTGTTTATCGGCGGGCGCGTTTGTTTTGATACATCGCCCGGTCCGCCTCGAAAAGCAGGCTGTGCAGATCGGTGGATTTTTTGATCGCACTGATGCCAAGGCTGGCTTTGACCTGCAGATTCTGCCCCTGATAAAAAACGCTCTTGCGGGCGATGGTCTCTTGCAGGCGGTGAAGGGCTTCCCGTCCGCCATGATGTTTGCAGGGCATCAGGATAACCGCAAATTCATCCCCCCCAAGGCGCGCGGCGCAATCGATGCTGCGCACGCTATTGGCAAGGGTTTGGCCCACGATTTTGAGGATTTCATCGCCGGCCTGATGGCCAAAGCGATCATTGGTCTCTTTGAATCCATCAAGATCAAACAGCCCCAAAACCCCTTCTTCTTCATAGCGATGCGCGCGCGATAAAGCACGGCCCATGGCGTCTTCAAAGCCCCGGCGATTGGCAAGCCCGGTCATTTCATCGGTCAGCGACAGGGTCAGAAGCTGGGCGATACGGGCCTGCTGCTCGGCAATGGTTTGTTCCGCCGCCGCTGCATAGCTCAGAAAATCCGAGATGAGGCCGATATCCGGTGCGCCTTCCTGATGGCTTTCGGATGGCGCCGCTTTGGAGGCTTTTTCTGTGGCCATCAAGCGCTTGCGGGCGGAGCGGATCGGATCCTTGGCGCGCAGGCTCAAGGCCTGCGGCAAAGGCATGGGCTGGGTTTCAAAAGCAGTGTCAGCGAAAAGGGCCTGGCTCATAAAATCATTCCTCTGATCGGTTTCTCTCGACCTGATGGAAGGATATAAGCACAAACCATGCCAGATGGAAAAATCAAGCTAAAGCGGGCTTTTGCATCCTAGATTAAGCTTATTTTGGAAAGATTTGCCGGGTGCGCGGCCATGCTTGCCGGTTTTTGGGCCGGTTCAGTGATCAACCCAAAGCCATGCGGCCCCGCGTACACCAGAGCTATCGCCATGCACATTGCGTTTGAATTGGGTCTCCACATGATCGGAAAAGATATATTCACCCCAATATTTGGGCACATTTTCATAAAGGCGATCAATATTTGAAAGCCCGCCGCCCAGAACAATGACATGGGGATCAATAATATTGATCAAGGAGCCCAAGGCTTTGGCCATGCGCCGTTCATAGCGCTGCATGGTCTGTTCCTTTTGCGGCGTATCTGCGGCGGCGATTTCCGGCGCGGTGAGGCTTTCCCCGGTGCTGCGAAGATGATCATGGACCAAACCCGCGCCACACAGATAGGCTTCGATATTGTTTTCACCGCCCTGATAATAGGAAAAGCCCTGCAATTCATGCTCATCGGGAGAGGGCAGGGGATTATGCCCCCATTCGGCGGCAATGCTATTGGCCCCTTCGATCACATGCTGATCGATCACCAGCCCGCCGCCGCAGCCCGTGCCCACAATCACCCCAAACACGATTTCCGCCCCCTTGCCCGCGCCATCGATGGCTTCGGATAAGGCAAAGCAATTGCCATCATTGGCAATTTTGATCGGGCGGCCCAATGCGGTTTCCAGATCGCTTTTAAAGGGTTTGTCATTCAAGGCGGTGGCATAGGCATTTTTGATCAGCCCGGTTTTGCGCGAAACCACCCCCGGCGTGCCAATGCCCACGGTTCCCGGATGACCCAGCTTATGCTGCACCTCTCCGATCAGATCTACGATGGCTCGCACCGTTTCTTCATAATTTTTCGAAGGGGCCGGACGCCGGGTGCGAAGCAGTTCTTCGCCCTCATGAGAAAGCGCCGCGATTTCGATTTTGGTGCCGCCAAGGTCGATGCCGATATGCATGGTCATGGGTTTCAGAATCCGTTTGCTGTGAGATGGGTTTCGATATGATCAACGCAAAGAGGCCAGCGATCGATCCGGTGATGGCTATCGGGGGCCGGGCCGACCAATCCGGCAAGCCGCTGATCAGCCACAAAATGAATGCGATGCACATGATCTGCGTGTTCGGCCACCGATGCATGCTGTTGGGGCAGATCATCGAGAAAGATGGCCGGCGCCTGATGGGTGCGCAGAATATGGGCCACCATCGGCCCTTTGGGGCCATGATTGGAGAGCACCGGCAAAGCCATGCCGATTTTTGCCAAAGCCTGTTCCCGGCGCAGGCGCAAAATATGGGGGATATTGCTGACAATCACCATCTGCGCCCGCTTTTGCAGATGGCGAACGGCATCAATCGCCCCATCCACGGCCTTGCTGTGATCCACCACATGTTGCAAAAACTGATCCACAAGGGCATGGATCTGATTGCCTTCGACAAGGCTTTGATCATCATGCCGGCGGATATTGCCAAACAGGGCGAAGCTTTTGAAATCAAGAGCATAGCCGCGCTCTTGAAGCCAGCCTTCAAAAGGCAGGGCGAATTGCAAAAGCACCTCATCGGCATCGCATAAAATCAGCGGCAGTGCCGGGTCGAGGTCCAAGCCTTCGATCAAACCCAGACTTTCGGGCAAAAGCGGGCCGTTTTCATGATGGATAGATTGTTTAGACATGATCGTCTCATAGCCTATTGCAGGCGGGTGGCAAAGTCCCGAGCGCGTGAACAGGTTCAGATAATGCGACAAAAGGGTGATGTGCACGCATAATCTTGCGTGCTTACGAAAAATTTATAAGGTTTCAGTCGAAATCGGGGCCATGAAGCCCGTGGCGGGCCAATCCCGGTGCGGTGGCATCGATCCCGGTTTCCTGGGTGAAGGCCAGAAGATCCTTTTCATTGGCCAGCAGAAAATCAAGGACGGCACAGAGAAAATCAGGATCCTGGACCTGATCGCGGATCTGATCGGCGGTGATCCCGCTCAAATCCAGAAAACGACCGCGCAGGGTTTCATCGGCAAGGATGAAAGCCAAAGCCTGCAAAGCCACCGCCATGAAAAATTCATGAGAAGGCGCCTGATCGGCACCGGGCTTGTGATTTTTTATGTGGGATTTTATCTGAATTGAAATAAACCTTTCTTTAGGATTGAAAAGTTAGGGTTATAATCAGTTTCACGGCGATCTGATGCGTCGCGCTCTGGTGCATCATCGAATTTTAAGGTCTTTTGCAGCTATAGTTTATCTCAGTATAGATAACTGATCGGATTCCAATGGCGAAGAAAATTCTCGTGGTCGAAGATAATGAGCTTAATATGAAGCTCTTTTGCGATCTTTTGGAAGCACATGATTATGAAACCATCCAAACCAGGGATGGCATGGCGGCTTTGGAACTGGCCCGGGATCATCGCCCGGATCTGATTTTGATGGATATCCAATTGCCCGAGGTCTCTGGCCTTGAAGTCACCAAATGGATCAAGGAAGATGAAGACCTTCGCTTGATTCCGGTGATTGCCGTGACGGCTTTTGCCATGAAGGGTGATGAGGAAAAAATCAGGGAAGGCGGTTGCGAGGCTTATATTGCCAAACCCATTTCGGTGGGCCAGTTTCTCGAAACAATCAAACAGTTTGCAGGTGATAATACATGACAGCCCGCGTGCTGGTCGTTGATGATGTTCTGCCCAATGTAAAGCTTCTGGAAGCCAAGCTTGCCAGCGAATATTTTGATGTTTTGTGCGCCACATCCGGCCCCGATGCCCTGGAAATCGTTCAGCGCGAGCAGCCCGATATCGTTTTGCTCGATGTGATGATGCCGGGCATGAATGGCTTTGAGGTGTGCCGCCATATCAAAAGCGATCCCAAAACCAATCACATTCCTGTGATCATGGTAACCGCCTTGGATCAGATGAGCGACAAAGTCGCAGGGCTTGAAGCCGGGGCCGAGGATTTCCTGACCAAGCCGGTGGATGACATTGCCCTTTTTGCGCGGGTGAAATCGCTGGTGCGCCTGAAGGTGATGATGGATGAACTGAAAAACCGCGAAAATACCGGTGCCGTTCTGGGCTGGGTTAAGGCCGAAGAAGAGCGGGAGACGTTTCAGCCATCCAATACATCGATTCTTTATGTGGATGATAATGAAAAAGTGGCTGCAAGGGTGGGGCATATGCTGTCTGAAATGGCCAGCGTCACCCATTCCACCGGCGGCGAAAATGTGGCTGATCGGGCGCGTGAGAAAAATTATGATCTGGTGATCGTCTCTTTATCCATGCGCGAAACTGATGGCTTATGGGTTTGTTCCAAGCTGCGATCTTATGAAGAAACCCGCAATGTGCCTATTCTGGTCGTAGTGGATGATAGTGAGCAGGGGTCGCGGCAATTGGTGCGGGCGCTTGAAATGGGCGTCAATGATTATCTCATCCCCCCGGTGGAGCGCCTTGAATTAATGGCTCGGGCCCGCACACAGGTGCGGCGCAAGCGCTATTCGGATCGTTTATGGGAAAATTTCCATCTTTCGATGCAATTGGCCACCACCGATGCGGTCACCGGGCTTTATAATCGCCATTATATGAACAGCCATCTGGAAACCCTGCTGCGGCAATCCAAAAAAACCAAAAAAACCCTTTCCCTCGTCATGTTGGATATTGATCATTTCAAGCCGGTGAATGATACTTATGGCCATGCGGCAGGGGATGAAATTTTGCATGAATTCGCCCGCCGGATTGCCCGCAATATCCGGGGTGTGGATTTGGCCGCGCGCTTTGGTGGCGAGGAATTCGTGGTGATCATGCCCGATACCCTGCCCAATGATGCCGGGGTGATCGCCGATCGCTTGCGTCAAACCATCAGCGATGAACCCTTCATTATCAGTGGCGGCAAGGAAGTGAATATCACGGTCAGCCTAGGTCTTGCTTTTGTGGATGCCAGCATCAAAAGCACGGCCGATCTTTTGGAACGGGCCGATGCGGCGCTTTACCAGGCAAAGCATGAAGGGCGGAACAGGGTGGTGATTGCCAGCGCCGCCTGAATCCCTTAGCGCACATTCTACTCCGCTTTGCTGCAAATGGTGGCTTTCTGCGCTTCCGGTTCTCATGTACGCCGATGTACATTCCGTTCCGGTTCTCGAAATCCACCATTTTCGCTGCTCAGAGCGAATGTTCGTTCAAGTCCCCTGAGGCCCTTAGCGCGCATCCGCTTTGCTTTGCGGCAATGCGCCATAAAAAAAGCCGGAAACGCGGGGGACGAGCCCAGCGAATCCGGCAATTTTATAAAATCAAGAAAAGCCTTATTTGATTTTGGCTTCTTTGAAATCCACATGCTTGCGCACCACGGGATCATATTTGCGAAGCGTCAGCTTCTCGGTCATGGTCCGTGGGTTTTTCTTGGTTACATAAAAATAACCGGTGCCCGCGCTGCTCACGAGCTTGATTTTAATGCCATTTGGCTTGGCCATCGCGGGAACTCCACCGTCTTTTTGGTGTTGATGCCAACAGGGTGTTTCCTGTGGCTGAATCGAAGGCGCAAACATAGAGCCAGCACCGGATTTGTCAAGCACTGTGACGGATTTAAAAAGTGCCAGAATGTTAGAAGTTTTTTGACCCTTTGCCCTTACTCATGGATAAAGCCCATCAGCATGGAGTTTAGAGAGATTATGACATCCGATCTGCCCAGCCTTGAAGAAGCCGCCCAGGAAGCCCTCGATGCCATCGAGGATCGCTCGATCCAAATGAGCGGCATTCTGGCGGATGTCAGCCATCAAAAGCTGGATAAAGCCACGGCTGTGGCGGTCATGCGTCAACAGGCCCATTCCATCAAGGGGCTGGCGGCCAGTGTTGGTGTCAATATGATCAAGGTTCTGGCGCATCGCTTTGAGGATTATCTCGGCAATGTCAGCGGGATCGAAGGGCGCGTTCTGGCGGATTGTCAGGTTTTTGTGGATCGCATCAGCGAAGCTCTTGATGGGCGACTCAATGCCAGCCCGGAAGAAATCGCCCGCTTCTGTCGCCGCTTGCCCGCTAAAGGCTCTTTCGATGTTGAAGATGTGGAAGTGCGCGATATCGAAGTAATGCTGGTGATGACCGAAGGGGCCGCCACCAATTTCGTGACCCGCGAACTGGCTGAATGCGGTTATCGCATCGTTAATGTGTGGTCGACAGTGGATGCGCTGGCGCTGGCGGCGCAAATGCGCCCGGATCTGGTGATCGTCTCTAATTTCATGCCCGAACTCACCGGGATCGATTTTGCCTGTGCCCTTCTGGCCATGCCGTCCACCAAAGGGATTCCCATTGCCCTTCTCACCAGTGAAAAGCGCGGACATGTAAAGCTCGAAGGCTTACCCGATCAGGTGCCGATCCTGTCGAAATCATCGAAATTTGCCGATGATGTGGCCGATGTTTTTTCCAGGCTGGGCCTGCTTTAAAGATGCGGCTGCGCTGATATTGCAACCAGCACCTTCATGATCTGATCTGCGAAAGGCTAAATCCATCGGGGCACACCGCCCGCACATGAAAGCCACGCTTGTCGCTGCCTTTTAACGCCATCCAGCCTTGCGTTTCCCCAATCCGGCACCCTTTTGCGCGCAAAGTGCTGGCCATGGCGACCATGCTATCGAAGGCCGCATCACGATCCCCCATGCGGCGACTTATCGTGATCCGTGTTTCACCGTCTTTGAGATCGGACTGTCTGCTGCTTTCCATGGGTCCGTCATATGGAGGCGAGCGATCCTCGACATTGATCGAACAGGCGGATAAGGCCATTGCGCTGCCGAGCAGGGCGGGGGCGATAACAGATGTACGCCAAGACGTTGAGATCATGAATGATGGCTCCGATGGGGTAAGGTGAATATATATTTTTGATATATTCGTATTGGTTATATGTCAAGTTGATATTATGAGAGCGAAGGGTTGAAGGGGGTTTTCTGTGCCAGAATAAGGCAGAAAAAAAGCCCCGGCAAAAATGCCGAGGCTGATCATTGCAGCAGGATAAGACCTGAAGCAATCAGGCTTGTGCCTTGATGCCTTGTTCTTCAAGCAATTCACCCAATTCACCATTGGAAAACATTTCGCGGATGATGTCGCAGCCGCCAACAAATTCCCCCTTCACATAAAGCTGGGGGATGGTGGGCCATTCGGAATAGGCCTTGATGCCTTCGCGCAATTCGGGATCAGACAGCACGTCATAAGCTTTGAACGGGACGCCGATATGGCTCAAAATCTGGACGACGGTTGACGAAAAGCCGCATTGCGGAAAAACCGGTGTGCCTTTCATGAACAGCACCACATCATCAGCCTTCACATCCTGAGCGATGCGGTCGTTTATCGTTGCACTCATTTTCATACTCCATTGTGGGGGCACTGAACCCCATATGAGAAATCAGACTGAAATTGTCCAGCTTTGAATTGCACAGAGCCGGTACTTTCGGTGATTTTCAGTCTTTTGGGGCTGATGTCTGGAGCGCAAGGGCGTGCAGCTCTCCCCCCATGCGGCCCTGCAGGGCATTATAGACCATCTGATGCTGCTTCACCCGTGGCAGCCCCTTAAAGCCATCATAAACCACATGGGCGGCATAATGATCGCCATCGCCACGCAAATCTTCAATATCCACCTGCGCCCCGGGCAGGGCTTCACGGATCATGCTTTCGATATCGCTTGCGGACATGGGCATTGGATCATGGTCCTTTTCATCGAGATGTTATGAGGGATAATCTAGGGCATCTGATGCTTTGGCTCAAGCACCGGTCCTGCATATTTCAAAAGGCTTCAGCGACAAGGATCGATAGCGCGCTTCAGCTTTCGGCTGTCAGATTTTGGGCCATCAGATCGGGCATCCAGCCTTCATGGGCCGTGCGAAGATCATCGAGGGGCAAATCGCACAGCCCGGAAAGCGCGATCCGATCCCCACCGCATTGGCCGATGATCCGGGCAGGAACACCCGACTTTTTGGCGCGTGCCAGAATATCGGGTGCCAGATCGGGGGGAACCGCCAGCAGCATGCGCCCCTGATCCTCGCCAAATAAAGCGGCATGAGGGGGCAGTTCAGCCTCTGACAAAGCCTTGAGATCGACCGAAACCCCAATATGGCCGGCCAAAGCCATGGTGCATAAAGCCACCGCCAGCCCGCCATCGGATAGATCGTGAACCGTATCGATCAGGCCGCTTTCGATCAGGCTGCGCACGAAATCGCCATTGCGCCGCTCGGCACCCAGATCCACCGGCGGAGGCGCGCCAATCTCTTGCCCGTGAAACTGCCAAAGATAAAGGGACGCGCCCAGATGGCCTTTGGTCTCTCCGATCAAAATGAGCTGATCATCCGCCCGCTTCAAGGCCAGAGTGGCGATATGGCTGGCATCGTTGATCAGGCCGATGGCCCCCACGGCAGGGGTGGGGAGAATTCCCGTGCCATTGGTTTCGTTATATAAAGAGACATTGCCGGACACCACAGGCATATCAAGGGCACGGCAGGCTTTCGCCATGCCTTCGATGGCCCCCACGATCTGGCCCATGATCTGCGGCCGTTCGGGATTGCCGAAATTCAGACAATCGGTGATCGCCAACGGTTTTGCCCCCACGGCGCTGAGATTGCGAAAGGCTTCTGCCACGGCCTGACACGCCCCCATTCGGGGATCGGCCGCCACATAGCGCGGGGTGCAATCGGTGGTGATGGCGAGCGCCTTATTCGTGCCATGCACCCGCACCACGGCGGCATCGCCACCGGGGCGCTGCACCGTATCGCCCATCACCATATGATCATATTGTTCCCAGATCCAACGGCGCGAGGCGCCATGCGGCCCCCCCATCAAGGCGAGCAGGGCCTGGCCATAATCGGCGGGCGGGGGGCATTCATCCGCTGCCAAAGAGGCGCGTTTGGCCGTTTCCACATGCGGGCGATCATAGATCGGGGCGTCTTCGGTCAGGCTGTCCACCGGAATATCGGCCACGGTCTCGCCCTCGAAAACCAGTGTCAGTCGGCCTGTATCGGTGATGGTGCCGATGATCGCGAAATCCAGCTCCCATTTATGGAAAATGGCTTCAGCCTCGGCCTCGCGCCCGGGCTTCAAAACCATCAGCATGCGTTCCTGACTTTCAGACAGCATCATTTCATAAGGCGTCATCCCGCTTTCACGGCAAGGAACCTTTGATAAATCAAGGCGAAATCCAACCCCGCCTTTCGAGGCCATCTCAACCGATGATGAGGTGAGCCCCGCTGCCCCCATATCCTGAATGGCAATGATCGCATCGGTGGCCATCAATTCAAGGCAGGCTTCGATCAGAAGCTTTTCGGTGAAAGGATCGCCCACCTGCACGGTGGGGCGCTTCTCTTCGGTATCTTCGCTGAATTCAGCCGAAGCCATGGTCGCCCCATGAATGCCATCGCGCCCGGTTTTCGATCCCACATAAACCACCGAATTGCCCACACCGGCAGCGGCGGAATAAAAGATTTTGTCTTGTTCGGCCACACCCACGGTCATCGCATTGACCAGAATATTGCCATTATAGCTGGGGTGGAAATTGGTTTCTCCCCCCACCGTGGGCACCCCCACGCAATTGCCATAGCCGCCGATGCCTGCTACCACCCCTGCCAGCAAATGCCGGGTTTTGGGATGATCGGGGGCACCAAAGCGCAAGGCATTCATGTTGGCCACAGGCCGTGCGCCCATGGTGAACACATCGCGCAAAATGCCGCCAACACCGGTGGCCGCGCCCTGATAAGGCTCGATGAAACTGGGATGATTATGGCTTTCCATCTTGAAAATCGCCGCCTGCCCATCGCCAATATCCACCACACCGGCATTTTCTCCCGGCCCGCAAATCACCCATGGGGCGGTGGTGGGCAGCTTTTTCAGATGCAACCGCGATGATTTATAAGAACAATGCTCAGACCACATCACCGAATAAATCCCCAATTCGGTGAGATTGGGGGCGCGGCCCAAGGCCTTTAGTACCCGCTCATATTCTTCCTTATTCAGCCCATGATCCTTGATCATCTGAGGGGTGATAGGCGGCTGATCATTGTGATTGGAAGGGGGGGCGGAATGCGTCATGAGGGGCTTTTCATCATCTGCTATGAGGGCTTAGGCATTGGTCAGGCATTGGCGAGTGCGCCGAGCACGCCTTCAAAAAGCGGGCGGCCATCCATGCCGCCATGGGCGGGTTCGATCATCCGTTCGGGATGGGGCATCATCCCCAAAATCGTGCGATCTTCATTTAAAATCCCGGCGATATTGCCCACCGATCCATTGATCCCATGATGGGCGTCGATCTCGCCTGCAGCACTTGCATAGCGAAAGGCAATGCGATCTCGATCCTCCAAAAGGGCCAGATCATCGGGGGCGATGATATAATTGCCATCATGATGGGCCACGGGCAGGCGGATCACCGACCCTTTTTCATAAGTTTGGGTAAAGGCGCTTTGGCTGGTTTCAACCCGCACATGCACATCGCGGCAGATGAAATTCAATCCGGCATTGCGCATCAGGGCACCGGGCAAAAGGCCGATTTCGGTGAGGATCTGAAAACCATTGCAAACCCCCAAAATGGGCACGCCGCGCCGGGCGGCTGCAATCAGCGCGGGGATGATCGGGGATCGCGCGGCAATCGCCCCGCAGCGCAGATAATCACCATAAGAAAAGCCGCCGGGCAGGGCAATGAAATCCACATCGGGAAGGCTGGTTTCCCCATGCCAGACCGCCTGCGGGGGCTGCCCGGTGACCGCAGCTATGGCGACCCGCATATCACGATCACAATTAGAACCGGGAAAGGTGATCACCGCAGTTTTCATGGCCAAAACCCCTAGTCCAGATCAATGCTGTAGCGTTCGATCACCAGATTGGCGAGCAGGGCTTTGCACATCTCATCGAGCTGTTCCATGGCTTTCGCACGATCGGTTTCATTGAGATCGATTTCGATATATTTGCCCTGCCGCACATCCTTCAACCCCTGAAAGCCAAGATGATCAAGAGCATGATGAACGGCTTTGCCCTGTGGATCGAGAACCCCCGATTTCAAGGTGATATGAATGCGCGCCTTCATCGGCATCAATCCTTTCGTGCGGATCTGTTTTCGCCGCCTGCAATATCCCTGATATCGGCGCTTGGCAAGACACCAAGGCGACGCGCCACTTCCTGATAGGCCTCGATTTCGCCGCCCATATCCCGGCGGAACCGATCCTTATCCAGCTTTTCATTGGTTTTCATATCCCACAGGCGGCAATTATCGGGGCTGATTTCATCGGCCAGAATGATCTGCATCAGATCATCGGTATAAAGGCGGCCAAATTCCATTTTGAAATCCACCAGCCTGATCCCGATAGCGGCAAATAATCCGCATAGAAAATCATTCACCCTCAGGCACATATGGATGATTTCATCCAATTCGAAATCCTGCGCCCAGCCAAAAGCGGTGATATGCTCTTCGCCAACCATGGGATCGCCCAGTGCATCATCCTTGTAATAATATTCAACGATTCCCCGCGGCAGGGGCATGCCTTCTTCCAGCCCCAGTCTTTTGCAGATCGAACCGGCAGCCACATTGCGCACCACAAATTCCACCGGGATGATTTCCACCCCACGCACGAGTTGTTCGCGCATATTGATCCGGCGGATGAAATGGGTGGGGATGCCGATGGCATTCAATTGGGTGAACACATGTTCTGAAATGCAATTATTGAGCACCCCCTTGCCCTGCAGGGTGGCGCGCTTTTGGGCATTGAAAGCTGTGGCATCATCCTTGAAATACTGGATCAAAGTGCCCGGTTCCGGCCCTTCATATAAAATCTTGGCCTTGCCTTCGTAGATTTTGTTGCGACGAGACATAATGGCTCCTGCTCAGCCCCATGGCGGGGCGAAAAGGGGGCGGGGCGAAAAGGGTGAGGATCACCCCGGATGAGGATAGGCGCGCGTGTTATCAGTGAAATCGCGCGGACCATAGCCCAAGCCCATGTTGCATACAATTGCCGAGTTGATTGTGCGGCTTTTGATCAGGATGTCATCGCCGGGGCGGTGAGCAGGCGGATGATATCGCCAATGCCTTCGGCGGCTTCCGATTGGGGGTGACGCACCAGCAGGGGCACCTGATGGCGGATGGCATCGCGCACCTTACTATCCTGACGCACCACGGCGGCCAATGGCGGATTGGTTTTGAGGAAGGTTTGGCACACCTTGCGGATGGCTTCATAGGTGCGTTCGCCTTCGCGCCGATTGCCCGCCTGATTGACGACGATGCGGATATCGGCTTCGGGCATTCTTTGCACCGTCAGCTTGATAAAGGCATAGGCATCGGTGAGCGAAGTGGGATCGGGGCTCATCACCGTGAAAATCCGCCCTTTGTGCCGGGAAAGGGTGGTTACCGATGGATCGATGCCCGCCGCCAGATCAAGGATCACATGATCATAATCGGCGGCGGCTTCAATCAGTCCGGATCGGAGCGCGACCAGCGTTTCGCGGGTGAGGCTGCCCAAAGCCCCCGAGCCTGATTTTCCCGCCAGCACATCAAAACAGCCCGCGCCGAAATCTTCTTCGTCATAGCGGGTGATGGCGTCCTTGATGGAATATTTGCCTGAAATCACATCGCCGATATCGCGCTGAGGGGTAAGCCCAAGCTGAATATCCACATTTGCAAGCCCCAGATCGCCATCAAATAACAAAACCCGGCGGCCCATGCGCGCCAGCATATGGGCAAGGGTGGTGGAAAGCCATGTCTTGCCAACACCGCCTTTCCCGGATGCAATGGTGATCAATTTCTTTTCAAGGTCTGGATTGGGTGTGGGCGTCATCTTAAGATATCCGCTCTTTTGTGCGATTACGGGATTTGGCGGCGGGCAGGGTGGCAAAAAGCCGGGCCAGCATCAGCGGTGCCGGGGTTTCTAAAGGATCGGCGACATAAGGGCTGCGGCTTAAACCGGCAAGGGATAAATGCCCCCCCCGGGCAATAGACAGCAGGCTGGCATAGCGCCGGGCACCATCGAGCCGGGTGGCGATAAAGCGCCGGGTGCCCATCTGGGCAAAGATTTCAGCAATATCGGCGCTTTCCGCCGGATCAAGGCCCGCTGGCAGAACCAGAACCGGCTCGGCATCGGCGGCCTTCAAAAGCCTGACTGTGCGCTCCAGTTCATCCATGGAATAAGGATTGATGCCGCAACTGTCGATCAGCGTCAGTTCCGGCGGCGCGCCTTTGTGGATGGCCTTTGCCAGCGCCGCTTCATCCTGCGCGGTGATCACCGCCACATCCATCAATCGGGCATAATGTTCAAGCTGATGCACACCGCCTGATTTCACCGTATCGGTGGTGATCAGCCGGATCGAATGGCCATTGACCCGGGCTTCAGCCGCCAGCTTGGCCGCGGAAACCGTTTTCCCCGCACCGGGCGGACCCACCAGCATCACCGGGCGGGGTAAGGCAAGGCCAAGGGGGGAAAAACCGATCAGGCTTTCAAAGGAATGGGCCAGGGCATCGGCAAGGCTTGCGGCATCGAAAGCCTGAGCCATCGAAATCACCCGATCCGCAAGTTCATAAGGCAGGCCATGATGGCTGATGGCCGCCTTCAGATCGGCGAGATCGAAATCCCGGGAAACGAAAGCCGGACCACGGCGCTCATCTTCGGTGGCGGGGCTGGGGGGCGGGGCGGTGATGGCGGGGGCCTGGGGTTCGGGCAGGGCTTCATTGTCACTGGCCGCAGTCACCCGCACGCCGGTCCCAGCCTTGCCCTGCTCCACAGATAAAATGATCGCATCCGGCCCCAAAGCCTCGCGGACCTGAGCCATGACCTCTTTCATCGATTTGGCGCTGAAGGATTTAAGACGCATGATTGCCCCTGTCTTTGCGCTTTTGGCCAGCTTTCATGGCGATCATACCTGTCCCAATGTCCGGATTTTGGCTTTTGGATGAATTTCGCTTTGCGACATCACCGTGGTGGCCGGTCGCACCCGTTCGATGATCGATCGCACATAGGGGCGGATGCCGGGGCTGGTCATCAAAACCGGGGATTCTCCTCGGGCGGCCATTTTATCATAGGCATCGCGCAGATCACCCATGAAATTCTGCAGCAAGGTTGGGGCCATCGCCAATTGCCGATCCTCGCCCTGGCCCACCAGCGATTCGGCAAAGGCCTGCTCCCATTTCGGCGATAGGCTCAGCAGGGGGATGAAGCCGTTTTCGCTGCTATGGGTCGAGGAAAGCTGGCGGGCAAGACGCGAGCGCACATGTTCGGCGATCAGCACGATATTCTGGGTGCTGCCGGCGGTTTCGGCGATGCCCTCCAGAATGGTGGGCAGATCGCGGATCGAAACGCGTTCGCTCAACAGGCTTTGCAAAACCCGCTGGATGGTGGAAAGGCTCACCTGATTGGGCACCAGATCACTCACCAGCTTTTGCTGTTCTTTGGGCAGATCATCAAGCAGCTTCTGGGTTTCGGCATAGGATAAAAGATCGGGCGTATTATCCTTGATGATTTCGGTGAGATGGGTGGTGACCACGGTTGCGGCATCCACCACCGTGTGGCCACGGAAAGACGCTTCTTCACGCATGGAGTCTTCGATCCACGTGGCGGGCAGGCCAAAAGCCGGTTCGGTGGTTTTCTCTCCGGGCAGGTTCACCGGTTCGCCGCGCGGGTCCATCACCAGCAAAAAGCCGGGGCGCACTTCGCCGCGCGCCGCTTCGGTTTCCTTGATGCGGATGGCATAGCTGTTGGTGGGAAGCTGCATATTATCCAAAATCCGCACCGATGGCATGACAAAGCCCATTTCGCTGGCCAATTGTCGGCGCAGGGCCTTGATCTGATCGGTCAGGCGATAGCCGCTATCCTCATTGATCAATTGCAACAGGCCATAGCCAAGTTCCAGCCGCACCATATCGATCGCCAGCGCCGATGTGATGGGCTCTTCCTTGGGTTTTTCCTGTTTGATTTCCTGGGCGCGCGCGCTGTCGTCGGTTTCTTTTTTCACCCGGGTTTTGCGATCGATACTGAAGGTGGCATAGGCCAAAGCCCCGCCCAATATGGCAAAGGGTAGAAAGGGCAGGCCGGGCATCAGCCCCAAAAGAAACAGCAAAGCGGCGGAAATGCCCAAAGCTTTTGGATAGGCCGATAATTGCTCGGTCAGGGCTTTATCGGTGGAGCCTTCGGCTTTGGCCTTGGTCACCAGCAACCCGGCGGCGACCGAGACGATCAGCGCCGGAATCTGGCTGACAAGGCCATCGCCCACAGTCAGCACGGTATAGCGATTGACCGCTTCCATGAAGGTGAGATCATTGATCGCAATGCCAACGATCATCCCGCCAATGACATTGATGAAGGTGATTAGCAAACCGGCAATGGCATCGCCCCGCACGAATTTTGCTGCCCCATCCATGGAGCCGAAAAAGCCGCTTTCGTCTTCCAGCTCTTTGCGCCGGGCCTTGGCTTCGGTTTCATTGATCAGCCCGGCGGATAGATCGGCATCGATGGCCATCTGCTTGCCGGGCATGGCATCAAGGGAAAAGCGCGCGGCCACTTCGGCGATCCGGCCCGAGCCTTTGGTGATCACCACGAAATTGACGATGATCAGAATGGCGAAAACGATCACCCCGATGATCACCGTGCCGCCCATCAGAAATTCGCCAAAGGCCTGAATGACCTGCCCTGCCGCATCGGTACCTTCATGGCCATTGGCCAGAATGAGCCGGGTAGAGGCCAGATTGAGCGACAAGCGCAACATGGTGGCGATCAGCAAAATGGTAGGAAAGGATGATAATTGTAGGGGTTTTTCGATGAACAGGCTGGTCATCAGCACCATCACGGAAAAGGTGATGGAAACCGCGAGCGCAAAATCCAGAAGCCATGAGGGCATGGGCAGGATGAGCATCAGGATGATGCCCATCACCCCCACTGCCATGGCCACATCGGTGCCGCGCGCCGCCCCGAAAAGCGAGGTGAGGCTGGCACTGGCGCTGGCGGCCCCCTTGGCCGGGGATTTTGTGGTGGCGTCGCTCATAAGATCAGCGATCCCCGATCATGCAAGATGCCTTTGAAAGGGGATCTGGATCGACCCGGCGGGATGCGGCTGGCCCATTTCATGCTCATGACAGGGATGCCCTTGCCCCTTCGCCGGGGGCCGGAACCGGCAGCCCTTCGGATTGATACTGATTGAGCTTGTTGCGCAGGGTGCGGATGGAAATGCCAAGGATATTGGCAGCATGGGTGCGATTGCCCAAACAATGTTTCAAGGT
Source organism: Iodidimonas nitroreducens (assembly GCA_000710935.1). Taxonomy (GTDB): domain Bacteria; phylum Pseudomonadota; class Alphaproteobacteria; order Sphingomonadales; family Rhodothalassiaceae; genus Iodidimonas; species Iodidimonas nitroreducens. Next base: position 124,840 of record BAYV01000010.1, on the reverse strand, counting down.
ATCGATGATCAGATCGCGCTCCACATCGGCCACCGTGCGGCCTACCAGCGGCACTCCGCCGGCCGCGCCGCCTGCCATGCCATCGGTGGAGGCATCGCTTGGTTGCGCGCTTTGCGGGCTCCCCTGATAGTGCGGGCGGCTGCCATCGGGCAGCGAAATGGCGTCGGGTCCGATTTCTGAACCACTGGAAAGTAAAACAGCGCGATGGAGGGTGTTTTCCAGCTCACGCACATTGCCTTGCCATCGATGGGCCCGCAAAATCGCGCGCGCCCCTTCGGAAAGCGGGCGAAAGGGGATGGAATTCATCTCGGCATATTTATGGGCGAAATGATCGGCCAATGCCTCGATATCGGCCGGACGTTCGCGCAAGGCAGGAATCCGCAGATTGACCACATTCAGCCGGAACAAAAGATCCTCGCGGAAGGTGCCTTTTTTCACCTCTTCGGCCAGATCGCGGTTGGATGTGGCGATGATGCGGATATTGATCTTGACCGGACGAGCACCGCCCACCCGATCAATTTCGCGTTCCTGAATGGCCCGCAAAAGCTTGGCTTGCAGGCGAATATCCATTTCCGAAATTTCATCAAGGAGCAAAGTGCCGCCATCGGCTTCCTCGAATTTACCGATCCGGCGCGCCACGGCCCCGGTGAAGGCCCCTTTTTCATGGCCGAATAATTCCGATTCCAGAAGATTTTCCGGGATCGCCGCGCAATTCACCGAAACAAACGCCTGTTTTGCGCGATGGGATTTGCGATGCACCAGCCGGGCAAAAACCTCTTTACCCGTGCCGGATTCGCCAGTGATCAGAATGCTGGCTTCCGAAGGGGCCACCTGTTCGGCAAGGCGCACCACCTGCCGGGTCACATCATCGCGGACGATGAAGGTGTCGTCTTCTTCGGCCACCGCTTCCAGAACGGCGGCGATCAATTCCGCATCCGGGGGGAGGGGAATATATTCCTTCGCCCCATTGCGGATGGCCTGGGCCGCCGTGCGGGCATCGGTGCCGATCCCACAGGCGACGATGGGCACGGAAAAATGCTCGGTCTTCAATTGCTCGACAATGGCTTTGATATCCAGCGCCACATCCACCATCAAAAGATCCGCCCCTTTGCTTCTCAGGCTATCAAAGGCCATGTCCGGATCGGTGGCATGGGTGACCCGCGCGCCTTTTTTCACGGCAATCGCCGATGCATTGCCCAATTGGCCATCCAGTTTTCCTATGATCAGCAAGCGCATGGTTTGTCTCCTGTCCCCGGCTTGCCTTTTGGGGCAAGAGGGCGATAATCGGTCATTTGAAGTACATGACTTTATTGGTGGGTGGTAAAACCGTATTGATCAGCATCTCAAGGCGGCGCGGATTTTCCTGACGGCTCATCGAAGCGGCCCCCATGGCATAAACGGTATTGAGAATGGCTTCATCCGATGCCATGCGCTCGGCCTTGGCGGCCAGCGGGATGAACACCAGATGGGCCAGAATAGCGCCATAAAGAGTGGTGAGCAGGGCCACCGCCATGGCCGGGCCGATGGCCGAAGGATCATCCAATGATCCCAGCATCTGAACCAGACCAATCAGCGTGCCGATCAGCCCCATGGCCGGGGCCACTTCGCCCGCCCGGCGCAGGATTTCGATGGCCCGCAGATAGCGATTGGCGGCTGCATGGTTTTCTTTTTGCATGATGCTTTCGGCTTCTTCGGGGCTTGAACCATCCAGAATCAACTGACAGGCATTCATCAGAAACGGGCTGTCTCCCAACGAAGGCATCAGCTTTTTCAAAATGATCAGGCCATCTTTCCGCGTTCGTTCGGCCAGCTTTAAAACGGTGATCGCCGCCAGAGCCGGATCACGCTGAGGTTCGATCAGCAAGCGCCATAAAGTGCGCGGCATCTCCGCCAGTTCCCGGCCTGAAAAGCTGATCGCCGTGACCGCCAAAGTGCCAAGAACAACGATGAGCATTCCCGCGCCATTGATGAACGCCGCCGGTGCGCCCCCAAGGGTCACTGCAGCGGCCAAAAGGCCAAAAGCTGAAAACAGGGCGAACAGCGCAATCATGGGTTCTATGCCCTTTCGGTTTTGATGATTTCGGTCATGGTCACCCCCAGATGATCTTCGACCAGAACCACTTCGCCGCGGGCCACGAGCCGGTTATTCACATAAATGTCGATGGCCTCGCCGATTTTGCGATCCAGTTCCAGCACTGCGCCCGGGGCCAGCTTCAAAAGCTGGCTGACTTCGAGATTGGCGCGGCCAAGAATGGCCTGCACCCGCACCGGAACATCAAAGACCGGCTCCAGATCATGGGCGGTGCGCTGTTCGCTATCCTCATCGGCGGCTGTGCCACCGGCGGATTGCAATTCCTGATAATCAACGCCGGTGGATGCCTTTTCACTGCCGTCATTTTCGTTGTCTGTGTCTGCCATTATTCAGTCTGCCCAATTTGTGCCCCGGATGGTGCCTGCGGGGCTTTTCTGTCGGTTGTGGATTGATGATCGTCTTTGGCCATGAAGCGCCCGACGGCCGCCTCGATCTGCTTATGCAAGGCGGCCTGATCACGCTCGGCCCCGCCATCGGGCCATTCCACCCGGCAATCCAATGGCCCCAATGCGGGATCATCGAGTAAGATAATCTGCCCGGCGAAATGATTGTTGATTTTCAGGGCATCAAGCCGTTGGCCCAGGGGTTCTGCCAGGCTTTCATGAACCCGCACCACCAGCCTTGGTTCGCGCCGGGCGCCATCAAGGCAATCGGCAACAAGGGCCTCGATCTCGGCCAGCGGATGGTTTTTCATCAGGGCTGGCGACAAGGTGCGGGCAATGGCATGGGCAAGGTTTGCGGCATCGGCTTCAAGCTGCCGCTCCAATTCCTGCCGTTCCTGGGCCAGATCAGCGCAGGAGGCAATCAGCTTGTTCAAGGTTTGAACCAGCGTTTGCTCCAGTTCCCGCAATGCCTCTGCCCGTCCGGCGGCATGGCCCTCCCGACGCCCGGCTTCCCGCGCTTCGCCGATCTGCCGACGCAGATCATCAAGCTCTTCTTGAACTTTGTCCTGCCGATTATCGCCAAAACTGGTATCGAAATTATATTTTATGGGCACGATATCGCCTCATTGGGGGTCTTGCGGGCTTTGCGGGGCCGTGTGCGGGTCATGCGATCAGGCATGAAGTCCGGGCAGATGATGGGGCCTCAATAAATCAGTTCGTCTTCTCCCTTGCTGTCGGTCAGCATGATCTCGCCTTCTTCGGCCAGATCCTTTGCCTTATTCACCATGGCCATCTGCGCTTCATCAACATCGCGCAGGCGCACCGGTCCCATGGCTTCCATATCTTCGCGCAGAATTTTCGCCGCCCGTTCCGACATGTTCGAGAAAAAGAGATCGCGCAACGTATCGGATGCCCCTTTGAGGGCAAGGGCAAGCTGGCCTTTATCAACATTGCGCAAAAGTGTTTGCACCCCACCGGGATCGAGCTTGGCCAGATCCTCGAAGGTGAACATCAGGGCGCGGATACGTTCGGCGCTTTCGCGGTTTCTGTCTTCCAAAGCGGTCAGGAAGCGGGTTTCTGCATTGCGATCAAGATAATTGAAAATCTCGGCAATGGTTTCATGGCTGTCGCGTCGGCTGGTGCGGGCCAGATTGTTCATGAATTCGATGCGCAGGGTTTGTTCCACCTTGTCGATAATATCCTTTTGCACCGCTTCCATGCGCAGCATCCGCATGACCACTTCCATGGAAAAATCTTCCGGAAGCACCGAAAGCACGCGGGCGGCATGTTCGGCCTTGATTTTATTAAGCACCACCGCCACGGTTTGGGGATATTCATTCTTTAAATAGCTGGCCAGCACCATTTCATTCACATTGCCCAGCTTATCCCACATGGTGCGCCCGGCGGGGCCACGGATTTCTTCCATGATGGTATTAACGCGATCCTGGGGCAGAATTTTCGACAAAAGCCGTTCGGTGCTGTCGAACGAGCCATTGAGCGATCCGCCGCTGGTCACATCATGAGAAAAGCCGGTGAACAGGGTTTCCACGGCCTGCGCCGAGACCTGACCCAGATTAGACATCACCACCGACAATTCGCGCACTTCTTCGTCGCTCAAAAGCTGCCAGATGGGTTTGCCGAATTCTTCGCCAATCGCCAGCATGAAGGCGGCTGCCTTTTCAGGCCCGGTCATTTTGGCGAGTTCTTTGCTCTCGGTCATGGGGTGATCTTTTCCCTGCTCATCAAGATGACAATCTCAGTCGTCGGTTCATTCTGCATAAAGCCAGCTTCGGATGATCGCCGCCGCTTCTTCGGGGTGCGCGCGAACGATATTGCCCACCTTCTTGACCGTGGCCTCTTTGATCCGATGATCCACCTGGCTCACATCCACCTCCTGGCTTTGCGGAGCCGGAAGAGCCTGCTGCTGGGCGCGGCTGCGATTGATTGCTTCGATGGCCGCCGGGTCGCCATTGGCGGCGGCTTCTTCCATTTCGGGGGTGATATCGGGGCCTGCCAAAGCCATGCGCGCTTCGCCCGCCTCCAGATAATTGGCGGCACCATTGGCGCCATCGGGAATGGCGAGGATCAAGCGATTGACCAGGGGGCGCACCACGAGCAACAGCACTAAAAGCGAGACAATCCCCAAAAGCAGAATTTCGAGCAGCCCGTAAAGATCATCTTTGCCCAGCCCATAAAGCGAAAATTCCTCGGTCCCATCGGTACCGACCGGTTCTGGCTGCACGAAGGGCAGATTGACCACTTCCACGATATCACCGCGATTGGCATCATAGCCGATGGCCGAACGGACGAGGGTTGTAAGCTGTTCGATCTGGGCAGGCGCGCGTTCCTGATAAATGCGGGCGCCATCGGCATTTTCCACATAGGTGCCATCCACCACCACAGCGACCGAAATGCGCTCGACTTCGCCAGAATCCCGGGTGAGGGTGCGGACCGTGCGCGATATTTCAAAATTTACCGTTTCATCGGTTTTGTTGCTTTGCGATAGTGATCCGCCTTCTCCGCCGCCTTCTCCGCCACCGGCCTCGGCGGCGGGCAGATTATTGCCCACCGTAACATTCTGGGGCGCGCCATCGCGATCGCTGCTGTTTTCTTCGATGCTGCGGGTGGATCGCGCTACCTGACTTTCAGGATCATAAATTTCTTCGTTGGTGACCATGGCATTCATATCGAGTTCCACCGACACCTGCGCCCGCACCCGGCCCACGCCCACCGTTTCTTCCAGAAGGGTTTCCACGCGATTGCGCAATTGTTCTTCCATTTGGCGGCGCTTATCATCCAATCCGCCACCAAATCCCGATCCCATGGCCCCATCACCGCTGGCCAGCAAGGTGCCGGATTGATCAACAATCGAGATATTGCCGGGGCTGAGACCCGGGACCGCAGCGGCAACAAGGGATTGGATCGCCATCACCTGATTTTGGCCAAGGCCTTGGCGCGTTCGCAAAACAATCGACGCTGTGGGGGTGCGTTGCTCGCGGGAAAACAGCGCGCGTTCGGGCATAACAATATGCACACGGGCGGAATCGATGGCGCGGATTTCCCGGATCGTGCGGGCCAGTTCCCCTTCGATGGCGCGCACCAGATTGATATTCTGAACAAAGCTGGTGGTGCCCAAGCCATTGGCCTGATCAAAGATTTCATAACCCATGATGGCCCCGCCCAGCCCTTCGGCGGCAAGCTGCACCCGCAATTCGCTGATCTGATTGGCGGGGGCCAGAATGGTTTTGCCCCCATCGGTCACCTGATAGGGAACCCCCTGAGCCTTTAATTGTTCAACGATCTGGCCGCTTTCCGACATTTCCAAATTGCTGAACAGCAGGCTCATATCCGGCGCTGAAAGGCGCAAAGAGATGAACATGAAAAAACCGATGAGACCGGCGGCCACAACGCCCATGCCCAAAAGGCGGACGGCACCGAAGCTGGCCAGAAGCTGGATCAGGCGATTCACGATTACCCCGCTTTATAGTCATGATGGCCAAAAAGGCCGCCCTTGCTGGAAAGATGCTAGCAAGGAGACGGTAAAGGCGAGGTTAATAATAGGCAGATTCTGCCCAGTTGAGAGCGGTATGGCGCATTTTTTTGAAGGCCGGGCGCGGCAAGGCTGAAAACCGCCCGGCAGGCCATGACAGAAGCGCCATAAAGAAGGGGGCAGGGGCGGAGACGTCAGTGCATCGCCGGTTCTTCGCGATAATGCTGTACCCGCGTGACCCGCAGGCCGGGCAGGCCATTTTGATCGATGGCACGCTGCCACGACAAAAATTCCTCGACCGAGAGGGAATAGCGCTTGCACGCATCTTCCAAGGTGATGAGCCCACCGCGCACAGCGGCCACCACTTCGGCCTTGCGGCGAATGACCCAGCGTTTCGTATTCACGGGCGGAAGGTCGTCAAGGGTCAAAGCTTCACCTGTTGGTCCGATCACTTGCCTCACGCGTTCATTCCTTGTCTGCGCCATATTCAAAGCCTTCGTGCCTATGATGGTCTTGGCCATGATCGGCCAGCATCATCGGCCAGTATCATCGGCAGCCTGAGCTGTCTGGTTGCGATGAAAGGAAGGCTACCCCCGTGTCTTTTAAAAAAGCGCTAAAGGGATCGGTTAACAGCGCGACAATTTTGGTTGCCAGTTCATTAATGATAGCTTTGTTTTCATGGGAAAAGGCGAGAGGATAACCCCTCTCGCCTTGATAATTGGAATGATGATAACAAACAAAAGCGCTGAAATCCCTAGATACGGACCAGTTCTTCGAGAATTTCATCCGCCGCCGAAATAATCCGTGTGGACGCCGAAAAAGAGCGCTGGGTGACGATGAGATCGGCAAATTCTTTGGCCAGATCCACAGTCGATGCCTCAAGGGAGGAGGGCGCAACGGTGCCGGCGCCCCCGGTTCCGGGGAGTTTGATCGAGAAATTCCCCGAGTCATCCGAGACCCCAAAGGCATTACCCTGCAGACGGGTGAGCCCATCGGGATTGGGGAAGGTGGCGATGGGTAACTGGAACACATCGCGCGACAGGCCATTATCAAAAAGGGCCGTCACCACCCCATCATTGGAAATATTGGTGCCGATCACATTACCAAACACCGCCCCATTCACATTCGATGAAATGAGGGTGGAAAGGCTATCGAACTGTGTGATGCCGTCCTTATCGCCTGATCGCCCAAAATTGAAGGTGACCGTGGAGGTGGAGGCGCCGCTCGCAAAAGCGAGATCCGCTGTCGGCGAAATGCGCTGTCCGGCTCCGGGCGTTGTGGGGAAAGTTGCGGCGGGGGCCGGAAAATCTCTGGCAAAGGATTCGATGCCTGAATCCGCACCGAATGTGATGAGACCAGAGAGCACAAGGCCACCATTGCCCGCATTGATCGCTGCTGGATCCTGGGCGAAGATTTCAAAACGGAATTCGTTTGTCCCGGTTTTTACAGCCGCCAAGGTCAGCCCCTGGGCCGCACCCTGACTATCGAACACGGTGATGGTTTGCGCGAAATCCGGCTCAATCGTATCCGCTGTCAAGTCGCCTGCCGCTACAACACCGCCCGGTCCGGTACCGCCTACGGTGGTGGCCGTGAGCGAGGATTGCAGATTGGCGCGCAGGGTGACAACCGATGTGGCTTCTGCCGTGCCGGTCAGCCCGCTTACATTGATCGGTTCCAACGTATTGAGATCGCCGATATTGGTGGGAATATTGCCCTGAACATCAATGGGAAAGCCGAGGAGGAAATTGCCGGCGGTATTTTTCAGAAAACCGGCTTCATCGGGGGTGAAATTCCCCGCCCGGGTGAATTGAATATTCCCTTCAGCAGAAATGGCGCTGGGAGCCGAGCGGACGACGAAAAAGCCCGACCCATCGATCCCCAGATCGGTTTGCGATGCGGTAGAGGTCAAAAGCCCCTGCTGGCTGACCAGCGTTTGCGCCCGCAACTGCACCCCGCCCGGTGAAAAGCGCGAAACCGATTGGGTTTCGGTGACCAGGGTTGAAAACCGGCTGCGGGTTTCCTTATAGCCCACGGTATTCACATTGACGATATTATCGGAAATGATGCCAATGCCTTCGGTGAAGGCCGTTAAGCCCGAAACGCCTGATGATAATGCTGCGAAAGCCATGATGCTTCTCCTTGTGATAAGCGGCGCGGCCGCTTGAATTTTTCAGTGATGTTTGTGTGAAATCTGAAGTCCGTAAAATCTAAAGCCCAACAGCCGAGACTTCATGCAGCGGCACTTTCTGGCCGCCAATGGTGAGCAGGGGGGTCAGCCCCGATGTTTCCACTTCTTTCACCGGGGCCCGCACGAAAAGGGGAGTTTCGATGGGTTTGTTCTCGGCATTGCGGGCATCGATGCGCAGGGTATATTGCCCCGGCGGCACCGGATTATTCCCGCCATCAAAAGAATCGAAGCTCAGCCGGTGAACGCCGAAATTGGTTTGTCCGGGCTGTTCGAAAACAATATTGCCCTGAGCATCGAGAATTTTCACATCCGCAGAGTCTGCGGTCACCGGCAATAAATATTCAAAGCTGAGATCAGATTGGCCATCATGATTGATCGTATCACCGGCAATGGTGACGGTTTTATCCAGATAATTGACGGCCGCAGCATTCTGGCTGAAGGCGGTCAGGGTCGCCAGATCTTCCAGATTCTGATTGGACTGGATCTGTTGTTCCACCCCCGCAAAGGAGACGAGCTGGCGGGTGAATTCATTGCTGTCTGTGGGTTCCAGCGGGTCCTGATTTTGCAATTGCGAGGTGAGGAGGGTGAGGAACGTATTAAAATCCTGGACCAGCCCGGTTGTCGCTCTTTGCGCTTGTCCAGATAGGCCCGCGGTAATGCTTCCGATATCCATAGGTTTATTCCTTTATACTGGATCAAACGACGATATTGAGCCCGTCGCTGAGAGTGAGATCGAGCCGCTTCATCGTCATGGAGAGATCATCCGCCGGATTTTCGGACTGATCGGCCCCTTGATCGCTGGCTTGATCAGGGCTGGCGTGTTGGTCGCTATCCTGCGCCAAATGGGCAAAGGCCGATCCGGGATCGCGCCCGCCTTGTTGATTGAGCGAGAAATTGAGGCTGTTTGAATCGGTCTTCAAACCGGCATCCTGAAGCAAGCGTTCCAGCGATCTCGCATCACGTTGCAGCATATCGAAGGCATCGCGATTATCGGCTGAAATCATCGCCTGCACGCTGCCATCCTTTTGCATGGCCAGTTTCACCTCGATCCGTCCCAATTCGGGCGGGTCCATGCGAATGGTGAAACGCGATTGACCATCCATCGCCGCGCGGGCAATGCCGATCCCCACCTGATTGGCCGGGCTTTGAGATTGCGCCCGGGCGAGCAGGCTGCCTTTATCCGCATCCTGCGACAGAGTTTGGATTTGCCCTGATGGATCGACAGGGCCGCTGCCTTGCACCGAAATCTGGCCTGATAATTGGCCTGCAAGGGCTTCAAGGCTTGATAGCGGATTGAGCGGGCCACTGCCCGGAGCCACCCCAGTCTGGCTGGCAGTCTGGCTGGTATTCTGATTGGTATTCTGATTGGCATTTTGGCCAAGAGGTTGCTCTGCGGCCTGTTTCAGCGTGGCGGCAAAATCAGCCGCATCATGGGCCCCTGTGGTTTTTGGCGAAAAGGCATCAGGGGTCGCCCCGCTTGCAGAAGCGCCCGTCATGCTATTGGCCGATGTTGATGCAGTGCCATTGGCCTGAAGCGTTGCGGCACCTTCTATCCGGGAAAACAGCCCCGGTCCGGCCCGTCGATTGCTGCCATTGAGTTGCAGATCATCAGTGGGGGTGATCTGAGTTTGCAAGCTTTGGGCAATGGCCGTGGGGGCGGTGCTGGCCATCAAATTCTGGCTTAATGCTGCGGGGTTTTTGGCCGCACTGCTATCCAAGGCTTCGGCGATTGTGTTTGCGGTGGCCTGATCGATCTGCGGTTCAGCCTGTAGCTCTGAAATGGGATTTGCGGATTGATTTCGATTGGCGGCTAAAAGCTCTGCCCCATCGATCGATCCCGATACTGCATTGGCATCAAGTGCCTCGGTTCCATTCTGTGTCGCCAAATCCCTGAGGGCTTGTTCATTGATGGCGAGATCGCTATCCGCAACTGTAAAGGCGGCGCTTTGGCTTGCGGCCTCCTCATCCCCGATCAATTTGGGGCCGGTGGTGACTTGGGCAATGATTTCAGATGGGGTTTTGGATGGGGTCGTAGGCTCGGCTTGTGGGGCCGCGCCCTGCTCTGCACCCTGATCCGGCATTGCTTTTGCATCGCCAGCCAAATCCGGATCGGGGATTGCGCCAGATAGATCGCCCATGCTGTTGCCCGTGGCTGTGGTCGCACCCTCGGCCCCTTCGCCGGAGCCGGTCGAAATTCTGGCAAGGGCGCTGTTGAAGGCCGCCTGTTCGCTGGACGTCATCAGGCCCGGTGTCTCCAGATCGATCAAGCCAGCAAGGGTTGCAGAGGATGGCAAATTCATGGGCGCGGCATTGTCTGTTTTGGCTGCCGCATTCAGAAGGCTTTGGCGAATATCGGCCGGCAGATTTTGCAAAATATTGGGTGTGGCACTTTGGCCAAGGCCCTTGATCACGCCATCATTCATCTGTGGGGCAGCCGTTTGGCCAGCCGTTTGGCCAGCAGTTTGGCCACTAGTTTGGGGCGCGGTTTGAGCCGCATTTTGAGTTGTGGTCTGATCAAGGCCCAAGATGGGTGCACCCGCCTTTTGGGGGGCAAGATTTTGGGCCAGAATCGCTAAAAAGCCCGATGCGCCGCCTTGTGCCTTATTAAAAGCGGTGGCGTTTGGCCCTGTGGCCGCCTTTTGCCCGGCAAAGACAGAAAGACCAGCCTTGTCCGAAGCCGGGGGGGGCGTGGTGCTGATGGAATCAATAAAAGCCATGATGCGCTTGCTCGCTGTTATGTCGCTCAGAACAATGCAATGATCGGGCCAATTTGATGAATTTCTTTAACGTATTGAAAAACAATGATTTATAGATGGTAATCAGGATATTAAGGATGCTTTATAGGGAGGGATCAGGCAATCTCTGCCCCATGGATGGCGGCTTTTGCCGGATGTTGAATTTTTGCGGCAGAAGATTATAGTGCGCCGCGTGAGCACATTATTAGACAAGCTGATCGCCGAGGCCGCCCATTGGTCGCCCGGAACATTGAATGGCCTTGGGTTTGACCGGGCGCCAGCCGATACCCGTGTGGTTGTGGCGATGTCGGGCGGGGTCGATAGCTCGGTGACCGCAGCTTTGCTGGCGCGTCAGGGCTATGAGGTGATCGGCATCACCTTGCAGCTTTATGATCATGGGGTGGCGGTTCAGAAAAAGGGCGCCTGTTGTGCCGGGCAGGATATTCACGATGCCCGCAGAGTTTGTGAATCCTTGGGCATTCCCCATTATGTTCTGGATTATGAAAGCCGCTTTTCCGATGCCGTGATGGATGATTTTGCCGATAGCTATCTGCGTGGTGAAACCCCAATTCCTTGCGTGCGCTGTAATGAACGGGTCAAATTTCGCGATCTTTTGCAAACGGCACGGGATTTGGGGGCGGATTGTCTGGCGACCGGGCATTATGTGCAGTCTTTCCCCGGGGAGGGGGGCTGGCGCCTTTTTAAGGCGGTGGATGCGCGCCGGGATCAAAGCTATTTTCTGTTTTCCACCACCCGCGAACAGCTTGATTTTCTGCGCTTCCCCTTGGGCGGGCTGGAAAAGCCGGATGTGCGGATGCTGGCCGAAGATTTCGGGCTGATCGTAGCCGATAAACCCGATAGCCAGGATATCTGCTTTGTGCCGCAGGGCAATTATGCCAGCGTCATCGAACGCCTGCGCCCCGGTGCCGCTGATCCCGGCGAGATCGTTCATCTGGATGGCCGGGTTTTGGGCCAGCATGAAGGGATCATTCATTATACCATTGGCCAGCGCCGGGGCATCGGGGTGGGGGGCACTGCCGATCCGCTTTATGTGGTGAAGCTGGAGCCTGAAAGCAGGCGGGTGATCGTGGGCCCCAAAGCGGCTCTGGATATTGGCCGTTTCATCGCCCGCGAGCTGAATTGGCTGGGCGAGGACCGACCAGAGACAGATGAACAAGATGTATTCGTGCGCATCAGAAATACGCAGGAGCCTGTGAAAGCGCGGGTGCGGCTGCTTGATGATCGCCGGGCGCAGATCACGCTGTGCACGCCACAAGCGGGCATTTCCCCCGGACAGGCGGCGGTTTTCTATGATGGCGATGAAGTGCTGGGCGGGGGATGGATTGAGCGGACCGAAAGCCCGTTGGCGAACTGAAACTCTGGCCCCGCTCATGCCATTGTGATGGGGTGTGCGCCATGATTAAAGATTAATTTACATCCCCATGAGATCGTCTGATCTCAGCGATCCTTGGGATATGTAATGAACAAAAATAAGAAAGGCCATTCGGCGCTGGGGTCCGAGGCCGATGACATCAAGGTTTTTATGCCGCGCCGGATTGTGCGCCGGGCTCAATTTCTGCATCTTTTGCAATTCATCCCGATCATGTCGATCATGAATATCGTGGTGGCGATTGTGGTTTTGGGGGTTTTATATCCCCATGCCAATCCCCTTTATGCCAGCCTCTGGATTTCTGTGATCATCGGGCTTTCGCTTTTCAGCCTGTGGAAAGCCTATCAGATCAGGCGCTATTTCAACCCCGAAGCGATCCAGGGTCGATCCTTGCGCGCCTCCTTGATCTTTACCATCATGATGGGCCTTTCATGGGGGGCGGCGGAACTGGTTTTTGGCTTTGCCGATAATGAAAATGTTCATATTTTCATTGCCTTTATCGCCATTGGCCTCACAGCGGGCGTGGTCACATCCCTGTCACCCTTGCCGCGTCATTGTTTGGCCTTTTCATTAACAGCCATGCCGCTTTCGGTTTTATGCATGCTCTATCATGGATCGCGCGAAGGCTTTGCGATGGGCCTTTTGCTGATCGTTTTCGTGTTGGTGCTGGCCTATATCGCCTTTCGCAGTTTTCATGCCTTTATGGAAGCTCTGCGCGATAAACAGGCTTTGCAGATGGCCCATATGCGGATCAGGGATGCCATTGAAAATACAGGCGAAGCTTTTGCCATTTTCTCGGCCGAAGGGGAATTGCAGCTTGCCAATCGGATGTTTCGCGATTTTTTCCCCGATGGCAATGCTGGCAATGCCGGGGCCAATCTTGAACCGGGCCATCAGCTTGTACAGCCTTTGGCAGGCGGGCGCTGGGTGCAAAGCACCTTGCGGCGCACATCATCCGGCGAATTGGTCAGTGTTCATGCCGATATCACCCATTTAAAGCAGCAAGAACAGGAATTGATCGAGGCGCGAAAACAAGCCGAAAGCGCCAATCAGGCGAAATCTCAATTTCTATCGGTGATGAGCCATGAATTGCGCACGCCCCTCAATTCGATCATCGGTTTTGCCGAATTGATCGCCCGGGATGATATTCCCATGCCCGCTAAAACCGTGCGGGATTATAGCGTTCATATCAAGGAAAGCGGACGCCATCTGCTCGAACTGATCTCTGGGATTCTCGATCTGTCGCGGATCGAAGCGGGCCGTTATGAATTGCAAGAAGAAAGCATCGATCTGGAGGAACTGACCCAATTGGCGCTTAATCATATGGCCCCCATGGCCACCAAGGCGGAGATTGCCCTGGAGCTCGATTGCAAGATGGATTTGCCCATGTTGCGGGCGGAACGCCGGGCGCTGCGGCAGATTTTGCTCAATCTGTTGTCGAATGCGATCAAATTCACCCCGTCCGATGGATCGGTGAGGTTGTGTGTGGATATGCCTGAAAAGGCCATCCAGATCAGAGTGATCGATAGCGGCATTGGCATTGCGGCCGAAGATCTGGATAAAATATTCGAGCCGTTTCAGCAGGTGGATAATAGCCTGTCGCGACAATTCCCCGGAACCGGCTTGGGGCTGCCATTGGTTAAAAACCTTGCCACATTGCATCAGGCCAGCGTGACCGTGCAATCAGCACCCGGGAAGGGAACGGAATTCACCGTGCAATTCCCGGAAAACAGAACGCTGATGGCCGAGGAGACGGCTTAATGCGGTCAATCGCTTAACTGATCAAGATAATCGATCACCTGCCCGGCGCATTCTTCGGCCGAGGAGAGAGCGGTTTCAAGGGTGAGTTCTGATGCCAAAGGCGGTTCATAGGGGCTGTCGATGCCCGTGAAATTCTTGATTTCACCCATTCGTGCCTTTTTATAAAGCCCTTTGGGATCGCGCTGTTCGCACAGGGCGATGGGCGTGTCCACGAAAACCTCGTGAAATTCATCCTCCGGCAAAAGATCGCGGGCCATCTTACGTTCGGATCGGAAAGGCGAGATGAACGAAACCAAAACGATCAAACCGGCATCAGCCATCAGGCGTGCGACTTCGGCAACCCGGCGGATATTTTCCACCCGGTCCACTTCGGTAAAGCCCAGATCCTTATTCAAGCCATGGCGGATATTGTCGCCATCCAGCATATAGGTGTGTCGACCAGCGGCATGAAGGCGCTTTTCAACCAGATTGGCGATGGTTGATTTGCCCGATCCTGAAAGCCCGGTAAACCACAAAACAGCCGGTTTTTGCGCCTTCATCGCGGCGCGGGCGGCCTTGTTCACATCCACCGCCTGCCAATGAATATTGGTGGCCCGGCGCAGGCCGAAATCGATCATCCCGGCCCCCACCGTGCCATTGGTCATCTTGTCGATGATGATGAAACTGCCGGTTTCGTGATTATCGTGATAGGGATCAAAGGCGATCTGCTGATCAAGGCTGATATTGGCAACCCCGATATCATTAAGCTCAAGCCGTTTGGTGGCGGCTTGTTCGAGGCTATTGACATTAATACTGTATTTTAGCCGGGTCACCACCATTGAAACCGTGCGAGCGCCGCTTTTCAGCAGATAGGGCCGCCCGGGGATCAGCGGTTCATCGGCCATCCACACGATTTTCGCCTCGAATTGATCGGAAAGCCCGGCCCGGTTTTCGGAGTGGCAGATCACATCGCCGCGCGAAATATCGATTTCATCTTCAAGGGTGAGGGTGATGGCTTCACCGATCGAGGCACTTTCTCGCGTTCCATCAAAGGTGACGATGGATGATACCCTGCTGCTTTTGGCCGATGGCAAAACCACGACAGGATCGCCCACCGAAATCCGCCCGGCGGCGATGGTGCCGGAAAATCCGCGAAAATCCAGATTAGGGCGATTGACCCACTGCACCGGCAGGCGAAAGGGGCCTGTATCATCAGCATCGGCCACGGGAATGGTTTCAAGCTTGGCGAGAAGGGTGGGGCCATTGAACCAATCAAGGGCCGCCGTGCGATGCAGAACATTTTCACCCTTGAGCGCTGAAAGCGGCAGGCAGCTGACATGATCATAGCCAATGGTTTTGGCAAAGGCTTCATAATCGGCGCGGATCTGATCAAAAACCGTTTGGGAATAATCCACCAGATCCATCTTGTTGACGGCTAAAATGATATGGCGCACACCCAAAAGCGAGCAGATATAGCTGTGGCGGCGGGTTTGGGTGAGCAGGCCCTTGCGCGCATCCACCAAAATGATCGCGGCATCGGCGGTCGAGGCGCCGGTGGCCATATTCCGGGTATATTGTTCATGGCCGGGGGTATCGGCCACGATGAACCGGCGCTTGTCGGTGGCAAAAAAGCGATAGGCCACATCGATGGTGATGCCCTGTTCGCGCTCGGCCTCCAAACCATCGAGAAGAAGCGCCAGATCGATATCCTGACCCGTGGTGCCCATTTTCCGGCTGTCTTTTTCAAGGCTGGCCAGTTGATCTTCAAAAATCATTTTGGAATCAAAGAGCAGGCGGCCAATCAGGGTGGATTTGCCATCATCCACGCTGCCACAGGTGATGAAGCGCAGCAAATCCTTTGATTCCTGTTCCTTCAGATAGCGGATCAGGGCTTCGGGCGCTTTTCCCACGGATTGATCATGCATCAGAAATAGCCTTCCTGCTTCTTTTTTTCCATCGAGGCCCCATGATCGCGATCGATCACCCGACCTTGCCGCTCGGAAGTGCGGGAAACCAGCATTTCCATGATGATCCCTTCCATATCCGTTGCCTGGGATTCAATGCCGCCGGTAAGGGGATAGCAGCCCAAAGTGCGAAAGCGGACCATGCGTTTTTCCACGGTCTCTCCTGCATTGATGGGCAGGCGATCATCATCGACCATGATCAGCGCGCCATCGCGTTCCACCACCGGACGTTCCTTGGCAAAATAAAGCTCGATGATGGGGATTTTTTCCTGATAAATATATTGCCACACATCCAATTCGGTCCAATTCGAGATGGGAAACACCCGCATGCTTTCGCCCTTATGGATGCGGGTATTGTAGATGTGCCATAATTCAGGACGCTGATTTTTAGGATCCCAGCGATGCTGGGCTGAGCGGAAAGAAAAAATCCGCTCCTTAGCGCGGGATTTTTCCTCATCGCGCCGGGCGCCGCCAAAAGCCGCATCGAATTTATAAAGGTCGAGCGCCTGTTTGAGCGATTGGGTTTTCATGATGTCGGTATGGATGGCAGAGCCATGGCTGATCGGCCCCACACCCTGTTTCACCCCGTCCTGATTGATATGAACCAGCAGATCAAGGCCCCAATCTTTGGCGAGTTGATCCCTGAAGGCGATCATCTCGCGGAATTTCCAGGTGGTATCCACATGCAAAATGGGAAAGGGCAAAGGCGAGGGATAAAAAGCCTTGCGCGCCAGATGCAGCATGACCATCGAATCCTTGCCGATGGAAAACAGCATCACGGGATTGCGGCATTCCGATGCAACCTCGCGAATGATCTGGATGCTTTCGGCTTCCAGACGCTGTAAGTGGGTCATCTGTGACATGGGATGAGCGTGCCTTCCTGCTGGATAATCCGTGCCTGTTCAGCTTAAGTCAGGACCTAAGCCAGATGGCCCGATCTTTCAACGAAAACTCTTGGCTTTTTGCCTGCGGCTTTGGGCATTTTTCCTTTTCGCATGATTAAGCTAAAACATATCTTTAATCATCGAGCCGCCCATGACAATAATCGCCTGCCGCTTTTCATGCCAGAATAAAGGGCAGCTTTTTGAAACAGCGCTAAAGCTCATTTTTGAAAAAGCGCTAAAGCTCAGCCCAGCCCTGAAGCCCATCAATGAAAAAAAACGGAGTGCACAATGCCGATGATCAGGCTCAATAATCTGCAAATGCGGACTCTCGCCTTATTGCAGGAACTGGCTGAAAAATCCGAATTGGCCTCCACCAACGAAGAGACCGGCGAAATTACCCTTTTCAATCTGCCCCAAGCCCATAAAGAGGCCCATGGCGATCATCTGCATATTGGCCGCCTCACGGTTTCCACCCGCTTTGCCAGTGGGCTTATCAATCCCAATGTGTGGGGAACATTGGAACGCAAGGGATTGGCCCGGGCGAACTGGCCGCATGCCATCACCATCACTGCCGAAGGCTTGGCATTGAAAACCGGGATCAGGGAGAGCATGCTGGCCGCCAGCGATCATTGATCTCTCATCCTCCTCCATAATCCTAAAGCGCAGGGGCAAGAAGCACATCGTGAAGGCGACATTTGAAACCCTTATCGAGCGCCTCCTGTCCTTTGTGGTGGCGCAGGCATGGCAAAAGCCCCGGCGCGTTGTGGCCATTTTGGGGCTTCTTGTTTTGCTTTCGGTTTATGCGGCGATCACGTCCCTTGGGATCAATACCGATAGCTCTCAGATGATCGACAGCCGCGAGGCTTTCCGGCAAAACGCCATTGCCATGGATCGTGCCTTTCCGAAATTGCGCGATCAGATCCTTGTTATCATCCGCGCCGAAACCCCCGATGAAGCTGATCATGCAGCCAGCGAACTCGCCAAAGCCCTGCGCCAGCGCCGTGATCTTTTCAGCGATGTTTTTGCCCCTCGGGTCGATCCCTATTTCCAGCGTCAGGGGCTTTTGTTTCTGCCCCTTGATGATCTGATGGATTTGACCGGGCGGCTGTCCAGTGCGGCCCCTTTGTTGCAATCTTTAGTAGAGCATCCAACATTATCCACCTTTTTCACCGAATTAGGACGAATTTCTGAGGCGAGCGAGGATGGCGTTGATCTGCCGATGATCGCCGGTGCCTATGATGCGGTGAATGAAACGGTTTCGGCCCTTAATAAGGGAGAGGCAAGGCCGCTTTCATGGCAACAGATGTTTGGCGAAACACAGGCGATCAACCAGACTGTTCTGGTGGTTCATCCGGTGCTGGATTATCAATCCCTGCAGCCCGCCCGTGCCGCCATTGATGGGCTGCGTCAGGCCATTGCCGGGCTGCCCGCGCCTGTTCTTGAGGCCGCCAGCATTGCGATCACCGGCGATCTTGTCTTGCGGACCGAAGAATTGAAATCGGTGTCGCAGGGGATCGAGATATCGGCCCTCATCTCCCTTGTGCTGGTGGCGGTTATTCTGGTTGTGGGGCTGGGGCGTTGGCAATATGTGGTGGCGGCCCTGGCCTCGCTTCTTGTGTCTATTCTCCTTACATCCGGGGCGGCGGCTGTTTTGATTGGCGAGCTTAATCTGGTCTCCATCGCCTTTACGGTTTTGCTGATTGGCTTGGGTATTGATTTTGCCATTCATTTGATCCTCGCCTATGCCGAGCAAAGCCGCGATCATGATGATCAAGGCGCCGCTATGGTGCAGGCCATAGAAAAGGCGGGCCCGGCTTTGGCGCTGGCTGCGCTCACCACGAGCGTTGCGTTTTTTGCCTTCGTGCCCACCCGATTTGTGGGCATGGCGCAATTGGGGGTGATTTCCGGGACCGGGGTTTTGCTGGCCTTTATCATTGCCATGACCCTGATCCCCGCCTTGCTGTCACTTTTTCCTTCGGTCAAAACATCCGCCAAGCCGAACGGCATTGCGGCGAAAGTGGCAGCAGGCCGCACCATCAGGCGGCTGCAGGCTTTTGGCCAACGCTTCAGCGCGCCACTGGCGGGATTGCTGATCGTGCTGGGTTTCCTGTCATTGGGCCTGATGGATAAGGTGCGTTTTGATGCTGATCCGATGCATCTGCGTGATCCGCAATCACCCGGGGTGGTCGCGTTCGATCTGTTGTTTGATCGGCCGCAGGATTTTCCCTATAGGCTGAATTATCTCAGCCCATCCCCTGATGCGGCTTTCGATTTTGCGCAAAAGGCAGAAGCATTAGACACTGTCGAGGCTGCGATCACCTTGAATGATTTCATCCCTGATGAACAGGATCTGAAACTGGCGGAAATTGATTTTCTGGCGGGTGATCTGGTTTTTGTCTTGCAAAGTGGTGATGATCTCGCAGCTCGGATGGCCGCCTTGCCCCCCACGGATGCCCGCGCGGCTGAACTGGCAGTGGCGGATCTGATCGCGGATACTCAAATCGTAGGCGCGATTGATCCCGATAGCCCAACGGCCGAGGCCGCCGCCCGGTTGAATGAAAGCTTGCAGGTTTTTTTCCAGGCAGCGCGCCATGATCCGGCGCTTTATGATCGCCTTGATGAAGCCCTGATGCGCTATTTCCCGATGCAGATGGCGCGATTGCGCCTGCAATTGACGGCCCGGCCCGTGGAGATGGAAAGCCTGCCCCCGGCGATCAGCAGGCGGTTTATTTCGCCCGATGGTCTGGTCCGGGTCGAGGTGCTTCCCGCCCATGATGTGCGCGATCAGGAGGCCCGCCGTGTTTTTGTGGATGAAGTGGCTGAAATTTCCCCGGATTTATCGGGGGGCGCCATTTCCGTTCTGCGGGCGGGTGATGTGGTGGGGCAGGCGATGGTGCAGGCATCATTGCTGGCTTTGGCGCTGGGATCGATCCTTATTTTTGTGCTGATCCGGCGGATTGGTTTTATCTTTATTGTGATGGCCCCGATCCTTTTGGCGGGGGTCCTCACGGCGGCCATCGGGATTTTGATCGGGCTGCCCTTTAACTTTGCCAATGTGATCGTTTTGCCCCTGCTGATTGGTTTGGGGGTAGATAGCGCCATTCATCTGGCGATGCGGGCGCGCCATATGGCGCTCGAAAAACAGGCCGATCCGGGCCAGAGCGGGATGGCCGCGCTTTTTTCCAGCAGCACACCCCGGGCTGTTGTCTTAAGCGCGCTCACCACCATCGGCTCCTTTGGCTCGCTGGCTCTTTCCCAGCATCGTGGAACCGCCAGCATGGGGATGCTGCTGATGATCGCGATCAGCATCACGGTGCTGACAACCCTGGTGGTTCTGCCATTTTTATTGCGCTTTGCCGATGGCTTGTCAAAACGTCTCAAAAATAAAAAAGCCCGCAAGGAATGATCATGCACCATCATGAAGACGATCTCGACCTCATCGGCATCGCGGATATCGAGGACGCCGCCGAAGCTTTGGCCGGGGTGGCCCTGCGCACCCCGCTTATGGAACATCCGATTTTAAACGCGCGGGCGGGGGGCCGGGTTCTGGTAAAGGCGGAATGCCTGCAACGCACCGGCTCATTCAAGATCAGGGGGGCGTATAACCGCCTGTCACGCCTGAGCGCGGATGAGCGTGCCGCAGGGGTGGTTGCCTTTTCGTCGGGCAATCATGCCCAGGGAGTGGCCGAAGCCGCAAGGCGCTTAGGCGTGCGGGCCCAGATCGTGATGCCCCATGATGCGCCCGCGATCAAGCGCGAGAATACCCGCGCTTTGGGTGCTGAAATCATTGCCTATGATCGCTATACCCAAAACCGCGAACAGATTGCGATGGATCTGTGCGCCCAAAGCGGGGCGATCTTGGTGCCGTCTTATGATGATCGTCAGATCATTGCCGGGCAGGGCACTGTGGGGCTGGAAATCGCCGATCAGGCCAAAAAGCGCGGATGCACGCTCGATGCCGCCCTCATCTGCGTTGGCGGCGGCGGCTTGATTGCGGGCAGCGCCACGGCCCTGAAGGCAGCCTTTCCGGCCATCGCAGTGCATGGGGTCGAGCCTTTGGGCTTTGATGATACGGCCCGATCCTTGAAGGCTGGAAAGCGGGTGGCCAATGATCTTGAAAGCCGCTCGATCTGCGATGCTTTATTGGCCCCCATGCCCGGGGCCCTGACTTTTGCCCATAATCGGCAGCTTTTAGAGAGCGGCGTGGTGGTGACAGATGATGAGGTGAAGGCGGCGATGGCCTTTGCCTTCGAGCGTCTGAAGATCGTTGTCGAGCCGGGGGGCGCTGTGGCTCTTGCGGCGGTGCTGGCCCATAAAATCGAAACCCGTGATCGGATCATTGCCATCGTCCTTTCGGGGGGCAATATCGGGCTTCAGGATTTTTCGGCCCTCATGGCCTGATCGTCTTCGGGGGCGTCTTCATTTTCCGCCTCGCGCTGCTGGCGGGTGAAGCGCAAAAGCACCATGGCGATGGTCAGGATCACCGGGCCCAAAAGCAGGCCCACGGCCCCAAAGGCAACGGCACCGCCCAAAACCCCGATGAACACGGTCAGGGTTGAGATATGCCCGCGCCGGGACACAAAAACCGGGCGCAGAAAATTATCGATGGTGCCCACCAGAAGCGTGCCCCATAAAAGCATCCCGATGGCTTCGACCCATTGCCCTTGAAAGGCCAGAACAAGGGCGGCGGGGACCCAGATCAGGGCGGTTCCCCCCACCGGGAATAATGAGAAAATCGCCGCCAATACGCCAAAAACCACGGGGGCCGGCAGCCCGGTGACCGCCAAGGCAAGCCCGGTCAAAGCCCCTTGAATAAGGGCGGTGAGAACGGTGCCGAAAACAATCGCATGAACGGCATTGGCGATCCGTGCAAACAACAGATCGGTGCGCTGATCCGACATCGGGACCAACGCCTTTGTGGCATTGAGGATTTTTCGCCCATCCCGCAGCAGGAAAAACAAAACAAAAAGCATGATCACAAAAGCGGCCATGGTGCCGATGGCCCCCAAAAAGACACGGCTGCCAAAGGACAACAGGATTTTCGCGCCTTCCTGAATACGAAGATTGAGCCATTGGCCAAGCTCATCGATAGAAACATCGAACATCTGCTGCATCTGGTCGATCAGATCGCCGATGATCGGCACATCCATCACAGATTGCAAAATCGAAAAATCGCCTTTGGCCGCTGCCTGCTGCATCGGCTCCAAAAGATTGGCGGCCTGGGCGGCAAAGGCCGCCAGCAAAAGCGAGATCGGCCCCAGCAGAAAGAAAAAACTCAAGCCGGTGAGGATGATGGCAGACAGATTGTGCCGAGCTCCCAGCGACCGGCTAAGCCAGAGATGCGCGGGGTGGAGCAGAAAAGCGATGATCGCCGCCCAGGCCAAAGGTGCCATGAAGGGAGACAAAATGAGCCAGACCAGATAGCCCAATATCAGCACGGCGAACAAAGCAAAGCTGCGTGCATAAAACAGGCGGCCCGGCAAGGCAGATGCGCGCGCGTTTTTCATGGGGCCCCTTTCCTGTCCGTGACCAACGCCCATATGTGCCGATGAATTATGGCGCGCTTGCGGCCAGTGCGGCCAGTACATCTTCCACCAGATCGTCTTTATCCTCAAGGCCCGCGCTCAAGCGGATCATGCCCGGGGTGATCCCCATTTCCAGCCGGGTCTGTTCATCCAGCGCCTTATGGGTCGTGGTCCAGGGATGGGCGGCAATGCTGCGGCTATCGCCCAGATTATTCGATATATCGATGATGCTGAGGGCGTTCAAAAAGCGGAAGGCCTGTTGGGCGCCGCCGGGCAAGGTAAAGGTGACGACGGTGCCCCCGCGCTTCATCTGCCGCTGCGCAAGATCGGCCTGTTTGAACCCGGGCAGGCTGGGATGCAGACAATCGATCCCGGCTTGGGACATTGCGGCGGCCAGATGATCGGCGCGATCACACATGGCATTCACCCGCAGTTCAAGGGTTTCAAGGGATTTTAAAAGCAGCCATGCATTGAAGGGCGAAAGGCTGGGCCCGGTATGGCGCAAAAAAGGCCCCAATTCATCCACGATGATGGCAGCACTACTCAAAATGATTCCGCCCAAGGTGCGGCCCTGGCCATCGATATGCTTGGTGGCCGAATAGCAGACCACATCGGCACCCAGGTCCAGCGGTTTTTGCAAAATAGGTGAGGCAAAGACATTATCCACCACCAGCCGCGCGCCCGCCTCATGCGCCAGATCGGCAACCTTTTGGATATCGATGATCTCAAGGGTGGGATTGGAGGGGGATTCGAGGAAAAACAGCTTGGTATTGGGGCGGATAGCACGCTTCCATTCGTCCAGATCGGGGCCGTTGACGGTGGTGGTCTCTATGCCATAGCGGGGCAGCAATTCATCGATCAACCACCGGCAGGAGCCAAAAAGCGCCCGGCCAGCGACCACATGATCACCGGCGCGCAGCAGCCCCAAAAGGGCGGCATTCATGGCGGCCATGCCGCTGGCAGTGGCGGCGGCGGCTTCGGCGCCCTCAAGAAGGGCCATGCGTTCCTCGAACATGGCAATGGTGGGATTGCCCTGCCGGCTATAGGTAAAGCCTTCTTCTTCGCCTTCAAAGCGGGCCTGAGCGCTTTCGGCGGTGGCATAGGCAAAGCCTGATGTCATGAAGATGGCTTCTGATGTTTCGCCTAAATTGCTGCGCAGGCTGCCGCCCCGGATGAGCTGCGTATCGCGCCGCCATTTTTGGGTGATCTGGCGATCAAAGCCGGTTTTATTTTTCATGCTGAAGCGCCTTTCAAGTTCATAAGCAAAGATCTGCCCAACCGGCGCATGAAGAGTCGAGGCAAGCCCCCACCTTTTAGCTGCTTTTTTTACGTGGCCGCAAGCCGGTCGGACCAAATCACCACGGGCCCTAAAAAAGCGCGTAAAATTCGGTTCGTCAAGCTTTGTGAACGCTTGCGATGCGCGAACAATGTGATTACATCGTGAAAGACCCATTCATCACCGAAAATCAAGGACTCCAGATGAGCATGTTCAATGACCGTGAACAGAATTTTGAAGCGAAATATGCGCTGGATGAAAATCTGCGGTTCAAAACGGCCATGCGCCGCAACAAGCTTCTGGGCCTGTGGGCGGCTGCCGAATTCGGCATGAGCGCTGAAGATGCGCTGGCCTATGCCAAAACGGTGATCGATTCAGATTTTGAAGAAGTAGGCGATAAGGATGTCATCCGTAAGGTTTTGGCCGATTTCCGGGCCCATAAGATCGAGATGACCGAGCATCATCTGGAGCGTCGCTTGCAGGAATGCATGGAAGAAGCCCGCAACGAGATCATGCAGGAAAATAATTTCTAAGCCTCGGATGCGAGCGGCCAGAGGCCGCCCGTAAGCCTCGGATGCGAGCGGCCTAAAACAGATCAGCCAAAAATCTATCGGCCAAAAACGCGGTGGAAAATCGTTTCCACATGTTTGGTGTGATAGCCCAGATCAAAAAGCCCTTCCAATTCGCCTGCGCCAAAGAGGTCCGCCAGTTCGGGATCGGCTTTCAAAAGGTCGAGCAGATGATCGCGGCCATCGCTTTCCCACACCTTCATGGCATTGCGCTGAACGAGGCCATAGGCCTTTTCGCGGCTCATCCCTTTTTGGGTGAGGGCAAGGAGCACCCGCTGGGAATTGACCAATCCCCCCAAGCGATCCATATTGGCGCGCATCCGATCAGGATAAACCAAAAGCTTATCCATCACCGAAGTGAGGCGGGCCAGCGCGAAATCCAGGGTAATGGTGGCATCGGGGCCGATCATCCGTTCCACCGATGAATGGGAAATATCGCGCTCATGCCATAGCGCCACATTTTCCATGGCCGGAAAGGCATAAGAGCGCACCATGCGGGCCAGCCCGGTGAGATTTTCGGTGAGCACCGGATTGCGCTTATGGGGCATGGCCGAACTGCCCTTCTGGCCGGGTGAGAAATATTCCTCCACCTCCAGCACTTCGGTGCGTTGCAGATGGCGGATTTCCGTGGCCAACCGCTCTACCGAACTGGCGATCACGCCCAAGGTTGCAAAATACATGGCATGGCGATCACGGGGGATCACCTGGGTTGAAACAGGTTCGATGGCCAATCCCAGTTTTTCGGCTACATGGGCTTCCACATGGGGATCGATATTGGCAAAGCTGCCCACCGCCCCTGAAATGGCGCAGGTCGCCACTTCTTCGCGGGCGGCGCGCATCCGGCTTTTGGCGCGGTCGAATTCGGCATAGGCTTGCGCCATTTTTAGGCCAAAGGTGGTAGGCTCGGCATGGATGCCGTGGCTGCGGCCAATGGTGATGCTATCGCGATGTTCATGGGCGCGGCGTTCCAGCACCGCCAAAAGCGCATCGAGATCGGCAATCAACAGATCGGCGGCCCGCACAAGCTGGATGTTAAAGCAGGTATCCAGCACATCGGATGAGGTCATCCCCTGATGCACAAAGCGCGCTTCCGGCCCTACATGTTCGGCCAGATTGGTGAGAAAAGCGATGACATCATGTTTTACTTCGGCCTCGATCTCGTCGATCCGCGCCACCTCGAACCGGCCGCGCTCCCACACGGCTTTTGCCGCTTTAGGGGGGATGATGCCAAGCGCTGCCTGCGCATCACAGGCATGGGCTTCGATCTCGAACCAGATGCCAAATTTGCTCTCTGCCGACCACAGGGCGGTCATTTCGGGGCGGGAATAGCGGGTGATCATCGGTGGGTCTCCGGGCGGGTGATGGGGCAGGCGCGGTTTCCCTAACATCGGGGGGCGATGCTGGCAAGTCGCCGCATTTTTCTTCGCAAGATCGACTAGAGCAGGCCGAGACTTTTAAAGCTGACATGCCCCTTGCGCCCGATGACCAGATGATCATGAACGGAAATGCCCAGCTTTTTGGCGGCCTCCACGATGTCTTTGGTCATTTCGATATCGCCGCGCGAGGGCGTGGGGTCGCCGGAAGGATGATTATGCACCAGAATAAGGGCAGAGGCATGAAGCTCCAAAGCCCGTTTGATCACCTCACGCGGATAGACCGGGGTGTGATCGATGGTGCCTTGCTGCTGCACTTCATCGGCCATCAGGATGTTTTTGCGATCCAGAAATAAAATGCGGAATTGTTCGGTTTTGGCATGGGCCATAGCGGCCGTGCAATAATCGAGCAGGGCCCGCCAATTGCTGAGGATCGGGCGATTGAGCACCTTTGATTGCGATAGCCGCAGGGCGGTGGCTTCCACCAGCTTGATCATGGAAATCGCCACTTCGCCAACCCCATCCACTTCGCGCAGTCGTTCGGGCGAGGCGGTGATCACGCCTTCATAACTGCCAAAAAGCTTCAACATCTGCTTGGCCAAAGGCTTCACATCGCGCCGTGGTATTGCACCCATAAGGAGCAATTCTATCATTTCATAATCGGGCATCCCCTGGCCCCGGGTCGCCATGAAGCGTGTGCGCAAACGCTGGCGATGGTCGGTGTTATCAGATGGATCGCCGGGCATAAGCGGCCCTAGAGTTCATAGGGCGGCTGGTGAAGGCCCGCCGGTGAGCGGGTGAAAATCTCATAACCATCGGCGGTAACGGCGAGGCTATGCTCGAATTGCATCGACAAGGACCGGTCACGGGTCACCGCCGTCCAGCCATCATCAAGCACTTTGGTATCCGGCTTGCCCGCATTGACCATGGGTTCGATGGTGAAAAACATGCCTTCTTCCAGCACCTCGCCAGTGCCGGGGCGGCCATAATGCAGGATATTGGGCGCATCATGAAACACCAGCCCGATGCCATGGCCGCAAAATTCCCGCACCACCGAGCAGCGTTCGCTTTCCACATAGCTTTGGATGGCATGGCCGATATCGCCCAAAGTCACCCCGGGTTTCACGATTTCGATGCCGCGCATCATCGCTTCATGGGTGATATCCGCCAGCCTGCGGGCCTTTACCGATGGGGTGCCGGCAAAAAACATCCGGCTGGTATCGCCATGCCAGCCATCCAGAATGACGGTGATATCGATATTGATGCTATCGCCATCTTTCAAAACTTTGGGGCCGGGAATGCCATGGCAAACCACATGATTGATCGATGTGCAGATCGATTTGGGAAAACCGCGATAATTGAGCGGTGCCGGAATGGCCCCATGATCAAGGATGAAATCATGGCACAGGCGATCCAGCGCTTCGGTGCTGATACCGGGTTCAACATGGGGGGCGATGAAATCAAGAACCTCGGCCGCCAATCTGCCCGCTTTGCGCATGCCTTCAAAACCCGCTTCATCATGAAGCTTGATCCCCTGTGATCGGCGTTCCTGGGTCATGGCGTTTTCTTGCATTTCTCTCACCGGATTATCCTCATGGTCACAGATTGGTGGCGTGGTTCATGATGTGCTGTCTCATGATGTGGTCTTTAAGGACCGGCATACAAGGCTGGCTTGCCGATGGAAAGGGGTCGATCGATTTCAATAGCAGACGGCGATAAATGACAACCATAGGCATAAGATTCGATCCCCGCTTCCACGGCCTCCTCATAGGCGCGGTAATAAGTTTGGTCTATATCACAGGCAAATGTCATCTCGCTACAATCAGAGCGTTGTACCAGATAAATCATCATCGCGCGCGCCCCGCTGTCAACTAAGGTTTTCAGGGCCAAAAGATGCCTGGCACCTCTTTGGGTGACGCTATCGGGGAATTGGGCAAGGCCATCGCGGCGATAGGTAACGCTTTTCACCTCAATATAGCATGGCTCACCCGGCCTTTCGGGGTGATCACTGGCCATGAAATCAAAGCGCGTGCCCTTACCCATGCGCACTTCAGACTGAAGGCTGCCATAGCCCGCAAGTGGGGCGATCTGCCCTTTTTTGATGGCCTCAGCCACGATGCGATTGGCCAGCATGGTGTTGATACCGATCAATGTGTTGTGGCTTTCCACCAGTTCCCAACGCCAGCGCAGCCGGGCTTTGGGATTATGCACCGGGGAAAGCCAGATACGGGCCCCATCCTCGGCACAGCCCAGCATGGCTCCGGGATTGGGGCAATGGGCGGTGATCTGGCGGCCATCCTCAAGCACGACATCGGCCAGAAAGCGTTTATAGCGCCGGATCAGCCGCGCCGGGATCAGGGGATCAGGAAAATGCATGGACGCATCGATGTGGCAAAATCCTGATCCTGTTTTTTCATGACCGGCAGAGCCTGCTCATTCCGCTTCTGGCGCTGAGCCATGATCAAAGCTGCCCGCAGGCCCGGGGAAAACCACCGGGCTTTCAAAGCCATCTTTGGAAACACTGGCGACCCCGAAATAATAATTATCGATCACGATATTCTCCAAAGTCACCTGATCGCTATCGCCAACCCAGCGGCTGAAGGTCCATTGTGGTTCGGTGGTCAAGCGCCAATAAACCCGATAACCGGCCAGGTTTTCAGCCTCTTTGCCGGTGGGTCGGGTCCAGCTCAGCTTTGTCGATGGCTCAACAGCGCCAGCGATTTTGACATCTGATGGAAAGGGCGGGGCCGAGGCCAGTGAGGCCAAAGTCACGATATTGAGCGCGGTGAGCTTGGCATTATAGGCGAAATCCACGCCTGCGATCACATCGCCATAGTCAATCCCGTTTTCGCGGCGCAAATCCTGATGCTGGCGGGTATAATCTTCATTGGTTTCCATGATCCGAACCCCGGGCATGCCCACATCATTGAAGGGGCGATGATGGCCACCCCGGCCAAAACGATCCAGCCGATACACCATCATCACATCCAGATTGGGGATATAATCATCGGCCAGCCGGTCGATATAGCGCGCCAGATTGCGCGAGGCACTATCCACTTCACCCCCGCTGAAACGCCGGATGCGCGCTTCTTCGGGGGTTTCGGTGGCGCGGGTGCCTTCAGAAAAAACCCGGGCGGTGCTGTTGTTGATCACGCCATTGATGCCGGAAATATTGCCGATCATATCATTATTGATCACGGCTTTGACCTGCCAGCCCTGTTTCAAGGCATATTCGGCCAAAATCTTGCCGCCAAAAAGGCCCTGTTCCTCGCCTGAAAGGGCCGCATAAACAATGGTGCCGGGGAAGCGATATTGCGATAGTACGCGCGCCGCCTCGATGGTGCCGGCAACGCCCGTTGCATTATCATTGGCGCCGGGGCTGTTGGCGGTCGCATTCATGGGATCAGAGACCCGGCTATCGATATCGCCCGACATGATCACCATGCGATCAGGATCAAGGGTGCCGCGCTGAATGGCGATGACATTGACGATCTCGGTGGGATCGGGAATGCGGCGTTCGCCTGAAACGGTATCAGCAACCCTGATCACCTCCAGACAATTGCCACAGGCTTTGGAAATCCGGTTGAATTCCTCTTCGATCCAGCGCCGCGCTGCGCCGATGCCGCGTGTTTCGGATTGGGTTTCAGATAAGCTGTGGCGGGTGCCGAAGCTCACCAGTTTTTCCACATCGGCGCGCAGCCGTTCGGGGCTGGCCTTGGCGCCCATTTCGCGCAGGATGGGGGTTTCCCCCGGTGGCACCTGCGCGCTGGCACTGGTGGTGATGATGGCAATCAGCAGGCTGCTGCTGAAAAGGCCGCCCAGCAAAAGGGCGGCAGAGAAGCGATTTTTGCGGATTTTGGCCTGTGGATTTTGGCCTTTATCATGGCGCTGTTGCATTGTATTTGATCCTTATCCCCATATTGTTCGACCAAGGCTAGACGATCGTGCGATCCTGATCAATGCGCAGCGCAGGGCTTGCCAGCACAGAAAGAAAAGCGGATGCGGGGAATGGATTTTGCCAGCCAGATAGGATACACCGAGCCTCTAGCGTCGTTCCCCAATCTGACGCCCGGAGCCCCAATCCATGAGCGATCATTTTATTCCCACGCAGCCTGATGATGCGGCAGAAAAGCCTGTTGTAAAGGCGGCGCTGATCATCATCGGTGATGAGATTCTATCCGGCCGAACCAAAGATGCCAATCTGGCATATCTGGCGAAATGGCTGAATGGGGAAGGCATCAGGCTTGATGAAGTGCGGGTGATCCCCGATGATACAAACAGAATTGTTGATCATGTGAATAGCTGTCGGCGGCAATTTGATTATGTGTTCACCACCGGCGGCATTGGCCCCACCCATGATGATATCACCGCAGAATCGATTGCCCAGGCTTTTGCTGTGCCTTTGCATTTTCACCCTGAAGCAATGGCTTTGCTGGAAGCGCATTATCCCCCCGGTGAATTTACCCAAGCCCGCCAGCGCATGGCGCGGGTGCCTGAGGGCGGCAGCCTGATCGATAATCCGGTGAGCGTGGCCCCCGGCTTTCAGATTGAAAATGTGTTTGTGCTGGCGGGGGTCCCCCTGATCATGCAATCGATGCTGGAAAGCATTCGCCATAAGCTGGTGGGCGGCCTGCCGATGCTATCGGCCAGCCTGTCTGTGCCGGTGCCGGAAAGCGCCTTGGCCGGGGATCTGGGGCTGATTGCCAAAGCCCACCCGGATGTTCAGATCGGCAGCTATCCCTATTATCGGGAGGGTCGGGCTGGCCTCCATGTGGTGGTGCGGGCCTTGGATCAGGCATTGATCGATCGCGCCCTTCGCGAGATCGAGGCCGCCGTGCGCCGCTTTGGGGCCGAACCGGTGCGCGATCCCCGCGAAGGCTGATGGCACAAAGTCGGATAATTTTGGTTTTAGCCTTTGTGGCATCTTTTCATGCCGCAAAGGCTGTGCCATAGGATGTGCGTGTGCCCGCTTGGCGGAATTTGGTAGACGCAAGGGACTTAAAATCCCTCGGCCTTTTGGCCGTGCCGGTTCAAGTCCGGCAGCGGGCACCATCCTCCCTTTTTGACAGCCTCTCTATGCCATCTTTGCCTAAAAAATATCGGCAATGGTCACCCCGCCATCGGCGATGATGGTTTGGCCGGTGATATAGCGCGCCGCCGGGCTTGCTAGAAAAACCGCAATCCCCGCCATATCTTCGGGTTCGCCGATGCGGCCTGCCGGGGTCACTTTTTCCACATAGGCGCGGGCCTTGTCATTTTCCCACAGGGCTTTGGCGAAATCCGTACGGATAAGGCCGGGGGCGATGCAATTGATTCGGATCCCTTTTTTCGACCATTCCACGGCCAGATTGCGGGCCACCTGAAAATCAGCGGCCTTGGAAATCGCATAAATCCCCAGATTGCGGCTGCCTGAAAGGCCCGCGATAGAAGACACCAGAATGATCGCCCCATCGCCGCGTTCGGCCATCTCGGGCAGAACCATATGGGTCAGATTCATATTGGCGCGCACATTATTGCCGATGATCTTGTCAAAGGCATCATCAGACACTTCCGTCATCGAGCCATAAACCGGATTGGATGCGGCATTGCACACCAAAATATCGATCCGGCCATATTGCTCGCGCGTTTTGTTGACCAGATTTAGAAGCTGATCCTTATCCGATATATTGCAGGGCACCACAATGGCTTCGCCGCCCGCCGCCTTGATGGCATCGGCCACCGGCTTGCAGGCCTCGCGCTTACGCGAAGAAATCACCACTTTGGCCCCGGCATCGGCCATGGCTATGGCCATCGCCCGGCCAATGCCCCGTGATGATCCGGTGATGATCGCCACTTTATCCTTGAGGGAGAAAAGTCCGCTCATGCTCAATCCTTTCATGGAAAAAGTAAAAAGACCTGATCGGCCACACAGGCAGGCTTTTGGCCGCCTTCGATTTCAACTGTTGAGGTGACGGTGCATTTCAAGGAGCCCATCGGCCCTGCCGCCGTTGCTTTCAGCACAAAGCTGCCGCGCACCCTTGATCCCACCGGAACCGGGGCGGGAAAGCGCACGCTATCGCAGCCATAATTGATCCCTTGGGCCACTTTATAAGCGCCAAAAAAATCCCCCATCAGATAGGGCAGCAGCGACAAGGTATAAAATCCATGGGCAATGGGGGCGCCAAAAGGGCTTTCGGCCTTGGCGCGGTCCACATCGATGTGAATCCATTGATGATCACCGGTGGCATCGGCAAAGGCATTGATATGCGCCTGTGTCACGTCATGCCAATCGGAAAGGACGAGCCTTTGGCCGATTTTGGCGGTTAAATCCGGAAAGGGAAGATCAGACATGGCGGTCTTTCTGGGCTAAAGAGTTTTCATGATGAAAGCACTGTGCGCATAACTGGCAAAGGGGGCAAGCCGCCATCAGCGGCTGGCCTTTGTTCACAGGGGATTTTTTAGGGAAGGCGGGGCTAGTTGCGGGTTTTTTCAACCAGATCCAGAATGGCATCATAGCCCTGAGCACCGGCCAGCACCTGACCATTGATGACATAAGTGGGGGTGCCGCTGATGCCGATCATGCGCGCCAGATTGATTGTTTGCTCAAAATAAGCGGAGAGGGCCGGATCATCCATATCGCTGCGAAAGCGGCCCATATCAAGCTTTAGGGCTTCGGCAAAATCAAGGATCACGCCCTTGTTCAACGATCCTTCATGGGTCATCAGCTTTTCATGAAAAGCCGGGAAGACCTCCTGCTTTGAAGCGGCGATGGCGGCGCGGGCGGCAAAATGGGAAACGCCATTTTCCCCATCCCGATCCAGCACGGGAAACTGCTTGAACACATAGCGGATATTATCCCCATGCTCTTCTAGAAGCCGGACCATATCGGGATGTGCCCGGCGGCAGAATGGGCAGCGATAATCATAATATTCAACCACCGTAACCGCCGCATCATCGGGCCCGATGGTGGGGGAATAAGCATCCTTGCGGATATCATCCCAGCGATCCGATGCCAAAGCCTGCAGCCTTTGCTGCTGAGCGGCTTCATCGCGCTGGCGCAAGATGGCGATGGCTTCGGGCAGAATTTCAGGATTTTCCAATAAATAAGCCCGAAACATCTCATGCATCCGGGCTTGATCGGGGTTTGTGCCCAAAGCCGATTTTTGCGAAGAATTGAGCACCAAAAGCAAGGAGGCCATGGAAATGACCAAAGCAAGGCTGGCAATGATCAGGCTATAGGGGCGGAGCCGCGAAGCTCCCGGCTTGTTTGACATAAAATAATATTCCGTTATCGACGACGATTTGCGCTTTGCTCAATCTCTACACCGGCGGCCTGCCGGATATCCTGCGCCCGCAACCATTTTGGCGTGCCGGGTCTCAGGCCTTCCAAAGCCTGGCTTGCATGCATGGCGGCACGGCCGGGATTGCGTTGCAGCATATAGCGTTCGGCGGTTGCCAGATTGGCCAAAGCGGGTTCTTCATTACGGGTATAGATGATGGCGAGCTGATACCAGCCAAAGCTGTTATAGGGATCGATCCGAACCGATTTTTCCAATATGGGCATGGCCAGCCTGTCGGTTTCCGGCTCGTCTTTCGCCACCAGCGCCTGCGCATAAAGGGTGAGAATCAAAGGCTCGGTAGGGGCCAGTTGGGCGGCCCGTTCCAGATGTGGTAAGGATTGTTCGACATGGCCATTTTCCAGAAGAATCTGGCCCTTGATTTCATGGAAATAAGGATCATCGGGGATTTCCGCGATCAGGCTATCGGCTTCGGCCATGGCCTTGTCCCATTCCAAAGCTTTGTTATAGGCGTAAATGCGGGCATAGCGCGCAGGTATGCTTTTATTGGAGGGGGGATATTGCCCCAATGTGGATGAGGCTGGCCAGATATAGCCCTGCAGCTTGGCTTTGATCCGATTATATTGCGCCTGCAAAACGGGATCGGTGGGCTTCTCCCAATAGGGTGATGCTTTCATCCGCTGTTCCACATTGGCGATACGTTCGCCGGAAAGCGGATGGGTCAGCACATATGGATCGATATTGGGGGCGGTGAGCAGTTCCTGATAGCGGAATTTCTCGAAAATTTCGAGAAGACCACGCCCAGACATCTCGGTATCCTTGAGAAACTGAATCGCTGCCTGATCGGCCGAGGCTTCCTGCACCCGGCGGAATTTCAAAACCGAGCGTTGGGCCACACCCTGACCACCCGTGATCAGCCCCATGCCGGCTTCCGGGGCCCCGGCGGCAATAGCCGCAGCCCCCAGCACAAGCCCCAAGATCGACAGGCTGGTTGCGGGTTTCAGAGCTTCATCAAAGCGCTGCACATGGCCTGCGATCATATGGCCAGCTTCATGGGCGATCACGCCGATCACCTGATCCACATTATCGGTTTGCAAAATCAGCCCGGTATGGATGAAAATCGCCTGCCCACCGGCATAAAAAGCGTTTAGATTGGTATCATCCACAATATAAATCTGCACATCTTCCGGACGAAGCCCCCCGGCCGCAAAAATGGGATCGGAAATCCGGTGCAGAAAATTTTCAAATTCGGCATCGCGCAGGGTTCGGATGCCCTGCGCCATGGCTGGCTGCGAGATGAAAGAGAAGACGAGGGCAAAAAGGACCAATAGTCTCATAAAATAAAACACAGATTAACTCCGGTCAGGTCCATATCGGGCGGCATTGCAGGCCCGTTCGGCCCAAGGCACAAACCCCATTCATAGCCATCACCATAAAGCAAGATGTGGGGATATGAACAGGGGCAGTTTATCCTTAAAGGTCAAAAAAGGCGGAAGGATGATGATCACCTGTCCGCCTTTTTCCACAATTTTCAGTTGAGATTTATAGCCGTGCTTTGGGGCCGGATAATCAGCGCCCCAAAGCGCGCTGCCACCAACCACGCTTGCGCTTGCTGCTATCGGCCTCGCCTTTTTCCTCCAGCTTTTCTTCTTTCACACCATCCGGGGTAACGATCTGTCGCTCCAGAACATCTGGGGCGGGCGCTACCGGTTTTTCAGGCGCTGGCTGGGCTTCCGGGGATGGCTGAACTTCCGGTTGAGTTTTTGGTGGTGTTTGTGGTGTCTGAGCTTCAGGCGGTGTTTGCGGGGCCTGAGCTTCAGGTGCTGCTTGCGCTTCTGCTTCGGCCTTTGCATCTCCATCGGCCTTGGTCGGTTTTTGCGTGGCAGATTTTGCGGGCGCGCGGTGCCGTGGCGCTTTTGCCTTCACCGGTTTGTCTGCCTCATTGCTCGCACCGGCATCAGCCGCTTCATCAGGGGCTTTGGCCGTTTTCCGCCGACGCCGAGGCTTTTTCACCGCTTCTACGGCCTCGTCATCTGACGCCTCACGTGCAGGTTCAGCAGGATTTTGGGGTTCAGCAGGATTTTGCTCTTCAGGGCTTTGCGCAGCAGGTGGCACCGCCGGTGCCGGATCCGCTTCAGCCGATAAGGAAGCCGCTTCACCGCTTGGCGATTTTCTGCGCACGCGCCGCCTGCGCCGGGGCTTGTCATCGCCGGCATCAGGGGCGTTTTCCGTGGCGTTTGATACAGACGGTTCGCCGAGTTGTGCCGCCGTATCAGCGCTTCCTTCAGCACTGCCTTCAGCATTGTTTGTGGCATTAGGTTGGGCTGGGCCTGCCGTCTCATCAGAGCCGCGCGACCGCCGCCGCCGGGACCGCCGCCGTGGTTTTTGCTCATCATCTTTGGCACCCACTGGCAAAGAGGATTGTTCCCCGGCCCTTTGCGGATCGATGCTCGGCTGATCGCCATCAGCGGCATCGCGCGGGCTATCGTCCTGATCGCCCTGATCCTGGGCACTTTGCTGATCATCACCGCCCCGGCCACGCCGACCTCTGCGCCGCCGCCGCCGCCGTTTTTTGCGACCGCCTTCATCATCATTATTATCTGCGGCTTTATCATCACCGCGATGATCGGCCGATTTTTCTGGTGCATCGGCTGATGATGTGGCTGATGCGCCTGGTTCGGGCGCAGTATCCTCATCGCTTTCGGGCAGATCGTCATCCAGATCGCTCTCATCAATGAGGGCGGGGGCCTCGGCGGCGCGTCGGGCGGCATCCCGGGCACCTGCGGCAATCTGTTCGGGTGTTTTCGCCACCCGTTCCATTTCCCAGGGCTCGATCCCCAGATGGGCATCGGCATTGATGCTCAGCGTGTAATCATAGCGCTGCTCAAGATCGGTGAGCATGGAGCGCTTGTTGTTGAGCAGATAAAATGCCACCGAAAAAGGCGCTTTGATGGTGATTTCAGCGCTGCGATCCCGGATGCCTTCTTCTTCCAAAGCCCGCAGGATATTGAGCGAAGCCATTTCAACAGATGGCACCACACCCGCGCCATTGCAGGTGCCGCAGGTGATCATCGACGCTTCAAGAAGATTGGGGCGCAATCTTTGGCGCGACATTTCCATCAGGCCAAAGGATGACACCCGGCCAACCTGAATGCGGGCGCGATCAGATTTCAGCGCATCTTTCATCCGCTTTTCAACAGAGCGGTTATTGCCCCGGTCTTCCATATCGATGAAATCGATAACGATCAATCCGGCCAGATCCCGCAGGCGCAATTGGCGCGCCACTTCATCGGCGGCTTCCAGATTGGTTTTATAGGCGGTTTCTTCGATATTATGCTCTTTGGTGGAACGCCCGGAATTTACATCGATGGCGATCAGGGCTTCGGTCGGATTGATAACGATATAGCCGCCGGATTTAAGCTGCACGATGGGCGAATACATGGCTTCAAGCTGATTTTCCACCTGATAGCGGTGAAACAGCGGGATGCGATCCTTATAATGCTGCACGCGCCGGGCGTGACTGGGCATCAAAAGCTTCATAAAGCCCTTGGCGAGCTTATAACCATCTTCGCCTTCCACCTGAATTTCATCGATATCGCGGGAATAAAGATCGCGGATCGACCGCTTGATCAGATCGGCCTCTTCATGAATAAGGGCGGGCGCAATGGAACTCAGCGTGCGATCACGAATACCATCCCAAAGGCGCACCAGATAATCGAAATCGCGCTTGATCTCGACCTTTGTGCGGTTCAGCCCCGCGGTGCGGATGATGCAGCCCATGCCTTCCGGCACCTGCAGCGAGGACATCACATCCTTGAGCTTTTTACGATCGGCAGAATTGGCGATTTTCCGGCTGATGCCGCCGCCATTCTGGCTATTGGGCATCAAAACACAATAGCGACCGGCAAGGGACAGATAGGTCGTCAGCGCGGCACCCTTAGTTCCGCGCTCTTCTTTGACCACCTGAATGAGCAGGATCTGCCGACGCTTGATAACCTCTTGGATTTTATAATGGCGGCGCAGCACATGGGCGCGCCTGCGGCCATCATCCTCATAATCATCTTCGCCGGAGATTTGCTCGACATCCGATGCATCATCAGCGTCGTCACCCTGATCGGCCTCATCTTCTGCATCAGAATTGGCTGCAGATTTCTGTTTTTTTCTGGTTTTTTCATTGTCCAAAGCATCAGATGCGGCTTCCCGGGCCACTTCGGCCATCAGGGCATCGCGATCTTCGGCGGGGATCTGGTAATAATCGGGATGAATTTCGCTGAAAGCGAGGAACCCATGCCGGTTTCCCCCATAGTCAACAAAACAGGCCTGCAGGGATGGCTCTACCCGCGTGACCTTAGCAAGGTAGATATTGCCTTTAAGCTGCCGCTTGGCAACACTTTCATAATCGAATTCTTCTACCCGATTACCATGGATAACGGCGACCCGCGTCTCTTCCGGGTGGCGCGCGTCGATAAGCATACGCGTTGACATTGAAATATTCTCCGAACGCCGCACCGCGCCGACTTCCGAAACAGATATTCGGGCGCGCTGGTGGGCGGGTATGATGTAAAATGATCGTGAGATTTGGCTGAAAGGGATGGTTTCAAAACAACGATGCGGGCGCAGAGACCATTTTCAATCTCGTTTCGGATCAGGAATGAATTTCTGCGTATCACGTTTATTAAACCATCGGTTATAGCCGCCGGGCAAGTAGCCGGGATCTGGTCTTTTGCCGGTGAGGGCTGAGACGGATTGCCGCTTCTGACGACAGGCAGAACACCGGAGCAGATCTCATGCCGGACGAACCCTGTGCATGATGATCGCGCAAACTTGTGTTCTTAACCTAATCAGTTGGGCAGGCATATACAATCACTTTATAGCGCCAATCTTTGCGGACATGTCGAAATATCAACAAAATGCCCTGTCATCAGCCTTTTTTATAGCGATTACGGGCAAACAGTCTGTTTTCCTTGTCGTGCAAATTGGTTAAGCTGCCAGCCGGTCCTTGGGAATTTTTAACCTTATGAGGATTATAAAGGCGCATGACGCGCAAAAATCTCCCATGCTCGGGATAGCGTGCGGCTTTAGAACAAGACGGACAGACGAGAGGACAGGCTTGGGCATGCGCTTTTTTCTTGCGCTTATAATGGCGATGATCTGGGCATCCATCGCCATGGCTGCACCGGCGGTGAATGGATTGAGGCTGGGGGAAAATGGCGATCGAACCCGGTTTGTGATCGATATTGATGAGGCGGTCAGCGCCGAGGTATTTACCCTGTCTGATCCCTATCGTCTGGTCATTGATCTGCCCGCCGTTGATTTTCAGCTTGATAGTCAGGGCGTGGGCGATGGGCGCGGCTTGGTCCGGCGTTATCGGTTCGGGCTTTTCGATGAAAAAACATCGCGTTTGGTTCTGGATCTCGAAGGTCCGGTGGCCGTGGATCGGGTGTTTACCCTGCCGCCGCAAGGGCAAAATCTCTATCGTCTTGTTTTCGATCTTAAAAAAACCAGCCGTTCGGAATTTGCCAAAGCCGTTAGACAGCCTCATCGGGTTGTTGAAAGCACAGCATCGCAATCCAATCTGGCCCCGGTGCCATCGGTGCGCGCCGCACGCAATCAGCGGCTGATCGTGATTGATGCCGGGCACGGCGGCAATGATCCCGGCGCACCGGGGGCCGCGGGCAAACCGGAAAAAGCCATCACGCTCGCCGCCGCCATCGAAACGGCGCGGGTGATCAATGCATCGGGGCGTTATCGGGCGGTACTCACCCGGGATCGTGATATTTATCTGCATTTGCGCCAGCGCATCAATGTTGCCCGCAAGGTGAATGCGGATCTGTTCATCTCCCTCCACGCGGATTCCCTGAATAATCGCTCTGTGCGAGGGGCGACGGTTTATACTTTGTCTGAAACCGCATCCGACCGCGAAGCCGCGCAATTGGCCGCCCGGGAAAACAAGGCCGATGTTCTGGCGGGGATGAATCTGGCCGAAGAAGCCCCCGAAGTGGCCAATATCCTGATTGATCTGGCCCAGCGGGAATCGATGAACTATTCCGCGCGCTTTGCCAATTATCTAATCCCCGAATTGAAAAATCGGGTGCAATTGCGGCGTAATTCCCATCGTTTTGCCGGATTTGTGGTTTTAAAAGCGCCGGATGTGCCATCGGTTCTGGTGGAAATGGGGTATATGTCGAACCGCGAAGATGCCCAGTTTCTGGGCTCGCGCGCCGGGCAAACGCAGATTGCCAATGCTTTGCTTGCGGGGATCGACAGCTATTTTGCCGCTCTTGATCGCGAACAATTCTGATATCTTTATTTTGAAAAGCTGAGTTTATAGGCTGGATTGCAGCCATATCAATGCCATATTCATGATCAGGATGTGAAAGGGTCCCAAGGCTTGGGCCCTATGGCTTAGGCATTTGCTTCAACACGGATAGACAGGCTGGAATGAGTCGCAGGAAACGGATAGTCGTCTGGTGTTTGGCCGGGTTCGGTGGCATGGCCCTTTTTTCCGGGCTTTTGCTGGCGGGCGGGGTGATCTATGCCCTGCTGGTTTATGGCCGGGATTTGCCCGATTATCGGCAATTGGCGGATTATGAACCCCCGGTGATGACCCGGGTACATGCGGGCGATGGATCGGTTCTGGCCGAATTTGCCACGGAAAAACGCCTGTTCATTCCGATTGAAGTGATTCCCAAAAGGGTGGTTCACGCCTTTTTATCGGCGGAAGATAAAAATTTCTATCAGCATCCCGGCCTTGATTTCATGGGCATTGCCCGGGCCATGGTGATGAATGTGCGGAATGTTTTTGTGGGCCGTCGGCCTGTGGGGGCCAGCACCATCACGCAGCAGGTTGCCAAGAATTTTCTCCTAACCAATGAAGTGTCTTATGAACGCAAGATCAAGGAAGCCATTCTGGCCTTTCGGATAGAGAAAGCCTTTAGCAAGGATCGCATTCTTGAGCTTTATCTGAATGAGATTTTGTTCGGCTATGGATCTTATGGTCTGGCGGCTGCGGCCTTGAACTATTTTGATAAATCGGTTGATGAACTGACATTGGCGGAAAGCGCCTATCTCGCGGCTCTGCCCAAGGCACCCTATAATTACCATCCTATCCGCCGCAAAGAGGCTGCCATCGGTCGGCGGAATTGGGTTTTGGGGCAGATGCAGGAAAATGGCTATATCAGCAAAGATGCCATGCAAACGGCTCAGGCCCAGCCCCTTGATGTGCGGCCCCGGAGTGCTGCGGCTAATTTTCGCGCCGATTATTACGAAGAAGCCGTGCGGCGCCATCTGGCTCGGGATTATGGCACGGATGAGCTTTATGGCGGCGGCCTTTCGGTGCGCACCAGCCTTGAACCCCGGCTTCAGGCCATTGCCGAAAAAGCCATGCATGATGGTTTGATCGCTTATGATCGCCGCCATGGCTGGCGTGGGCCCATCACCCAGCGGTCGATTGAAGGGGATTGGCCTTCAAGGTTGGCGGCGGTGCCCACAATGCTGGGCATGGCCGATTGGCAGATGGCGCTTGTTCATGATGTGCGGGCGGCAGGGGCGGTGATTGGTCTGGTGGATGGCAGCTATGGCTTCATTCCCTTTGATGAAATGCGCTGGGCGCGGCGCTGGCTGCCCGGCGAACGGGTGAGCCAAAGCCCCGATGATCCCGCCGATGTTTTATCGATTGGCGATGTGATCGCGGTAGAGCCTTTGCCTGATCAGGAAAAGAAAACGGTGCTCGATCGTTTTGTGACCGATGCGGGCGAACCGGTGGGGGCCGTGGGCTCATATGCCCTGCGGCAGATCCCCGCCGTTGAAGGGGCATTGGTGGCCCTTGATCCCCATACGGGCCGGGTTCTGGCAATGGTGGGGGGCTTTGATTTCGCGGCCAGCCAATTCAATCGGGCCACCCAGGCCGAGCGGCAGCCCGGTTCGGCTTTCAAGCCATTCGTTTATGCGGCGGCTTTGGAAGAAGGCTTCACGCCCTCGTCTTTGGTGCTGGATGCGCCTTTTGTGATCGATCAGGGGGAAGGCCAAGGCAAATGGAAGCCGCGCAATTCATCCAATCGTTTTTATGGCCCCTCAACTTTGCGTTTGGGGCTTGAGAAAAGCCGCAATCTGATGACCATTCGGGTGGCGCAATTCATCGGGATGGATAAGGTTCTGGGCTTGGCCAATCGCTTTGGCTTGGCCCAGGGGATGGAGCCTAATCTTGCCCATGCGTTAGGTGCTGGCGAGGTGACCCCCATCGATCTGACGGCGGCCTATGCCATGCTGGTGAATGGCGGCAAAAAGATCGAGCCAAGCCTGATCGACCGGATTCAGGATCGCTATGGCAAAACCATCATGCGCAATGATCAGCGCGATTGCCCGCAATGCGATGCCACGGAATGGCACAATCAGGCGCCACCCACTTTGCCCGATCATCGTCCGCAAATCATCGATCCGCGCATTGCCTATCAGGTGGTTCATATGCTTGAAGGGGTGGTAGAGCGGGGCACCGGTCGGCGGATTCGATCCGTGGGCATCCCCTTGGCTGGCAAAACCGGCACCACCAATGAATCCTTTGATGCCTGGTTTGTGGGCTTTGCCCCCGATCTGGCGGTGGGTGTTTTCGTTGGCTTTGATCAGCCGCGCTCTTTGGGGCCGGGCGAAGAAGGATCAAGCGCTGCCGCCCCCATTTTCAGGGATTTCATGGCCAAAGCCTTTGAAGGCGAGCAGGGCATCCCCTTTCGGATTCCCCAGGGCGTGCGGCTGGTGCGGGTGGATGCGCAAACCGGAGTTCCGGCGCGCCTGGGGGATCAGGATGTCATTTTGGAAGCCTTCATTCCGGGGACCGAACCGAGCGGGGGTGATATCGCGGTGCTTGACGGACCGGGCTCGCTGGCGCTAGACGGCAGGCTAAGAAAAGGAACCGGCGGTCTTTATTAAGGCTTTTCTTATGAAAGAGGCCGTTGGTATGAAACCGATCCCGATTCCGATCCCGATAAAGAGGATGATATGCGCGCTGAAGCCCAGACCATGGTCGATAAAATCAAGCAGTCGCTCGCACTGCTGAGGAGGCATCTTTGACTGGGATGCTGCCCTTGATCGCTTGGAAGAACTGAACGCCGAATCCGAAAATCCTGAATTGTGGAACAATCCCTCTCGGGCTCAGGCTTTGATGCGCGAGCGCACCCGGCTTGATGATGCCATTTCGGCTTTTCGCGTCATGGAGGCGGAGCTCGATGAAACCATCGAAATGATCGAGCTGGCGGAAATGGATGACGATTCCGAGCTCGAGCAGCAAAGTGTGGCTGCTTTGGAAAATCTGGTCAAACGATCGGCCACAAAGGAAGTGGAAAGCCTGCTTTCGGGGGAGGCCGATGGATCGGATTGCTATATCGAAATCCATTCCGGCGCGGGGGGAACCGAAAGCCAGGATTGGGCGGAAATGCTGTTGCGTATGTATATGCGCTGGGCTGAAAAGCGCAAATTCAAGGTGGAAACCATCCAATATTCTGCCGGGGAAGAAGCGGGCATCAAATCCGCGACCCTATTGCTGAAGGGCGATAATGCCTATGGCTGGGCGAAAACCGAATCCGGGGTGCATCGCCTTGTGCGCATCTCGCCTTATGATAGCTCGGCCCGTCGCCATACCAGCTTTGCGTCGGTCTGGGTCTATCCCGTGGTGGATGATAGTATCGAGATTGAGGTTTTGGATAAAGATCTGAAGGTCGATACCTATCGATCATCGGGCGCCGGTGGCCAGCATGTGAATACCACCGATAGTGCCGTGCGCATTACCCATATCCCCAGCGGCATCATCGTGGCCTGCCAAAGCGAACGCTCGCAGCATAAAAACCGGGCCAGCGCCATGTCGATGCTCAAAGCCCGGCTTTATGAGCAGGAATTGCAGCGCCGCGAAGATGCTGCCGCCGCAACCAATGCCACCAAATCGGATATCGGTTGGGGCCATCAGATCAGATCCTATGTGCTGCATCCCTATCAGATGGTGAAGGACCTGCGCACCGGCGTTGAAAGCAGCCAGCCCGATAAGGTGCTGGATGGCGAAATTGATGCCTATCTGGCAGCTGCTTTGGCCATGCGCATCAATGGTAGCGATGCCGCTGTGATCGATGATGCGGATTAAGCTTGGGCGATGATCTTATGATGGCGTGTCGTCCTCGAGCATAATGAGGCGCGCGCCATCTTCTACCTGATCGCCGGCCTTGATCGGAATATCGGCCACGATGCCCGCCTTGGGGGCGGCAAGGCTGTGTTCCATTTTCATCGCTTCCAGCACCAAAAGGGGCTGGCCTTTTTCCACCTTATCCCCCACGGCTACAAACAGATCGAGGATTTTGCCCGGCATGGGGGCCGCCACAACCCCCGGCCCATCGGCCTCTTCATCACTATCGAGATGGGTGTCCATGCGCTTTAATTGGCAATGGCTGCCTTGGGCAAATACATGCACATTGGCCTGATTAACCCGCACGGTGGCGCGCAGGATCTGGCCATCTAGGACAATCTCCAGCCCGCCATCGGGGGTGGAGGTGCGGAGTTCGGCGCTGAGCACATGATCGCCTGTTTCAACACCCGATATCGCCCCTGTCGCCTTGTTAAAATTGATCGCAATCCGCTGTTCCCGGCCACTGGCATCCATGAAGCTATGATGTTCTAAAGCGGGCAGATTGGCTTTCCAGCCATGATTTTGGTGCCATGGCGATGTGGAATCGGCGCTTTTTTGGGTCTGTGCGGCGGCTTCATGGCTGCGCTGGGCGATGATGCCAAGGGCGGCCAAGGCCAGCATAGAGGGGCTTGCCGGTTCGCTGCTGGGCAAAAGATCATCAATATGGCGCGGGATAAAGCCGGTATCCAGATCTACGGCCTGGAAAGCCGGATGATCGATGGTTTTTTGCAGGAACGACAAATTGGTGGCAAATCCGGCGATTTGGGTTTGCGCCAGCGCGCGTTGCAGATGGCTGATCGCCGCATCGCGATCTTCGCCCCAGCAGATGATCTTGGCAATCATCGGATCATAATGCACGCTGATCGCATCGCCTTCGCGCACGCCGGTATCGATCCGGGTGAAATCTTCATCCAAAGGCGGGCGGAAACACTGCAATGTGCCGCTGGCGGGCAAAAAATCCCGGGCCGGGTCTTCGGCATAAAGGCGCACTTCGATGGCATGGCCATCAATCGCCAGATCACCCTGATCCAGCGGCAGGGGTTCGCCCGCCGCCACCCGGATCTGCCATTCCACCAGATCTTCGCCGCTGATCATTTCCGTGACCGGGTGCTCCACCTGCAGCCGGGTATTCATTTCCATGAAATAAAAGGGCGCATCCTTGAGCCCATTTGCCACATCAACGATGAATTCGATGGTGCCTGCACCCTGATAGCCAATGGCAAGGGCCGCCGCCACGGCAGCATCCCCCATGCGCTGGCGCAAAGCGAGGGGCATATCGGGGGCGGGGGCTTCTTCCACCACCTTTTGATGGCGGCGCTGCAAGGAACAATCCCGCTCGAACAGATAAACTGCATGGCCATGCTGA
Source organism: Iodidimonas nitroreducens (assembly GCA_000710935.1). Classification (GTDB taxonomy): domain Bacteria; phylum Pseudomonadota; class Alphaproteobacteria; order Sphingomonadales; family Rhodothalassiaceae; genus Iodidimonas; species Iodidimonas nitroreducens. The sequence continues at coordinate 80,426 of BAYV01000010.1, read as the reverse complement.
TCGGCAAAAACCTGTACCTCGATATGGCGGGGTTTAAGGATGAATTTTTCGATCAGCACATGATCATTGCCAAAAGCCCCCAAGGCTTCACGCTTGGCGGCTTTGAGCGCGGCCGCAAAATCGGTGGCATCATCCACCCGCCGCATCCCTTTGCCGCCGCCGCCCGCTACCGCCTTGATCAAGACCGGAAAGCCGATGCTTTGGGCTTCTTCCAGTAGATTTTCGGGGCTTTGATCCGCCCCCAGATAGCCCGGCACCACCGGCACATCCGCCAAAGACATCAGGCGCTTGGCCTCATCCTTTAAACCCATTTTGCGGATATTGTCGGCGGTGGGGCCGATAAAGCAGATATTATGGGCGGCGCATTTTTCGGCAAAATCGGCATTTTCCGATAAAAAGCCATAGCCGGGGTGAATGGCATCGGCACCGCAGCGCTTGGCGGCTTCAATGATTTTATCGGCCATTAAATAGCTTTGGGCGGCAGGTGATGGCCCGATATGAATGGCTTCATCGGCCAGTTCCACATGCAGGGCATGGGCATCGGCATCGGAATAAACCGCGCAGCTTGCAATATCCATGGCGCGGGCGGTGCGGATCACCCGGCAGGCGATTTCCCCGCGATTGGCGATCAGGATTTTTTTGAAATGACGGCTCATTTTATTCTCTTTATTTTTGCGGTGCCCAATAAGGGGGTCTTTTCTCGAAAAAAGCGGCAAAGCCTTCGCGGGCTTCGGGGGAAATGCGCCGCGTGGCAATGCGGGCGGCGGTTTCATCCCGCAGGGCGGCATCGATGGGCCGATATTTCACCGCACTGATCAGCGCTTTGGCCTCGGCCTGCGCTTGGGGGGCACCTGCCAAAAGCTTTTGGGTGATCAGCTTTTCGGCAGTGATCAAATCACCAGCCGATCCCACCGTTTCATGAACAAGCCCAATTTTCGAGGCTGTTTCGGCATCGAAACGTTCTCCGCTCAAAAAATAGCGGCGGGCGGCGGTTTCCCCGATCTTGGCGATCACATAGGGGCTGATGGTCGCGGGGGTCAGGCCTAAGCGCACCTCGCTCAGCCCAAACAGGGCATCGCGCACGGCAATCACAATATCGCAGCAGGCCACAAGCCCCACACCGCCGCCTAAAGCCGCCCCCTGCACCAAAGCAATGACCGGCTTGGGCGCGCTATTGATGATATGCAGCATCTGCGAAAGCTTTTGGGCATCGCGATGGTTTTCCTGTTCGCTATAGCCTGCAGCCTTTTTCATCCATTCAAGATCGGCACCCGCGCAAAAGCTTTTCCCTTTGGCGGCCAGCACGATCACCCGCACGCTTTCATCGGCGGATAGCTCGGTGAAAGCCTTGTGCAGATCATCGATCAGGGCATCATTAAAGGCATTATGAACCGCCGGGCGATTGAGGCTGATGCGGGCAATACCCGCCTCATCCCGGGTGATTTCCAGATTGTCATTCATTGTCACATTCCCTACATCCTGAAGACGCCAAAGCGGCTTTCGCCGATGGGGGCATTGAGCGCCGCCGAAAGCCCAAGCCCCAAAACCATGCGGGTATCGGCGGGATCGATCACCCCATCATCCCATAAGCGGGCCGAGGCATAATAAGGATGCCCCTGCGCCTCATAGCTCTCGCGGATGGGTTTTTTGAACTCATCTTCGGCACTTTGGCTCCATGTTTCGCCCCGGGCTTCCATGGCATCGCGCTTTACGGTTGCCAGCACATTCGAGGCCTGTTCGCCGCCCATCACCGAAATGCGGGCATTGGGCCACATCCACAAAAAGCGCGGACCATAAGCGCGCCCGCACATGCCATAATTGCCCGCGCCATATGAGCCGCCGATCAAAATGGTGAACTTGGGCACCGCCGCGCAGGCCACCGCTGTCACCATCTTCGCCCCATCGCGGGCGATGCCGCCGGTTTCATATTTTCGCCCAACCATGAAGCCGGTGATATTCTGCAGGAAAACCAGCGGGATGCCGCGCTGGCAGCACAGCTCGATGAAATGCGCCCCCTTCAATGCGGATTCCGAAAATAAAACACCATTATTGGCAATGATCCCCACCGGATAGCCGTGGATATGGGCAAATCCGGTGACCAAAGTGGTGCCATAAAGCTTTTTGAACTCATCAAATTCCGACCCATCCACAAGCCGGGCGATCACCTCGCGCACATCATAGGGCTGGCGGGTATCATGGGGAATGATGCCATGTATTTCCTGGGGATCATAAAGCGGCGGGCGCGGCTCCCGAATTTCAAGGCTCATGGTTTTGCGGCGGTTCAGATTGCCGATGATGCGCCGGGCCTGCATCAGGGCATGGGCATCATTCTGGGCCAGATGATCCACCACCCCCGATATCCGCGCATGCACATCGCCGCCGCCCAGATCCTCGGCGGAAACCACTTCGCCCGTGGCAGCTTTTACCAAAGGCGGCCCGCCGAGAAAAATGGTTCCCTGATTTTGCACGATGATCGATTCATCAGCCATGGCGGGTACATAGGCCCCCCCGGCGGTGCAGCTTCCCATCACCACCGCGATCTGGGGTATGCCCATCGCCGACAGGGTGGCCTGATTGTAAAAAATGCGCCCGAAATGATCGCGATCAGGGAAAACCTCATCCTGATTGGGCAGATTGGCCCCACCGGAATCCACCAGATAAATGCAGGGCAGATTGTTTTCCCGGGCAATTTCCTGGGCCCGCAAATGCTTTTTCACCGTGATAGGAAAGTAGGTGCCGCCCTTCACCGTGGCATCATTGCACAAGATCATGCATTCATGGCCCGATACCCGCCCGATGCCGGTGATCAGCCCGCCTGCGGGGATCTCCGCATCATAAAGCCCGTGGCCGGCAAGCTGCGATAATTCGAGAAAGGGCGATCCCGGATCGAGCAGGGTGGAAACGCGATCGCGCGGCAGCAATTTCCCCCGCGCCAGATGCTTTTCGCGGGCGTGCCTTGGCCCACCCATTGCGATTTTGCCGGCAATGTCTGCCAGATCCGCCACCAGCCCCTGCATATGCCGGGCATTGGCCTTGAAAGCGTCGCTGTCTTTGGAAAGGCTTGTTTTTAATACGGTCATGACCCACTCGGATATGTTGATTTTTTCTGGGCCCATCACGGCTGGATGGGTAAAATCCTTAGACTGATGGTCATCAAGGAGTCTCATCGTCATAAAGGAGTCTGGGCGCGGGGGAAAGGCTTCTTGCGTTCCGATCCTCGCCTCAACCCAATCGGGCGCCATTGGGAACGGCCCGATCCGGCACCGCCAGCATAACCGATCCATCATCCTGATAAATCCCGGTGACCAAACATTCCGACATCATCGGGCCGATCTGCTTGGGCGGGAAATTCACCACCCCCAAAATCTGCCGACCGACCAGAGTTTCCGGCTGATAATGATCGGTGATCTGGGCACTGGTTTTTCTCAGGCCGATCCGGGGCCCGAAATCGATCAACAGCTTATAGGCGGGCTTTTTAGCCTCGGGGAAGGCTTCGGCCTTGATGATCGTTCCGGCGCGTAGCTCCACAGCCATGAATTGATCCCAGCTCAGGCTCGGTTCAGCCATTGGTCAGTGCCTTTCTCGTCATTTCGTTTCTTGTTGATTTCCTGTGTTTGAGGTCTGATCATCCCCAAATATCTTTTGCAATAGTCTAGCTTTATCCACCGTCTGGGGACAAGGAAACAAACATGCCGCAGCCTTCAATCAGGTCTGATCCCGCTGGGACAGGATTTCCGCGCCACCGCTTTTTGGCTTCAGCCATGCGGCTTTTGGCACTGCCGGTTTTTTTCTGCGGTTTCATCACGATGGCCGTGGCGCAGGATTGGCCCTATCCTGGCGATATTCCCGATGTGGGGCCGGTGGCGCCGGGATTGGCGGGGGAAAACCCCACCGATATCGTGCGATATTTGATGGTGCGCGGCATTGGCGGGGCGGCTTTGTCGCCGGATGGAAAAACCCTTGCCTTTACCAGCACGGTCACGGGCATTCCCCAGATCTGGACGGTGCCAGCAAAAGGGGGTTGGCCCCATCAGATCACCTTTGGCGCGGCGGTGACGGAATTTCATTGGCTGCCGCCCTCTGATGAGGACTGGCCATCCCTTCTTTATGCGGCAGACCGCAATGGCGATGAGCGCGAAGCCTATTGGCAGATCAGTGCCGATGGCCGAGCCGAAAGGCAGATTCTCGACCATTCCGAGGCCTATCGCAATTTTGGCAGCTTCTCGCCGGATGGAAAGCGCTTCATCTATGCGTCAACCGCACGGAATGGCACGGATTTCGACCTTTATGTGGCCAATCGCCTGACCGGTGAAAGCCGCATGGTGCATCAGGGTCGCTTTGGCTTTTATGCCGGGCCGTGGCAGCCGGGTGGATCATCGGTAATCATTTCTGAAATCCGGGGCGAGGATGGCAATGATCTGCACCTATTGAATGTGGATGACGGGGCCTTTCAAACCCTGTTTAGCCCTGAAATCAGCGCTTATTATGGCACATTTCAATGGCGACCGGATGGCGCGGGTTTTTATCTGATCAGCGATCATGAGCGGAATTTCAAAGGCCTTGCCTATTATGATCTGGCCTCAAGATCGCTCGATTGGATCGAAACGCCCGATCATGATGTGGATGATCTGGCGCTGTCCCATGATGGGCGCTATCTGATCTGGACCGTGAATGACGGTGGCACTTCAAAGCTTTATGCGCGGGATCTGGCGCAAAACGAAATGATCGAGTCTCCGGCTTTGCCCGCCGGGGTTTATGGCATTGATTTTGCCGATCGGGCGTCGGTTTTGTCGGTTCGGGTCTCGGCTCCCGATATTCCGGGTGCAGTTTATAGCTGGTCGCTTCCGGATGGGGCTTTTGCCCATGCCGCCCGTGCCGAATTGGCGGGTATCGATCCCAGAACGCTGGTGGCCCCGCAATCGGTTTATTTCAAGGCCCGGGATGGGGTTATGCTGCATGGGCTTTTATATCTGCCGGCAAAAAGCCCGGATGGCGTGAAACCACCCGTGGTGATTGATGTGCATGGCGGGCCAACGGCGCAGGCCCGGCCCACATTTTCGGGCGTGACACAATATCTTTTGGGCCGTGGTGTTGCGGTTCTGGATGTGAATGTGCGTGGCTCAACCGGCTTTGGCAAACATTACGCCCGGCTGGATAACCAAAGAAAGCGCCCGGATTCCGTGCGTGATCTGGTGGATGCTTTGGCCTTTTTAAAAGAAGATGGCCGGGTTGATGCGGATCGCGCTGCGGTGATGGGTGGCTCTTATGGGGGCTATATGGTGAATGCTGTTTTGGGCAGCTATCCTGATGCCTTCAAGGCCGGGGTGTCCTTTGTTGGCGTGTCGGATTGGGTGCGGGCTTTGGAAGAAGCCTCGCCGGCGCTGAAGGCATCGGATCGGCTGGAATATGGCGATATCAACGATCCTGATGATCGCGCCTTTTTCGCGGAATTATCGCCCATCACCCGGGCCGATCAGATCAAGGTGCCGATGTTTGTGCAGCATGGCGCCAATGATCCCCGCGATCCGGTCACCGAATCCGACAGGCTGGTGAAAGCCCTGCGCGCCAATGGATTACCGGTTATCTATATGCGCTTTTCCGATGAAGGCCATGGCGTGCGCAAACTTAATAATCGGGTGGCCCTTTATCGCGCTGTGGCCCAATTTCTGGAGCAGCATTTAGGGGTTGAATGATCCCGCAAAGGGCGAGCCCGCCCATAAAAAGGGCAGGCTGATATTTTAATGCAGGGATTGATTGGAAGGTCGCGCCCCGCGTTTTTCGGGCATGCCCAGATGCGCGAAAGACAGGATTTTATAGGCAAGCTTGGCAGCCAGAAAATCACAGCCATGCAAATTGGGTCGGGGGGCCAGTTCGTTGATATCGGCCCCGATGATATCGCCCACATCAGCTGCTTTGCGGATGATCGCCATCACATCATCCCAAAACAGGCCGCCCGGTTCCGGGGTGCCGGTGGCCGGCATCACCGAACCATCGAAACCATCCAGATCAAAGGTCAGATAAATCGGCCGGTCGCGCAAGGGTTCGATGATTTTATCCAATGTCCATAGGGCTTTATCTTTTGCCCAATGGATATGGATGCGATCACGATTATCTTCATAAAAGCCGATTTCGCTTTGTGAGATATTCCTGATTCCCACCGAAACGACCTCCGCCGAGGGATCATCGAGAATCCGGCGAATGGCCGAAGCATGGCTGAATTTTTCCCCATTATAGCCATCGCGCAGATCGGCATGGGCATCGAAATGCAAAACCACCAGATCGGGAACCTGTTCCAGAAATGGCCGGATCGCCCCCGGGGTGATGGAATGTTCGCCCCCGAACACCATGGGAAAACGATCCTGGGATAAAATCTCGCCGGTGATGGCGGCCAGCTGATCCAGTGCCTTTTCAACGGGTTTCTCGATTTTCGGCGGCTCAAGGGTCGCCACCCCATAATGATGCACGGGCTCGAACCAGAATTCTTCGTCAAAAAGCTCCACCTCATGGCTGGCATCAAGCATGGCTTGCGGCCCCTTTGCGGTGCCCCCTTCATAGGAAACCGTGGCTTCCAGCCCAAAGGGAACGATCACCGCCCGGGCTTCTTCGGGGGGTGGGCTGTTTTCGCTGTCAAGACCAAGAAATCCGTCTTCCGACGAAAGATAGCGAAGATCTGTCATGAATATGGTCCTTTCAGCATGGGGCTATCGGAGCGCAAGGGCGAGGCTTTTGGCCGCGCGCGCTTTCTATTACAAAGCCGGGGATGGGTCCAGCCTTAGAAACCTTTATCAGGGATGCTAAGGCCCAAAAAAAACACAAACCACGCCGGGGCATCCGCTGATGTCCCGCGCATGGCTTGAGATGAAAGAGTGCCGCCGTGATTATTCGGCCGCATCTTTCAGGCTTTGGCGCTTGGCATCGATGCGCTGTTCTGCCAGTTCATTGGCAATCCTGCCCGTGGGCTGTTGCTTTTGATCGCTGGTTTCAAAAACCTCGATCAGGGTCTCGGCGATCCGGGCGATTTTTTTGGACCGCTCATGATGGTCGAGATGTTCTTGATAAACCTCTGATTCTACGGAGATGATCCCCCCGGCATTGATGATATAATCGGGGGCATATAAAATGCCGCGCTTTTGCAGGGCGATATCATCCGCCACTTCATCATCGAGCACATTATTGGCAGCGCCAGCGATGATTTTGGCGTTGATCTGCGGGATGGTTTTGGCATTCAAAACCCCACCCAAAGCGCAAGGGGCGAAAATATCGGCATCCACGGCATGGATTTTTTGCACATCCACCACCTCCGCCGGGCCAGCAGCCAAAACACGCTCGATATTTTCCTTCACGATATCGGCAATGATGATCTTCGCCCCGGCTTCACGCAGATGCATGGCCAGATCACGGCCCACATTGCCCACACCCTGAATGGCCACGCTTAACCCGCTCAAGTCCTTGCGGCCGAGCTTATATTTTGCTGCGGCCTCGATCCCGGCGAAAACCCCCAAAGCGGTATGCGGCGAAGGATCGCCTGTGGCAAAATCGCCGCTTTCAAGCCCCACCACATAATTGCTGGTTTGATGGATGATTTCCATATCCTGCGGCTTTGTGCCCACATCTTCGGCGGTATAATATCGGCCGCCCAAACGGGTCAGATGCTCGCCGAATTTTCTGAGCAATTCCGGTGTCTTGATGCTTTTGGGATCGCCGATGATCACCGATTTACCACCGCCGATCCGCAGCCCGGCCATGGCGTTTTTATAGCTCATACCGCGCGAAAGCCGCAAAACATCAAACACCGCATCTTCTTCGGCACGCTTTTGCGCCACTTCAAGGGAAGCCCCGCGATGGGCGGCGGCATAATCCCAAAAACGGCAGCCCCCCACCGCTGGCCCAAGCACTGTGGAATGAATGGCGATGATCGCCTGCAATCCGGTGACCGGATCACTGCAAAAAACCACCTGTTCATGTTTATTGAAGGCGCGTGTGGAAAAAACAGGCATGAGATATCCTTTTAAACTAGAGAGCACAGAAGCTTTATCTGTTGCGTCTTAACGATTGGTTGTGGGCCGACACATTATTGCGCCGCCATGATTTCAGGGTTTTTGATCGTGGGATCGTTGAACCGATCCAGCAATTCCGCTTTCTTCTTGAGCATCAGTTCGACGCTATCTTCCTTCACCGGGCCAAATCCACGAACCATATCGGGCAGGGCGGCAAGGGCGGTGGCACAATCGAGATTATCCGCCCGCAAGCGTGGCAGAATACGGGCCAGCATGGCTTCATAATCGGCGATCAATTGGCGTTCCATCTTGCGATCGGCGCTATAGCCAAAGGGATCGAAAGGCGTGCCGCGCAGGCCCTTCAATTTGGCCAGGAGCCGGAAGGCCGGCAGCATCCAAGGCCCGAATTCGGTTTTTTTGGGCCTGCCGGTGCGCGGATCGATCTTTGAAAATAAGGGCGGGGCCATATGAAAGCTCAAGCGCACATCGCCCTCGAATTGCGCTTTCAGGCGATTTTCAAAATCGCCCGAGGCATAAAGCCGCGCCACTTCATATTCATCCTTATAGGCCAATAGCTTGAAATAATTATGGATGACCGCCTTGGTCAGGGCCTGATGATCGGCGCCGATCTTGTGCTCGGCGGCCCGCACATCCTCCACCATCGCGCGATAGCGGGCGGCCAGTTTTTTATCCTGATAGTTTTCCAGAAAATGTTCGCGATAGCTTTGGGCTTCATCAAGATTTTTCGCGTGAAAGCGATCCGTCTCGCGATCAAAGGGAGCCACCAGCTTTTCGATCAGCGCCAGATCATGGGCGGCGGCGCGGCCCCAATGCAGGGTCCGCAGATTATTGTCGATAGCCACTTTATTCAATGTGATGGCTTCCTTGATGCTATCAAGGCTCAGCGGGATCAGCCCCTTTTGCCAGGCATAGCCCAGAATGAACATATTGGTGGCGATGGAATCCCCCATCAGGGCCGTGGCCAGCCCGGTGGCGGGCAGGGGAAAGCGGCCATCTTTCATCGTGCGGGCGGCAATCGCCTTTTGCACGGCCAGTTCCTTGAAATCGAGATCGCGATTGCGCACGAAATCGGCCACCGGGGTGAGGGTGGTGTTGATCACCGCGCGGGTGCGTTCTTCTGAAAGGGCGGTTTGCGCATCCTTGCCTGATGCCACCACGCTATCGCAGGCAAGCAACAGATTGGCACCGCCGGTGATGATCTTGGCGCTGGCTTCGCGATCCTGTTCCGCAAATAAGCGGATATGCGAAAGCACCGCTCCGCCTTTTTGCGCCAATCCGGCCATATCGAGAACCGAACAGCCCTTGCCTTCCAGATGCGCGGCCATCCCCAAAAGGGCACCAATGGTCAGCACCCCGGTACCGCCAATGCCGGTCACCAGAATATTATAGCTTTCTTCCAATGCGGGCACCTTTGGCATGGGCACATCAGGCAGATCGGTTTCCTTGCCGCCCGCTTTCGATTTCTTGAGCTGGCCGCCCTTCACCGTCACGAATGAGGGGCAAAAACCCTTGAGACAGGAGAAATCCTTGTTGCAGGTGGATTGATTGATTTGCCGCTTGCGCCCCAATTCGGTTTCCAAAGGCTCAACCGACACGCAATTGGATTGCACCGAGCAATCGCCGCAGCCTTCACAAACCTGATCATTGATGATCACCCGTTTGTCGGGATCTTCCATTTTGCCGCGTTTCCGGCGGCGACGCTTTTCGGCAGCGCAGGTCTGATCATAGATGATCGCCGTTACGCCGTTCATCTCGCGCATTTCATATTGCAGGTTCATCAATTGATCGCGCTCATGCACCTCCACATCGGGGGGCAGGGTGGCTTTGGCATAGATTTCAGGGCGTTCCGAGGCAATCGCCACGCGCCCCACACCTTCGGCCACAAGCTGTGCGGCAATCTGCGGCACGCTTAAATGGCCTTCGGCTTCCTGCCCGCCGGTCATCGCCACGGCATCATTATAAAGCAGCTTATAGGTGATATTCACCTTGGCCGCTACCGAGGCGCGAATGGCCAGAATGCCGGAATGGGAATAGGTGCCATCGCCCAGATTGGCGAAAATATGCTTTTCTTTGGTGAAATGATGGGTGCCGATCCATGGCGTGCCTTCCCCACCCATCTGGGTGAAGGTTTCATTATGGCGATCCATATTGATGGCCATGATATGACAGCCGATCCCGGCCAAAGCGCGGCTGCCCTCGGGAAGCCGGGTCGAGCTGTTATGCGGGCAGCCCGAACAGAAAAACGGCGTGCGCGCGGTTTCGGGCTCATAGGCTTCGGCAGCGGATTTCCGGGCTTCAAACCATGCGAGACGATCCCGGATCAGCGGGGTATTGTGGAAATGCGCAAGCCTTGAAGCAATGGCATGAGAAACAAGGGAAATATCCAGCTCATTATCGGGGGATAAAAGCCAGCGGCCCTTATCATCATGCTTGCCAACAATGCGCGGGCGGGCGCTTTCCTTCCAGTTATAAAGCTGCTGCATGAGCTGATATTCGATCATCTCACGCTTTTCTTCCACCACCAGAACCTCTTCAAGTCCTTCGGCGAAAGCGCGGGCACCTTGGGGTTCCAATGGCCAGACCATGCCCACCTTGTAAAGCCGCAGGCCGATCTCGCTGGCGACCTCTTTGGTGATGCCCATTTCATGGAGGGCCTGGCACACATCGAGATAAGCCTTGCCCGATGCAATGATCCCAAAGCGCGGATTGGGGCTATCCAGAACGACTTTATCGATCTGATTGGCCCGGGCAAAAGCATGGGCGGCAAAGCCCTTATAGCGCTGCAAGCGGGTATCCTGACCCCGCCATGGATCGGGCCAGCGGATATGCAGGCCGCCTTGGGGCATTTCAAAATCGGTGGGCAGGATGATCGAGCGCTTTTCGCCTTCAAGATCAATCGAAGCCGATGTTTCGGCGGTATCGGATGTGGTTTTAAAGGCGACCCAAGCCCCGGTATAGCGCGACATGGCAAGGCCCAGAAGGCCGAATTCAACGAACTCCCGCACGCCCGCAGGATAAAGCACCGGCATCATCGCCGACATGAAATCATGCTCGGTCTGGTGGGGCAGGGTGGATGATTTGGCGGCATGATCATCGCCCGCGATGGCCAGCACGCCGCCATGTTCCATGGTGCCCGCGGCGTTCGCGTGTTTGAACACATCCATGGAGCGATCGACACCGGGGCCCTTGCCATACCAGATGCCGAAAACGCCATCATAAAGGCCCTGACCCGCCAGATTGGATTGCTGGCTTCCCCAGACCGAGGTGGCGGCCAGATCTTCATTGAGGCCGGGCTCGAAATGAACATGGAGGGGTTCAAGATAGGATTTCGCGCGCATCAATTCCATATCATAGGTGCCAAGCGGCGATCCGCGATAACCCGAGATGAAGCCCGCGGTATTAAGCCCGGCCTCGATATCGCGCCAGCGCTGCACGATCGGCAGGCGCACCAGCGCCTGAATACCGGTCATATAAGCGCGGCCCGATCTGAGCTGATATTTATCGTCGAGCGTGACTTTTTGCATGAACATCTGCAGACCCCGGATCAATATGCGCTGCGCCCTCTTTCAGCCTTGCGGCCCGATGCGGGGCCAAAGACTGAACGGGCGTTCTATCAAGGTCCTATTATGACATGCATTGCTCGTAATGAGCTTTCGTTCTTGGGGGGGATTTTGCGCAATAATGCATCACAAAGACGCAATAATTGAAATTTAGGGCACTGCAAAAAAAATCTGCCCCCCCACGCGGGGCCCGGGATCAATGAGCTTATTGCGCCTTCACCTTTACATAGCGGCCGGGGGCCTCTTCGATGGGCGGGAACTGATCGCTGCCGGGATCACGCGCCGGAATTTTCGGCCCGCTATATTTTTCCAGCCATTGCAGCCAATCCGGCCACCATGAGCCGGGGGTTTCGATGGCCTTCGAGGTAAACTCATCAAGGCTTTTGGGCAGCTTTCCCGATTTGGTCCAATATTGGTATTTCTTGGCATCGGGCGGATTGACGACACCGGCAATATGGCCTGATCCCGCAAGCACAAAGCGCTGCGGCCCGGCCAGAATGCCGGTGATTTTATAAACCGATTGTGGCGGTGCGATATGATCTTCGCGCCCGGCCTGAATATAGGCCGGTGTTTTGATGCGCCTGAGATCGATGGATTCTCCGGCCAGTGTCAGCCCGCCGGGTTTGACCAGTGCATTCTCATAATACATCGCGCGCAGATATTGCGCATGCACCCCGGCGGCCAGATTGGTACTGTCGGAATTCCAGTATAAAAGATCAAAGGGGAAGGGCTCTTTGCCCAACAGATAATTATTGACCACAAAAGACCAGATCAGATCATTGGATCGCAGCATATTGAAAGTGCCCGCCATGGCACTGGCATCCAGATAGCCTTTTTTCTGCATCCGACGCGACAGGGCTTCAAGCTGATCTTCATCAACAAAGACCTTCAATTCACCGGCATCTTCGAAATCCACTTGGGCGGTGAAAAAGGTTACGGAAGCGATCCGATCGGCTTCTCCCCGGGCTTCGAGCCAGGCAAGGGTGGCGGCCAGAAGGGTTCCGGCAACGCAATAGCCGATAACATTGATCCCGCGCACGCCGGTGATTTTTTCCACCATCTCCAAAGCGCGCAATTGGCCATCTTTGAGATAATCATCAAGGGTTTTGTCGCGCAGGCTGGCATCGGGGTTTACCCATGAAACCATAAACACCGTGATGCCCTGATCGACACACCATTTGACGAAGCTTTTTTGCGCGGTCAGATCAAGGATATAGAATTTATTGATCCAGGGTGGAAAGATCAGCAGCGGCTTTTCATAAACCTCTTTGGTGTTGGGGCTATATTGAATGAGCTGGAACAAGTCGCATTCATAAACAACCTTGCCCGGGGTGACGGCTACATTGCGCCCCACCTCGAACGCTTTTTCATCGGTCATGGAAATTGAAAGATCGCCGCTGCCCCGCTCCAGATCATTGAGCAGATTTTCCAGGCCCTTGATCAGATTTTCGCCCCGGGTTTCCACCGTTGTTTGCAAGACTTCCGGATTGGTGAGGGCAAAATTGCTGGGGGAAAGGGCATCGATGAACTGGCGGGTGTAAAATTCTGTTTTGCGCTCGTCCTCAGGGTCGAGCCCTTCGGTTTCTTCAACGGCTTTATTGATGTGGCGCGATGCCAGCAGATAGGATTGCTTGATGAAATCGAAAAGCTGATTTTCCGACCATTCCGGGTGTTTGAAGCGCTTATCGCCCTTTTCCGGCGCGATCACCGCCTCGGTTTCCGCCCCCATCATGCGCAAAGTCGCATTCTGCCATAATTGCAGATAATCCTGGAACATCGCCATCTGGGTTTCCGCCAAGCGGGCGGGATCGCTCATCATTTTTGCGGTCAGTTCAAAAAAGGATTCGCCGATATTAAGCGGGTCGATATCCTGATCCTGTTGAGCACCCTGTTGTTTTTTCAGCCATTCCTGGATCAGCTCCTGCGTGCGGGTGGCCACTTTTGCCATATTATCGGAATATGCCTGCCAGTCGGCCTGAGTAAGGGGGCTTTCCGGTGTTTTATCTGCAGCATGATCCGATTGTGTCATGGCCGTCTCCATCATCAGGGGCACGATATTGAAAAAGATTTAGAGGATGCTTTGTTTAGCCTTTTTATGAGATGTACGTTAATTCAAGATACCGTGCAATCAAAGCCCCCGGCTTTTCGAGGTCCGGTATTTTTTGGGTTTAAAGGGAACAGGGGATGAGGAAAAATCATGACAGATAAAGGCACGCTTGACCGGCAACTCGTTCTTGAAATGGTGCGTGTGACCGAAGCAGCGGCCATTGCTGCAGCCCAATGGCGCGGTTTGGGGCGGGAAAAAGAGGCCGATCAGGCAGCCGTTGAAACCATGCGGGCGGCGTTCAACAAGCTTTATATCGATGGCACCGTGGTGATTGGCGAGGGGGAGCGCGATGATGCCCCGATGCTGTTTATCGGCGAAAAAGTGGGTTTGGGCGGGGTGGCGGTTGATATCGCCCTCGATCCTTTGGAAGGCACTGGCCTCACCGCCCGCTGGGCCCCCGATTCCATGGCTGTTCTGGCCATTGCCGAAAAGGGCAATCTGCTCAATGCCCCTGATGTGTATATGGACAAGATCGCCATTGGCGGCGGCTATCCCCAAGGGCTGGTGGATCTGGATCAAAGCCCGACGGCTAATGTGAAGGCAATGGCTGCGGCGAAAAATGTTGCAGTTGGCGAGATCAGCGTTTGCGTGCTTGATCGGCCCCGGCATGAAAAGCTGATCCATGAATTGCGGGCCATTGGGGTTCGGCTGCGCCTGATCCCCGATGGTGATATTGCCGGGGTCATCGCCACCACCGAACCCGATACCGCCATTGATCTTTATATGGGCCAGGGGGGTGCCCCCGAAGGGGTGCTGGCGGCGGCAGCGCTTAATTGCGTGGGCGGGCAGTTTCAGGGGCGGCTGGTTTTCCGCAATGACGATGAAAAGGAACGGGCGCAGCGCATTGGCATCACGGATCTTCATCGTAAATATCAGATGCATGAACTGGCCTGTGGCGATACCATTTTTGCCGCAACCGGTGTGACGGATGGCACCATGATGAAGGGGGTGAGTAAAACCCGGATCGGCTGGCGCACCCATTCCCTGGTGATGCGGGCTTCCACCCGCACGGTGCGTCGCATCCAATCTGATCATATCAAGCATGAGATCGACCGCAATTGAGCACGAAACCCGACATAAGCGCCGATGCCGCGCCCGCGCTTCATCAGGATGCCCTTTTGGGGGTCAGCCGTTCCTTGAGCGGGCGGCATTGGCGGCTCAGGCCCTGTGATGATCGTCTCGCTTTGCACTTAAGCCAGCGTCTTGAACTCGATGAAATCGTTGGGCGGGTGCTGGCGGGCCGGGGCATTGACATCGATGCGGCCGAGGCGTTTCTCCAGCCCGTTTTGCGCCAGAGCCTGCCTGATCCCTCGCGCTTTGCGGATATGGATGTGGCGGCCGATCGCGTGGCCAAAGCCATTATGGGTGGAGAAAAAATAGCGATTTTTGGCGATTATGATGTGGATGGGGCCACATCCTCCGCTTTGCTGTGGCGGTTTTTCGCTGCTGTGGGGGCGGTGGCGCGGATCTATATCCCGGATCGCCTGCGCGAGGGTTATGGCCCCAATGAAGCGGCTTTGCGGATTTTGGCGGATGAACAGACCCAAGTGGTGATCACCGTT
This sequence comes from Iodidimonas nitroreducens, assembly GCA_000710935.1. GTDB lineage: Bacteria > Pseudomonadota > Alphaproteobacteria > Sphingomonadales > Rhodothalassiaceae > Iodidimonas > Iodidimonas nitroreducens. Next base: position 65,179 of record BAYV01000010.1, on the reverse strand, counting down.
GATTGCGGTACCTTGTCGTTCGAGCCCTTGAAGGCGGCGCAGGCCATGGGCCTTCATATGATCGTTGTTGATCATCATAAGGCCGAAAGCGCCTTGCCGCCTGCGGTGGCGGTGATCAATCCCAATCGCCTTGATGAAGATGGCACTTATGGGCAGCTTGCCGCTGTGGGGGTGAGCTTTCTTCTGGTAGTGGCGATCAATCGTGCTTTGCGCGCGGCGGGCTGGTATGGGGCGAGCCGGCCTGAACCGGATCTGATGCAATGGCTGGATCTGGTGGCTTTGGGCACGGTGTGTGATGTGGTGCCGCTCACCGGGGTGAACAGGGCCTTTGTGGCGCAGGGATTGAAGGTGCTGGCCCGGCGGCATAATATCGGACTGGCGGCGCTTGCTGATGTGGCGCGCATGGATCAGATGCCGGGGGTTTATCATCTGGGCTTTTTGCTGGGCCCACGGGTGAATGCCGGTGGCCGGGTGGGTGAAGCTGATCTGGGGGCGCGGTTGCTGACCACTGATGATCCTGAAAAAGCAAGGCACATGGCCGAGCAGCTTGATTTCTATAATACCGAACGCCAGGCGCTGGAAGCCGCCGTTGCCGATGAAGCCCTGGCGCAGGTGCTGAAGGAAAACGCGGGCGGCGATCCTCATCCGCTGGTTTTTGCAGCGGGTGAGGGCTGGCATCCCGGGGTGATCGGGATTGTTGCCTCGCGGCTCACCGAACGCTTTGGCCGCCCCGCTTTCGTGATCGCCATCGATGATAAGGGCGAGGCGAAAGGCTCGGTGCGATCGATTCCCCATGTGGATATTGGTGCGGCGGTGATTGAAGCGGTGCGGCTGGGCCATCTCGAAAAGGGCGGCGGCCATGCCATGGCGGCGGGTTTCAGCGCATCGGCGCAAAAGCTTCCGGCATTTCGTGATTTTCTTGAGCAATGGCTTTTGGCGCGGGTGGAAAAGGCCCGGGCGGGCCGCCTGCATGAGGTGGATTGTGTGCTCAGCCTGAAAGGGGCCAGCCTTGAATTGGTTACGGCTCTTGAACGCCTTGGCCCTTTTGGTATGGGCAATCCGGCGCCGCGTTTTGTTTTGCCCGATCTTGATCTGGTGCGCTGCGATGAAGTGGGCCGTGGCCATGTGCGCTGCATTTTCGGGAGCCGTGGGGGCGGGCGATTGAAGGCGATTGCCTTTCGCGCGGCCGATCAGGATTTGGGGGCGGCCCTTCTTGGGGGCGTGGGCAAGCGCTTTCATCTGGCAGGCAGGCTCAAGATCGATGAATGGGGCATGACGCCAAAAATCGAAATGACCATCGATGATGCCGCCCTCGTTTAAGGAGGGCGATCAGGCTGCATCTTTGGATATGCGGGAGTGTCATGACCTTTGTGTATCTGGTCTGGCCCATGGGGGTTTCAGATACGGTCACGCGTTGAAGCGTTCATCGAACATTATGGCGAACTGATTGCGGGCGGCAAACCATTTCTGGACAGTCCTGCCGCCTTTCTCGAAGTTTCGGATCGCCAGATAGATCAGCTTGGTCGCAGCCTCCTCGGTTGGGAAGGATCCCCGGGTTTTGATCGATTTACGGATGACGCGGTTCAGGCTCTCGATGGCATTGGTCGTGTAGATGATCTTGCGAATGGCCGGATCGAAGGCAAAGAACGGGATCACCTCCTGCCAGGCCCGCCGCCAGGCCGGGGCGATGGAGGCATATTTTCCGGCCCATTTTTCCTCAAACGCGTTCAGTTCGGCAGCAGCCTGATCGGCCGTTGGGGCGCTGTAAATCAGGCGCAGATCGGCGGCCACGGCCTTGCGGTCCTTCCAGGCGCAGACGTTCAGAGAATGGCGCACCAGATGCACGATACAGGTCTGAACCGTGGCCTCCGGGAAGGCGGTGGTGATGGCGTCAGGAAAGCCCTTGAGCCCGTCCACGACCGCGATCAGGATGTCCTGAACCCCGCGGTTCTTCAGTTCCGTCATCACGGATAACCAGAATTTGGCACCCTCGCTCTCAGCAACCCATAGGCCAAGCACCTCGCGCACCCCGTCACGGGTGACGCCTAAGGCCACGTAAACCGCCTTGTTTTTCACCATCCGGCTGTCGGCATCACGGATTTTGACCCGCAGAGCGTCAAAAATGATGATGGGATACATCCGCTCCAGCGCCCGGCTTTGCCAGTCACGCACCTCGTCCAGCACGGCATCGGTCACGCGGCTGATCAGGTCTGGCGAGACCTGTAAGCCATAGACATCCTCAAGGTGGGCACGGATGTCGCGCACTGTCAGTCCGGCGGCATAAAGGCCAACGATCTTGTCGTCGATCCCGTCGATCCGGGTCTGGCCCTTCTTCACCAGTTCGGGCGTGAAACTACCGTCCCGGTCTCGCAGCACGGCGATCGGCAGTTCACCGTCTTGGCCCTTTAATCTCTTGGCGGATGAACCATTGCGCCGGTTGGGTTGATCGGGCGGCGCGTCCTTGCCCTCCTCATAGCCCAGATGCGCCGTCAACTCGGCCCCCAGCATCATCCTTCGGGCTTACGCGGCCGCACTGCGGCCACGGTCCCTTCGGATCATCAGCTTGATCTTGAGCTCTTTCATCAGCCCGGCATCGCCAAGCAGATCCTCAGGCCGCTCGCAGCCCTTCAGCAATTCGTCCAGTAGTTCTTTCGAAATCGTTATCATCCTTGCTTCTTTCAGGAAACATGGACCAAATCCCACTTACACAAAACACCGGACACTCTCGGATATGCGCGCAAAATCCGCGTATTTTTGCACGCGGGATCAAATATTTTTCGGATTTTGGCGAAGGGTGCTTGACGGATCATGCCTGCATTGTCTAAACACCGCTCCACGCAAGCCGCACGGCCCCTTCGTCTAGCGGTCTAGGACGTCGCCCTTTCACGGCGAAAACACGGGTTCGAGTCCCGTAGGGGTCACCATTTCCTGACATCATGAAATTATATTGAAATGCGCTTGGCTTGGCCAATAGCGGCAGGCTCTAGAGCATATCAGACGCTATGCCCGAACATCATCATTCATCACTTTTTTCGACAGCCGAAGGCGGATCTGCTTTTCGGTTTCGATGATCGCAAACAGGGCCACGCCAACGCCGACAATCAGCATACCATCCTTCAATGAGATGGGCTTTGTGGCAAAAACGGTTTGCATGAACGGCAGATAGGTGAGAGCGAACTGCGCGACAGTAATAACGATGACCACTGTCCACACCATTCTGGTTCCGCGCACCGCCTTCCATGTCAGCGATGTTCCATAGATATTCCGGATGAAGAACAGGTGGAATATTTCCATCACCACCAGCGTATTGAGGGCGATGGTGCGGGCGAGTTCCAGTGTGTAGCCCTGATTAATGGCATAGTGATACATGCCGAACACGCCGCAAAGGAACAGGATCGAGACCAGAATGATATGCCAGATCAATCCGCCGGTCAGCAGCGGTTGATCACGCGGGCGCGGCGGACGGCGCATGGTGCTTTCTTCTGTGGGCTCAAAGGCAAGCGCCATGCCTAGGGTTACAGTGGTGATCAGATTGACCCATAAAATCTGGACCGGGGTTATCGGCAGCGTCATCCCCGCCAATAAAGCGACGATGATGGTCATCGCTTCGCCCGCACTGGTTGGGAGCGTCCAGCTGATGACCTTTTTGATATTGTCGTAAACAGTGCGGCCTTCGCGCACGGCGGCGGCGATGGAAACGAAATTATCATCCGCCAGCACCAGATCCGCTGCTTCCTTGGCCGCTTCACTGCCTTTCATCCCCATGGCGATGCCCGCATCCGCGCGTTTCAGGGCGGGTGCATCATTCACGCCATCTCCGGTCATTGCCACGGTCAAGCCATGGGATTGCAGCGCCATCACCAATCGCAGCTTATGTTCCGGGCTGGTCCGGGCGAAAATGTCGCAATCCAGAACGGCCTGATGCAGCGTGGCATCATCCATGTTGTCGAGATTGCGTCCGCTCAAAACCTGTTCGGGGTTTTTCAGGCCAATTTGTTTGGCAATCGCGGCGGCCGTTTGTGCATGGTCGCCGGTGATCATTTTCACCCGGATGCCGGCTTGATGGCAGTCTTCGACGGCGGCTATCGCCTCAGCACGCGGCGGGTCGATCATGCCCGTCATGCCCAAAAGCGTGAGCGTGCCTTCAACATCTTTATGCTCAAGCGCTTTATGGTCGGCTTCCACCGGCCTGATGGCAAAGGCAAGCACCCGTTGGCCGAGCGCCGCGATGGAACAGGCTTTCTCATGCCAGTCATGGATCGCCAGCGCTTCCGTTTCGCCATCCATGCCGCGCTGATCCCGGCACATGGCCAGAATTTTTTCCGGTGCGCCTTTGACGAAAATGAAGGCTCGGCCTTCATGGTCATGATTAAGGGTCGCCATGAAGCGGTGCTTGGCATCGAAGGGGATGATGTCGGCGCGTGTCCACAGGGCCTGTGTCTTGCCAACATCCTGCTCCATCTTTCCGGCGAAGGCGAGAAGCGCCCCTTCCATCGGGTCGCCTTCCACCATCCATAGGCCGCCTTGCTGGCGCAGGACCGCATCATTGCACAGGGCCGCCGCACGGCCGAGTTCTGAAAGCAGGTCATGATCGGATGGCTCCACCTGCGCGTCGAGAAGCTTGAGTGCCCCCATGGGCGCATAGCCTTCACCTTCCAAAGTGAAGAGATGCCGAACGGTCAGGATAGAGGCCACCATCATTTCATTGCGGGTGAGGGTGCCGGTTTTATCGGTGCAGATAACGGAAACCGACCCCAAAGTTTCAATCGCTGGCAAATGCCGGACAATGGCATTGCGGCGCGCCATGGCCTGAACGCCGATGGCCAGCGTGATGGTCAGCACGGCGGGCAATCCTTCGGGAATCGCGGCAACTGAGAGCCCGACCACCGCCATGAACGTCTCCGTGAACTCATGGCGGCTGACAAAATAGCCATAAACCAACAGGAGCGCGGCAATCAGCAGGATGAAGATGGTCAGCCATCTGGCAAAAACAGCCATCTGCGCCACAAGGGGTGTGGTCAGCGTTTCAACCTTTGAAAGCAGTCCGCTGATGCGCCCGATCTCGGTTTGGCTGCCGGTGCCAACGACCACGCCTTTTCCCTGCCCGGTCGTGACCAGGGTACCGGAAAATGCCATGCATGATCGGTCTCCCAAGGCAGCATTTTCAGCTACTGGCTCTATATGTTTCTCAACGGGTACGGATTCCCCGGTCAGGATAGCTTCCTGCACCGCCATGCCATGCGCGGCCAAAAGGCGCAGATCGGCGGGCACTTTGTCTCCGGCTTCAAGCAAGACAATATCACCGGGAACGAGGTGATCGCCTTTGATGCTGTGGCGTTCCCCATCGCGGAGCACAGTGGCGTGGGGGGCGAGCATATGGCGAATGGCATCCATCGCCTTTTCCGCCTTGCCTTCCTGAATGAAGCCGATCAGGGCATTGGCAAGGACCACGGCCAGAATGACGCCTGTATCGATCCAATGGCCGAGCGCTGCTGTCAGCACTGCAGAGCCAAGGAGCACATAGATCAGAAGATGGTGAAATTGCTTGAGAAAGCGCAGGAAGTCGCTTTGTCGGGGGCCTTCCGGCAGCCGGTTCGGGCCGAATTTTGCCAGCCGATTTGTCGCCTCGGCTTCAGAAAGGCCGCCCGCCTGCGTCTCTAGGCGGTCGAGCGACTCCTTGGTTGTTAAGATGTGCCATGATGGCTGGCGCTGATCCGCATTTGGCATAGTCATCGATCCCCCATGCAATCAAGATGCCATCACCGGCGAGTAGCAGATTGTGGATATTGTGCCAAAAAAGCCTCATTATGAAGAGGCCAGCATGCACTATAAAATCAGTGATGGCATAGGGAAATGAGCAGAATGGATGATGCGCTGCGCGACGCGATGATGGCTGTCTTTCCCTCACGACCCCGGGGATGGCCCCGGGGGTCATGGATTTAAAATTGCGTGGTAAATTCGATGAGCCATTGCGGCATGATGTCGAGCATCGCGGATTCGATCATGCGATCAATCCCGGATAAGATCAGCACACCCACGAAAAGCAGGGCCATGCCAAATATCGGTTTGGCATAGCGCGCCAGCGCTTGAAGCCTTTGCTTGCGCCCTGCCAGCGCTTTGCGTGAGCCATAGGCGAAGGCCAAAATTGAGGTGGCGACCCCCAAGCCGAAAACCAGAAAAATGCCAAAGGCGCCGGCGAGATTTTCGCCCCGGCTGGCGGCGGCGATGGCCACGCCAAGGGTTGGGCCCACACAAGGTGCCCAAACCAGCCCCAAAAGCGCCCCAATGCTGAATTGACCGGCAAGGCCATCCCCCGATATTCGGTCAAGCATACGATTGCCGCCACTCACCAACGGGCCGGTGGCCGTGACAAAGGCCATCTGGGCGCGGGACAATAGAAAGAGCAACCCCGCCGCAACCAGAAGCACCCCCGCCCCCATGCGTAAAAGCTCCTGATCCAGCCCGATGGAAAAACCAAAAGCAAGAATCAGAAGCCCGAACGTTGAGAACGAAAACACCAGGCCCGCAGCCAGCGCCGCCGGACCATAGCGGCTTTGGCTGAGGGATGATCCAACAAGGATCGGCAGGATCGGCAGCACACAGGGATTGAGGATCGTCACCAAGCCTGCGAGATAGGCAAGGGCAGCACTACCCATCAGAACGATCCGAAGGGGTGATCTGGTCGACGCTCTCGAACACGAAGCTGCGCAGGCGCTCGCGGTCGGTTTCAGCAATGGAGCGGTTCACCTCGGTTGCCCCGTCGAAAATCAGGATAGTGGATTGCCGTGGCACATTATAGGTGCGCAGAAAATCCTTATGGGTGTCATAGTCGAGCTTGACAAAGACCACATTCCCCAAACGATCTTCGGTTGCAAGTTCATCAAGGATCGGCTTTTGCGCCCGACAGGTTGGGCACCAATCGGCACTGATATCAACGAGCTGCGTGCGCCCGTCTTTCTGCGCCTGCGCAAAGGCTTCTTTGGAATAATCCACCCATTCTGCATGGGCTGCCCCGGTTCCCAGCACCAAAGCTAAGCCGATGCTGGAAAGAATCTTAATGAAAAATCGCATTCGTCTCTCCCGTCCCTTGATTTTATTTGAAGCCGATCAAGACTATACTCTGATCGTGCGGGAGATATGGAGGCATCGCTTGCCCGCGCAATTCACGATCCCGTTATGCGGTTGGGGATGTTCTGGCTAAACATGTGCCAGCTTGCTTTCATTTGGGTTGAGGCGCATTTGGAGTTGCAGGGATAGTTTGCAGCTTCGTTAAGATTGTGAGAATCATGGATTGATAGATGCGTTTCAATATGTTTTCGATGTTTTACTCTTAATAACTCTGATGTATTTTTTATTGCCTATGAGAGTTTTTATATAAATCAGGTCAGTGAATAAAGAAAAGACAGCATTAATCATATAAAATTATTTCAAGTGGGAATATTGTTTAGGCGAATAATGTTTCCAAGCTTGCATCGCTTTTTTGGGGGCTTTTGGGAAATTCGTCCCAAGTTAGACCATCGAGTGTACGTCCTGTTTTCTTTTTGTTAACGCCGCCCCATTGCTTAAAATGAAAGGCGACACCAGCTGTTAGGCATTGATCGCGTATTGATCGCACCCAAGTTGGGTTCATCGGTCTTGCGCCTGGGCCGCTTTCCCCACCCGCGATTACCCAGTCAATGTAATCAAGGTTCATATTCTCAAGCGGACCCAGCAACGGCTCTAAACTTAGAAACTTGATCGCGGCCTCAGTCCTACGCAGATGGTCAATGCGGTAAAGATAATCAGCATTTTCGACACTGACCCCCATCCAGACATTGTGCGGCCAATCGAGATCAAGAGCGATCTCTTCGAGACGCTCCGCGCGCTTCGTCAAAATCTGGTAGGTATGCTGTGGGGTTGCTCTCATCGTCTCGAAAACCCGTTTCACAAATTCGAGCGGCACTTTGTCGTGGAACAGGTCTGACATTGAGTTCACGAAAATCATGCGGCCAGTGCGCCATGTTGCGGGCAACTTGAGGCTATCCTCGTCAACCCGCACAACTCCGTTCCACTTCGGCCGTCCGCCAGACATCCGCGTGGTGCCCCCGTATTTCGGTTGCCCCATGGCTTCGAGCCGCCGCGCCATTCGCATGGCGTAGCAATTTGTGCAGCCTGGCGAGATCACGTTACAGCCCACGACTGGGTTCCAAGTGGCTTCTGTCCATTCGATTGATGAATTGGTGGCCAAGCTCAATCCCCATCCTTAAATTTAATTTTAACATGGTCAGGATATGTGCCTTTTCGACGTCTATCCTTTGTCGAGCATGCTAACACGTTGCCAGAATCTTCCAAGGCCCTTAGAGCTTCCCTGTAATTCTTCTTGACATAAGGCTTGCTGACGCTGTGTCGCTCGTAGATTTCGGTGAGCGACAGAGTTTGCCCCGCGAAGTCTTCCAGCAACATTTGCTTCAGCATGGACATTGGCTGGGTCAGCGAAAAAAGCAGCGGCATCGACGCATCAGCGGGGGAGTAGGCGAGCGACGGGACACCTTCGTCGAGCGTCGAGCTTTCCGCCGCCATTATATCCTTCATAATTTCATAGCCTTTGAAGTGCTTTGAGACGAAAATCAGTTTGTGCGAGGTGCGTGTGCCTTCACTGTTCCGGAACGTAAACGGCAGCACGTACTGGCCGCCGAGAGACCGGATTTCGTTGGCCAGCTCTTCAAGAATGGCAGCTTCTCGCAACTCTGGCGTCAAACCGGGCAGCCTTGCCCTCAGGGCATCCGCGCGCTCTTCTCCGAACAGTGCATCCATATGCTTCTTCACACCGGGATTGTTGATCCCCGCATTGATCCGATTGTAGTTGAAGAAGAAGACGCAGTCACAACCCCAATCTTTTATGACACCCTTTACGATCCGCAACGATAGGCCTTTGTAGCCAAAGGGATCGACGAACGAGAATGATGGGACAAGCCGTGTTTCGTTGAAATAAGTGGCAGCGTCGTCATCGACTTCACCACACGTCACAACTGGCTTGTATTTCAGCTTTTCGATACCGGGCAGCTTTTCGATTTCCGTCTGAAGCGTTGAGGTTTTATCGCCATCCGCGTCATTGAAATAAGCAGTGAGCATTTGCGACATCTGCGGATGATTGATGGCCGTTTGCAGGACAAGCAGGGGTGTGGAGGCTGCGCCGTCTTTATAACGGCCTGGGCCTGCATAGAGGTCCATATACGCGATCTTTCCGCCCCGCTTCGCCACCGTTGGCATGACGACCTGCGCCCAAGTGGAGAAGTACTTGTTCACGATGCGAGCTTTGACTTCGGATTGATCCGTTCGCTCTTCGAAAAATCTCTTTGTTGCCATCTTATGTCACTTTCTAGATTTTTATAAAAAATATGACTAATTTTAACTGCATAATATCTTAAATGGAGAATATTTATAACAATAACAACTAATAAAATATCTTTACTATTTTCTATGAGACCTTCAAGCGGAAAATTCCTATCATCCAAACCATCTTTTGCGCGCATTCTTACAGTGCAAGGGTCGATTATGCATGAGGGGGGCAATCGTGCCTTGCCTGATGGCGCAGAGTGGCATATGGAGAGACCTGAAAAATGGTGCAGCGCATCATAAACCGTTTATGTTAGATGATTGACGACAGGATTTTGATCGGGATTTAAATAACAGATAAAGAGCAAAGCGCAATTTCTGTCGCGTTTAGCTCTTTAAAAATGAGCAAGATATCAGCCTGTGCCGCCTATGCTGCCTGTGCACCGGCATCTTTGTTTTAAAAACATCGCATCATCTTCATCTGCCATTCATCTCCCCGGCCGATCCGGGGGGCTAGCATCCGATATGTGCCTTTGCCCGCTTTGTTTGTGTTGGGCTTGCGTTCTCGATTCATTGATAAGGGTTTCTATGCTGCTGAAATTAAAAGAAGAATGGTTCTCTAATATCAGGGGGGATCTGCTGGCCGGGCTTGTCGTTGCTTTAGCCCTGATACCGGAAGCCATTGCCTTTTCCATCATCGCCGGGGTTGATCCCAAGGTGGGATTATATGCTTCATTCTCAATTTCCGTGATCATCGCCATTGTTGGCGGGCGACCGGGGATGATTTCTGCGGCTACCGGGGCGATGGCCCTGTTGATGGTCACTTTGGTCAAAGAACATGGGCTGGAATATCTGCTGGCCGCCACCCTTTTAACCGGGGTGATCCAGATTCTGGCCGGGACTTTGAAGCTGGGCAGTTTGATGCGCTTTGTTTCGCGCTCGGTGGTCACCGGCTTTGTCAATGCCCTGGCCATTCTGATTTTCATCGCGCAACTGCCCGAGCTGACCCATGTGACATGGCATGTTTATGCCATGACTGCGGCGGGGCTGGGGATCATCTATCTGTTCCCCTATCTGCCCTATATCGGGAAAAGCATTCCGTCGCCTTTGGTCTCGATTGTGGTTCTGACATTGGCGGCTATTTTCTTTGGCCTTGAGATCCGCACTGTGGGCGATATGGGGCAGTTGCCTGATACCTTGCCCATCTTTTTATGGCCCGAAGTGCCGCTTAATCTTGAAACACTGATGATCATCCTGCCTTATTCCGTAGGGCTTGCGGTGGTTGGTTTGCTGGAATCGCTGATGACCGCCACCATCGTCGATGATCTGACAGACCGGCCCAGCGATAAAAATCGTGAATGCAAAGGCCAGGGGATTGCCAATATCGGGGCCGGATTGCTGGGCGGCATGGCTGGTTGCGCCATGATCGGCCAATCGATCATCAATGTAAAATCCGGAGGGCGGGGGCGTTTATCGACCTTTGCCGCCGGGATTTATCTTTTGGTGATGGTGGTGTTTTTGGGGGAATGGCTGCAACAAATCCCTATGGCCGCTTTGGTTTCGGTGATGATCATGGTGGCCATCGGTACTTTTTCCTGGAGCTCGATCAAAGATATCAAAAAACACCCCTTTTCAACGAATATCGTGATGATTGCCACGGTGATCGTGGTGGTGGCCACGCATAATCTGGCGATTGGCGTTTTGGTGGGCGTGCTTTTGGCGACCTTGTTCTTTGCCCATAAAATTGGCCGTTTCATGGTGGTGAAATCACGGAAAGCCGATGAAGATACGCGCGTTTATGAGGTCATCGGGCAGGTTTTCTTTGCCTCGTCGCAATCCTTTATCGGCTCATTTGATTTCAAGGAAGCGGTGCCCCGGGTGATCATCGATCTTGATGGCGCGCATTTTTGGGATATTACCGCCGTGGCGACTTTGGATAAGGTGGTGATCAAGTTCAGGCGCGAAGGGGCGCAGGTTGAAATCGTGGGGATGAGCAAAGCCACCGAAACGATTGTTGACAAATTCGGGGTTTATAATGATCCCGAAAAAGTTGAAAAGCTGATGGCTGGTCATTAAGGACATAGAATGAATAAAATAATCACATGTATCGATGGCTCGGCCTTGTCTCATGGGGTGTGTCAGGCAGGCGTTTGGGCCTCTAATAAACTCAGCAAAACCCTTTTACTCCTTCATGCCATTGAAAAATCGAACACGCCTTCGGCTGAAGATCTGAGCGGAGCCATCGGCCTGGGGGCGCGTACCACGCTTTTGCAGGAAATGGTGTCTTTGGATGAGCAGCGCGGCAAAGTGGCTTTGGAGCTTGGCAGGGAAATCCTTGACCATGCCGCCCAAATGGCATCAGCCCAAGCCCGGGAGCATATCGAAAAAATTCAGCGCCATGGCGGGATTGTGGATGCTATTTGCGACCTGGAAGCGGATGCGCGGATCATCGTTATGGGGCGAAAGGGGGCAGGCAGCGGCGAGAATGTGAAGGCGCTTGGATCGCATATCGAACAGATCATTCGTCGGGTTCACACGCCGGTTTTGATCGTGAGCCGGGATTTTGTTGAACCCAAAAATTTCATGCTGGCCTATGATGGCCGGGAAACGGCGGATAAAGCCGTTAAACGGATCATCGAAGGCGGATTGCTTTATAATATGACCTGCCATCTGGTGACGGTGAATAATAATCAGGCGGGCCTGTTCGATAAATTCAAAAGCACCGAAGCCATGCTGGTGGCGCATGGATTTGATGTGCAGTCCAGCTTTCTGGAAGGCAATGTTTTTAATGTGCTGATGGATTACAAAAAAGATCAGCATGTGGATTTGCTGGTGATGGGGGCTTTTTCACGCTCTAAATTGGCCACCGTTTTTCTGGGCAGCAACACCTTGAAAATGATCGAAAACACCCTGCGCCCCCTGCTGGTTTTACGCTAGGCCTATAGAAATTCAGTGGGCTTTTAGAGTGTAATCTGCACTTATTTTCCGTAGACTATGATTGTCATGGCCTTGGAAAAAAGTGCACCCCACATGGATAGAGCCACAAAACAGGCCGGCACGAAAGCTATAGCGGCTTCGGCATTTCGCATGGGCTGGCGGCATGTGCCTATCCCTCAGGCGCGGAAAATTTCTTCGGCTGATAAGCGGTTGCGGCGGATCGTGCCCGATGATCCCGCGTCCATCAGCGGTCTGCCCTTAGGCGGCATCGGCACCGGCGGTGTTGGCTGGAGCCCCGATGGCCGTTTCAATCGCTGGTCATTGGGATCAAGGGTGGTGCAGCATTTTTCCGAGCCCGCCTGCGGATTTGCCATCCGCAGCCAGCAGCCGGGCCGTGCCCCCATTGCCAGCGCTTTGCAGCCACCGCCCCAGCGGGTGGGCCAGCTTGCGGCTTTTCATTTTGCCGATGATCAGATGCCCGGTGATTATGCGGCGTTGTTTCCCAAAATCTGGCGAAGCTTTATCCTGCCGGACATGGGGCTGCGGCTTTCCTGCGAGGCATTTTCGCCGGTGGTCGCCGGTGATCTTGATTCTGCCAGCCTGCCTTTGGCCCTGTTTCGCTGGCAGATCGAAAATATCAGCGATGCGCCGCGCGATGTGGCTTTATTGGGCCATTGGGCGAATATGCTGGGCCGATTTCAAACTCATGAGGATCGGCGTTCGGGTGGCAATAGTGCCGGGCGTAGCAATCGGGCCTATGATGATGGCGATCATTTTGGTGTTTTATTTGAAAGCGCCGCTCTTGATGATCCCATCGCGCCGGGGCATGGGCAATGGGCTTTGCTGACCCGATGCGATCCGTCTTTGCGGCTTGGTCGGGTGGTGATGTTTGATGGCTTGGGCGATGGGGCCGATCTTTGGAACGATTTTCTAACCACCGGCCGGATTGGCCCTGATGATCGCCAATGGCTGGCCGATTGTGGCTTTAGTACCGATGAAACCGGGCTGCCAACAGCGGCGATCAGTGCCGGCTGCAATCTGGCCCCCGGCGCGCAGTGCCAGATAGATATGGCTCTGGTGTGGGATCAGCCTGCCATGTGCTATGCCTTGGGGGATCGCCATTGGCGTGCCTACAGCGATCAATGGGGCCGTGCGGGCAAAGCAGCGGCAGCCATTGGGGCCTATGGGTTAAAGCATCAGGTATGTTGGTCGTCGGCGATCGATGATTGGCATGGCCAGATCGAGCAGACGCTGGGCCCCGCCCCCCATCAGGCTGGCTTTGCCCTGAATGAGCTTTATCTTTTGGTCGATGGCGCAACCCATCATGCCACCGCTGATCGAATTCCAGATGATGAAACCGGTGACAAAGGGGGCGGAAAACATTTCGGTCTGCTCGAATGTCCGGATTATCCTTATTATAATACCCTTGATCTTTATGGCTATGCTGGCCCTGCCTTGGCGGCCTGTTTTCCCGGCCTTGATCATCGGGTGATCGAGGATTATGCCGCAACGGTGGCGCTCGATGATCCCCGCATGCGCAAAGCGATGAACAGCGATGCGCGTTTTCGGATCAAGAAAAGCGGCTTTCTGCCCCATGATATGGGCGCGCCCGGGGAAGCGCCTTTCCGCATTCTCAATGGCTATGCTTTGGCGGATTCCACCCGATGGAAAGATCTTAACAGCCAGTTCGTGCTGGCTGTGTGGCGGGTGGGGCTGCGGGCTGACGATGATTTTTTGCGCGCGCAGTTTCCTGCGGTGGCCATGGCCATCGATCATCTGGCTGTTTTTGATCGGGATGGGGATGGTTTGATCGAGCATGAGGGGTTCCCCGATCAAACCTTTGATAATCTTCCCATGTTGGGGCCGGGCAGCTATTGCGGGGGGCTGTGGCTTGCGGCCCTCAGCGCCGGTGTGCGGATCGCTGCCATTGCGGGGGAAAAGGCGCGAGAGGCGCATTGGGCGGGCCTTTTGGAAAAGGGACGCGCGGCCTTTGAATGCCTGTTATGGACCGGCAGCCATTATCGCCTTGATCGCGATGGACCCTATCGGGATGCGTTGTTTCTGGAGCAGCTTTTTGGCCCCTTTCTGGCGCGAAAATATGGGCTTGGTGATATCGTGCCCGTGGATCATGCCCGCACGGCACTCATGCATCTTTATCAGCATAATTTTATCGAAGCGGGGGACGGGATTGGCCCTGTGCTGCTCAGTGGCCTGCCGGTAGAGGATAAAACCGGCGATCATGGCGATCCCGACGTGCAGCGCCATGAGGTGATCACCGGTATTGCCATGAGCTTTGCTGCGCAATGCCGAACCTATGGGCTGATCACGCACGCCGATCATCTGCGCCGCACCCTTTATGAAACGCTTTATACACAGCGGCATCTGTGTTTTCGCACCCCCGCAGCTTTTGAGCCTTCGCGTCCGGTTTATCGTGCTGCTTTTAATCTGCGACCTCTGGCCATCTGGCTCGATACCCCCTGATCTGGGCCTTCGCCCCTTCAAATCTGATGGCTGATTTTGCTCCCCCCAAAGCAGGGCTTATGGGGGGATTTTACGCTGTGGCAAAATAGCATCATAAATTTGTAATTTTACTGATTGGTCAGGCTCTTATTTACCTTTCTAAAACGTTAAATATAATCGGAAACAGTGTCAGGCTATTTGGCACTCAATCGAAAAGTATAATCTTAATAGGGAGAATATTATGACAAAGACAGTGCATGCTGATTGGCGGCGGCTTCTTTTGGGCTCTGCTGCCATGGCACTGATGGCTGTGACCGGAGCGGTTGGCGCACAGGCACAAGAGGCCGATGCTTCTAATGATGAGGATGAAAATGCTTCGGGCGAGGTCGAGCAGATCGTTATCACTGGCTCGCGTATCCGCCGCGATGCTTTTTCGGCAACAACCCCTATTCAGGTGCTCGATGCATCGGAAAATCGCAAGCTTGGGGTGAGTTCACTGACCGAAATGCTGCAACGCTCCACCGTGTCGTCTGGTCAGCAGATCGATGGCACCCTGAATACGAATGCGGGCAATTCCAATGCCACGGAAGCCCCACCCGATGGGGGGATCGGCTCATCCAATATCGATTTGCGCGGCTTGGGGCCGGAACGCACATTGGTGCTGGTTAATGGTCGCCGGCTTGGCACGGCAGGGGCGCGCGGCGCACCGGCACAGCCTGATATTGGCCTCATTCCTTTGGGCATGGTTGAAGGTGTTGATCTTTTGACCGGTGGTTATTCCACGATTTATGGGGCGGATGCCGTTGCCGGGGTCGTTAATGTGCGCTTGCGTTCGGATGTGGAAGGGCTGGAGATTTTTGGTAATGTCGAGCTTCCTGAAGCGGGTGGCGGCGAAATCTATCAGACATCATTGGTCAGTGGGATTTCCAGTGAACGCGGCAATATCACTTTGGGTTTTGAGTATTTCAGGCAAGAGAATGTTGCCACGGGAAATCGGAAATTTTCTGAGTGCCAGCGCGATATCGAAGTTTCCGAAGATGGGCAGCGCTTTGATCCCTGCCGCAGCGGATTTTTCGATAATATCGTTGTGGTGGGCAATGATTTCCTGCCCGGATTGGAGCCCGGAACGCCCTTTCCCGGGGCTGGAGCCGATGGGCTGACAGGGTTTGATTCCTCATTCTTTTTCTATACCCCCGGTCAATCAGATATTGGCGTGCCGAATTTCTCGTCTGGCTTTGCACTGCCTCCGGCTCCTGATCCACAAATTGGTGCCTTTCCCGGTGAAGACCCCGATGCCGGTTCGGTTTTTCCCTTTCTTGATTTTTTCAATGATCAGGACGAACGACGTCAAGCCGATCTGGTGCGGCCAGTCGAGCGTTTTTCGCTGGTGCTGAACGGCCATTTGAATATGGATTGGGGCAATAACGAAGAATTTTATTATGAAGGTTATTATTTCAACCGTCGTAATGATGTGATTGCTGCAAAAGAACAGATCTTTCCCGATATCCCGGCGCTGATCCCACAAGAAGATGCCAATGGGAATATCATCGTGGATGCCGATGGCAATCCGGTTCTTGCGGATAATCCGCTCAATCCCTTCCCGGTTGCGATTGCGCCCATCATCACTTTGGATGACTTACCGCAAGAATTTAATGTGAATGTTCAACAATTTCGCGGTGTTGCGGGCTTCCGGGGCGATGTGGGCGCAGATTGGTTCAAAGAAAGAAATTGGACCTATGATGCTTTCTTTGCCTATGACCGTGGCACGGGCAACCAAACCCAAACTATTCTGTTTGAGCCCAATCTGATCCTGTCGCAGCAAACGCTTCGATTGGATGCGGATGGCAATCCCATTTGCGGCGTGGCTTTGCGGGAAAATGCCAATGGGTTCCTTACCCCCAATCAATGTGTGCCGGTGAATTTCTTTGCTCCATCGGTCTTTGAAGATGGGGATGGTCGCTTTTCTAGCCAGGAAGAACGTGATTTTCTCTTTGGCCTGCGCAGCAATCGCACGATCACACAGCAATATAATGCTCAGCTTTTCGTGACTGGGGATGTGATGGAAAGCCCGTGGGGGGATACTATCGGAACCGCCTTTGGTCTTGAATGGCGCAAGGATACAATCAATTCCCAAAATGGTATCGTGGGCACGAATGGCCTTAATGCTGCGGAAAATCCGCTGCAGGAAGGTCAAACCATTGGCCAGCGCTGGATCTATGATGTTTATGGCGAATTTTCAGCGCCTTTGGTCACCAATAAGCCCTTGGTTAATCTGTTCCAGATTGATGGGGCCCTGCGTTATACCGAAGAAGAAAATTTCGGCTCGGAAGTAACATGGCGGCTGATGGCGATTTATCGGCCGATCGATTATATCACCTTCATCGGTTCGCGCAGCACATCCTTCCGCGCGCCCAATTTGCGCGAACAATTCCTGGCTGATCAGGGGCAGGGGGTTTCCGGTGCCATTGATCCATGCCGGGCTCAGAATATCATCACCCTCGATCCCAATGACCCGACGACGGAAATTCTGATCAACAATTGTGAATTGAGCGGTGCCGATACCACATCGCTTGGTGAAACAGGTGTTGTCACCATTCCTGTCACGGTTGGGGGGGCTGATGATCTCGTTGCGGAAACGTCAACCTCGGTCACGGGAACGGTGCAATTCAGCCAGCCATGGTTCAAAAGCTTTGATTGGGATATCGCAGCCACTTATTATGATATCGAGATCAAAAATACGGTGTCTGAACTTGATGCCGGCGTCATCGTTGCCCGGTGCTTCCTTGATGATCCCAATCTCGCCAGTCCTTTCTGTGATCGGGTGACCCGTGCGGATACCGGTAATCGGGGGAATAATTCGATTTCACTCGTTGATGCGTCTTTCATCAATGTGGGCCTTGAAACCACAACGGGTGTGGATCTGACCTCACGATTCCACAAGGTTTTCGATGATGTTTTGGGTAAACCCCTTGATTTCACTTGGGCTTTTGGGGGGAATTATCTGATCGAAACCAACCGCCTAACCTTTACCCGTGATGATCTGGTGGATAATGCCGGTCGTATCGGCAATCCGGAATGGCAGTTTAATTCTACAGTTTCACTACTGTGGGATCGGTATCAACTGCTTTGGCAATCGCGCTATATTGGCCAAACGGAATTTGACGAGGATATTCAGGATCCGGTGGAAAATTTCCTCGATAATCCTGATTTGGCCGGAAGCATCCTCACCCGTGATGACGAAATTGCGGATCGGCGCCTTTATAATGATATCTCGCTGTCTGCCGATTACAGCAAATTTGTGCTCACAGTGGGTGTTAATAATGTCACCGATCAATCGCCACCCCTGATTGATGAAAGCGAAGGCCCCAATCGCAATAATGCTGTGACCTCATCGGGTTTTGATCTGCTTGGGCGTACATTCTTCATGAACGCCACGATGCGCTTCTAGATCATTTCCCAATAACCAGGTAAAAGCGGCCCCGGATCACCCGGGGCCGTTTTGCCATAGCGATCGATCAAACCATGATAGCATTTATTTTGCCGCTAAAAACCGGGCGGTTTGATCGACTTGAGAGATAATTTCAGGGATTCCGCTGATTTCAAACAGGCTGCCAAGGCCCAAAGGACCAAGGGCAAAGAGATCCTTTGATGCTGTGCCATCGGCCTTGATGATCGCGCCGCGCTGATTCACTTTCAATCCCAGATGATGATCATCGATAAAGGCGAGTTCCTGATTGATGAGCGTTTGGACCGCACTATGCGCAATATTCGGGCGATGGCCTCGGCAATCAATGATAATATCCGATTGCAGTTGTTCATCTTTCTGGTCGGGCTGCGCCCCTTTGCGGCGAAAGGAAACACTGCCTTTTTCGGGGTCGAGCCCGGTGATGCGGCCGCGTTCGATCCGAAGGTTGCCTTTTTCCATATCTTTCAATAAGCGCTTGCGCAGATGCGTGGGCATCCGATGGCGGAAGCTGTCCCAATAGGGTTTGATATGCCGCAAAAATCTTTTTTGTTGTTTAATATCAATATTTTGCCATAAGATTCTGGCCTGTTTGCGCAGACTGCGGAAAATAGCCTGTTCGCCATAGCCTGAATCCTGCAGGCGGCGGGCCTCGGTGCGAACAAGGCGAGTCACTTGATTGATGCTCAGGCCCTTGAGATTAGGCAGCTTATAATCCGGGGCGCAAACCGGCTCATGGGGTTGGGGCATCAGAGCCCGGCGCGATAAGGCTGTGACTACACCCTCATAACCCGCCTCGCGCAAGGACAGATAAGCATCAACCATGGAAAGCCCGGTGCCTAAAAGCAGGGCTGATTGGGCTTCTGCGGCCATATCTTTGGTGATCCGATCATAAGGGCCCAGCAGTCCTTTGCGATGGCGGCTGAGCGGGCGATGATAGCCCGCAGCCAGCATAACCTTATCAACAGACAGGCCATCACCATCGGCAACATCAAGATGATAGCCTTCAGCATCAGGATGAATGGCATCAACAGATTGGTTCACATATAAAATATTGACATGGGGATTTTCCAGGCGCGCTTCATTGAGCCGATCTTCGAGATAATCACGCAGCAATTTTCGTGGCAGGAAGCGATGGCTGAGTTCCGTCTTCAGATCGCTTTCTTCATGGCCGCATCCCAGGCGCCCCAAACACCAGACGAGAAAATCATCGGGCTGATCGGGGATCACCGAGACTTCATGAGCGCGGATATTGAGCAGATGATAGGGAGCCGCTTCACCATAAGCAATGCCCCCACTGACACAGCCGCTTGGCTCGAAAAGCCAGAGTTCAGCCGGATTTTCGATATGTTTGAGGCAGGCAATCGCCGTGGCAATGCCAGTCAGACCACCGCCGATGATGGCATAGCGGGGATTGCGTCCATCCTTCATATCCTTTATTGGCGGATAGGTCATCAAGCCTCCATCAATTATATTTCGATCCTCATGCGCGCGTTCATGGGTTCAGCCTGCACCATCCTGGATCACCCTGAGATGCGGATGGATCTGGCTGATTTCAGCGCTTTTGGCTGCGGAATCACTGCGGCTGGGGAAAAGCCCGAATTGGCGCGGACGGATCAGAATGCGCGCCCCCACAGCCAAGGCTGCGCTTTCTTTGGCATGATTGCGTTGCATTTCGACAGTTATCAGCCGCTCCAGCCCGGTCACCGCAATTTCCAATCGGGTCATCCCTGAGAAAGAGCGGATCATCCGAATGATACCGGGAATGGCATGATGGCGTTCATCGCAAAGCTCAAAATCATGGGGGCGGACAAAAAGCTCGCCGCGCCCGTCAACCAGCGTTTGATGCGATCCATTGGGATGATGGGTGGCGATGGTGGTTTCAAAGCCCTCGAGGCGAATGTGCCCATCGCGCACATGAACGGGCAGAACATTCGCCGAGCCGAGAAATTCATAAACAAAAGGCGTGGCCGGATGATCATAAACCTCATTGGGGGTACCCACCTGCTCGATGGCCCCCGCGCTCATCACCACCACGCGATCAGCCAGTTCCAAAGCTTCTTCCTGATCATGGGTGACAAAAACCGTGGTGTGTTTGGTTTGGGCATGAAGGGCGCGAAGCCAACGCCGCAGATCCTTCCTGACCTGTGCATCCAAAGCCCCGAACGGTTCATCGAGTAATAAAACCGTGGGATCGATGGCAAGCGCCCGGGCCAGGGCCACACGCTGTCGCTGACCGCCGGAAAGCTGGGATGGATAGCGCTTTTCAAGGCCCTGCAATTGCACCAGTTCAAGCAATTCATAAACCTTTTTCGCGATCAGCATCTTATCGGGCCGCACCGCTTTTTTCCGAACCTTGAGGCCAAAGGCGATATTGTCAAACACGGTCATATGTTTGAACAGTGCATAATGCTGAAAAACAAAACCAATATGGCGATCCCGCACGCTTTTGGCGCTGGCATCCTCGCCCCCGAAATAAATCGAACCACGGGTGGAAAATTCCAGCCCGGCGATCAATCTGAGCAGGGTGGTTTTGCCCGAGCCCGATGGCCCCAAAAGGGCGATCAATTCTCCCGAGCGGATATCGAGGCTGACATCCTTCAAGGCAATGGCACCCTGAAATTCCTTGCGAATATTTTTGATGCTGACATCCATATCGGCTTCCTAATGAGTTTTATTGGCAGCCAGTTCGGCCCCATGCCGCCATTCCAAGGCTGTTTTCAGCCCCAAAGTGACAAGCGCCAGCAAGGCAAGCAAAGAGGCAATGGCGAAGGCCGCCATGAAATTATATTCGTTATAAAGAATCTCCACATGGAGGGGCAGGGTGTTGGTCAGCCCCCGAATATGGCCGGAAACAACGGAAACCGCGCCAAATTCCCCCATGGCGCGGGCATTGCACAGCAAAACGCCATAAAGCAGGCCCCATTTGATATTGGGCAGGGTGACAAGCCAAAAGCTTTGCCAGCCCCCGGCACCAAGGGAAATCGCCGCTTCTTCTTCTTCGGTGCCCTGTTCCTGCATCAGGGGGATCAATTCCCGCGCCACGAAAGGAAAGGTGACAAAGATGGTGGCCAGAACGATACCCGGAACAGCAAAAATAATCTCGATCCCATGCCGATGCAGCCATGGACCCAAAAGCCCCTGAGCCCCGAACAGCAGGATATAGATCAGGCCCGAAATCACCGGAGAGACGGAAAAAGGCAGATCGATCAAGGTGGTGAGCAGGCTTTTGCCCTTGAATTCAAATTTGGCAATGGCCCATGCCGCGCACACCCCGAACACCATATTAAGGGGAACCGAAATGGCTGCGACCAGCACAGTCAGTTTCATGGCTGCGATGGCATCGGCTTCACCCCAGGCTTCGAAAAACCGGCCCCAGCCTTCGCGCAGGGCTTCGGTAAAAACGATGATCAGGGGTAAAAAAAGCAGGAGCGCCAGAAAAATAAGGGCGGTTCCGATCAAAAGCCCGGTGACCAAGCGGCTTTCCTGCAGGCTGCCACGGCGCAGTTTTGCGCCCGGATGGCCATCATAATGGGTGGGATTATCCACGGCCAAATCTCCGCCGGCTAATAGTTTGGATGAGATTGATAAGCAAAAGAATGGAGAATGAAATCATCAACATGGTTGCCGCAACAACGGTGGCAGCGGGCACGTCAAATTCTTCGAGCCTGATCACGATCAGAAGAGGCGCAATTTCACTGACATAAGGGATATTGCCGGCAATGAAGATGACCGAGCCATATTCCCCCACGCCGCGCGCCAAGGCGAGGGCGAAGCCGGTGAGAAGAGCAGGCAGAACTGTGGGGAGAATGACTTTTGTGATGGTTTGAAAACGGTTCGCACCTAAGGTTGCGGCGGCTTCTTCCAGTTCGACTTCAACTTCTTCCAAAACCGGTTGCACGGTCCGCACCACGAAAGGCAGGCCGATGAAGATGAGAGCGATGGTAATCCCCAAAGGCGTATAGGCGACCTTGATCCCCAATGGGGCCAGCAGGCTGCCGATCCAGCCATTTGGCCCGTACAATGTGGCGAGCGCAATACCGGCGACCGCCGTTGGCAGGGCGAAGGGCAGATCAATGGCGGCATCAATGATCCTTTTCCCGATAAACTGATACCGCACCAGCACAAAGGCCAATAACAAACCCATTACGGCATTGACCATGGCGGCGGCAAAAGCGGTGCCAAAGCTGAGTTTCAAGGCCCCAAGGGTGCGAGAACTGAAGGCGATTTCCCAAAATTCTGTCCACCCCAAAGAGGCGCTTTTAAAAAGAAGGGCACCCAATGGAATGAGCACGATGAAGCCGAGCCAGAAAATCGTGACCCCCATGGTCAGGCCAAAGCCGGGCAGGATGCTTGGGGCGCGAAACCAGCTTTGGGACTGTGCGGCAGATAAAGTCATGCGCATGGCTTTCATCTTGTTAAAGGGCTGTTCTCTTTTAACCAATAATATCTATTGATTTTGTCGAGATATGATGATGGGCAGACGGTCCTTATGCAAGGATTTTCCATCTGCCCATTTATTTTTTTGTTAGAAGCGTAAAGTGATGTCGGTGTAGAAAAACAGGGGATCGCCATTGCCGGAGGCTGCAGGCGCATTTCTCAAAAAATTGCCTTCAATGAAATAGGCAGCGCCTGTTTCAAGTCTCACCGAATCTTTGAGCAACCAATAGCGTACACGCCCCTCGATCTGATGGCCGCCAAAGCTGCCGGATTGGCCGCTGGCATCGCGAACACCCGAACGCGCGAAGGTGTCGTTATTTTCATCGAGCCAGTTTGCGCGATAGGAAATGAATCCGGTGGTTCGGGCATTGGGCTTTGCCGATATTCTCAAGCCGGGAGAAATCAGGTTTTCGCGCCCCAATATCCCAAAAATACCAGTGGGACCGAAATCTGAACGACGCGGGCCGAACAGAGTATCAAAGCGATTCGCGTCACCATCGGTGGTGGAGCTTTCACCGCTGGCAAAATCAAACTCGAAATCAAGACGCGGCGACCAGGGGGCCTTCCATGTATAGCCAATCTCGAAATGATGGAAATGTGCAAACACATCGAGATCTTCGGTGTCGGTCACCGCTGTTGACGCGCGCCTTGTGCCAAATTGCAGGGTGTTTTCAATGTCGAAATCCCACTGCCCGGGCTTATCCGCTTTAATTAATCTAAAACCCGGAGTGAAAATCTCGCGGTTACGGGTCTGTCTTTCCTCGTCATCATCTTCATTGAGGCCAAAAATATAAAATTCAGCACTGGCACCCAAGAAGACATCAGGACGTTTGTAAAATGCGCCCCAAAAGCGCAGATCGAAATCTTCCTCATCAAATTGAGACGCATTGCGCCTCACGCTATCGCTATCACTGGGGCGGGTGGTGATTGGCAAGAGAAAGAATGTTGTCAGTTCGGATTTATCGGCACCTTTCCATAGCGATCTGATGCCCGTATAGGATTGAATGGCATTGCGGTGCCGATTTCTTGCCACCAATCTGCGGCTGCCCAGATCGAAGGTTTGCCGCCCGATGGTGACATCCAGTGTCGACCCTGGAGTTACAGCATCATCCAGACGCAGATTCATATAGCCTTGCAACAGCTCGACCGTATTGACATCCGATCGGGAAATCGCACTGTTCTCATCGGTCAATGCGGCGCGGCTATCCTGCATTTCACCAACAAAACTGATATTGCCGAATTTGGCTTCGGCCTTCAGAAGGGTGCGAAAGCTCAGCGCTTCATCATTCTCATCAAGATTGGCACGAAACTGATTGTGTAAGGTTGCATAGCGTACCCGATGTTCGCCGCTTAAAGTCAGCCAGTCCGGTGTATCGAGAATCTCATCAATCCGAAAGGGCTTTCCATCTTCGGCCTGCGCGGGCAATGCGCCAAAGGCAAAGGACACCCCAAGTACAGAGATGGCCGTGGTCAGCGCCAGAGAGGACAGGCGGCGCGAAGGCCGCAGCTTGGATGGATTTTGGGCATGACGCGTGCCTGTTTGATCATGGGGGAACATAAGCGTTTCCAATTTTTTCAGATTTTTTGTCAGATTTTATGATTGATCAGGCGAGCGGGCTTTTGCCATCGGCATCAAGACCACGCCAGCGTGCCAGCAAAAGCTGTTTGCGTTCTTTTTGCAGGCTTTCCAGACGAGCCTGAGCAACAGACATCTGCTCCTCAAGCCATTGCAGCCGGTCCGTGCACGTTTCTCCCATCATCGAACGACAGGCAGGCAATGCGGCTGAGGCATTGACAACGAGACGAAGATTGGGGGAGGTCGTCCTTGTGATGGAAGAAACGTGCTTGTGCATGATTGATCTCATTTGCTCGTGGGTGGAGCCGCTTAACGCTGCGGCTGATAGATTTGGTCGAAAACGCCGCCCTCGCCAAAAAAATGCGGTTGGGCTTTGGGCCATCCCCCGAAATCATCAACGGACGCGAGATCGAGATCGGGAAAGCGTTCTAAATCCTTGGGATCGGCATATTCGGGCTGATAGGGGCGATAATAATGCTTCGCCGCCAAGCGCTGACCGATGGGGCTGTAAAGATAGTTCAAATAAGCTTCGCCTTCGGTGCGGGTGCCCCGTTCATCAACATTGCCAGCCACCAGTGTCACAGGCGGTTCGGCCTTGATCGAGACCGAAGGCACGATAATTTCAAAGGCATCGGGGCCAAGTTCTTCTAAAGCCAGAAAGGCTTCATTTTCCCAGGCCAATAAAACATCGCCGATGCCTCTGCGTACAAAGGTCGTGGTTGATCCCCGGGCGCCGGTATCTAATACGGGAACATTTTTATAAAGCTTGCCGACATAGGCGCGGGCTTTGGTTTCATCGCCATCATAGGCCCTCAAAGCCCAACTCCATGCGGCCAGAAAATTCCAGCGCGCCCCGCCTGATGTTTTCGGATTGGGGGTGATAACGGCCACATCCTGCCTGATCAGATCATCCCAATCTTTGAGATTTTTGGGATTACCCTTGCGCACCAGAAAAACGATGGTGGAGGTATAAGGGGCGCTGTTATTGGGAAGCTGGCCGCGCCAATCGGCAGGGATTTTGCCGGTTTTTTCGGCTATGGCATTGATATCGGCTTCTAAAGCCAAAGTGACCACATCGGCTTGCAGACCATCGATCACCGATCTCGCCTGTTTACCCGATCCGCCATGAGACATCCGCACCGATAGGTCGTCTCCGGTTTTGTCTTTCCAGTATTTGGCGAAAGCCGCGTTGAAATCGCGATAGAGTTCCCGCGTAGGATCATAAGAAACATTGAGCAATGTCACATCTTTGGCCATTGCGCTGGTGCTGAGGGTGGGCAAGGACAGGCTTGTGGCAAGGCCTATGGCCAAGGCCAGACCAGAGCCACGATTGAGAATATGACGCATAAGAGACATGAGTTGATCCTTGTTTTTTGATTACTTTTAAATCTCTACAGAATTAATAGAGATTATCAATCAAAAAATTTTATGTAGATGCATAAGAACATCTAAACACAAAAAAACAATTAATTATGTGATTTATTGCGGTGGACGTTGCAAGGCCCGCCGATTAGGCGGTAACGCGCTCGGCGCTCTCGATTTCGCCATCCGTGAGCAGGTCTTTCGGGCGGTTGATCAGGGCATCGGCCAAGGTGGTGCTATCGAGAATTTTGGCTGATTGATCATAGGCGCGGGAAAAAACCCGTCGGATTTCGCAGATCGTTTCATCATGGCAATCTTCGCAGCGGCGATAGGCCATCCGGCTCAAACAGGGCAAGGGGGCCATGGGGCCATCGATGATCCGCATGATCTGGCCAAAGGTGATGTGGCACGGATCTTTCAAAAGACCATAGCCGCCATTCCGTCCGCGACGACTATAAACAAGGCCATCATGCTTGAGATCGAGCAGGATTTGTTCCAGAAATTTTTTGGGGATCCGCTGATGCGAGGCAATATCCGTGATCAATTGCGCATCGCCTTCTTTGGCTCGGGCCAATTCGATCAGCGCCCGCAAGGCATATTTGGCTTTTTGCGAAATCATTCTAGAGCGTAGCTTTCTTTAGACCATAAGAAAAAATCAGGACGACGAGAACACTCTATAAAACACATCGTCTTATAGAATTATTAAAGGGACAAAGCCATATTTTTCGCTCAGTTTGTCCTCTCCATCAGATATTTCTTCCATTCGTAATAAACAACCGGCAGCAAGAGCGTTGTCAGCAGCAAGGCACTGCCAAGCCCGCCGATCATGGGGGCGGCAATCCGGCGCATCACCTCAGACCCCGTGCCATCCCCCAGCATCACCGGGAAAAGCCCGATCATGGTGGAGGCGACCGTCATCACAATCGGGCGGATTCTTTGCAAGGCCCCATCGCTGACCGCCGCCAATAGATCATTGGGGCCAAATATCTTACCGGACTCGCTCATTTCAAGCTTTTTCCGTGCCACGGATTGATCCAGATAGACGATCATCAAAACGCCGATTTCCACCGCCACCCCGGCCAAAGCGATAAAGCCCGCCGCCGATGCCACCGACATTTTATAACCAAGCCCATACATCAGCCAATAGCCCCCCACCAGCGCCAAAGGCAGGGTGCCCATGATCATCACCACAGCACTGAAAGCCCGGAAATTGAGATAAAGCAGGAAGGCGATGATTGCCAGAACCAGCGGAATGATGGTCAAAAGGCGCTTTTGTGCGCGCTCCATATATTCATATTGCCCCGACCATTTAAGGGCATAGCCCGCGGGCAGATCGATTTTTTGGGCCACCGCCTTTTTCGCCTCATCCACGAATTGGCCCAGATCATAATCGGCGATATCGATGGTGACCCAGCCATTCAACCGGGCATTTTCACTGCGAATCATCCCCGGGCCATCGGTGATTTGCAAATCTGCCACAGCAGAAAGGGGAATATCCGCGCCATCGGCGGTGAGGATGGGCAGCAGGCGCAGATGGTCGATCTGATCACGCAGGGATTGGGGATAGCGGATATTGATCGGATAGCGTTCACGGCCTTCGATGCTTTCGCCAATCGTCATCCCACCGATGGCGGATCGCACGATATCATGAATATCCGCAATATTGAGCCCATGGCGCGCGGCGGCCTGGCGATCAATGGACATATCCACATAGCGCCCGCCAACCACCCGATCCGCAAACACCGAAGCCACACCGGGAAGGGGGGCGATTACCGTTTCGATCCGCTGGCCCAAATCCGCGATGACCGAAAGATCAGGCCCGGAAATCTTGATGCCCACCGGGGTTTTGATGCCGGTTGCCAGCATGTCCGTGCGATTTTTGATGGGCATGGTCCACACATTCACCAGCCCCGGTATCTGCACCCGCGCATCAAGCTCGGCAATCAGGTCTTTCATGCTTAATCCCGGTCGCCATTCGGATCGCGGTTTCAGCCTGATGGTGGTTTCCATCATCGAAAGGGGGGCGGGATCGGTGGCGCTGGTGGCCCGCCCCGCCTTGCCATAAACGCTCGCCACTTCGGGCAGGCTTTTGATCAGCTTATCGGTTTGCTGCACGATCTGCGCCATTTTCCCGGCTGAAACTGCGGGAAAAGCACTGGGCATATATAAAAGATCACCTTCATCAAGGGCAGGCATGAATTCATTGCCGATGCGGGTGAACGGGATGAGGATGCTGATCAGGGCGAGAAAACATAAAGCGAGGGTTGCTTTTCGGTGGTGCAAAACAAAATGCAAAAGCGGCCGATAGCCTGCGATCACAGCGCGGCTGACCGGATTATCCCGCTTTTTCCCATAGGGCCTTCGCACCAAAAGCCCCATCAGAACCGGCAAGATCGTAATGGCAATGCCCGCTGCCGCCGCCATGGCATAGGTTTTGGTGAAGGCCAGGGGGTGAAACAACCGCCCTTCCTGCGCTTCAAGGGCGAAAATGGGGGCAAAGCTCAGCGCGATGATCAATAGCGAGAAAAAGATCGAAGGTCCTACCTCGGCCGCGGCATGGGCCACGATGGGCCAGCGCGGATCGCCTTTCTGGGCACGATCCAGATGTTTGTGATAATTTTCGATCATCACGATGGCTCCATCCACCATCGCCCCGATGGCAATGGCGATCCCGCCCAGTGACATGATATTGGCGTTGATCCCTTGGATATGCATCAGGATGAAAGCGGTGAGCACCCCCAAAGGCAGGCTGATGATGATCACCAGCGATGATCCGGGATGAAACAGGAACAGGGCACAGATCAGGGCCACGATGATCAGTTCCTCGGTCAGCGTTGTGCCCAGGGTTTTTACCGCCCGATCGATCAGATCCGATCGATCATAGGTTTCAACGATCTCGACCCCTTCGGGCAGGCCCGCTTCCAGCGCCTTGATCCGCTCTTTCACCCGATCGATGGTGGCAAGGGCGTTTTCCCCAAAGCGCATGATCACCACACCGCCCACCGCTTCGCCTTGGCCATTCAATTCTCCGATGCCGCGCCGCAGATCCGGTCCGAAGCGGATTTCGGCCACATCGGCAAGGGTGATGGGCGTATCCATCGCATCAACGCCCAAGGGAATGGCGCGCAGATCATCCAGATCATCGATATAGCCCGATGCCCGGATCATATAATCGGCCTCGGCCATCTCGATCACCCGCCCGCCGGTTTCCTGATTGCCCCGGCGGATGGCGCTGATCACCCGGCTTAAGGGAATTTGATGCGCCCGCAAACGATCAGGTTCGACCACCACCTGATATTCGCGAACCATGCCGCCGATGCTGGCCACTTCGGCCACGCCCTCAACCATTTGCAGCTCGAATTTCAAGAACCAGTTCTGCAGGCTGGTAAGGGCCGCCAGATCATGGGTGCCGCTGCGATCTATCAGGGCATATTGATAAACCCAGCCAACCCCTGTGGCATCGGGGCCCAAAGCCGGGCGTGCGCCGTCGGGCAGATTGGGCACCACCTGGGAAAGATATTCCAAAACCCGCGACCGTGCCCAATAAAGATCGGTTCCTTCTTCAAAGATCACATAAACAAAGGAATCATTGAAAAAGGAAAAGCCCCGCACCGTCACCGCCCCCGGCACCGCCAGCATGGCTGTGGTCAGGGGATAGGTCACCTGATCCTCCACCACCTGCGGGGCTTGTCCGGCATAGGTGGTTTTGATGATCACCTGCACATCCGAGATATCGGGGATCGCATCGAGGGGGGTGCGCATCAGGCTGTTGATCCCCCAGCCGGTGAGCAATAAGGCAAGCAGGATCATGGCAAAGCGATTTTTGACCGACCAGCGGATGATGAAATCAATCATGGCGGCTGGCCCCTTGGTCTTCATGGCTCAAAAGACGCAGCAGCCCGCCTTGGATGCTGGCTTCGGAATCGAGCAGGAATTGCCCCGATGTCACCACGCGGTCTCCGGGTGCGAGGCCTTCGAGAATTTCGATCTCATCGCCCGATAAAATCCCTGATCTGACCTCGACCGGGCGAAAGCGGCCTTCCCCCAGCGCCACGATCACCCGCTCCATATCGCCGGTGCGGATAAGGGCCATGGATGGGATGGAAAGGCGGTTTGGCTGGGGATCGGCCATGATTTCAAAGCTCGCATACATCCCCGGCATCAGGGCCTGATCCGGATTGTTTAGCACCAGCCGCACCTGTCCCGTGCGGCTTTTGGGGTCGATGGCGGGATACACATAATCAACGCTGGCCGATAAGCGCACACCCGGTTGCGCTGGCAGGGTCATGATGGCCTGCTGGTCTTTTTTGACCCAGTTGATCCGGCTTTCATGCACCGCCATCCGGGCCCAGACCCGTTCCAGCCCGGCAATGCGCATGGCGGGCTCGCTCGGCTTGATGAAGGCCCCTTCGCTGATATTGAGAGAGAGAAGAATGCCATCCCGGGGTGCCAGAATATCGATATGGGGTATCACCTTGCCCTCGCGCCGCACCATGTCGATCTGGGCTTTGGTCATGCCCAAAGACAACAGCCGTTCTTTGGCGGCATCGCGCACCATAGGATGGCCCGCATCCAGGGCTTGCAGATAATCGGCCTGGCTGGCGATCAGCGGGCGGGAATAAAGCCGGAACAACAGATCCCCTTTGGCGACAGGCTGGCCTGTTTCATTGGCCTTTAAATCTTCCACCCAGCCTTCGCTGCGCACATCGATGCTGATGATGGTGCTTTCATCATAAGTGAGCATCCCCACGGCGCTGATCCTGCGGGCGATGGGGCCCTCCTCAACCGGTGCCGTGCGAATACCCAGATTTTGCACCATCCTTGGGTCGATCTGAATGCTGGTGGGATCGCGGCCATTGGCGGGATCATCGCAGATCGGGATCAGGTCCATCCCCATGGGCGATTTGCCCGGTTTGCTGGATCGAAAAGCTGGGTCCATCGGGGCCTGCCAATAAAGGGCTTCGCGCCCGGAGGGGCAATCGGTGCTTCGTGCCAGATTTCTTTCACCGCTCCCAAAGCCACTGATCGGCGCAAAATAACAAAAGACGAGGATAGCCATCATGATGATTGTGATCAGGATGGGCATTAAATAAGGCTTGGAATACAGGCTCATGGCAGGCGGCCTTCAAAAAACAATAAATGCGCTTGGGCTTGCAGATGATCGATGCTGAGCCGATCCAAAGTGAGCTGGGCATCAAGCTCGGCCAAACGGGCGCGGATCAGTTCGGGGAAATCGGCCAGCCCGTTCTGATAGGCGAGCGCGGAGGCCTGTGCGGTTTGCTCGGCCTTGATGATGACCGCCTTTTGATACAGGGCCTTGCGCTCGGCCAGCCTTTGCCAGGCGGCATGGCTGCGCTGCAAAAGCTGCTTCAGATCAAGAAGGCGGGCTTCGCGGGAAAGCCGGGCCGCTTGTCGCTCATGGCGGGCGGCAGAAAGGCTGCGATCCTGTCGCTTAGCTGTGAAAAGGGGAATATCAAGGGTGATCCCGGCGCTGATGAAATCATCCCGATTGCCGCCGCGCACACCATATCCCGCCTCAACCGACCAATCGGGCTTATAGTGCTGGCGGGCCAGATCCACGGCATGATCCTGTGCTTCAATCTGGCTATCGGCCGCTAAAATCACCGGATGGTTGATCAGGCCGGCTTCCAGCGCATCGATCATCTCGGGGTGTTTCAAGGGGGGCAGATTGGGCGGCACAGGGCGGCTTGCCTCTGTGGCACCGATGGCGCGGGCGAGATCGGCTTTGGCCATATCGAGCTTGCGTTCGGCTTCGATCAGGCGATCATCCAAGAGGCTCAATTCCAGATCCGTGCGCCACACGCTTTGGCTGCTTCCCGAACCCGATCCATAGCTGGCCGCGCTCGATTGCAGCAGATCGGTTACGGCGTCCCGGCTTTTTAAAATGCGTTCCCGGGCCCGGGTCCAATAAAAGATTTCAAGCCACGCCAGCCGGGTATCACGGATGATTTCCAATTGCCGCAAGCTGGCGGCAAGGTTGGCACCCCGGGCCTCGGCCTGTTTTTGATCATGGCGCAGGGCAAGGGTGCGACCAGCCGGAAAGCTTTGCCGCACCATGGTTTGATATTGCGTCATGGCTTCCTGATCGGGATCAAAGCTGGTGGGAAGATTTTGCATCCTGACCGAAATCTGCGGATCGGGAAGCTGGGATTGCGCCACCGATTGATCATCAAGGGCTTTTGCCTGTTCGCGATGGAGCACGACCGATGGATCATCGATTTGCAGTGCTGTCATCACCGCCTCATCAAGATGAAGCGGCTGTGTTTGGGCTAAAGCCTGTGGCGCACTGAAAGCGAATAACGCGCTCAAAAGCCCCGGCAGGTAGAAGGGGAGACGGATCGATTGCATACCGCACCTCAAAGAGGGTGTCTGACATTTTGATGAGGATCACAGGCTTTGCGCCGCCTTTATCGGGGCGCGCCTATGGGTTCATTGTCAGGCGGTTCGCGGGGGGCGGAGCATGGTTGCCATCGTCATCCCGATGAGATGAAATCCGCTATGATGGGCAATGCTTTGGGGGATCGGATGATCGGCCTGTTGTGGGCTCAAGGGGGTAATGCCCGTCAGGGCTTGTGCGCAATGCTGGGCGCAATCGGTGGCCGACATATCGCAGCTTTGCGCCGCGGCTGTGCAATCGGGAAGGCCCTGGGATGCAGTGCTGTCTGTCGCCATATCAACGGAATGCATCCCGCTTTCCATAGAGCAAAAGGCATAGGCTGAAGGCGCAACAAGGATTGACAGCAGCATAGAGAGCAAGCCGATCACAGCGCTCAAGCGCATTTTATGCTGTCTTGCTGTGCTCATGTCGTCAATTTGCTTTGCGTCATCCATGAAAATGCAAACATGAAAATGCGGATCGGCCATCACGCTTTCATTGTGCTTAGCATGGCTTGGCGATGCTTGTCAGCCTTGAATTTGCCGATCCTTGTTTGCATCTTAATCATGGAACAGAAAAAAATCGTGAATTCAGGATTTTAAATGACCCAACAAGCGCATCCACATTCCG
The DNA here is from genome assembly GCA_000710935.1 of Iodidimonas nitroreducens. GTDB lineage: Bacteria > Pseudomonadota > Alphaproteobacteria > Sphingomonadales > Rhodothalassiaceae > Iodidimonas > Iodidimonas nitroreducens. The sequence continues at coordinate 32,599 of BAYV01000010.1, read as the reverse complement.
ATCATGCCTGTTGCGCGGCAGCATCCGGTCCAGCATCAAACAAGGCCCCCAAAACTGTCAAGGATGATCCATCCGCAGATGCCCTTTACACCTGCCCGATGCATCCTGAAATCCGCCAATCCACCCCCGGATCCTGCCCCATTTGCGGTATGGCTTTGGAACGATCCGGTCTGCCCACAGGGGAAGAGCCCGATAATCCCGAACTGCGCGATTTCAAACGCCGCTTTTTTGTGGGGGTGGCGCTCACCTTGCCGGTTCTGCTGCTGGCCATGGGGCCGATGCTGGGCCTGCCGATCCGCGATTGGCTGGGCACGAGCTTTGCCCTTTGGCTTGAAATGCTGCTGGCAACCCCGGTGATTTTTTATTCCGGCTGGGTGTTCCTCAAGCGCGGGGCGATATCCTTTAAAACCGGCCATCTCAATATGTTCAGCCTGATTGCCATCGGGGTGCTGGCGGCCTGGGGCTTCAGCGTGGTGGCGGTATTGGCACCAGAGGTCTTCCCGCCGGGCTTTCGCGGGGCCGATGGCCATGTGGGCGTTTATTTCGAGGCCGGGGCGGTGATCGTGGTGCTGGTTTTGCTGGGGCAGATATTGGAATTGGGGGCGCGGGATCGCACCGGTGCGGCGCTTTCGGCTCTGCTTGATCTGGCCGCCAAACAGGCTTTGGTGATCCGTGCGGATGGCCGCGAGGAGATGATCGCCATCGAGGATGTGGCCGTGGGTGATCATCTGCGCGTGCGCCCCGGGGAAAAGGTGCCCGCCGATGGGGTGGTGATCGAAGGGCGATCATCGGTTGATGAATCGATGATCACGGGGGAAGCCGTGCCGGTCGAGAAAACAGCGGGCGATCCGGTCACGGGGGCGACCCTCAATGGCACCGGCGCGCTGGTGATCGAGGCTAAAAGAATAGGCGAAGACAGCACGCTGAGCCAGATTGTTGAGATGGTTGCGAATGCGAGGCGGTCGCGCGCGCCCATTCAAAAACTGGCCGATGCGGTGGCGGGCAAATTTGTGCCTGCGGTGATCGGGGCATCTGTTTTGGCATTTATGGCATGGGCGGTTTTCGGGCCATCCCCGGCTTATGCCTATGCGCTGGTTTCGGCGATTGCGGTTTTGATCATTGCCTGCCCCTGTGCCCTTGGTTTGGCCACCCCGATGTCGATCATGACCGCGACCGGGCGCGGCGCCGAGGCGGGGGTTTTGATCCGCAATGCCGAAGCGCTGGAGCGCTTTGCCAGGGTTGATATCCTGATCCTTGATAAAACCGGCACGCTGACCGAAGGCCATCCAAGGCTGGTGGGGATCGAGGCCGGGGCCGATTATAAGGAGCAGGATCTTTTACATTTTGCCGCAAGCCTTGAACGGGGATCGGAACATCCGCTGGCCGAAGCTATCGTGAAAGGAGCCATGGATCGCGGGCATGAACTTTCCAAAACAGTGGATTTTGAAGCCATCACCGGCAAAGGCGTGAAAGGCCGGGTGGATGATCATGATATTGCCTTGGGCACGGCTCTTTTGCTCGATGATTTGGGGCTCAAGGCCGGTGATTGGTCTGCCCGGGCCGACGCCCGGCGCGATGAGGGCGAAACCGTGATGTTTGTGGTGATCGATGGGGCTGTGGCGGGATTGGTGCGCGTGGCCGACCCGGTGAAAGAAAGCACGCCCGCAGCCCTTACCGCCTTGCATGAACTGGGGTTCAGGATCGTGATGGCGACGGGCGATCATCAGCGCACGGCCAAAGCGGTGGCCGGAAAGCTGGGGATCGATGATATTCGTGCCGAGGTATTGCCGGAAGATAAGGCCCGCATCATCAAGGATTTTCAGGCTCAGGGCCATCGGGTGGCCATGGCCGGGGATGGGGTGAATGATGCCCCGGCCCTGGCGCAGGCCGATGTGGGGATCGCCATGGGCACCGGCGCTGATGTGGCCATCGAAAGTGCCGGGATCACCTTGGTAAAGGGCGATCTGAACGGGATCGTGCGGGCCCGAAGATTGGCCTTGGCGACCATGCGCAATATCCGCCAGAATCTTTTTTTCGCGTTCATCTACAATGGATTGGGTGTGCCCGTGGCGGCGGGGGTGCTTTATCCGTTTTTTGGATTTTTGCTCTCTCCCATGGTGGCGGCAGCGGCCATGAGCCTGTCATCGGTTTCGGTGATCGCCAATGCCTTGCGGCTCCGCACCGCAAGGCTGTGATTGGCAAGTCTATGACGGGTGTTTTTTGACCTGCCAGCTTCCGCGCTTCTTTTCGATCAGGCCGAAAATTATGTAAATCACGGTGAGCACAGCCAAAAAGACGGCCAAAGATTGCCATACGGCATCGGGATTATTTTCAACCACAAAAGGCTCGATCAGCAAGGCAGAGAGAAACTGCCCCATGAACATGGCTGTGGTCACGAGCCCCACGGCCATGCCCCGGCGGCTGGGGGCGGTAAAGGACATGATCCAATCGCTTTGATTAGGGATAAAAAGCCCAAATCCAATTCCGGCGATCAACATGCCGAGCAAAGTTGAATAATAGCCTGGCATTAAAGTGAGGATCAGATAACCAAACCCCATGGTGCCAAAGATCAGTGCATAGATCGACGTGTAATTGAGCCGCGCCTTGACCTTGTTATACCAGATCGAAACCAGCGCCCCCATGCCATTGGCCACAACCACGGCCCAGCTGAAATAAAGCGGTGAAAGCCCGAATTTATCTTCGTAAAAAAAGCGCAATTGCACGGGCGTTACAAAAAACAACGCAGAGGCCAATGTGGCGGAAATGAACACGAACAAAGCCGGGCCTTTGGGGATGGCCTCGAGCTTGTAGGCGGCGCGGGATGCTATGGTGGAGGGGCCTTTTTCGGGCATGCTTTCGGTAATTTTGAAAATCACGAAGGGCAAAAGCACGAAGCTCAGCAAATAGCCCAAAAAGGGCGATTGCCAATCCAGTTCGGCCAGATAGCCACCGATGAGCATGAAACCAAGGCCGCCGAATTTGACCGCCGAACCCTGCCAGCCCAGAAATTTTTTGCGCTCTTCGCCGACAAAATAATCGCCAACCATGGCAACGGTGGATGTTTTGATCCCGGCAATGGCAATCCCAAGGATGGCGCGGCCGATGAACATGAAGAGGAAGCTATCGGCCCAATAGGTGGAAACACCGCTGATGCCAAATACCACCAAAGAGACATTGAGCAGGGATTTCCGCCCCCAGCGATCGCAGATCCAGCCGGTAATCGGCGCCCCGATGATGATGAACAAAGCGGGCACCGAAAGCAGCACGAATTTAACCAGAAAGCGCGGCCCGGTTTCCCCAAAAATAGCTTCCACAAGGGCCATGATGGCCAGCGCGAAGGGCTCGTTCTGTGCCTGATCGGTAAAGGCTTCAACGATCCCGGTCATGGCGGGGGCCGCCAATGGGGTGGACAGCAGCGCCACGGCTGTCGCCAGCAGGATGGTGATTTTTCCGACGAAGGAAAGCTGCGGCAGATCGCTGGATTTGGCCCCTGTCATCATTTGTCCCTTATGCTTTATGTTATGGATGCGTGTTCGCTTCTTCTGAAATGCTTCCTTGTGGTGAGAACGCAAACGTTTGTGTTGACGCATCTTAGCACAGGTCTTGAAATGTTCAAGCGCCGGATCACAGGCTTTTAAGGGGGGGAATGGTCGGGGAGACAGGATTCGAACCTGCGACCCTCTGCTCCCAAAGCAGATGCGCTACCAGGCTGCGCTACTCCCCGACAGCGCCGTTCATAAGGCGCATCAAAGCCCAGCGCAAGGGGCGATCTGCGCTGATCGCTCTGGAAAATCTCAAGGCTGTGGTTGGTCGGCTTTGCTTTCAGGCTCCATATTGCCAAAAATAGCATGGCGAACCAGATCGCCGGGCTTGATCCCAAGCTTTTGGGCGGTGCCCTGATTAAGCTCCAAAACGCCTAAAACCCGGCCGCGAGACTGCACCGGCGGGCTGATCTGATGCGGGGTGCCCGGCTCGATATTGGCAATCCGCCCATCCGAGCGGATAAAAATCAGATCAAGGGGCAGAAAGGTATTTTTCATCCAGAAGCTGGCGCGCACCGGCATGCCCATATCAAAAAGCATGCCTTCATTTTCGGGCATGTCCCGGCGATACATCAGCCCGATGGTGCGTTTCTCCTCGTCATTGGCCAGTTGCACGGAAAAATGCACCGGCCCCTGATCGGTTTCGATCAAAAGATCCGAAAGGGGCAGGGATTGCGGCTCCTGGGCATTGGCATAAGACAAAGGCACCAAAAGCAGCAAAAGACCAAGCAGAAAAATGCGCGGCTGCAAGGCTTTGGGCAAGGCATGAGAAGAGCGGAGAAGATGGGCAAAAAAGGACATGTTCAGATCCATTTGGGCGCTTTGCGGCGCTGATTTCAATCGGCAGGGGGAAGGATATGGGTCACAAGCGGGCCGCGCTCGCTGTGGCCCAGAATGGCTCTCACCTTTTGGCCGGGAAAAAGTTCCAGAAATCCGGCTTGGCGCACGGTTTCCATATGCACGAAGATATCCTGATAGCCATCACCTTGCGAAACAAAGCCATAGCCCTTCAAGCGATTGAACCATTTGACCGTGCAATCAACCGGATCATCGGTGGATTTCGGTGGCGGCGGGTGATCATCCATCTGCCGGGCCGGGGATTGCCGGATAAAACCATCCCGATGGTTGATCTGTTCATCATCGGGGGATCGGGCCGTGGAAAGATCAAGGGTGATCACCCGCACGGCCTGCCATCCCCGCGCCTGTTTTGCAGCCTTGCAGACAACGCTGGTGCCTTCGGGAACCGAGCGCCGCCCCACATCGCGCAAAACCGAGAAATGCAGCAGAATATCCCCTTTATCATCATCGGTTTCGATGAAGCCAAAGCCTTTCATCGCATCAAACCATTTGACAACGCCGCTCACCGTAACGGCCGATGCCTCGATATCCTTTAAAGGCTTGTGCCCAAGAGGTGCCATCCTCTGCTTCCCTCATCACGTCTATCTGTTCTTCAAATAGTATCACCAGAAAAAAGAATGCTGCAATCCTCAAGGCAAAGCCAAGGCTTTGTAATCGGCGAGAAAGCGCTTAAATCATAGCGGGTGATTTTATCAGGTTGGATGGTGGTGTTCATCAGCCGGGCTTGATGGGCCTTCAAGCCTGACTCGAAATCTGCCTTGATGGGCTCAGCTTTTTAGGAGCGAGAGATGAAATTGAGCGGCGAAACGGTGATAAAAGCCCCGCGCGCGATTGTGTGGGATGCCTTGAATGATGAAACCCTGCTGATCGAATGCATTCCGGGGTGCGAGGCTTTGGAACGCATCAGCGATGATGAACTGGCTGCAGCGATCACCGCGAAAGTGGGGCCGGTTACGGCAAAATTCAAAGGCGAGGTGCGCCTTGAGAATGTCAATCCGCCGCTGTCTTATACCCTGATCGGGCAGGGCAAGGGGGCGGCGGGCTTTGCCCGGGGCCGCGCCGATGTGGCTTTGCATGCGCTATCGGATGATCAAACCCGCCTTGATTGGTCGGCAGAAGCCAGTATTGGCGGCAAGCTGGCGCAGATGGGGGCGCGACTGATCGATAGCACTGCCAAAAAATATGCCGAAGGATTTTTCGGCAGTTTTTCCGCCCTCACCGAGGACCGCGCGGCCCAAGCGCGTGAAGCAGAGGCGCTTGAAGCCCAGACTCGTGCCGTCGAGGATGCAGCGCAGGCCGAAACGGTCGAAGATCAGCCATCATCAGCAAAGCTGGAGCCAAAGCTGCGCCCGGGGCTGTCCTCCTGGATATGGGTTTCGGTTTTGCTGCTGCTCATCCTGGCCGTGCTTTATGCCTATGGGGCTTGAGATCATGAAAGCGCAGCATGATTTCGGGCCGGATCACGGTAGGGGGGCGGATGATCCGCTGGTTCATGGGGTGGCTTGGGCGGAACAGGACCATGGCGTGGCACTGGCGACGGTGATTTCCACATGGGGATCGGCCCCGCGCCCGGTGGGTAGCCAGCTTGTCATTCGCGATGACGAAGCGTTTGAAGGCTCGGTATCGGGGGGCTGTGTGGAAGGGGCGGTGATCCTTGATGCCCTTGATGTGATGAAAAGCGGCGTGCCGAAAATCGTTGAATTCGGGGTGGCCGATGCCACCGCTTTTGAAGTGGGGCTGGCCTGCGGCGGGCGGATCGCCATTTTTATCGAGCCTTTATCCCTGAAAAGCGATGGCTTCAAAGCGGCCAAGGCCCTGCTGGCGGCAAAAAAAGCCCGGCGCAGTCTTGTTCGGCTGATCGATCTCAGGCAGCAAAAATCATGGTTCTTTGATCCGGCAGATGGGCCGCCATCCGATCCTGATCCACTTTTATCCAGTGCAGCGCTGGTTCAGGCCCTGCAATCAGCCCGGTCGCAGCTGATCGAACAGGATGGTGAACGCCTGTTTTTCCAGATCGAGCAACCCGCCCTGCGGCTTTATCTGATTGGTGCCGTGCATATCGCCCAGGCTTTGGCCCCCATGGCAAAAGCTGTGGGCTATGATGTGACGGTGATCGATCCGCGCGGGGCCTTTGCCACCAGCGCCCGCTTTAGCGATGTGCGGCTTTTGGAAGCCTGGCCTGATGAGGCTTTGTTGGCCGAGCGCCCCGATGAACGATCCGCTGTGGTTACGCTGACCCACGATCCGAAACTGGACGATGCGGCGCTCAGGGTGGCGCTCGACTCAAAAGTCTTTTACATCGGTTCCCTAGGCAGCCGAAAGACCCATAAAGCACGATTGGAACGACTTTCTGCTGATTTTGGCAAGAATGACACACTTTTAAGAATATGCGGGCCCGTTGGCCTTGCAATCGGGGCGCGAACACCGGCGGAAATCGCCATTTCCATCATGGCTCAGATGACCCAATATCTGCGATCAGGCCCGGAGAACCCGATTCCTTTCGCGCCAAGGCCAAAAGACGCCTGATGGCCGATTATCCTCCAAACCTTTGGCCAATTCCTTGCGCCATTCTGGCGGCGGGCCTGTCCCGGCGCATGGGCGGGCCGAACAAGCTTTTAGCGGATTTGCACGGGCATCCGGTGCTGGCACATAGCGTTGCGGCTGCCCTTGAAGCCGATATTGGCCCGGTGTGGGTGATTGTGGGGCATGAAGCCGAAAGCGTGCGGGCAGCCCTTGCGGCCTATCCCGTGCAGATTGTGGATAATCCCGATCATGGGCAGGGGCTTTCCACCTCGATCCGTGCGGCCATGGCCCTTGTGCCAGCACATAGCCCCGGTTTGATGATCCATCTGGGGGATATGCCGCTTGTGCGGGCCGCCACCATCCGGGCGGTTTATAATGGATTTTGTAGGGCGAAGGCCGGGTTGCAGACTGCCGGGATCATCGCCGCAAGGCCGATGGCCGCCGGGGGCGCGGGCAATCCGGTGCTGTGCGGGGCGGCGATGTTTGATGATCTCCGCCGCCTTGAAGGGGACCATGGCGCGGGGGCGCTGCTTCGCTCCAAGCCCGATGCGCTATTGCAGGTGGCGGTGAATGATCCCGCCATTCATTGGGATGTGGATGATCCCGAAGCCCTCAGACGGGCGTGGATGACGATGGATCAGATGAAGAGAGAGAAGAAGGCCCCGGGCTGATGGGTGTGCGGCGGTTTTTTTTCGCCGCTTCGGCTTCGGCCCAGATTCGTTTCAGGGCATCGAACATGCTGTTGCGGCTGGCCTTCAGATAAAGCCGATTATCGGGCAATTCGGCCACCAGCTTGCGATGGGCCGCGCCCAGAGCATGATAGGGCAGAGATGGAAACAGATGATGGGTGGCATGATAGCGCAGCCCCACCGGCGCCCATAAAGGGGTCCATAAAGGATTGCCCGGCACATTCACGCTATCGAGAAATTCCTCGGCCGTGCTCATGGGCTGATCGCCGGGATTGCGATAGGCATGGGCACATAGGGTGCGCAGGGAATTGAACAAAAACACCAGAACCGTCACCACATACCAGATGGCAAGGGCGGCCAGCGGCAAAATCCCGTTGATAAACAGGATGGTAAAGCCGATGGCGGTGAGCATGGTGGCGGCTTCCTGCCAGGCCCAGCTTTTATCATCGCGCTTGGCAGGCGGCGGGCGTTCATAGCTCATATCAATGGTCAGCGATGAGGCGCGGGCCCAGAGCCAGCGCCGCAATGGTGGCAGCAGATAGCTGATCGGGGTGAGAATGAGAAAGCGCCCAACAAATAAAAGCGGCAAAAAGAACGACAGCAAAACATAGCCGATCAGCTTCAGCCCCGAGCCGGTGGCAAAGGGCACATATTCACCATCTTCATGGGTGCCGTAAATCTTGCGCAGATGATGATCGGTATGCACGCCGGAATAGGTATAGGCCGGCACCAGCATGGGAAAGCCGCACAGAATATTCCATGCCAGACGAAAGAATTTAAAGGTGCCGCGCTTTAAATGCGCCAGTTCATGAATGAAGATCACCGCCCGATAAAGGGCAAAGGTGGCGATGAAAATAGCAGCAAACTGCCCGGCGCTAAAGCTGGGGGCGATCACGGCATAGATGAAGGCTGCCCAGCCAAGCCCGGCGCTGAACAAAAAATCCACCCAGTAAATGAGGGGCTTTGGCCGCGCCAGACCCTTGACGATCTCGCGCGCTTCTTTCAGGGGAAAGTCCTGCTCCGGGGCTTTCAGTTCGGTATCCTGCCGTGCCATATCATTCTTCCAGATCCATCACCGCCCCGGCTTTATGGCCATCCCGGCGATATTGCAATCATTAAGGGCCCCTTGCGTCCTTTTCAAGGCCGTGGAGCAATCGGCGCGAAATGAACACAGAATGAGGGATCAATCGATGCTGATGGCGATTTTGCCAAAATGTTTGCGGCTGATCATATGCTGATAGCTTTGGGGCAATTCAGGATAGCTGAATGTGCGTTCATCCAGAACCGGCCTGATCTGATGATGGCTGAAAAAGCGGTTCATATTGATCTGCATATCGCGGCTGCCCACGCTGATGCCTTGGATATGCGCATGCTGCATGAATAAAAGGGGCAGGGTCAAATCGGTTTTGATCCCGCTCAAAACCCCGATCGAGGCGATGCGCCCGCCGATCCGAATGGATCGCAGGGCCTGTTCCAGCGTTCCGGCGCCGCCCACTTCGATCACATGATCAACGCCCCGGCCATCGGTCAGATCGCGGACGTTTTTGCTCCATTGCGGGTTGGTTTTGTAATTGATCGTTTCATCGGCCCCCAAAGCCCTGGCGCGCTCGAGCTTTTCATCGGATGATGAGGTGATAAGGGTGCGCAGGCCCATGGCATGGGCGATTTGCAGCGCAAAGATCGAAACTCCGCCGGTGCCTTCGATCAGCACGCATTCCCCCGGTTTTGCCGGGCAATCCTCGACCAGCGCCGCCCAGGCCGTGAGGGCCGCACAGGGCAGGGTGGCGGCTTCCAGATCGCTGAGATAATCAGGCGTTTTCACAAGGCCCAAAGCCGGAAACACCCGCCAATAAGATGCAAGGCCGGGGGTTTCCCCTGCCCCTAAAGCATGGCTCAGGCGCTCCCGATCAGGCGGACCGGCCTGCCAGCCCTGATGAAAAACGCCGCTCACCCGATCTCCCACTTTCAGATCGCGCACATTTTCCCCCACCGCCTCGACCACGCCCGCCCCATCGGACAAGGGGGTGAGGGGCAAAGGCTGTTTGCCGCCATACATGCCATGCACGATCAGCGTATCGCGAAAATTCAGGCTGAGCGCGGTCATGCGCACCCGCACCTCATCAGGGCCGGGATCGATGGGGTGGCAGGGCTTTTGCGCCAGATGATCAAGGCCAAGACCGCCATCAAGCTGCCATTGGGTTTGGGTCATTCTAAATCCTCATGAAAAGATGGTTCACCCAATAAACGCGATCGGGCCGTTTCCTGATCGGGGCTATCGATGATTTTCTGCGCCAGATCAAAAGAGAACCCGGCCCGGGCAAAAGAGGCAACTTCCCTGTTTCGGCGGTTTAGCATCGCTTTCCTGTCCTCTGGCTCTCTATCAGGCTTTTCTTTGTCTGATCGCCTCCAGGGGCCAAGGCGTTTTTTGCGGGCATGGGTGAGGGCGGCCTCGGCATCGGGATGCAGATCATCATCTGTGTCTCCCATCAAGAAGGAACCCGCCGCATCGGCTTCCTCTATTGCCTGTTCGATCAGATCATCAGGGATGAAGCGGGATTTGAGCCATTGGCGAATGGCGCGGGAAGATTTCCCCTGCCGCCGCAAACCATTCACCCGGGCGCGGGCATAGGCTTCATCATCGATCAATTCAAGGCGAATGCATTTTTCCACCAGATCATCGATCCACCCCGCTTGTTCTGCGCTCAAGGGGGCAAAATCATCATTGCGGCGTCTGATCTTGCCTTCCAGCACCCGCTTCAAATTGCCGCTGGAACTGGCAAAGCGTTCCAGATAATGATAGGCCGCCTTTTCCAGCCTTTCCGCCGTCATTGGCTTTAAGGGGCGCTGGGGCTTTAAGGGGCGCTGGGCGCGGGGATCGGTTCGGCCTGAGGCGGGCCGCATGGTCATTCGCTGTTTCATGGCCCCAGCATGGCGCATAAATTGGCCTTAAGACAAGATCAGCAAGAAATGGATTATCGTGAAACCGATCAATGCCCCAAAACCGGCTGATTTTATGGGGCTTGCGCTCCTTGCACTGTCTTGGGGGTCGTCTTTCTTTTTTGTGGAATTTGCCCTGATCAGCTTTGGCCCGCTGGCCATTGCCGCCAGCCGCATCAGCATTGCCGCACTCGTTCTTTTCCTGATCGCCCGCATAAAGGGCCATCGCCTGCCGGATAATCGCAAGGATTGGGGCCTGCTGATTTTGGCAGGCGCTGTGGGCACCAGCATCCCGTTCAGCCTGATTGCCTGGGGGCAAACCCATATCAACAGCTCGGATGCCGCTATTTTGATGGCCTTTTCGCCCCTTTCCACCCTGTTTTTTGCGCATTTCATGACACGGGATGAAAAAATCACCGGCGGTAAGATTTTCGGTCTTTTGCTGGGTTTTATCGGGGTGATCATTCTGGTTGGGGGCAGTGAGGCCCTTGATCTAGATGGCGGGCTTTGGCCTGTTCTGGGGCGGATCGCAGTGCTGACAGCCGCCCTTGGCTATGGCTTTTCCAGCCTGCTTTTGCGCAAGGCCAGCCGGATGTCGAGCTTTTCCAGCGCAGCCGGGGTGATGATCGTGAGCGCCGTGATGATCATCCCCTTTGCCCTTGTTTTCGATAATCCCTTGCAGCTATCGCATGTTGATATCCGCAGTCTTTTGGCAGTGATCTGGCTGGGGCTGATGCCTTCGGCGCTGGCGGTTCTGGTGCTGGTGATTTTGCTGGGGCGGATCGGGGCCACCTTTGTGGCGCTCAATAATTATCTGGTGCCGGTGGTGGGCAGCCTGCTCGGTGTGTTCATTTTGGGGGAAGATTTCGGCCTGCTGCGGGGCTTTGGCCTTTTGCTCATCCTGTCGGGTATTTTGCTCACCCAATATGTGCAGCGCCGCCAATTACGCCGCCTGCGCAAAAGTTTATAAGCGGGGCCGGCATTATAAAGCGGCTAAAGCCTTGCACAAAAGGCCGATATCTTCATCATGATTGATATAATGGGGCGATAGGCGCAGGGCGCTTTCAATCCCCCGGGCCTCCAGATCAAGGCGCGTGTGCATTACCGATGCCACCTGCACGGCGATATTGCGCTGCTCAAGGGCCTCTTTGATCTCTTGAGGCGACAACCGATCATGCTGGCAGGTGATGATCGCTGAATGTTGGCGGCCCGGATCAGTCAGGCGAATGCCAGGCAGGTCGTGCAGCTTTTTCCGCAGCTTGCGGGCCAACATCTGGCTGCGATCCGATGCCGCTTCCACGCCAATGTTCAGCAAATAGCGAACCGCCTCAGCCAAGCCAAGCTGGGCTGCCACATTGCGCTCCCATGCTTCCATAACCTGTGCATCGGTGCGAAGCTGATAGCTGTGGGCGGAAACCCAAAGAGCTGCCTGATTGGTCAGCATCACCGGTTCGAGCCGGGATTGCAGGCTTTTGCGGATATATAAAAATCCGCATCCCCGCGGGCCGCGCAAAAATTTGCGGCCGGTGGCGGTGAGCATATCGCAGCCGATGGCCTCTACATCGATGGGCAATTGCCCCACCGATTGGCAGGCATCGAGCAAAAAGGGGATCTGTTGGCGGCGGGCCAACCGGCCCACTTCATGAACCGGATTGATCTGCCCCGAGGATGAGGGAACATGGCTGATAGCGATCACTTTCACGCGATCATCAAGGGCCGCTTCCATCGCTGCCAAATCCAGATCGCCCGACTCATCGGGGCCGATCACGATGATCTCGATCCCCGATTTTCGCTGCCGATCAAGCAGGCTGACGAAATTCGAGCAATATTCGTTGAAGGCGGTGACGACCTTATCGCCGGGCCCGAGTTTCAGGCTGTAAAAAGCCCGCCCCCAGGCATCGGTGGCGCTGGGCAGGAAGGCGATCTCGGATGGCTGGGCATGGATCAGTTGGGCAATCAGGCTATAGCTTTCGGCCAGTGCGGCGCTTTTGCGTTCCTGTGCCACATAGCCGCCAAGCCTTGATTCCAATTCCAGATGATCGACCATGCATTGCACCACCGGGCGCGGCATCAGCGATGATCCCGCATGATCGAAATGCAGCCGGTTTTCCAAGCCCACAATATCGGCGTAGATCCTGTCCAGATCCAGATTATTGGATGGGTCGTTGTTCCGTTGGTCATTCGGTGGATTGGTCATGCTTTGGTCATATTTCCCATTTAAGCGGCCTCATCAATAAGATGTAGGCAGACAAAAAGCTTGCGGATCATCTGCACTCTCTTGTATTTGACCATGAGAGTGATTGGAAGCCAAGCTTGCTATCGGGCAGGATCGGTTTGCTTTCTTTCAGATTTTTTACAGATGTATCGATCCGGCCTTTCTATCCTTATCATGATCCAAATCTGAGGCTTTTCATTGAATTTGACGGCTTTAAAAGAAACCCATGGCGCGACAGAGGCATTGCCAACCCCGACGCAGGATGATCTTCCGCGTCGTTTTGGTGATTTTCCGACCCTGATCGATGCTTTGGAATATGCTGCCTTGGGCGCGCGCGGGGTGAATTTTTATTCGGCACGCGGGGACCTTCTGGTCTCGGCGCGCTATGCGGATTTGCGAGTGCGGGCGGAAAAAATTGGCCGCAAGCTGATCGCGATGGGATTTGCGCCGGGTGACCGGGTGGCTTTGATCGCCGTTACCCATGTTGATTTCGTTGCCTTTTTTCTCGGCTGCCAATATGCCACAGTGCTGCCGGTGCCCTTGCCTTTGCCTACGTCTTTTGGCGGCCGGGATGGCTATATCAGCCAATTGCATACCCAAATGGAAAGCTGCCGGGCCAGCGCCATCATCGGCCCTGATGCCATGGATGATTTCGGCAAAGCGGCTTCTGCCGGATTGGGCCTTAAATTCTGTGGCTCTTATGAAGATTTCGATGCTTTGCCGGTTGATCTGGATGGGCCTTTTGCCGATAGCGATGGCCAGCCGATCCGGCCCATGGCGGGTAGCCTTGCCTATTTGCAATATTCTTCCGGCTCCACGCGTTTTCCCCATGGTATTGCCATCACCCATAAGGCCCTGATGGCCAATTGTGCGGGCCAGGGCCGGGATGGTGTGCAGCTTATCGATGATGATCGCTGCATTTCGTGGCTGCCTTTTTACCATGATATGGGCCTTGTGGGCACCTTGCTCACGCCGATTGCCAATCAGGTTTCGGTTGATTTTCTGGCCACTGAAGATTTTGCCAGACGGCCGATGCAATGGCTTGGCCTGATGTCGCGCAATCGCGGCACCATCACCTATAGCCCCAGCTTTGGCTATGATATCTGCGCCCGGCGGGTGGGCAATGATCAGCTGAAGGAACTCGATCTCTCGGCCTGGCGGGTGGCGGGGATCGGGGGCGATATGATCCGCCCTGAAGTGATCCGCCGCTTTGCCGATATCTATGGTCCGGCGGGATTCAAGCCCACTACCTTCGTGCCCAGCTATGGCCTTGCGGAATGCACCCTTGCGGTGAGCTTCGCGCCAATCGGCCGGGGGATGGAGGTGGATCTGGTCGATGAGCGGGTGTTGTCGGGCGAATATGACGGCAGCATCAGGGTTGCCCGGCATTTTGAGGCCACATCCGAGGCCCTGCGGGGGGCTGCGGGGGCGGCGCTCAAACATCATGAATCCCAAGGCACCCGCTATCGCGAGATCGTTAATTGCGGCATTCCTTTGCCGGAATATGACATTGAAATCCGCGATGAGGATGGCGCCGTTTTGAATGAACGCGAAATTGGCCGTATCTATGTGCGCGGCGCCAGTGTGATGACCGAATATTTTGGCGATCCCGATACCACGGCGGCGGTTTTATCGGAAAGTGGCTGGCTCGATACCGGCGATATGGGCTATATGGGCGAAGGCGCGCTTTATGTGATTGGTCGCGCCAAGGATATGATCATCATCAATGGTCGCAATCATTGGCCGCAGGATATCGAATGGGCGGTGGAGCAATTGGCCGGGGTACGTAGTGGCGATGTGGCCGCTTTGTCTTTACCCGGCCCCGATCATCTGGAAATCGCCACCGTTCTGGTCCAATGCCGCTTGCGCGAAAGCCATGAACGTCAGGCTTTTGTCGAACAGATCAAAAAGCAGATTCTTAGCGTTACGGGCGTGCAGTGCCGGATCGAACTGGTGCAGCCGCGTTCCTTGCCGCGCACCTCATCGGGCAAACTGAGCCGGTCGAAAGCACGGCAGCAGTTTCTGGCTGGCAGCCTTATTGCCCTTGCATACTGATCCCGGGGGTTCGGTGTCTTCCGTCTCCCCCACAGGTCCGCATCCGAAAAGGGTTGCGGTCACGGGTGGAACCGGGTTTTTAGGCCGCCATCTGATTGCCGCCTTGGTTGATGCCGGTTTTGATGTTCGTGCTTTGGCGCGGTCTGCGCCTCCTCCCGGGCAGGCAATGTCGGCTCATGTGCGCTGGATCACCGGCTCATTGGAGCAGTCCGCAGCCCTTGAAGCTTTGGTGGATGGGTCCGATCTGGTGCTGCATCTGGCAGGGCTGGTGAAGGCGCGGCGGGCATCGGATTTCATGGTCACCAATCGCGATGGAACAGCAAGACTTTTGGCGGCGATTGTCAAAAAAGCACCGCAGGCGCGGATCATTCATGTGTCAAGCTTGGCGGCTCGGCATCCGCATCTTTCCCCCTATGCTGCCAGCAAACAGGCCGCAGAGCAGCTTTTGCTGGAAGGCCCGGCAACAGCATTGCGGCGATTAATCCTGCGCCCGCCGGGCATTTACGGGCCGGGGGATGTGGAGATTTTGAAGCTCATCCGCACAGCCAGAGGCGGCTTTTTGCCCGCACCGATTGCAGTTGATCATCGGGTTTCCCTGATTTATGCCCCTGATCTTGCCGCATTTCTATGCGCCCTTGCCAAACAGGTAAGCGGCGAAAGCGCTAATCTGGGCGATGCCGCGTTCTGGTCGGGCAGCATATGGGAGATCGATGATCAAGCCTGCGGGGCTGATGGGCGGGGCGGCTATGATTATCGGGATCTGGCGGCTATTTTGTCAGCGCTTTTGCGGCGGCGGGTGCGGGCAGTGCCGGTGCCAAAGGGGCTTTTGTCGCTGATCGGCGGTGCTGGGGACGCTTTTTCAAAGCTGAGCGGTCAGCCGCTGATCATCAGCCGTGGCAAGATGCGCGAATTGGCCCATGGGGATTGGGTGGCGCGGCCCTTGCCACCGGCTTTGGCCGATCTTATGCCGCGCCCGCGCGATTTTAAGGCCGGGCTGGCTGAGACCCTGGCTTGGCTGAAGCGGGGCGATTAGCCCTGTTTTTTTCAGCTTAGGGCCTTTATATGGCATGAAGGGCAGTGGCTGGCTTTGCCAAAGGGCATTTTGGCGCGGCTGATATTTTGATATTTGATGAGGACCATGCAGCGATGAGCAATAAAGATTTGACCAACAAAGACATCTATGAGCGTATTTGCAAGATCGTTGCCCCTTTCAATCAGAAAGATGTGTCGCTTTTCCCGGCCACAAGCTTTGCCAATGATCTTGATTTCGATTCACTGACGGTGATGGATCTGGTTGCGGCCATCGAGGATGAGTTTGATATTGTTTTGCCCTTGAATATGTTGCCCGATCTGGAAACCATTCAGCAATTGAGCGATGCTGTCGAAAAGATCATCAAAAGGTAATCATCTCATGGATTTGCTCGATAAATTTGATCCCCTTATCGCCGAGCGCGCCCGGATGGGCGATAGCCAGCCCGATCCCTTGAATATCGTGATGGATGAGATGCTTTCGGCCACCGAAGCGATGATCGGCGGTCGCAAGATCATTTTGGCCGGCACCAATAATTATATGGGCATGACCTTTGATCCCGATGCCATCGAAGCCGCGAAGGATGCCTTGGATGCCTTTGGTACCGGCACCACCGGCAGCCGTATTCTGAATGGCACCTATCAGGGCCATAAAGCGCTGGAACAGGCGCTGATGGATTTTTACGGCATGGATCATGCCATGGTCTTTACCACCGGCTATCAGGCCAATCTGGGGATGATCTCCACCTTGGCCGGGCGGGGCGATTATGTGATCATCGATGCCGATAGCCATGCCTCGATCTATGATGCCTGCGCCATGGGCAATGCGGATGTGCTGCGTTTCCGCCATAATAGTGTCGAGGATTTGGAAAAGCGCCTGAAAAGGCTGCCAGCCGAGAGCGCCAAGCTCGTAGTGCTGGAAGGCATTTATTCGATGCTGGGGGATCGCGCGCCATTGCGTGAATTGATCGCGGTGGCCAAGGCGGCCGGCGCGCAGGTTCTGGTGGATGAAGCGCATTCCATGGGTTTTTGCGGCGAAACCGGGCGCGGTGTGGCGCAGGAATTGGGGGTTGAGGATCAGGTCGATTTCATCGTCGGCACCTTTTCCAAAAGTGTTGGCACTGTGGGGGGTTTTTGCCTTTCAAACCACCCGAAATTCGAGGTGCTGCGCTTTGCCTGCCGCCCTTATATGTTCACCGCATCGCTTCCGCCATCGGTGGTGGCGTCGGCGATCAGTTCCATTCGCTCGTTAAAAAATGCGCATAACAAGCGGGCGCATCTGTGGGGCAATGTGGAACGCCTGCATGGCGGGCTGAAAAAGCTGGGCTTTAATTTGGGTACCGAAAGCGTTGAAAGCCCGATTGTTGCGGTGTGTCTGGAAACGCAGGATCAGCTTTTTGGCATGTGCCGGGCTTTGCTGCTGGAAGGGGTTTATGTGAATGTTGCCCGCCCACCCGCAACGCCTACGGGGCTTTATCTTTTGCGGTGCAGCTTAGGTGCCGGGCATAGCGCTGATCAGGTGGATCGCATTCTGGAGGCCTTCAAGGCGGCGGCACACACCCTTCAATTGCCGCTCAACGAAAAGCTCCGCGCCGCTTCAGCTTCAGAAAATGCAAAAGCCCCGCAAGCACGGGATGCCGCCGTTGCCACGGGCTGACGACCAGCTTCACGCCTGAATGGCGCTCGATCTTCCAGGCCAGATAATCGATGCCGCCATCAAAGGTGGCGCTGGCCTTGATCAGGCGCAGGAAAGTAATGATCTTGCCAGCCATCCGCCGCTGCGCCCAGGCGCGCCGGGCCCGGCCCCGGGCGGACTCTGAAAATTTTTGGGCCATGATGGGCTTGCCGTTTTCATCGCGGCCATAAGCGATGCCCAAACCATCAAGCGCCGGTGCAAAAAAGCGCTGATAGCGCGTGGCATCCAGTGCATAAAGCTCTGCGCCCTTGCCGGGCGGTTCGGATCGCAATTCGGCGCCATATGTATGGGAAAAAGCTTTGGGCCAAATCCGATCCGGCCCATCCCCATGGCTGCACAGGGGCAGGGTGGCCCCCAATGTGGTGCGAATGGCCTGCGCCACCGCTTTGGTCATATCGGGCAGCACCCGATCATCGCGGGGGATGAGCAGCGCCAAAGGCTGGGCAAAGCGCGCCCATAAAGAAACGGTGCGGCATTCGGGGCGGACCAGTTGATGGAGATGATCGCGGCTGATGATATTGTATTTGCTGCGGATGATCTGGCCATCATATTGGCATTCATCATAAAAAACATTGGGGGGCAGCCATTGATTGGCTGCGGCCAGCCAGCGTTTATCATAAGCTGAGGGATAATCGCTGACGATCACATAAAAATCGAGGATTTTGTCGGTTAAAAGCCCGGTGCGCAGACATGATCCATAAAATAAAACACCCAAAACGCAGGATCGTTCAGCATCCGCCCCCTGAAGCCGGGCTGCAGCATGGCGGGCGGCGGCCAACACCGCTTCGGGCTGCGGGCGGCATAATTCGGCGGCAATCAGGCTTTCCAGCCGCTGATCGGCATTGGAACCCGCCGATGGATGGGGGTTGGTCCTTGTCAGTGATGTGTTCATGGCCGGTTTATGGCCCTAGAGGCGTAAAAAATTCAATGATTTTTCGCAATCAAGGTGGATCGGTTTGCCCGGGGTGGGGGTATAGATTTCCCCATCCAGGGTCACCGGATCATCCCCATCGATCAGCATATGATCGGTGCGCGCGGTATAAACCCCGGCTACTTTTCCCTGATGAAAACGGCGGGTCAGAAGGGCCAGCAAGGCTTGGCGCATCACTTTGGGCCGGGAATCGATGATTGCGGTTTTCAATCCCCCATTGCCGTCTCGGCCAAAGGGACGCAAACCCAGCATCAGCCGGGAGAGGGTGGTGACGAGGATGAGATAAAATTCGCCATCATAACGCTGTTCATCACCCATAGTGATCGTGGTTTGGCCCGAGCGCAAGGGCGACGCCTCATTGCTGAAAGCGGCCTTTAAAATCAGCCGAATAATTGCCAGAGCATGGCCAAAGCGGGTGGGAACTTTGCTTTGATGGATATGGGTGCGGCTCCATAAAATACCTTTGATCACCGCAGCACCGCCAAAAAACATCCCATAGCGAGGGGGCTTTCCATCCGCCAGATCAAGGGCGATCAGATTTCGTTCAACCAGATGTTTTTTTAATTTGCCTCGGCGCACGGTTTTGATCACGCGCTTGAGCACGCTGGCCGGGCTGCCTTTGCATTTCAGATCATCGGCAATGAGATTGGTTTTGCCGCCGGGCAGAATGGCGATGGGGGGAATGATGGTGAAGGGCCGATCATTGATGATATGGGTGAGCGTTGCCTGAATGGTGCCATCGCCGCCATTGATGATGAGCAGGGCAACACCGGCATCGGCCATTAATTGCAGGCCTTCGGGCAGGGCGTTGATATCGTCGAATTCATAATGAAACAGATGCGGGCTTTTACCGATCACTGTCCGCACGCGGTCAAGCTGCTCGCGATTGGTGCTGCTTACACAATTGGAGATGATACCGATCAGGGCCTGCGAGGGCCGGTGGCTTGTTGCTGAAAAAGATTGTTGCCGCATTTGTGGTCTGTCGCTTCCTCGGTCGATAAGGGTTTATCAGAAAAATCAAAAGTGATCTGAACCAATATGCGCATTAAGCAGGTGACTGCAAATGCAACAGGGTTGAGGCATAGGGATCGCTTTGCTTTTAAACCTCTGCTATAGCCTTTGAAGGGCTTTGATCCGGCGGCAAAAGAGAAAGAGCCTTTCGCGCCTTGCTCGGGTGTTCATGATAGGATCTTCGTGTCATAAATATGTTGAACTGCTGTTTGCTCATAATTAAAGCCCTTTTACCAGCCTTTTCCGGCCTTAATCACATGATCAGGCGTCAATCTCACGCTTTTCTGATCCCTGTGGGTGTGTTGTTCGATCTGATTGCCTTTGAAGGGGGCTTTGATGCTGCCAGGATTTAGCCGTCTTGATCATTATGTGTTGCGCAAGGCGGTCGTGCCCCTGCTATCCACCGTAGTCATTACTGCCGCCCTGCTTTTGCTGGAGCGGATGCTGCGTTTGTTCGATTTCGTGGTCAATGAAAATGGCCCCATCGATATCGTATGGCAGATGCTGGCGCATCTTGTGCCTCATTATATGGGAATGGCTTTGCCGGTTGGGTTGTTTCTAGGCACTTTGCTGGCATTTCGCACCTTATCCTTGAATAGCGAGCTTGATGGCATGATGGCCAGCGGTGCCGGCTTGCCCCGATTGGTGCGTCCGATGGTTTTTTTGAGCCTGTTTCTGGCTTTGCTTGAATTTGGCCTTTTGGGTTTTGTGCAGCCCCATAGCCGCTATGAATATCGGCATCTGGATTTCGAACTGCGCAGTGGGGCTTTGGGGGCCAGCGTCGATGTTGGGGAATTTGTGTCCTTGTCGGATGGCCTGTTGCTGCGGGTTGGCGGCACCCAATCCGATGGGCAGGAACTGAAGGATATTTTTCTCCGACGTGGGGTGGGAAGCGCGGAAGAAATCGTTGCTACCGCCAAGCGGGGCGCTTTTTTTGCCACCAATAATACGCAAACGGTTTTGTTGCGGCTTTATGATGGACGGCTGATCGATTTTGATCCGGGTAAGATAAAGCCCCGTGTTTTATCCTTTGAATCCCAAGACATTGTCATCAATCTGCCCGAAATCGAGGAATTTCGCCGCCGGGGTGGCGAGGAATTGGAAATGACCCTGCCCGAACTTTATTGGGCCATGCACGGCATCATGCCCCAAACCGCTGCCACGAATGTGCAGCCAAACAAGGGCATCGCACCCAATGGCGCGGCGGCTCAGGATATGGGCCGATCATCGGAAAAAAAGAGTGTGCAATCCGATGCACAAACCATGCAGCAGCGCTATCGGGCGACCTATCATTGGCGGGTGATCAATATTATGATTTTGCTGGTCATTCCCTTTCTGGCGGCGCCTTTGGGCCTGGCCAATAAACGAACCGGTGGGGCCGGGGGGCTGGTTGCCGGATTATCCGGGCTGATTGTGTTTAACGAATTTCTGGAAGCCGGGGAAAGATTGGTGGGGTTTGATGGCATGTCCCCTTATCTCGCCTTATGGGGGCCATTTGCACTTTTTGCGGGCTTCAGCGGCTTTTTATTCTGGTCTTCGGTGATCCGCCCCGGGCGCGGGGCCGCCGGGATCATCGATCGCGGCTTTGAAGTGATCCTGTGGCCGGTGCGGCAGGTTTTCGCGGCCATGAAAAGGGCTTGATGATGAGCATTTTGCGGCCATTGCGGCGCTATTTTCTGCCGTCCCGCACCATGGGGCGCTATATTGGCAAGGTTTTTTTCGTCCGCTTTCTGGGGCTTGTCATCGGGGTTGTGGTGGTGTTGCAGATGCTGGATCTGCTGGCGCAATCCGATGCCATTCTGGCCGCGCCGGGCAATGGCGATGCAGAATTATGGCGCTATATCGGCCTGCGCTTTCCCGAATTGCTCAGCCGCTTCATTCCCTTCAGCGCGCTGCTTGCCGTGCTTTTGACCTTATCAAGCCTTTCCCAGCATAGCGAGATTGTGGTGATGAAGGCGTCGGGCATGTCGGCGCACCGCATTTTGCTGCCTTTATTGCTGGCATCAGCAGCGATTTCTGTGGTGCATTTCATTCTCGATCAAAAGCTGGTGGCACCTTCCACGGCGGAACTGGAATATTGGAAGCGCTTTGATTATGCGTCTGATCTGCCCCCTGCACCCGATATTCTTGATGATCTGTGGCTGGTGGATGGCAATGCGCTGGTTTTGGTGAAGGCGGTCAGCCGATCGGGCAGCCGGGTCATTCTGGATAAGGTGACGATCTATCAGCGCAATGATCAAGGCCAGCTTGCCGGGATCGTGCGGGCCGATTTTGCATGGCATACCGATGGCGCCTGGACCTTATATGCCGTGCGCCGCTTTGATGCTGAAACCCACGCTATCACCACCGAGCCATCTTTGCCCTGGACCCTGCAATCCCCACCGGAACGGTTTTTTTCCTTGCGCGTGATCCCCGAACAGCTTTCTTTCAGCCGCTTGGAGGAACAGATTGATCAATTAAAACTGGAAGGCAAGCCCGTGGCGGAACTGCAAGCCGCCCTTTATCAAAAAATTGCCGGTCCGCTCGCCACTTTGTTGATGCCGATTTTGGGGGCGATTGCAGGTTTCGGGGTGCAAAGGGGCGGCAAAATCTTTGCCCGCGTGGCTGCCGGGATGGGGCTTGGCTTTGCTTTTTTCGTGGCGGATAATTTCATGCTGGCGATGGGGAAATTCGGGGCCGCACCTGCCTTTCTGGCGGCTTTTGGCCCGATGCTGATTTTTACAAGCCTCGGGCTCGCCGTTATTTTCTATTCCGAGGAATGAGCATGAAAAAGGGCGGTCCATCCGGCGCGGAGGAGTCCGCGCCGAGCCGGGCGGGGCAGGATCAATCCAGAAAGGAAATGACCCGAGGCGCGGGGCTTGCCTTGCTCGGGCGGATGGGGGCTTTGGTTGAAGCGGCTGGATTTCCGATCTTTTTGTGGCTTTATGGGTCTGTCACCTTTGGCTTGTTTGCCACCCTTTATGCCATTGTGCGCATGGCCAGCGGGGTGACGCAGATGGGCATGGATGTGGCTTTGCAGCGCTTTATCCCGTCTTATGATGATGAAGATGTGATCCACCGCACTTTGGCGATTGCCCTTGTCATCACTATGGGTGCGGGGATCATCGGCGCGCTTTTCTTGATCATCTATGCGCCGCTGCTGGCGCAGATGATCAATGGCAATGGCGAGGATAACCAGCATATCGTGACGGTGATCCGCCTTTATGCCGTGACCCTGCCGCTTTGGACCAGTGTTGAAGTGCTGACCGCCAGTGTGAGATCGCGGCGGAAATTCGGGCCGGAAATCAGGATCAGGTTTTTCTACGAACAGATTTTGCGTATTCTGATTGCGGTTGGTTTAGCCTTTGCCGGTTTCACCATTTATGGGCTTTTTCTGGCGCATATACTGTCTTTGGCCATTGCGGCCCTTCTGTCGTTTTTTCTGGTCGCCCGCTTTTATGATTATAAGCGCTTGTTCATGGCTGGCTATGATCCAAAGCTTGCTAAAGCCATGCTGCATTTTGCCCTGCCGATGATGCCTGCAACCCTGATCCAGCGCATTTTTTCAGAATTTCCGGTGCTGGTGCTCAATATCATCATTCCGGGCGCTGCGGGCGCTTCGGCGGCGGGCTTTTATTCCATCGCCCGTAAGCTTTCCAGTGTTATGCAGGTGATCCACAATAGCTTTGATTATGTGGTGGCACCCCTTGCGGCTTTCCAAAAAGGGCGGGGGGATCGCGAAACCCTTGCGGATATGTATGCCTATTCAACCCGCCTGATGGTTGCCTTTGGGGTGATTTTGGCCGGTGCCATGGTGGGCAGCCATCATGCCTTGCTTGATATGCTGGGGCCTGAATCCGAACCCGCGGCGGTGGCGCTGGTTATTCTGGTTCTGGGGCGATTGCTCACCTTCTTTTTCGGACAGGCCCCGGCCATGGTCCGCAGCCTGTCCTCAACTTATTGGACATTGGGCAATGGCCTGTTTGGTTTGCTGGCGATGCTTGGGCTGCTTTATCTGCTGGTGGAAAGCCATGGCCCGGCAGGGGCGGCGCTGGCAGCGGCGGCGGGCCTTATTCTCAGCCGGGGCGTGGCATTGATCGAGGTTTATTTTCTCTCCCGTCTATGGCCCTATAGTAAAGAAATGTTGAAGCCTTTATTTGTTTCTATTTGTTTATCACTTATCTTGTTCACTGCAGGGGTTTTACTGAAAAATACGCTCGCGCCCGTTCAAATCCTCGTGCTTTTGATGCTCCTCGTCTTGAGTATTCTTGCTTTTCTCCGATATGGTTTATCGGCCCCTGATGCCAAAGCGCTCGGGCGGCTTGCACGTTTTGCGCGGCGCGGGCTTCATTGATGATGGGCCCGCCCATTAATCAACTGGGCGACCGATCATGTCATTATATGGAGCCATCGCTTTATCCGAAGTGAAGGCGAAAAAAGACCTTAAAACATTCATTCGGGTTGCCGAAGAAATCTATGCGCAGGACCCCTGCTGGGTGAAGCCATTGATGATCGAACGTCTGGCGCTTTTGGATCGCACCAAAAATCCCTATTTCGATCATGCCCGGGCTGCCTATTGGATTGCTTGGAAAAATGGTCGCCCGGTGGGGCGGATCAGTGCCCAGATCGATCAATTGGCACAAAAGCACAGGGGCGACAGCATCGGCCATTTCGGCATGATCGAAGCCATCGATGATCGCGCGGTTTTTGCCACCTTGCTGGGCAAGGCCGAAGATTGGCTGAAGGCCGCAGGCTGCACGCGGATTGAGGGGCCCTATAATCTATCGAGCAATGGCGAATGCGGGCTTTTGGTGGATGGGTTTGATACCCCGCCGGTTTTGATGATGGGCCATGCCCGGCCTTATTACCAAAAGCATTTAATGGCTTTGGGCTATGCGAAGGCAAAGGATTTATTGGCTTATGAGCTTGATCTGCTCAAGCCTTTGCCGCCCCGCTTGGCGCGCTTTATCAAAACGGTTGAGCAGAATGAAAAAATTACCCTGCGCCAGATCGATATGCGACGCTATCAGGATGAATTGCATAAGATCATCGATATTTATAATGATGCCTGGTCGGATAATTGGGGCTTTGTGCCCCTGACGGCAGAAGAAGCCACCCATCTGGCGCAGGACATCAAACCGATCGTTGCCCCGCATCGTGTGCGCCTATGCGAGGTGGATGGAAAGCCCATGGGGATGTTTGTCACCTTGCCGGATGTGAATATGGTTTTGCGCTCCTTTAATGGCAGGCTCCTTCCTTTGGGGTGGCTGCGATTGCTCAGCGGATTATTCATATCCTATCCGAAACGATTACGGGTTCCCCTGATGGGTGTGCGCAAGATCATGCAAAAAAGCCGCTATTCCGCAGCATTGGCACTGATGATGATCGAACATACTCGCCGCGATGTGGTGCGCCGGGGGGCGCGATGGGCGGAATTATCCTGGATTTTGGAAGATAATTTTGGCATGCGAAATATTCTCGACGAGATTGGCTGTGAAATCTACAAGACCTATCGAATCTATCAGAAATCACTGCTATAAGAGCGCGATCTGAAACCGGATTTTATAGAAACGGATAGGCTTGTGTGGCATCGGCTGAGGACGTATTTTCTTGCTGGGCTCGTTGTCTTTGCGCCCATTTCCATCACGATTTTTCTGACCTGGAAGGTGATCGGGGGCATCGATGGCTTTGTTCGCGGTCTTTTGCCCACGGCTTATAATCCTGAAACCTACCTGGCGGTGAATATCCCCGGTATCGGGCTTTTCATCACTTTTGTCTTTCTCACCATGCTGGGGGCACTGGCCGCCAATTTTCTCGGCCGATCCCTGATCAGGCTTGGCGAAGCGCTGGTGGAGCGGACGCCGGTCATTCGCGGTATTTACACAACGGTGAAACAGATTGCCCAAACGGTGATGGCGCAAAGCTCCACCACCTTCCGCGATGTGGTGATGATCGAATATCCGCGCCCGGGTTTATGGGCGATTGCCTTTGTTTCGTCGAACACCACCAATGAAATTCAGCAGAAAACCGCCAAGGAAGATATGCTGAATGTTTTTCTGCCCACAACGCCCAATCCCACCTCGGGATTTTTGCTGTTTGTGAGAAAAAGTGATTGTATCTATCTGGATATGACCATCGAACAGGCGATCAAATATATCATTTCGGCCGGCTTGGTTAGCCCGTCGGAATTACCCCTTGCCAGCCCGAACAAGCGCCCATCAGAAGCCGCAAAATCGTCTGCACCTTAAGCGATAGCCTTTTCAAACCGCTCAAAGCCCGCAGCCAGATCATCAATCAGATCATCGGGATCTTCAAGGCCGATGTGAAGCCTTACAAGGGGGCCCATAGCCTGCCATCGGGTGGCGCTGCGCACCCGTGCGGGATCGGTGGGCAGGATCAGGCTTTCAAAACCGCCCCATGAAAAACCAAGCTTAAACAGGCGCATATCATCAACAAAATGATCGATCTGCTGATAGCTGCCCTGCTTTAAGATAAAGGAAAACAGACCGCAGGAGCCGGTGAAATCTCGCCTGAAAAGGTCATGGCCCGGCATTTCAGGCAGGGCTGGATGCAGCACGCGATCAACCATGGGGTGCTTTTGCAGCCAGTGGGCAATCTGGAGCGCGCTTTTTTCATGCTGCTTCAAGCGAATGGGCAGGGTTCTAAGCCCGCGCAGAGCAAGCCATGCATCATCAGGGCTGGTGGTTTGCCCCAATTGCACCGCGCCCTGTTGCAGCTTTGGCCAGGCCCGGGCATTGGCCGTGGCAATGCCGAGCATCACATCGGAATGGCCAACAATATATTTGGTGGCGGCATGAACCGAAATATCAATACCCAGCTCCAGCGCCTTCATATTGAGGGGGGTGGCCCAGGTATTATCCAAAAGCACCAAAGCATCATGATCATGGGCAATGGCACAGATGGCGGGCAGATCCTGGATTTCCAAGGTCAATGAACCGGGGGATTCGGTCACCACAAGTTTGGTGTTTTTCTTGAAAAGCTCAGCGAATCCAGCCCCAATGCAGGGATCATAATATGTTGTTTCGATACCGAAACGTTTGAGCATATGATCACATAAAGCCCGGGTGGGTTCATAAACACTATCGGTGACCAGGATATGATCGCCGCTTGCCACCACAGCCAATATAGACCCGGCGATGGCCGCCATGCCCGATGGATAAAGCCAGCTATCCACGCCCCCTTCCAATTGGGTGATGGCATCGCGCAAGGCCCAATGGGTGGGGGTGCCCCGGCGGCCATAAAAAAGCTTGGCATCAGGATTTTTGATCCCCGCCCGCAGATCATCCATGGTTTCAAAAAGGCAGGTCGATGCCCGAAAAACAGGCGGATTGACAATGCCATGGGTCCAATCAGACCGGCGTCCGGCTTCAATGATCTGGGTATCGCGTTTCATGGAATTGGGGGTCCGGTCTTATTATTCTGAAAGATCAGAAAGATTGAAGATCAGGCGGGACGAGCGCTATCCGCCCTGATATTGGCCTCGGTGACTTTGGCAGCGGTAACTTTAGGGAGGGCAGGCTGACTGCCATATTCGGCCCAGGAGCCATCATAAACCGACCAATCCCGATGGCCGATGGCGGTGAGGGCCAAAGCGATGGAGCAGGCGGTGACCCCAGAACCACAGCTTGTGATGACCGGTTTTTTGAGATCGACCCCTGCGGATTCAAGAATCTGTTGCAGATCCTGCGGTGATTTGAGCGTGCCATCGGGCTGATAAAGGCTGGCATAGGGCACATTGATGGCACCGGGAATATGGCCGGGCTCCACCCCCGCACGCGGTTCGGGCTGAAGCCCCAAAAAGCGGGGATTTCCACGGGCATCAAGGATTTGGGCGGTATTTTTGGTGCTGGCTTTGATCACGGCATCCAGATCGGCCACCAGATTATCATGACGCCGGGCGGAAAAATGCCGCTCCCGCGGGCCGGGGGGTAAATCTTCTAATGGCCGGCCTTCGCGCCGCCATTTGCCGAGCCCGCCATCGAGCACAAACACATCGCGCTGGCCAAAAACCCGAAACATCCACCATGCCCGCGCGGCAGAATGCAGATCGCCGGTATCATAAACAATGATCGTGCTGCCATCGCCGATCCCCAATCGCCGCATGGCACTGGAAAAGGCTTCAAGGGAGGGCAGCATATGCGGCAATCCGGCATCGGGATCGGAAATTTCATCAAGATCGAAAAAAACCGCCCCCGGAATATGGGCGGTACGATAATCGGCGCGGGCATCATGATCAGAATCCGGCAGGTGCCAGGAGGCATCAAGAACGCGAATATCGGGGGCAGACAAATGCTGCTCCAGCCAATCGGTGGAAACCAGTGGCGATGGTGCTTGGCGTTTCATCGGGCAACCTTTGAAGCGAGTGAGAAAGATGACATGGCCATCAAAGCCAGCACATTAAGATGGCATGCTTCAGGATGCAACGCATAGGGAGAAAACCGATAAACGCCAAGAGCGATTAATTGGGCAGAGTGCGCAGATGATAACTGCCATATTGCCCATTACGGAAAAATTCCGGCACCAGCGGATGCCTGATGGGGCTGGCGCTATCATCCGAGGCAATCAGATTGCGTTCGGCCACAAAGGTGACGTGATCGGCCCCATCCACCATCACATGATACCAGGGCGAATCTTTGGGCGGGCGCGACGCCTTGACCGACTCATACCATGTTTCAGTATTGAAGAAAAACGGATCGACATCAAAAATCAGGCCCCGATAGCCAAACATCCTGTGACGCACGACCTGTCCGATTGAAAAACGGGCCTGAGGCAGCTCAGCCATATGTTGCTCCTGCATCAAAAATGTTGCTCCGGCGTTTCATAGGTCGTGTTGCAAATTCCGATCATGCAGATAGCCGCCTGCATTTTACCAGTGCATGGGATCAAAACAGCCCGTTTCACCCCATTGCCGCGCATGATCTTATTGTGCCAATCATATTCTGAACGAAAACTGAACAAACTTTATGATAATGTGCCAAGTCAGCAGATCATTGACCATTCAGCTTTTATTTCCTGTATCAGGCCGTTTTGAAGGAGGCAAACACCGATCCATGTCAAATAATATTTATGAAAATCTCTCACAGCTTGGCGGCAGCGCTTCGCAGCCGGAAAAGCCCGAAGATGCCATTTTGGAAACGGTCGCCAATCCACGCCCGGGCTCGGATTATCTGGTGCGCTTTACCTGTCCTGAATTCACCAGCCTGTGCCCGGTCACCGGCCAGCCCGATTTTGCCCATCTGGTGATCGATTATGCGCCGGCGCGTTTGCTGGTGGAAAGCAAATCGCTGAAGCTTTATCTCAGCAGCTTTCGCAATCATCAGGCTTTTCACGAGGATTGCACCGTTGGAATAGCCGAGCGGCTGATCGAAGAATTGCAGCCAAAATGGTTGCGCCTTGGCGGCTATTGGTATCCTCGGGGCGGCATTCCCATCGATGTGTTTTTCCAAAGCGGCAAGCCGCCCTTGGGCCTCTGGATTCCTGATACCGGGGTGCAGCCCTATCGGGGGCGGGGTTGATTTGGCGCTCAGATGCCTTGCAAAATCAACGCTCATCGCCCAAAAACGCCTTAATGACAGAAATTGCCATTTTTTTGCCTTTTTTCGGTGGCTTTTGTCTTTCCCGTCTTTGGGCCATCTTTTTTGCGACGTTTTTTGTCCATTAGAATTATAAGCTGGCTCTGAAAGCGCGCAGCATGAAAGGCTCTACCCATAAAGCCCCGTGATGTTTTATATGCCTTGCCCGATCATGAGGTCGTGGCTGATCTCGTCCCCCATGCGTTCCAGCGCCATGTGGACGTGGATGAGGCGGCGCGCCTGATCCGTTTGACCCCCGGTCTGGTGCCTTTGGCGATCGACCCGGCGGGCGCGGGGCGGGTGATCTGGGGCGATCTGGGCCAGCATCCATTTCGGGAATGGCAATATATTTTCACGATTGCCGAACTGGCCCGCGCGCAGGCGATCGGCACGGCATTTTCTTGCCCTGTGGATATTCTTGATCAGGACGATCTTTTTGCCGATAGCCTTTACCCATCGGCCTTCATTCATCATGTGTCGCGTTGTGGCTCGACCCTGACCACCAAGGCCTTGGCCCGTCCGGCCCATCATATGATGATCAGCCAGGGTGCCCCCCTGCAGCGCGGCTTCTGGGCCTTGATCACGCAGAATTGGCAGCACAGGGCCGAGCCGACCCCAACGGTGCTCCGGCGCCTGCGCAATCTTGTTCTGGCGATGACACGGCGGCGCGTGGGCAATGAGCGGCGGGCTTTTGTGAAGTTCATCAGCTGGAATGTGGTTTATGCCGATTTGATCGCCGCCGCCTTTCCCGATGTTCCGGGGCTTTTTCTCTATCGCGATCCGATCGAGGTGATCGCCTCGGTGAAAAAAGAGACGACCGCCGTTTTATTGACCAAAGGAACAGCGCAAGGGGCTTTTTTAAGCGGATTGCCCGTGGATATTGGCAAAAAATTAAGTGATGTGGATTATCTGGCAGCATGCTACGCACAATATTTTGAAGCTGTTCTGGGGTGCAAAGCCAATCTTTCTCTTGTGAATTACCGTGATTTGGGTCCAAACAGCTTTACACAGATCATCGAGCGGGGGCTTGGGCTTTTCCCCGATGATCATGAGCGTCTGGAAATGCTTGAACAATTTCGTTATCACTCGAAAGATGATAACAATGCCAGCCGCTTTGAAGATGACCGAAAAGCCAAGCAAATGGCTTTGACTGACGAAGAAAAGGCTCGGATCAAAATGCGATGCTCTGACCTTTTGAACCAACTTGACCATTCGACGCGAAATCTTTTCGCTCCCGATACCCGCCTCCGGGCCGTGACCTCTTCGGAGACTTTTGCGAGACAGCGCCAATGAAATCACTGACTTCACCGGGCCTTTTGTCCGTTATCATCCCCAATTATAATTATGGCCGTTTCATCGCGGATACCATTGCCAGCGTTTTCCGTCAGGATTACGATTCCATCGAACTGGTGATCGTTGATGATGGCAGCACTGATCATTCGCTGGAAGCCATTCGCGATGCCATCAAGCGTCCGAATGATCTTTCGCGGATCGAGGTGGTGGAAATGCCATCCAATGCCGGTAAGCTGGCCGCGATGAATGCGGGGCTGAAATATTGCGTTGGGGAATATGTGATTATTCTCGATGCCGATGATCTGCTGACGGATAGCTATGCCAGCCGCTGCATTGCCGAGCTTAATCTGGCACGGAAATCAGATCCGCAGCTTGGGTTTATCTATACCAATTGCACATTGGTGGATGAAACCGGAGCCGAGATCGGTCGCGGTAAATCCACCGCTTTCGATCCAACCCTGATCGAACGGTTCAGTTTCATTCCCGAACCGGCGTTGACCCTGATGGCTGCCGTGATGGAAGCCAGCCCTTTTGATGAAGGCATCCGCAAGGGGACCAAGCATCATAAATGGCGGCGGATCATCGATAATGGCTGGCGCGGCACGCATATCGCCGAACCGCTGTTTTCCTATCGCATGCATGGCGATAATCTGTCGGGCATTGGCAGTCGGGTGATTGATGAAATCGGCGGGGGCCATACTGGCGAGCGATTGCTATCAGGTTATTGGCCCACGCAAACCCGCTGATCGCCAATCAATCCGGCCTCGGCCAATCAACAGGATAAAGCGGGTGCGCAACAGCATCCGCTTTTTTATTGCCAAGTGCCTTTCATCCCTATAGGCACAGGAAATATCACAAATGGCCGTTGATGGAGGTGGATCATGTCGCAAGGACTGACGCTTTATGACAAGATATGGCGTCGGCATCTGGTTGCCGATGTTGGCGATGGATCGGGCCTGATCTATATCGACCGGCATCTGGTGCATGAAGTCACCAGCCCGCAGGCTTTTGAAAAGCTGGAGGCCGATGGCAATCGGGTGCGTCGCCCCGATGCGGCTTTGGCGGTTCCCGATCATAATATCCCCACCACGGATCGCAGCTTGCCGATTGAAGATCCCCTGTCGCGCACACAGATCGAGGTTTTGCGCCGCAATACCAAAAAATGGGGCCACGAAATCTATGATATCGATGATATCCGGCAGGGGATTGTGCATGTCATCGGGCCTGAGCAGGGTTTTACCCAGCCCGGCCTCACAATCGTTTGCGGGGATAGCCATACCTCAACCCATGGGGCTTTTGGGGCTTTGGCCTTTGGCATTGGCACATCCGAAGTCGAACATGTGCTGGTCACCCAAACCCTGACTTTGAAAAAACAGCGCAATATGCGGGTGACGGTGAGCGGTGCCTTGCCCATCGGGGTTACGGCCAAAGATATGGCGCTGGCGATCATCGGCCGGATTGGGACCAATGGCGGTACTGGCCATGTGATTGAATTTGCCGGTGATGCCGTGCAGGCCCTGAGCATGGAAGGGCGGATGACCCTGTGCAATATGGCCATCGAAGCCGGGGCGCGTTCGGGTTTGATCGCCCCCGATGAGAAAACATTCGATTATCTGCGTGGCAGACCCTTTGCCCCCAAGGCGGGACAGTGGGAGGGGGCCGTGGCTTTGTGGCGCAGTCTTTATAGCGATCCCGATGCCCATTTCGATCGGGAGATCACCATCGATGCCAATGGGATAGAGCCGCATGTAACATGGGGAACCAGCCCGGAACAGGTGGCCCCCATTGGCGCGCGGGTGCCGGATCCCGATGATTTTGCGGATATAGGCAAGCGCGAAGCCGCCGGACGTGCCCTTCATTATATGGGGCTGGAACCGGGGATGGCGCTCGATGGTTTGGCGGTGGATCGGGTGTTTATCGGATCGTGCACCAATAGCCGGATCGAGGATTTGCGGGCGGCAGCGGCCGTGGTTAAGGGTCATGCCGTGGCGCCCGGGATCATCGAAGCCCTGGTGGTGCCCGGCTCGGGCCTTGTGAAATATCAGGCCGAGCAGGAAGGCCTGGATAAAATCTTTACCGATGCCGGATTTTTATGGCGGGAACCGGGCTGCTCCATGTGTTTGGGGATGAACCCGGATAAAGTGCCACCGGGCGAACGCTGCGCTTCGACCTCTAACCGCAATTTCGTGGGGCGCCAAGGTCCGGGGGCGCGCACGCATCTGTTGTCGCCAGCGATGGCGGCGGCGGC
>BAYV01000011.1 GCA_000710935.1 Iodidimonas nitroreducens | reverse complement strand
CTGTGCTGACATCATCAGGCGGAAGGCCATGGCCAGCCCAGTCTTTCGGCTCAGGCAGCCCTTGGTTCTGCCGGTGCGGTGTCGGACGGTGGCGAAGCTGCCTTTGCACCCGAGAGAGTTCAAATATCCACATCATCCCCTATAAAAAGGAAGGATAACCTGTTGTTTTTATTCTTTAAAAATGGCGGGCGCGGCAAGGATTGAACTTGCGACCCCTACGATGTCAACGTACGGATATATCCGGAATTTCGCAGAAATTAACACTCTGACGGTCAAGAAATGCTCGTACATAGCAAGAACATCAGCAGTTTGCACCCGAGATGCAACCGAGTGCTGCCTCAAGGTTGAGATATATGTCGCCCAGAATATTTCCCGTTCAATTGTGGTCATATCCTCCGGCGGCAAGGATTGGACTTGCGACCCGGAACAGCCCACCGACAGCATGAAGAATCCGCTGCACTGCCACCTGAATTTTGGACCATAGCACGTCGGGAAGAAGGGCTGTTTTGAGGTTATGGCCACACGCGCAGCCCTCAAATAGAGCAGCGGGTGGCCATAACCGGGTCTCAGGTCTCAACAGTGATTTTTCTGAACCACACCCGCTGAGGAGACCGGCCATGACCGCCCACCATCCTAACGCTGCGACCGTGCTGGTCGCCATCGATATTTCGAAGCATCGCCATGAGGTACTGTTTGGCATGGCCGGCCTGTGGGCCAGCGGCCTGTCATTTAAAGCAACCGGCGGAGATGCGGTAGCAACCGGGTTCGTGGTCTCTGTCGCGCTGTCGATCCTTGCTTTCAAGGGATTTACGAACATCACCAACAGCAGCGCCGAAATCACCAACCCGCACCGCAATGTGGGCCGGGCCATCATCTTGTCCATCGCGATTTGTGTTGTGGTTTATCTGCTGGTTGCCTTTGCGGTAGGCTCCAGCCTGCCGTTGGATCGGATCGTGGCGGCAAAGGATTACGCGCTGGCCGAAGCTGCCAGGCCAGCCCTTGGCCAAACCGGCTTTTATCTGACGGTGATGCTTGCGCTGGTGGCCACGGCTTCGGGTTTGATCGCCGGTTTCATGACAATTTTCTTTGATCCCAGCCGTATCGCTTCACTCGGCGCCTTTTTTTATCTGGTGATGGATATCGTCATCCATTGGGCATCTTCCTGTATCTACGGCAGGAAATCGGGGCACGGGGCTGGATTCTACTCATGGCGATCGCATTTGATGCGGTGGTCCTTGGCGCCTTTGGGACCATCAAGTGGCAAACCGACCCATTGATCCTTGTATTTGGGGTGATCGGGATAGCCTTGGTTTTCCTATTCGAGCGCATATTCCTGTCACACCATCCGATCGATAAGGCGCATCACGATCAATCATGATGAAGGGGCTCGACCGGGATGAGACGGGACGCGCGGATGGCAGGATAAGCGCCAACAAGAATGCCGAGCACAACAGAGGTGGCAAGGGAGATCACAAGGATCGAATGCCTTTGGCCAAGCTTTCCGGAATGCCTTTGGCCCAGTAGTAGGGCCAGACTGGATACACCACGTTCATGGCACCCCACAGAGCCAGAAATGATATATAAAAATCATCGGTTTATAATCATGCGCACAAAACGCGCAGCACCTTTGACCGGTCGTTTGTCCTGCCCACTGACAAGAAGCGGCATGGGCATCACATGCTCAGGCGCGTCACAAAAGATTTTTTCCATCGTTTGAACGCATAAAGCAACGCCATCATCTGCCAATCGATACCAGACCTGTTTGGCTTCCTTGCGTGTCTGCACGAGGTCAGCACGGCGCAATTCTGCCAGTTGCTGGCTCAGCGCAGGCTGAACGATGCCGGTCGCCTGGCCTATATCTGCCACAGTGCGTTCGCCGCGCCACAAGCAACTGAGAATCATCAGACGTTGCGGCTGCGCATAAACCTTCAGCTTTTCTGAAACGCTGGCGGCCAGATCGCGATTTTCATAAAGTGCGGTCATGGCTGGATTTTGCAAAACCAGTCTGCCCCCTCATCAAGCGGCCTTCTGCCATCCGGCGGTGGTGCGAGAAGAGCGGTGCCAGGCTGCCAGCCTTCGGGGGCAAATCCTTTGCCATCATCAACCGCTTTCAGTGCTGTTATCAACCGCAGCATCTCATCGACCGAGCGCCCAACATCATGCGGATATGTGGTGACAGCGCGGACGATCCCTTCCGGATCGATAAAATAAGCCGAACGCACGGCCATGGAATCAGCGCTTGTGTGATCGATCATGCCATAGGCAAAGCCAATCGCCATGCTGGGATCTTCGATAATTGGAAAATCAATGGAAATATCGAACTGTTCCTCGATCGCCCGAACCCAGGCAAAATGCGCATAAAGGCTATCAACCGAAAGCCCAAGAAGTGCGCAATCCAACTCATCGAATGCGGGCTGGCGCTTGGCCAAACCGATAAATTCGGTTGTGCAAACGGGCGTAAAATCAGCCGGATGTGAAAAGAAAATAAGCCAGCGACCACGGTAGGACGAGAGCTTCACCTCGCCTTTGGTCGAGCGGGCAATGAAATCCGGGGCGGGGTCGCCAATCCTTACGGCACGGTTTAGATCGGGGTTTTGTGTGTCTGTCATGGCTTGTGCTGTCTCATGTCTATGACCATGCCTTTCATACAGGCTTGACGCAATCTTTCTTTTAGATTACATATTTTATGTAATTATGAATTTCAAGGAATTTTGCATGAGCGACATCCCCCTTGCCAGTGCCATCAAGCAGGTTTCAGCCGCAAAAGCGGGTGTGCCCATCATTAAATCCTTTTTTGATCAGCCGACCAATACCGTCAGCTATGTCGTCCACGATCCCGAAAGCCATCACGCTGCGATCATCGATAGCGTGCTGGATTATGATTCGGCTTCGGGTCGCACCGCTTTCACGTCGGCAGAAGCGATTATCGCCTATGTCGAGGAAAAGGGGCTGAGCGTTGATTGGTTGCTTGAAACGCACGCCCATGCGGATCATCTGTCGGCAGCGCCCTATCTGCAAGAAAGACTGGGGGGTAAAATCGCTATCGGCGCGCAGATCACCAGCGTGCAACAGGTCTTTGGAAAATTATTTAACGCAGGCAGCGAATTCCAACGCGACGGCTCGGATTTCGATCAACTCTGGAAAGACGGCGACCAGTTCCAGATCGGGTCGCTTGGCGTCACGGTGCTGCATGTCCCCGGGCACACACCCGCTTGTATCGCTTATGTGATCGGCGATGCCGTGTTCGTCGGCGATACGATGTTCATGCCCGATTATGGCACCGCACGGGCCGATTTTCCCGGTGGTGACGCCCGCACGCTCTATCGCTCGGCGCGGCGTATCTTATCGCTTCCGCCCGAAACACGTTTGTTCATGTGCCATGATTATCTGCCATCGGGCCGGACGGAATTCGTTTGGGAAACAACCGTCGAGGCAGAGCGCAAAGAAAATCTTCATATCCATGATGGTGTAAGCGAGGATGAATTCGTGGCCATGCGTGAAGCCCGTGATGCCACGCTCGCTATGCCGCGCCTGATCCTGCCCTCCGTTCAGGTCAATATGCGCGCAGGCCATCTGCCGCCGCCGGATGACAATGGCGTCACCTATCTCAAAATCCCGGTGAATGCATTATGAGCCTGCCCGGATTTCCCGATGCCATGCCCATCGAAGGATTGCTGGGCGGATTGCTGATCGGTTTGGCCGGGGCCATCATGCTGCTGGGCCTTGGCCGCATCGCCGGGGTGAGCGGCCTGGCTGCACGGTCGGTCGGAATTGCTGGCAGCAGCAAGGCGCGCGCGCTGGCCATTGCCTTCATCCTTGGGCTGCCTGCGGGCGCATGGATGATCAACCGTTTTTATGCAGAGATAGAGGTTCATTTCCCTGCGTCCCCCCTGCCGCTGATTATCGGTGGGCTGTTGGTGGGCTTTGGCACGCGTTTGGGATCGGGATGCACCAGCGGCCATGGCGTGTGCGGCGTATCGCGCCTTTCGCCACGGTCTATGGTCGCGACGGCTCTGTTCATGGCCACAGGATTTGCCACGGTGGGCCTGATGCGGCTTTTCGGATTCATGAGTTAAGTCTTTAAAAAGGAAAATGACGATGAAGAAAAATATGGGAACTTTAGACCGCATCCTGCGCCTGATCGCGGCGATTGCGCTGGGCATCCTGGTTTATTCCGGCGTGATATCCGGGACACTGGCTGTTGTTCTGACAGTGGTGGTCGCGGTGTTTCTCCTCACCAGCCTGGTCAGTTTCTGCCCGCTCTACAGATTACTTGGCCAATCCACCTGCTCGCGGAATTAGATGATGGGCCTCCTCTTATCCTTGTTATCCGGCCTGATTTTCGGCGCGGGTCTGGCCATATCCGGCATGGCCGATCCGGCGCGGGTGCAGGCCTTCCTCGATATTTTCGGGGCGTGGGATCCCACTTTGGCATTCGTGATGGGTGGTGCCCTGATCCCGATGGCCATCGCTTGGAAGCTGCGCAAAGGCATGAAAAAGCCGCTGGCCGCAGGCGCATTCGATCTGCCCGGCACAAGGCAGATTGATAAAAAGCTGGCTCTGGGTGCGCTGTTCTTTGGCGTTGGCTGGGGGATAAGCGGCCTGTGCCCCGGACCGGCGCTGGCCGATCTGGCCATTGCCCCCGGGCCTGCTGCCATTTTTATCGGCGCAATGCTGGGCGGCATGGCACTGCACAAAATCACCGTTGAATGAACCGGCTGATAGGCTTTGTGCTCTCTAAACAACAACTAGGCTATCTCACCCATGAAGTTTAAGGTCTACGGCCTAATACCGCGAACTTACACGAATGGGTACCCATATTTTTGCCCGCTCACACAGCCCACGGAGCCACTTCTCACTTTGAAGTGTAAACGCGTGCGTAATTTGAAGAAAGAAATACGCTGGGGAGGAAAGTAATTGAAATTATTTAAACAATTATTCGCGACAATCACTCTCGCATCTCTATTCTCAGTTGCAGCCCATGCGGATATCGTTGACGAGTTCGAGCGCCTTGAAGGTTGGTATATTCTCAAAGTCAAGACCATCAGCGGATACATCGATAGTGACGCCAATCGTCAGGATGATTTTGAAGGCTGCGAGTATGGTCGTAAAGTATTGTTCTCAGATGGTACCTACCTAACTTGCAATTCCTATGGCTACCAATATTCCTACCGGCCCAAGGCTGTCATTTTTGCGAAGGTATTCGAAACGCAGGGAACGAAAATTCTTCTTTATAAGATGCTTGTTGAGGAGAAACTCTACGACATGGCCCAATAGATCTGAACCGCGCCGGGATTTCCGGAGGCTCCAACTCATGAGTAGGAGGGAGCATCCTGCACATAACAAAGAACAAATATTTTCCAGAAGTCCGCAAACGCACGGTTCGGACGTCTGACCTGCTGACCTGCCACGGGATTGACAGTGCGTGACATCCCTGCCCACCTTGAGGATGTCTATGGGCTGCAGGTCTCGCCCGACCTGATCAGTCGCGTGACCGACGCCGTGCTGGACGAGGTCCGGGACTGGCAAAGCCTGGCGCTGGAGCGGATGTATCCCATCGTGATTTTTGACGCTCTGCGGGTTAAAATCCGTGATGCCGATAGCCGGATGGTGAAAAACAAGGCGGTTTACATGGCCTTGGGCGTCACCCGTGACGGGGTGCGCGAGTGGATGGTGAAACCGCATATGATCGAGGCCTGATTCATGTCCTTGGGGCGTTATCTTCCGATCCTTATCTGGGGGCGCGCGTATAATAGCACCACGCTGACCAATGATCTGGTTGCTGCTGCCATCGTGACGATCATGCTGATCCCGCAAAGCCTGGCTTATGCCATGCTGGCCGGGCTACCGCCCGAAGTCGGGCTCTACGCATCGATCCTGCCGATCATTGCCTATGCCATATTCGGCACCAGCCGGGCGCTGGCGGTCGGCCCGGTGGCGGTTGTCTCGCTGATGACCCTGACCGCGGCAAGCGCCATTGCGCCGCCGGGCAGCGCCCAGTTCATTGCCGCCGCTCTGGTCCTTGCCTTTTTATCGGGCGCGATCCTTCTCATCATGGGCGTGCTGCGGCTCGGTTTTCTGGCCAATCTGCTATCGCATCCGGTTGTTTCAGGCTTTATTACAGCATCGGGCCTGATCATCGCCACGAGCCAGTTCAAGTCAATTCTCGGCATTTCAGGCAGTGGCGAGGCCATGCCCGAGTTGCTTCGCACGTTATTTGCCAATCTGGCTGATACCAATCTTCCCACATCGATCATTGGGGGAACGGCGATCGCATTTCTGTTCTGGGTGCGCAAAGGCCTGAAGCCACTGCTCATCCGCCTTGGCCTCAATCCAAGGGCTGCGGATCTGACGGCGAAAGCCGGGCCGATTGCTGCGGTCGCCCTCTCAACCATGGCCGTGGTACTGTTCGATCTTGAGGCGGCGGGCGTAAAAGTGGTCGGTACCATTCCGCAAAGCCTGCCACCCTTTACCCTGCCGCTGTTCGATGCGGATTTATGGCGACAACTTGCGGTGCCCGCCTTGCTTCTCTCGGTCATCGGCTTTGTCGAAAGCGTCTCTGTTGCGCAGACGCTGGCCGCCAAAAAACGCCAGCGAATCGATCCCGATCAGGAATTGATCGGGCTGGGTTCGGCCAATATCGCTGCCAGTTTCACCGGCGGCTATCCGGTGACGGGTGGCTTTGCTCGTTCGGTGGTCAATTTCGATGCCGGTGCCCAAACGCCTGCCGCCGGGGCCTATACCGCTGTCGGGATTGCGGTTGCCGCCTTGTTTCTCACCCCGCTGCTCGCCTCGCTGCCGATTGCTACGCTGGCCGCTACGATTATCGTGGCGGTCCTGAGCCTTGTGGATTTCAAGACCCCGCGTGCCATCTGGACCTATTCCAAGCCCGATTTCGCAGCGATGGCAACGACTGTTCTGGTCACCCTGCTGGCCGGGGTCGAATCGGGGGTGATGGCAGGGGTCGGACTTTCGCTGGCGATGTTTTTGTGGCGGTCGTCCCGTCCTCATGCCGCGATCGTTGGCCGCGTGCCAAAAACCGAGCATTTCCGTAATGTTAAGCGGCACAATGTGCTAACAGATCCGCGCATTCTAACCATTCGGATTGACGAGAGCCTGACTTATCTCAATGCGCGCTGGCTGGAGACGTTTGTGCTGGAGCAGGTGGCCGATCAGCCCGATCTTCGCCATCTGATCCTGATGTGTTCGGCTGTGAACGCCATTGACGCTTCGGCGCTGGAAAGTGTCGAGGCGATCAATCATCGGCTGACAGATGGTGGCATCCAGTTGCACCTGTCCGAGGTGAAAGGCCCGGTCATGGATGCGCTGGAGCGATCGCATCTGATCCATGATCTGACGGGCAAAATATGGCTTTCGCAGAATGAGGCTTTCTCGGCCCTCATGATTCTGGCCAATGATCTGGACGAGCCAAACAAGCAGGAAGACCTGTGGCTGGCCCGTGGCCTTATCTGACCATCGCAATGATCATGGTCATGATGTCCGATCGAGCATTGGAGAAATCAATTACTCGATTACAGATATTGATTAATTCAATTCGACTATCGACACGACTTGGGCTATAAAGCCTAGGTCAACAACACGAAAGAATTCATCATGACACTCCATATTGGCGACATCGCCCCCGATTTCATCGCAGACACCCAGAACGGCCAGATCAGCTTTCACGACTGGGCAGGTGATGCCTGGGTGTTTCTGTTCAGCCACCCGGCCGATTTTACCCCGGTCTGCACAACAGAAATGGGCCGCACAGCTCAGCTTTCCGCTGAGTTTGACAAACGCAACGTCAAGCCACTCGGTCTATCCACGGACACGGCAGAAGAACATCGCAAGTGGATCGAAGATGTAAACGACACCCAGAACACCGACCTTCGGTTCCCGATACTCGCCGATGCGGATCTGTCGATTGCGCGGACCTATGACATGATCCACCCCGAACAGAGCGAGACTGCCGCAGTCCGTGCGGTCTTCATCATTGATCCGGCCAAGCGCATCCGTCTGACCATGACCTATCCGATGAGCGTAGGCCGCAATTTTGATGAGATATTGCGAGTGATCGACGCGCTGCAAACAAGTGATAAGCACCGTATCGCAACGCCTGCGGATTGGAAGCCCGGAAAGGAAGTGATCATTCCTACGTCGATCAATGACGACGAGGCAGCAGGCCTGTTCCCGCAAGGCTTCACCACGCATCGCCCCTATCTGCGCACAACCAAGATCGGCTGATAGGTAGACTAAACCGTGAAGAGGGGGGCGCAATGCTTGCTGAAATCGCTCAGTCGCCCTGGTCCGACGCGCTCTATATGATTGGCGATCCGACGGTTTTGCTGTGGTGTTCGACCATCGCATTTGTGTTTGCTGGATTGTCACTGACCATGGGTTGAATGACATGTGCGTCCGCGCTGATTCTGTTTATCATATTGGCGCCGATAACCATCGTCATTCAACTGGTGCAGGACATGACACGGGTTGGACAGTTATGCACAAAATATCGCCATATTGGGAACATTACTGCTCATTTGGGTCTGCGGACCAAGGCGCTATGCGCTCGAAAACAGGAGGTGGACATGAGGCTCATCGGCAAAAAACGCTTGGTGTTATTAGTGGCATCGCTGGCCGTGGCAGGATGCGATGCGCCGCAGCCCAGCGACGCCGATATTCAGCGTTCGATCGCGATTGCCGACGAGTTTCAATCTCGATTGCAAAGTAAATTGGGGCGGGCATTGCAAAATGGCGGCCCCACCAATGCTATTGCGGTCTGTGCCGAAGCCGCCCCGGCGATTGCCGAGCAAATTTCCGCCGAAACAGGTGCAACGCTACGCCGTATTTCACTGCGCCCTCGCAATCCGGGCGCTGAAACAATCGGCGAATTGCGCGAACGACTGATGGCGCTGGCCGCAAAGCCGACAGACGCTGACGGCAATCCCGCACTTGACAATTGGGTCGACAGGCGCGGTGATGCGGCTACTCACTACACCATGCGCGCGATCATCATGAAGGATCAACCCTGCGCGGCGTGTCATGGCACGGAGATTAAACCGGACGTTCGCGCTGCCATTGACGAGAGATATCCCGACGATCAGGCAACCGGCTTTCGTGCGGGCGAATTGAGGGGCGCAATGCTGATTGCATTGCCGCGTAAGGCACCAGGAGAAAAGTGATGATTGAACAGGAATGGGCCATACTGCTTGCACGGGTACAGTTTGCCTTCACGGTCAGCTTTCACTTCATTTTTCCGGCTTTTACGATTGGCCTCGCCAGCTATCTCGCTGTGCTGGAAGGTTTGTGGCTCAAGACAGGAAAAGGTGTGTACGCCAATCTCTTTCGCTATTGGCTCAAGATTTTTGCCATCGTCTTCGCGATGGGTGTCGTCTCCGGTATCGTCATGTCGTACCAGTTTGGCACTAATTGGTCGGTCTTTTCAGACAAGGCAGGGCCGGTCATCGGTCCGCTCATGGCCTATGAAGTGCTCACCGCATTCTTTCTGGAGGCAGGATTTCTTGGGGTCATGCTGTTTGGCATCAACAAGGTCGGCCGCAAGCTACATTTCACTGCAACACTAGCGGTTGCCGTAGGCACATTTATCTCAGCCTTCTGGATCTTGTCGGTCAATAGCTGGATGCAGACGCCGGTTGGCTATGAAATTGCAGCCAACGGGCAATTCATGCCCGGCGACAGTTGGTGGACGATCATCTTCAATCCAAGCTTTCCTTATCGACTCGTCCATACCCTGCTCGCAGCCTATCTCACCACAGCGTTCATCGTCGGCGCTGTGGGTGCGTGGCATCTGTTGAAGGACCGTCAAAATGCCGGTGCCCGTAAAATGTTCTCTATGGCGATGTGGATGGCTACAATCGTTGCGCCATTGCAGATTATTGCCGGTGATTTTCACGGCCTCAATACGTTGGAACATCAGCCCGCCAAGGTGATGGCGATGGAGGGGCATTATGACAGCCATCCCAATGGCGCACCCCTGATTTTGTTCGGAATTCCCAATAGCGCCGAACGCCGTATCGATTATGCCATCGAAATTCCCAAAGCATCATCGCTTATCTTGAAGCATGATCTTGATGCTCCGCTGGCTGGCCTCGATACGATCCCCGACGCTGACGAGCCGCCGGTTGGCATCGTCTTCTGGTCCTTTCGGATCATGGTCGGGATCGGTTTTCTCATGCTGGGCACAGGACTTTGGAGTTTGATTGCGCGTTGGAGAAGACGGCTTTATGATTGGCCCCTGCTGCATAAATTTGCGGTCATGATGGGACCATCCGGATTGATCGCGGTGCTCTCAGGATGGGTCGTGACCGAGGTCGGGCGACAGCCTTTTACGATTTACGGGGTCATGCGCACGGTGGATAGCGCATCGCCACTTGATGCCCCGGCGATTGCCGCCTCGCTGCTTGCCTTTGTTCTCGTCTATTTCGCGGTGTTCGGCATGGGCATCTGGTATCTCCTGCGCCTGATGAAGAAGCCGCCAGAGGCCCATGAAACGACGCTTGATGGCACCCCCATCCGCAGCGCCGGGATTACGCTCGCGCCAGCCATTCTGGAAGGAGGCACAAAATGATCGACCTGACCATGATCTGGGCCGCCATCATCGGCTTTGCCATTATCGCCTATGTCGTGATGGATGGATTTGATCTCGGCATCGGCATCTTGTTTCCCTTCTTCGAGATTGGCGAGGACCGCGATAGGGCGATGAACAGCATCGCCCCCGTTTGGGACGGCAATGAGACCTGGCTTGTCATGGGCGTAGGTGGGTTGCTCGCGGCCTTTCCCCTTGCCTATGCCATTATTCTTCCTGCGCTTTATGCGCCGATGATCGCGATGTTGCTCGGGCTTGTTTTTCGCGGCGTGGCCTTTGAGTTTCGTTGGCGCGACCCGGGACATCGGGCATTTTGGGATTTCGCCTTTACGGCCGGTTCGTTCATTGCGACATTCGCGCAAGGGCTGGCGCTCGGCGCTCTTTTGCAGGGTATTTCAGTTGAAAATCGAGCCTATGCAGGTGGCTGGTGGGAATGGTTGTCGCCGTTCAGTGTGCTGACCGGTTTCGGTTTGGTCGTCGGATACAGCCTGCTGGGAGCATGTTGGCTCAACTGGAAAACCGAAGGGAATTTGCAACGACAGGCCGTGATCTATGCCGGGCGGCTGGGGATTGCGCTTTTACTGCTTATCGGCGCGATCAGTCTTGTGACGCTGACGCTGGAACAGCGCTATCACGCACGCTGGC
Organism: Iodidimonas nitroreducens; assembly: GCA_000710935.1. GTDB lineage: Bacteria > Pseudomonadota > Alphaproteobacteria > Sphingomonadales > Rhodothalassiaceae > Iodidimonas > Iodidimonas nitroreducens. The sequence goes on along the minus strand of BAYV01000011.1, from coordinate 141,079 downwards.
TCGATTTTCCCGGTGTTCTGGCAACGGCGCAGGTGCCCTTGCTAACAGTGATTGCGACCTGGCTGTTCTATCGCAGTCTTCGCCTGAGGAAAGACATTCAGCCTTTTCTCTGGGCGCTCGCTTTGTTCGGTCTTTGCCTTCTGGGGCTTGGCATTTCGATCTGGCCCGATGTCATTCCGACACGTGTGACAATCTGGGAAGCCGCTGCACCGCATCGCAGCCAGGTTTTCATGCTGGTTGGCGCTTCAATCATGGTGCCGATCATCCTTGCCTATACCGCATGGTCTTATTGGGTGTTCCGGGGTAAAGTAGGAAAGGACGGCTATCATTGATGCGTAAAGGCCTTCGCAAACTGATCTGGTTCGGCGGCATCTGGCTGGCCAGTGTTTTGGCCCTCGGGGTTGTTGCTTATCTGATCCGATGGCTATTGCAATGACGCTAACCAGAGCCCCCGGGAGGGCAAAGCCTCTGGTTTGCTTGCAAAATCTGAATTGTCCTCATAGAGAGGCCCTTCATCGCGAACCGGCGAAGAAATAGCGCTTAAAAGGCAAGCTAGTGGCCCCGATATTAAGGAGTGCGGCGGTTGCCAAGATCGCGTTTCTGCCAAGCCTCATAGTCCGTCTGCGCGGCCACCCAATCTCGGAACGGTGACGCCAGCATTAAGCGACTTTCTCAATGAGGTCTCCGCAGCGTCGAAGCTGCCTTTGCACCCGAGTTGCACCCGAGAGAGTTCAGATATCCACATCATTCCCGATAAAAAGAAGGAATAACCTGTTGTTTTTATTCTTAGAAAATGGTGGGCGCGGCAAGGATTGAACTTGCGACCCCTACGATGTCAACGTAGTGCTCTCCCACTGAGCTACGCGCCCATAATGCAGCCGAATGCCGCGCTGAGCCGGGTGGGTGGTGCGGCTCAAGGGAAGGTTCGTATAAACGAGCGGCGCTATGGGGGGCAAGTGCTTTTTCTCATCTATCCCCATTTTCCTTTTGAAGCGCCACCGTTTTACTTTTCCAGACACGCTGACGGCCCTCTCCCCCCTGTCATTCCATTCCCCGAGGCGGCAACTGTTTTGTTGGTTCCTGCATGGAATGATTTTTTAGCGCGGCCCGGGATAGCGCCAGAGAATTTGGGACCGCAACCGCCCTTAAGGCCATTTCGCGACCGGCGGCAGGGACATCAAAATCGCCTCGATATTGCCGCCCGTTTGCAGACCGAATTTGGTCCCCCGATCATAAAGAAGATTAAATTCCGCATAGCGCCCGCGCTTGATCATCAGCCGGTCGCGGTCTTCATCGGTCCAGCTTTTGTTCATATGGCGATCAACGATTTTGGGATAAATATCCAAAAAGGCCCGCCCCACATCGCGGGTAAAGGCAAAATCATCCTCCCAATCATCGCTGGCCAGCTGATCATAGAAAATGCCCCCCACACCGCGCGTTTCCTGCCGATGGGGCAAATAGAAATACTCATCGCACCATTTCTGGTAGCGCGGATAATAGCTTGCATCATGATCATCACAGGCCGCCTTTAAAGCCCCGTGAAAATCCGCAGTATCTTTGTGATCGGGGAAAGCCGGGGTGAGATCGGCCCCGCCACCAAACCATGATTGGGTGGTCACAATCATCCGAGTATTCATATGCACGGCCGGAACAAAAGGGGAGTGCATATGCGCCACCAACGAAATCCCCGCCGCCCAAAAACGCGGATCTTCGGCCGCACCGGGGATCTGCTGATTGAAGGGCGCATCGAAGCGGCCATAGACTTGCGAGATATTGACCCCCACCTTTTCAAACACCCGGCCGCGCATGATCGACATTTCACCGCCACCGCTATCGGTTCCGGCCTCATCTCCATTGCCTTCGCGTTTCCAGGCCGTGCGCTCGAAATGGCCCGCCGGCCAATCGGCATGAGGTCCGCTATGGGTTTCTTCCAAATGCTCGAACGCCCCGCAAATCTGATCGCGCAGGCTTTCAAACCAAGTGGCCGCCCGTGTTTTTTGATCGTCCATCATATCCAGCTCTATCCCGTTCGCTTCAAAAATACCGGTCATGTCATGATCCCATCACAGCCTGTGTTCCCCGGCAGCCCCATCAGGCAAAGCGGGAAATCCATCGGTTTGCCGCAGCGCCTCGCCCAAAACCATCGACGCTGCAATCGCCACATTGAGCGATCGCATTTTCGCCTGCAAAGGGATCAAAACCCGATCCGCACAGGATTGATGCACGAACTGAGGCGCACCTTTGCTTTCCTGCCCGCAAATCAGAATATCGTCCTTGCGATAGATCAAATCGGTATAGGGGCGCGATGCTTTGGTGGTCAGCAGAATGGCCCGCCGCCCCGCCGCCTGACGCCACTGTTCAAAAGCAACCCAATCCGCATGGCGATGGATCTGCACATGATCCACATAATCCATGCCGGAACGCCGCAGTGCCTTGATTGAAAAGGGAAAGCCTGCCGGTTCGATGATATGCACCGCAACATCAAGACAAGCCCCCATCCTGAGAATGGTGCCGGTATTTTGCGGAATATCTGGCTGAAACAAGGCTATATCCACAAAGACAGCCCACCCCCGCTGATGTGAATACAATAATCAGGCATGGCCGGAAAAAGACGACAGCATCGAAACATCCACCCCGATCATCTGCATGGCCCGGGGCCACATATCATCGATTTCGGTTTTAAAAATCAGTTCTTCATCGGCGGGGCAGATCATCCAGCCATTATTCTGGATTTCCAGCTCCAACTGACCGGGAGACCAGCCAGCATAGCCCAAAGCCAGAATATGATGGCGCGGCCCCGTGCCTTCGGCCATGGCCTTTAAAATATCCACGGTTGCGGTGAGCGCAATGGTTTCGCTCACCACCAGCGTGCTTTCCTGAATGAAATCCGTGCTATGCAGCACAAAGCCGCGCCCGGTTTCCACCGGGCCACCGGCAATGATGGGAATATCCGCCACCGTTCCCTGGGTTTCGATATCAAGCTGATCAAGCAATTCAGCAAAGCTCAAACCCGGCATATCATCATTGATCACCAGGCCCATCGCCCCTTCATCGGAATGCGAGCACAGATAAATCACCGCCCGTTCAAAGCGGGTATCCGCCATTCCCGGCATGGCCAACAAAAGCTGACCTTGCAGATAATTGCCCCGATCCTTCACGATGCGATTGCCTTCAACACAGATGGCCCTTTACCAGCTTGCTCTTGTCTTTCATGGCCTGCACCATAGTTTCGGTTTTTTTTGACCCAACGGCAAGGGCCTTGACGTTTTTTCTGGGCCAGAAAGCAAAGAAACAAAAGGAGGGGAATAATTGACACGCATCCTTAGTAAGGAATTGAAAGCTCTGAACTTCTCTTTGTTATTTTATTAAAAACCCCTTGTCAGCCCGTGATGCCTCCCTATCTGATAAAGTGTTCTTAGCCCATCTCTAGAAAAGGGGATTTTATATGGCGATCAATATTGGCCTTGATAAAGATGAAATGAAAGCTGTCACCAAGGAATTGAAAGGATTTCTGGCCGATAGCTATGCTCTTTATCTGAAAACACATAATTATCACTGGAATGTCACCGGCCCGCTTTTCAAAGCCGTGCATGAATTGACAGAACAGCAATATCTGGCTTTGGCCGCCGCTGTTGATGATATTGCCGAGCGTATCCGCACATTGGGTGAAAAGGCCCCGGGCAGCTTTGCTGCTTACGCCAAGGCAACAAGCATCAAGGACGGCGACGAAACCCTCGATGCCGAAGCCATGCTCGCCGATCTGGTCAAAAGCCATGAAACGGTGATCCGCTCGGCCCGGCATCTGCTGGAAACCGCGAGCAAAGCCCATGATGAATCGACCGTTGCCCTCATTTCGGATCGTTTGGCCGATCATGAAAAACAGGCCTGGATGCTTCGCAGCCTGATTGCCTGATCCACAGGGGATCAAGCATCGACTGAACCAATGAAAACCGGCTGGCGTATCTTTTGATAGGCTGGCCGTTTTCTATGATGGCTGTCTGTGTCATGCTGATCATCCAAAGCGGTTTTTCAAAGGCAGGGTCCATGGTCATTCGTCATCGCGCCCCCACAGATCTGCGGGCATCCGATATTACGCCTTTGGCGCTTTACCGCAATCGCCGGGCTTTTTTATCCATGCTGGGGGCGGGGGCGATCCTTGCGGGCAGCTTGCATGCCCCAAAAAGCCATGCCCAATCCCCCGATCAATCCGCCCGTTTTGATCCCTATCAACAGGCCCCGCGCAATCAGGGGCTTTCCAGCAGTGAAGAACTGACCGCGCATGAAGCGGTGACATCTTATAATAATTTCTATGAATTCGGCACCGACAAGGGCGATCCGGCCCGCTATGCCGGGCAGATGATCACCGCGCCATGGTCGGTTTTGGTGGAAGGCGCCTGCGAACGCCCCGGACTTTATGATCTGGCCGATCTGGTCCCCATGAGCGATCTGGAAGAACGAATTTATCGCCTGCGCTGTGTGGAAGCCTGGTCGATGGTCATCCCCTGGATCGGGGTGCCGCTGCACAAGATCCTCAGCCCCTTAGGGCCCACATCCAAAGCCCGCTATGTGCAATTTGAAACCCTGGCCGATCCCAAAATGATGCCCGGCCTCGCTTATCCGGTGCTGGATTGGCCCTATGTGGAGGGGCTGCGGATCGATGAAGCCATGCACCCCCTGACCCTGATGGCCACCGGGCTTTATGATGCGCCACTGCCCAATCAGAATGGGGCGCCCCTGCGGCTTGTGGTGCCGTGGAAATACGGCTTCAAATCGATCAAATCCATCGTCGCCATCCGCTTTGTGGAAAAGCAGCCGAAAACATCCTGGAACCAATCGGCCCCTTCGGAATATGGCTTTTATTCCAATGTAAACCCCGATGTGCCCCATCCCCGATGGAGCCAGGCCACCGAACGCCGGATCGGAGACTTTCGCCGCCGTGATACCCTGATGTTCAATGGCTATGCCGATCAGGTGGCATCGCTTTATACGGGCATGAATTTGCGCCGAAATTTCTGATCAAACAATGCCTTTTGGTGACCGTGAAACTCTTCAAGATTCTGATTTTTGGGCTGTTTTCCCTGCCCGCTTTATGGCTGCTGGGGCAATGGGGCTTTTATGCCATGGACGCGCCCCATGATCTGGGCTTCAACCCACAGGAAGCTTCGAATCGTTTCAGCGGAATTTGGGCCTTGCGTGCGCTGATCGTGGCTCTGGCCCTTGGCCCGGTTGCGCTGATGTTTCGCCTCACATGGCCCATCCAAATCCGGCGGATGCTGGGTCTGTTCGCATTTTTCTATGCCAGCCTGCATCTTTCCAGCTATCTGGGGCTCGATCTTCTAGGCGATATGGATGCCTTTTGGGAGGATATCAAAAAACGGCTTTATATCCTGTTCGGGCTTGGGGCTTTTTTATGCCTCATCCCCCTTGCTCTCACCTCGACCAAGGGCTGGATCAAACGTTTGAAAGCCCGCCGCTGGAAACAATTGCACCGCCTGGTCTATCTGGCTGGCATCCTTGCCGCCCTGCATTATCTTTATATGGCCAAGGGCAATCAGCTTGAGCCAAAAATCTATGCGGCCATCATCACAGGCCTTTTGCTCATCAGGCTTTGGCGGCTTTGGCCAAGGATCAAAAGGCGCACGATGAAGCCAATCGCGCAAGACATCACAATAAAGCGTGATAAAGCGCAAGCCCGCAGTTGACCCGCCCTTCAGAAGGCTCCACTTTAAGCCTGTTCCTTCCCAAGAATAAGCGGCGTACAACAAAAATGATCGCACATCTTCCCAATATACTCACCTTGTCGCGCATTGTGGCCATTCCTGTTTTGGTTGTTGCCTTTTATATGGATCAACCCTTGGGAAGCTGGGTGGCGTTCATTGTCTTCACCCTGGCCGGGATCACCGATTATTTCGATGGCATGCTCGCCCGCAAGCTGGATCTGGTCAGCCCCATCGGGCGGTTTCTCGATCCCATCGCCGATAAGCTGATGGTGGGCGCGGTGATCCTTTTGCTGGTGTCTGAACATTGGGTGGCCGGCCTTCATGTGATCGCCGCCGTGATCATCTTATTGCGCGAAATTTTGGTCTCTGGCTTGCGGGAATATCTTGCGGAATTGAGCGTTTCCATGCCCGTAACGAAACTGGCGAAATGGAAAACCACCGTGCAGATGGTAGCCCTTGGGGCCCTGACATGGACCGAGGGGGGCGCTGAGATTGGCCTGCCCGCGCAGGAGGTGGGCCTCATCGGGCTGTGGATCGCCGCCCTGCTCACCATGATCACCGGCTATGATTATGTGCGCGCGGGCCTGGCCCATATCCGCAATAGCGATACAAAACCGCCTGCAACGCCATGATCACCTGTGTTTATTTTGCCTGGGTCCGCGAAGGGATCGGCTGCGAAAGCGAGACGATCGCACCGCCCGCCGATTGCACATCTCTGGCCGATATCATCCACTGGCTCAAGGGTCAAAGCCCCGGCCATCATAGGGTTCTGGCCGATCCTTCGGCCTTGCGTTTTGCCATCAATCTTGATCATGCAACCCTCGAAAGCCCGATCCGCGAGGGGGATGAACTGGCGATCTTCCCACCGATTACCGGAGGATAAGGATGGCGCCCTCAATCGTGCGACTGCAAAGCGAAGCGTTCAACATCGCTGATGAACTCTCGGCTCTGCGCACGGCATGCCGCAGCAGCCCCGAGAAGGACGGCGAGAAAAGCAGCGGGATCGGGGCTTTATTGAGCTTTACCGGGCTGGTGCGCGATCTTGATCATGGCACCCCCCTCAAAAGCCTTTATCTCGAACATTATCCGGCAATGACTGAACGCCAGATCAAGGCCATTGCCAATGACGCCATCACGCGCTTTTCGCTGGCTGGCTGCACCATCATCCATCGCCATGGAAGGCTTTTGCCCGATGATGAAATCGTTCTGGTGATCACCGCAGCCCGCCATCGGAAAGCCGCATTTGCCGCTGCCGATTTCATCATGGATTGGCTAAAAACCAAAGCGCCCTTCTGGAAAAAGGAGGATCTGGGGCAAGAACAGCACTGGGTGGCCCAAAAAGACAGCGATCTGGAGGCCGCCCGATCCTGGGAGACGCCCGTTCACCAGCCCAATAAGCCCCGATCAGAACAGTAAATCCATGAGCCAAACGCCCCCCGTCCCCCGCAGCAGCCATATTCCCAGCCTCTTTCTGCGCGAGGATGAATTAAAGCGCGGGGCCGAGCTGATCATGCGATCTTATGCGGCTTTGGGGGATGCCATTGATGGGGTTTTGGCCGCCAAGGGGCTGGGGCGGGCCCATTATCGGGCCTTGCTGATGATCGCCCGCAATCGCGAGCTTTCGCTAACCGATCTGCAGCATCTTTTAAGGGTGCGCAAACAAAGCCTTGCCCGCATCATCCGGGATTTGAATGCGCAAAATCTTATCACCACGCGCCCAGCGGGGCGGGATCGGCGGCTGCGTCTTGTGGCGCTGACCGAAAGCGGACTGGCCCTTGAAAGTGCCTTGTTCAATGCCATTCGCGAACGCATGGCCAATGCCTATCGCCGGGCGGGCCCGGTGGCGGTGGGGGGCTTTTGGGATGTGCTGACAGCTCTGGCCGGTGAAGATCCCATCAGCCATGAGTGAGTGATCGATCAGCGGCCTTGATCGACGCGCGATCCTGATTGGTTTTTTGATCCGGCTTCCGCACCCACCAGAGCTTTGGGTGACACAGGGGTTGCCGAATTTTTGGCATCGTCTGCGGCAGAACCCGATAATCCGGATAAGGGCCCGGACCGGCTGGCAACCCATTCTGCGCGTTCCAACAGATCATTCAGCCCGGTCATGGTTTTAGACAGATCAGCGCTCTCATCTTTCAGCCAGATCCGCGCCGCTGGCAATATCACCGACAGCATGAACGCATTGACCCGGGCAAAGCCCAAGGGCCCGCTCACCGTGATCCCGGCCAGGCTGAGCGCGCGCGAGGCCATGGTCATCAAAGCCTGCCCGGCAGCGGCCGCCAGAACCGGATCGGTGGGCGCGGATCGGGCCAGATCAACAATCGCCGCCCGCCATGGCATGGCCGCATCGAAGCGGGCCATGATCAGGGCGAAAAGCTTTTCCCGGGTGCTGTCCTCCTCTTCAAAATCAGCTACGGCATCGGCCATGGCGGCATTCAATTGCCGCGATGCTGCCACCATCACCGAAACAAGGCCATCAAATTCGCGGTAAAACAAAGCCTCACTCACCCCGGCCGCCTCGATCACATCATCAATATGGGTTCGGCGCCAGCCACAATCAGTCACCGCCATCAAAGCCGCATCGATCACCTTATCGCGGATCGTGGGCGTTTGATCTGTGGTGTTCCGCTCTGCCATGGCCTTGTCCTTTTTCTTGTCGTGCTGAATTCAGATGGTTTTATAGAAACAAAGACGGATCAGATGCCATCAAAATCACCGATCCACTGCCATATGATACGGTTTTTTCATTCTGCCAGTTTCATTCAGCCAATTCTTTTGATCGATCGGCCGCAGCACGCACGGCCCGTTCCAGAAGCGGGCCAAATCCATCATCCGCGCGCAAAACATCCAGCGCCGCCGCCGTTGTGCCGCCCGGGCTTGTCACCTGTTCGCGCAATTGGGCAGCCGACATATCAGGGGTTTTTTCCATCAGATGCGCCGCCCCGATCACGGTTTGGCGCGCCAGTTTTTCCGCCACATCGCGCGACAGGCCATTGGCCATCCCGGCAGCGGCCATGGCTTCGGTCAGGGCAAAAATATAAGCCGGACCACTGCCAGAAACACCGGTCACCGCATCCATCAGGACCTCATCCTCCACCCATAAAACCGCGCCCGCCGCCGCCATCAGGGCGGTGGTCAGCTCTTTCTTTTCATAGGACACAGCGCGGGCCGCCACCGCCACCATCATGCCCTTGCCAATCGCCGCCGGGGTATTGGGCATCACCCGCACCGCACTTTTAAAAACATCCGACATCAGCTTGAGCCTGATCCCCGCAGCCACCGAAATCACCAGGGGATCAGCCGCAGCCTTGGGCGTTAAAGCCGCCACCACATCCGCCATCATATAGGGCTTCACCGCCAGAATAATGGCTTCCGGCTTGATTTCATCGGGGATCGCCTCTACCGATGCATAATGGGCGGCCCCTTTTAAAACATCGGGCACCCCCGCAGGATCAATGATTGCCAGAGCATCGCGCGCCAAACCGGCATCAAGCCACCCCCGCGCCATCGCCGTTCCCATCCGGCCACAGCCAATCAGCAAAAGCGGCTTTTGCGGCTGAAACATCTGCGATAAATCCATTGCAATCCTCCTGAAAGACTTTTCATATCCTATCGTTTCATCCCCTGCCCATAGCATGAACCCATGGCCAATGGGCAGGCTTGTAAAAGAAAAAAGCGGACCCATGAAGGGTCCGCTCTTCGTCTTATGGGAGAGACAGGTGCCGAAAAGGCATAATAAGGGGGGAGGAGCCCTTTTCGGCGGCGCGGTACATCAAAGCTTTTTGGCCATGAAGGCCAGAGAGACCACGTCTCAGGGGCGAGGCAGTCTCAAAACTTTGCTGCAATGCAGCGCTCAGAGGGATATAGGATTTCGCAGGTGCAGCGTAAAGGCGGATGGAACGCGCGGCAGCTATGCATTTCACGCATGGCTTATGGGCAAAACCCCCCACATTCACATAATGCTGGCATCGCCGCGCACCTGTTCGATCAGGAAATCGCGGAACAGCCCTACCCTTTTCGAGCCCTTCAATTCGCGGGAATAAACGAAATAGGTTTCAAAAGCCGGGCCTTCGATATCGGGCAGCACCCGCACGAGGCTGTGCTCCCCGGTCACCAGATAATCGGGGATGGCGGCAAGCCCGATCCCGGCCACAATGGCCCGCAAAACCGCATAGGTATTATTGATCTGAAGCACCGGACGACGGGTTTTTCCATTGGCCCCCAAAGTCAGGGTCCAATTGATATCCTTGATCGCCAAAGGGGTGGTGGGCCCATAGATGATGATATCATGATCATCAAGATCCTGAGGGGTTTGGGGAATCCCCTTGCGGGCGATATAGTCTTTTGAAGCATAGATATGATGATGCACCTTCACCAAGGGGCGCTGGATCAATTCCGCCTGATGCGGGGCATGAAAGCGAATCGCCACATCGGCTTCCCGCCGGGCCAGATCGAGATCATCATCCGACAGATTGATCTGCAGATCGATATCGGGATAGCGCCGGACAAATTCCCGCATATGGGGGGTGAGCCACAAGGCCCCGAAGCTGATCATCGTGGTGACCACAAGGCGGCCCCGCGGCGATCCTTTGGCATCGAGCAGGGATTGTTCAACCGCCTCCAGCTTTTGCATCACCTCGCAGGCGGCCTGATAAAGCTGCTCACCTTCCTGGGTCATCACCAAACCACGGGCATGGCGATTGAACAGGGTGACATTGAGGGACTCCTCAAGCGTCCGGATTTGTCGGCTGGCTGCCGATTGGCTCAGATTGAGCTTGCGGGCAGCCGTGGTGAAGCTTCCGGCTTCGGCAACGGTGTGAAAGATTCGCAGTCTGTCCCAATCCATTGCCGTCCCCTTTTATCGCCAAAGCTTGTCTGGCAAAATCTGGCTTTCAGCGTAAAGACGCGCAGGCCCGCTGAATTCTGGTGCAGGCTTCGCGCAGAATATCGCTGCTGGTGGCATAAGAAACCCGAAAATGCGGCGACAGGCCAAAAGCCTCACCATGCACCGCCGCCACACTTTCCTGCTCCAGCAAATAGGTTGAAAAATCGAGATCTGTTTCGATCCGCTTGCCATCCGGCGTGGATTTGCCGATCAACCCGGCAATGGAAGGATACACATAAAAAGCCCCATCGGGCAGCGGGCAGCTGATCCCCTCCGCCTCATTCAAAAGCCTGACCACCAGATCGCGGCGTTCCTGAAAGGCGCGGGCGCGTTTGGCGATGAAATCCTGCGGCCCATTGAGCGCTGCCACCGCCGCCGCCTGGCTGATCGAACAGGGGTTGGATGTGGTCTGGCTTTGCAGCTTGGCCATGGTTTTCACGATCCGGGTCGGTCCACCGGCATAACCGATCCGCCAGCCGGTCATGGCATAGGCTTTGGAAACGCCATTCATGGTCAGCACCCGCTCATAAAGCGCCGGCTCGACCTCGGCCATGGTGGTAAATTCAAAGCCATCATAAACGATATGCTCATACATATCATCCGAGAGCACCAGCACATCGGGGTGACGCAACAAGACAGCCGCCAGCGCCTTTAATTCGGCGCGACTGTAAGCAGCCCCCGATGGATTGGACGGGCTGTTGAAAATCAGCCATTTGGTCTGGGGCGTGATCGCCGCTTCCAGACTTTCAGGGGTGATTTTAAAGCCGGTTTCAAGGCTGCTGTCGATAAAGCGCGGGGTGCCACCGGCAATCAGCACCATATCGGGATAAGACACCCAATAAGGCCGGGGGATCAGAACCTCATCACCGGGATTAAGGGTGGCCATCAGGGCATTGATGATGACATGCTTGCCGCCACAGGAAACGATGATCTGATCGGGCTTGTAATCCAAACCGTTTTCCCGCTTGAATTTATCGATCACCGCCGCTTTCAGGGCCGGTGTACCATCAGCCTTGGTGTATTTGGTATCGCCCGCACGGATCGCGGCAATGGCCGCTTCTTTGATGGGGTCGGGGGTATCGAAATCCGGCTCACCGGCACCAAGACCGATCACATCGCGCCCCTGTGCGCGCAGTTCAGCGGCTTTCGCGGTCACGGCAAGGGTGGGTGAGGGTTTGACCTTGGCAAGGCTGTGGGACAAAAGATCCATGGATTTGGCTCATCTATCTAGGGGAAGAAAAGGATATGATCGCATAGCGTGATGGGCGATTGTGCTACGCCCTTGCAAACTTCAGGCAAACTACTGTTTGATCCGGGCGGTTACAAGCAATCAATATGGCATTGCAGCATCATCTATGTAATTTTTGAACAAAATATGGGCTTAATCATCTCATTTTCTCACATGTGCAGGGATCATGCTGTTCGCACTGTGATTGCCAGTAAAATAAACGAAACAAAGGACCAGAGGCCATGGATTTAAAACTCACCGGCAAGCGCGCCCTGATCACCGGGGCCACACGCGGCATCGGGCGGGCCATCGCCCTCAATCTGGCCGATGAAGGGGTTGCTATCAGCTTTTGCGCCCGCACCCAAAAGGATGTGGAGGCGATGACCAAAAGCCTTCAGCAAAAAGGGGTTAAGGCCCATGGCACAGCCCTCGATATCCGCGATGCCAAAGCCTATCTGGCCTGGATCGAAGCGGAAGGCGCGCGCGAAGGCGGGCTTGATATTTTCATCCCCAATGTATCGGCAGGCAATGCCGGATCGGGGGATGCGGCCTGGCAGGCAAATTTTGAAGGGGATCTGATGCACAGCGTCCGCGGGGCCGAAGCCCTGCTGCCGGTGCTGGCCCGATCATCGGCAGCGTCGATCATCCTGATCGGATCGGTGGCCGCTGCCGAAACAGCCTTTGGCCCCGGGGCCTATGGCCCGATGAAGGCGGCCCTTGCCAGCTATGGCAAGCTTTTGGCTGAGGCGGTTGCACCCCATGGCATTCGGGTCAATGTCCTCTCGCCCGGCCCGGTTTATTTCGAGGGCGGCGATTGGCATCGGGTAAAGCAACAGCAGCCCGAACTTTATAATCATTTTAACGCCCGCTGCCTTTTGGGCGGCATGGCCACCGCCGATGAAGTGGCAAGGGCGGCGGTTTTTCTGGCGAGCCCGGCGGCTGCGGCCATCACCGGCAGCACGCTTTTGGTGGATCGCGGCTTTAGCCACGCTATCAGGCTTTAGATGACCATGGATCGCGCAACCTTGCTGGCCTTATGGCGGATGATGGCTCGGATCAGGGCGTTTGAAGATCAGTTGATCCTTGAAAACCGACAGGGTGGCATTGATGGGCATCTGCATCTTTATCATGGGCAGGAAGCCATCGCCACCAGCCTGTGCGCCCATCTGGGGGATGATGATCATATCGCCAGCACCCATCGCGGCCATGGCCATGCCCTGGCCAAAGGCTGCGATCCCCACCAGATGATGGCGGAAATCATGGGCCGCAAAACGGGGCTGTGCGGGGGCAAGGGCGGCTCGATGCATCTGGCGGATCTAAAGCGCGGGCATCTGGGATCAAACGGGATCGTGGGCGCCAATGTGCCGCTGGCTTTGGGGGCGGCCCTTAGCGCCAAAAGCCGTGGCCTGCGGACGGTGAGCATGGCCTTCATCGGCGATGGCGCGGCCAATCAGGGGGCGGTGTTTGAATCGATGAATCTGGCGGCGGCCATGGCCTTACCGATGATTTTCGTGATCGAAGATAATGATTATGGCGAATATACCGCCAGCCGATCCGTCACCGGCTGCACCGATCTGGCGGCCCGCGCCGCATCCTTTGGGATGCACGCTGCTCGGCTGGATGGCTGCGATGTGCTGGCGGTTTACCATGCCGCGGGCGATGCCATCCGGGCGGCCCGATCGGGCAAGGGGCCAGCCACCCTCGTTGCCCGCGCCCCACGCCTTGGCGGCCATTATGAAGGGGATGATCAAGCCTATCGCCATGCGGATCAGCCGCCGGATTGCCTCTCTCTTTTTCATGATCATCTGTGCGCAAATCATGGCATCAGCGCCCAGGATTTAGACGCTCTCCGCCAACAGGCAAAAAACGAGATGAAGGCCGCAGCGATGGCCGCCCGTGCCGATGCCCCGCCGCCCCCCGAAGCGCTGCTGGCCGATGTCACTACAGGGGATGAGGAAAAGCCATGGAAGAGCGCCTGACCACCGCCACAGCCCTGCAACGGGCCCTGGCCGAAGAAATGGCCCGCGATCCATCCATCATCATCATGGGCGAAGATGTGCGCCCTTCGGTGATGGGGGTGACAGCGGGGCTTTATGAGCGCTTTGGCCCGGATCGGGTGATCGACATGCCGATTTCTGAAACCGCCTTCATCGGGGCCGCCATCGGCGCGGCGATGACCGGGCTGCGGCCGGTGGTGGAATTGATGTTTTGCGATTTCGCAGGCGTTTGCCTTGATCAGATCCTTAATCAGGCGGCCAAGCTGCGCTATATGACCGGGGGGCAGGCCAGCCTGCCGCTCGTGATCCGCACCACCATCGGCGCGGGGGAACGGGCCGCCGCACAGCATAGCCAATCCCTGCATGGGCTGTTCACCTCTATCGCCGGGCTGAAATGCGTCCTCCCCGCGTCCCCCGATGAAGCCGGTGGGCTGTTGCTGGCCGCCATTCGCGATCCCGATCCGGTCATTTTTTTCGAACATAAAATGCTTTATGCCGATGCGGCCGATGTGGCTTTACCGATCCGCCCCATCCCCCTTGGCACGGCGCGGCGGCTGCGGGCGGGTGATGATCTCAGCATCATTGCCTTTTCACGGATGGTGGGATTGGCACAAAAAGCGGCGATGATCCTTGAAGAACGAGGTCTTTCGGTCGATCTTATCGATCCCCGGTGCAGCGAACCCCTGGACCGCACTGCCATTTTGCAATCCGTTGAGAAAACCGGGCGGCTGATGGTGGTGGATGAAGGGGCGGCGCGCTGCGGTCTGGCCGCCGATATCGCCGCCCTTGTGGCCAGCCGGGCGTTCAACGCGCTGAAAGCCCCCATCCATCTGATCACCCCGCCCCATGCGCCGATCCCTTTTGCCGCCAGCCTTGAAGATGCCTGGCTGCCCTCGGTGGATCGGATCGTCAAGGCCGCCCATGATCTCAAGGATTGGCCCCTTGGCAAAGGCCCCTTTTTGGGTGACACTGACCCTTATGCGGGGGCAGCCGGAAAAGCCCGCCCCAGCGCCGGGGAGCCATAAAAACAATCTGCTCCCCTCATATCGCAGATCGTGCACCACAGATCTTTTGGGAGAGAGAGCATGAACGCCATCGATGCCGGACACAGCCCCCATGCCGATCAGAAAGCGCCCGCACCCAAAAAGGCTGGCGCGAACAAGAGCGGCCCCGCAGAAAGGCCGGTGATCCGAAAAATCAGCCCCGAAGCCCCCTGGACATGGCTGACCCTGGCCTGGCAGCAGATTTTGCGCGCCCCCGCCGTGCCTTTGGGCTATGGGCTGGTTTTTTCCATCATATCCTTTGGCCTTGTGGTCTTGCTTTTATTCAGCAATGCCCTGCCCCTGATCCTGCCTTTGGTGGGGGGCTTTCTGCTTTTGGGGCCGATGCTGGCGGTGGGGCTTTATGAAGCGGCGCGGCGCTTTGGCAAAGGTGAGGGAATCAGCTTCAAACAGGCGCTTTTCGTGAAAACAGCGGCCCCTTCGCAATTGGCTTTTGTGGGCGTTGTGCTGTTGCTCGCCTATTTTGCCTGGGTGCGGATTGCCATGCTGCTGTTTGCCTTTTTCTCAGGCATTGGGGGTGAAATGCCGCCTTTGGATGTTTTTTTTTCCAATCTGTTTTTCACCGCTGATGGTTTGGGGCTTTTGATCATCGGCACACTTTCGGGTGGTCTCATCGCTTTTGTTATTTTTGCCATGAGCGCGCTCTCCATCCCCTTGTTGATGGATCGCAATCTCGATGCCATCACCGCCATTCTCGCCAGCCTTGAAGCCGTGAAAACCAATTTTGCGCCAATGCTTTTATGGGCATGGCTGATCTTGTTGCTGATCGCTTTCGGCGTCGCCACGGCCTTTATCGGTCTGGTTCTCACCTTTCCGCTGGTGGGGCTGGCCACATGGCATGCCTATCGCGATCTCACCCGGTCCTGACCACAATATCCACCAATTATCCGGCTTTATTATAAAAAAAACATATCCAAGGGATCTCAATATGCTCAAATTAACCCGTCTCATCGCCCTGCTGGCGATGCCCATGCTGGCGCTAGCGGGCGCATCCGCTTTCGCCCAGGATACCGAAACAAAAGAGGACGGCGAGGCCAAAGAAGCCAAATGGGATGTCTCAAATCCTCCCACGGGGCCGCAGTCTGCCGTCGAGATCGATGTGCGGGAAGGCACATGGATGAGCCTTGCCCTCAGCCCCGATGGCAAAACCATTCTTTTCGATCTTTTGGGCGATATCTATAGCCTGCCCATCAAGGGCGGCGAGGCGAAAGCGCTGGCATCGGGCCTGTCATGGGATATGCATCCCGCCTTTTCCCCCGATGGCAGCCAGATTGCCTTTATTTCCGATCGGGCGGGGGGCGAGAATATCTGGATCATGAAGGCCGATGGCAGCGATCCCCGGCAGGTCACCCGCGAGGATTTCCGCCTGATCAACAGCCCCATATGGAGCCCGGATGGCCGCTTCATCGCGGCGCGCAAGCATTTCACCACCCAGCGTTCGCTGGGCACCGGAGAAATCTGGCTGTATCACGCTCAAGGCGGATCAGGGGTGAAGCTGGTGGCCCGCCCCAATGAGGATTTCCAGAAAGAACAGGGCGAACCGGCCTTTTCCCCCGATGGCAAAACCCTTTATTTCACCCGCAATGCCACGCCGGGCAATCGCTTCATCTATGCGCAGGATAGCAATGATGAAATTTTCCAGATCCGCGCTTATGATATGGCCAGCGGCAAGATCGAAACCCTGATCGATGGCCCCGGCGGCGCGGTGCGCCCCACCCCTTCGCCCGATGGCAAAAAGCTCGCCTTCGTGCGCCGCATCCAAACCCGTTCGGCCCTGTTTATCAAGGATCTGGCATCGGGCGCGGAAACCCTGATCCATGATGATCTCGATCAGGATATGCAGGAAACCTGGGCCACTCAGGGCGTTTATCCCACCATGGCCTGGACACCAAACAGCCAATCCCTGCTTTTTTGGGCCGGGGGCGGGATCAAGCGGATTGATCTGGCCGATAACCGCGTTTCCACCATTCCTTTCCATGTGAAAGACAGCCGCACGGTGATCGCCCCCCCGCGCTTCAAGGTGGATGTGGCCCCTGATGAGGTGGCCGCCAAAATGCTGCGCTTTGCCATCCAATCCCCCGATGGCGGGCAGGCTGTTTATGAGGCTTTCGGCAAGCTGTGGATCAAAAAAACCGATGGCGGCACGCCCAAGCGGCTGACCCGTGATGAAGGCGATCAGTTCGAACTTTATCCAAGCTTTTCCCGCGATGGCAAAACTATCGTTTTCATTTCATGGGATGATCAGGACCTGGGCCATGTGCGCATGGTGAAAGCCAGCGGCGGCACTTCGCGGCTGATCAGCAAAACGCCGGGCCATTATCGCCGCCCGGCCCTTTCGCCCGATGGCAAAACCATTATCGTGGAGCGCGGCGAAGGCGGGATGCTGACCAGCGATCTCTGGTCGATGGACCCGGGGCTTTACCGGCTTTCGGTGGACAGCGGGGCCTTCAAAAAAATCGCCGATAATGGCCGTGATGCCCATTTCGGCCAAACCAATGATCGGGTTTATTTCACCATCGGCGGCGAAAAACAAAGCCTTGTCAGCACCGATCTCGATGGGAATGACCAGCGAACCCACGCGACCTCGCTTTATGGCAGTGATTTCAGGATTTCGCCCGATGGATCATGGCTGGCTTATAGCGAAGGCTATCAGGTCTATGCCCTGCCCTTCCCGCCATCGGGCGAGGTGGAGCTTTCCCCCAATGGCAAATCCCTGCCGATGAAGCGTTTGTCGGCCACCGGCGGCGCCTTCATGGGCTGGTCGGCAGCCCAAAGACTTAATTGGTCGGTGGGACCGGTTTTGCATCATGTGGATATGGCAACGGTTCTGGATGAGGATTTCAAGCCCACAGACAGCGGCATCGATCTTGGTTTCAGCCGCAAAGCCGATAAGCCGCAGGGGCGCGTGGCCCTTGTTGGGGCGCGGATCATCACCATGGATGCGGATCGCACCGTTATCGAGAATGGCACGATCCTGATTGAAAACAACAAGATCATGGCGGTGGGGGCGGCTGACGCCATCACGGTGCCCGATGATGCGAAACGGGTTGATGTGGCCGGAAAAACGATCCTGCCCGGCTTCATCGATATTCATGCCCATGGGCCGCAAGGCGTGGATGGCATCATCCCGCAACAAAATTGGGCGCAAATGGCGCATCTCGGCCTGGGGGTCACCACGGTTCATGATCCATCCAATCGCGCAGCCCATATATTTGCCGCCAGCGAATATCAAAGGGCGGGCCTGATTTTAGGGCCGCGTATCTTTTCCACCGGCGAAATTCTCTATGGTGCCAAAAGCCGCTTTTTCGTGGATATCAAAACCCCCGAAGATGCCCTTGATGCGGTGCGCCGCCTGAAGGCGCAGGGGGCCATTTCTGTGAAAAACTATAATCAGCCCCGGCGTGAGCAGCGCCAGATGGTGGTGGAAGCCGCCCGCCAAGAAGGGCTGATGGTGGTGGCCGAGGGCGGCTCTCTTTATCATATGGATATGTCGCTGATCGCCGATGGCAATACCGGGGTGGAGCATAATGTCCCCGGCGAGCGTTTTTACGAGGATGTTTTGCAATTCTGGAGCCAGACAGAGGTGGGCAATACCCCAACCCTTGTTGTGAATTATGGTGGCCCGGCGGCTGAAGTGATGTTTTATCAACGCGATGATGTGTGGCTGCATCCGCATCTGTCGAAATATGTACCGCCGCACATCTTAGAGCCGCGCAGCATCCGCCGCATAAAAGCGCCGATGCGCGATTATCAGCCCCTTCTCGATAGCGCCGCCAATGCCAAAAGGCTGATGGATCGCGGCGTTTCCATCCATAGCGGCGCCCATGGCCAACGCGAAGGGCTGGGCACGCATTGGGAAATCTGGACCTTTACCATGGCCGGCATGTCGCCGATGGAGGCTTTATCCACCGCCACCATCAATCCGGCCCGCTATCTGGGGATGGATGCCGAAATCGGCTCGCTGGAAACCGGCAAGCTTGCTGATCTGATTATTTTGGATGGCAATCCATTAGAGGATATCGAGGCGACCGACGATCTCTCGTTAATCATGCTCAATGGCAGGCTTTATGATGCCGAAACGCTGGATGAAACCATCACCGGCAATCGCCAGCGCAAGCCCTTCTACTGGGAAAACTGAGCCATTAAAGGCGGCGGATGGGGCGGCGGATGGGGGCGCTCACCCCGCCGCCGCCTCAATCTTTCAGCATCAGCCTTCGATTTTCGAGAAATCCGCCACCTGATGCACGGCCGCGCGGATATGCGCCAAAAGGGCAAGGCGATTGCGCCGCAAATCCGCATCATCGGCATTCACCGTCACCTGATCGAAAAAGGCATCGATGGGGGCGCGCAATTCCGCCAAAGCCCGCATGGCGGCGGCGAAATCTTCCACCTCCAAGGCCCGCGCTGCCTCTGTTTTTGCAGCGCCCAGCTTTTCATAAAGGGTTTTTTCCGCCGCATCCTTCAAAAGGGCGGGCTGCACCGCGCCCCAATCCGTGCCTTGATCTTTTTTGGCTTCGATTTTTAAGATATTGGCCGCCCGCTTGGTGCCCGCCAATAAATTCGCCCCATCATCGCTTTCGATGAAGCGGCTGAGCGCCGCAACCCGGGCCAGAAGCCGCAGCAGATCATCCTCGCCCCCCAGACTGAAAACCGCATCGATCAGATCATGGCGCACACCCACTGCCCGCTGCTGCACCTTCAGCCTGTCGGCGAAAAACGCGAGCAGATCGGCATTAAAACCCGACAGGCGCAAAAGCGGAATACGCAGATCATTTTCAAGGATCAGGCGAATGACCCCCAAAGCCGCCCGGCGCAGGGCAAAGGGATCCTTTGATCCGGTGGGCTTTTCATCGATGGCGAAAAACCCGATCAGCGTATCGAGCTTTTCAGCGAGCGCCAAACAAACCGAAAGACCTTCATCGGGGCAGCGATCATCCGGCCCTTTGGGGGCATAATGATCTTGCAGGGCCCGGCACAACGCATCAGGCTCGTTCTGGGCTTTGGCAATCCTGCACCCCACCAGCCCTTGCAATTCAGGAAATTCGCCCACCATGCCGGTGGTGAGATCGGCCTTGCACAGGCGTGCCGCCCGGCGCAGGAAGGCTTCATCGACCCCCTGCCCATCTTTTTCCACAAAGGCGGCAAGGGTTGCGGCCAAATCCTCGATCCGGGCCACACGCTCGGCCAATGTTCCCAGCTTTTCATGGAAAATAATCGCATCCAAAGCCGCAACGCGATCTTCGAGCGGAATTTTCAGATCCTGCTGCCAGAAAAACCGGGCATCCGACAGGCGCGCCGATAAAACCCGCTCATTCCCGGCGATGATGGTGGCCCCGCCATCCACGGCTTTTGTATTCGCCACACAAATAAAGCACGGTGCCAAAGCGCCGCTTTTGGGATCCGATAGGGAAAAGAATTTCTGATGCACCTTCATCGATGTGATCAGAACTTCTGCCGGAACATCCAGAAAACCGGGATCAAACCGCCCCAGATAGGGCACCGGCCATTCGGTGAGCCCAGCATTTTCATCGAGCAGATCGCTATCTTCGATCAATTCCAGATGATGATCGGCGGCCAAGGCCCGCGCCCGATCCAGAATGATCCGGCGTCGTTCTGCGGCATCAAGCACCACATGAGCATCTAACAGTCGAGCGCGATAATCGGCAAAATCAGTGACCGAAAAGGCGCCATCCGATAAAAAGCGATGCCCCTTACTGATGCGACCGGCCTTGATGCCATCAATCTCGATGGGCACGATCTGGCCATCAAACAGCGCCAGAACCGACAATAATGGCCGCACCCAGCGGCTTTCGGAGGTGCCGGACCGCATGGATTTCGGCCAGGGGAATTGACGGATGATGGCTTCGGTAAGCGGCGCCAGCACATCAACGCTTTTTTCCCCCCGCTGATGGATAGCGGCGAACAAAAAAGTGCCCTTCTTCTCAGCCCGTTCGCTGATCACCGCACCATCAGGCAAGGAGGCCTTGAAGCCCGCAATCGCCCGTTCGGGGGCATCGATGCGCGGGCCACGGCGTTCCTCGGTGCGATCAGGCTGATGGGCAGGCAATCCATCCACCACCAGCACAAGGCGGCGCGGGGTCACGAAACGGCGCATCCCGCTGAAAGCCAGATCGGCGGCCTTGAGGCTTTCGGCCATCAGGCGTTCCAGATCGGCAATGGCTTTTGCCTGCATCCGGGCGGGGATTTCTTCGGAGAAAACTTCAAGCAGAAATTCAGACATGGGCCGCCTCCTCATGCGCTGCCCAGCCTTCGGCACAGGCTTTGGCCAAGGCCCGCACCCGGCCGATATAGGCCTGTCGTTCCGTTACCGAAATAACGCCGCGTGCATCGAGCAAATTAAAGCTGTGGCTGGCTTTGATGCATTGATCATAGGCGGGCAGGATCAGCTTGCGATCCACCAAAGCGGCGCATTCGGCTTCGGCATCCCGGAAATGCTGCAACAGCATCTCGGTGGATGCGGCTTCAAAATTATAGGCGGAAAACTGCTTTTCATTTTCTAAAAACACATCGCCATAGCGCACGCCGCAGCCATTGAAATCCAGATCATAAACATTATCAACGCCTTGCACATACATCGCCAGCCGCTCCAGCCCATAGGTCAATTCACCCGAAACCGGGCGGCAATCGATCCCACCCACCTGCTGGAAATAGGTATATTGGGTCACCTCCATGCCATCGCACCAGATTTCCCAGCCCAGCCCCCAGGCCCCCAAAGTGGGGCTTTCCCAATCATCTTCGACAAAGCGGATATCATGGCGGCGCATATCGATCCCGATGGCCTTCAACGACCCCAGATACAGATCCTGCATATCCGCCGGATTGGGCTTCAAGATCACCTGATATTGATAATAATGCTGCAGGCGATTGGGATTTTCCCCATAGCGGCCATCAGTAGGCCGCCGACAAGGCTGCACATAGGCCGCACGCCATGGCTTTGGCCCCAAACTGCGCAGGGTGGTCGCCGGATGAAAGGTGCCTGCCCCCACTTCCAGATCATAAGGCTGCAAGATCACGCAGCCCTGTTCCGCCCAATAGCGATGCAGGCTTAAAATCAGCCCCTGAAAGCTTCGTTTGGGGTCCGTGGCATCAACGCTCATATCAGATTTCCACAAAAGGCATCAACAATCGGAAAAAGTCGGGCGGACAGTAGGCAGCACCCCGGCTGTGGTCAAGGAGGCGTTCGCCCTAAAGGCCAAAGCGCCCCCAGATCAGCCGCGCTTCGATGCTCGCCAGCAGATCATCGGCCAGCCCCTTATCGGCCATCAGAGCATGGCTTGATGCCTGCGCCCCGCCGCCGCCAAAAAGGCCGGACAGCAGCCCTTTCCGCGCCCCGATGGTGCGAAATTTCACCTTTTTGCCAAAACGCTGGCGCATCACCGTGCGCACATCCCCCACCGCATCCACAAGGCCGATATCCACCGCCGGGCCGCCCAGCCACACATCACCGGTAAACAAACCATCCGTCTCGGTTTTCAGCCGCCGCCCGCGCCGCTCTTTCACCATATCCTTGAAATAGTCATGGATTTGCGCCTGCAGGGATTTGAGCCAGGCCACATCTTCGGGCTTTTCGGGTGAAAAGGAATCGAGCCGGGCCTTATTGGTGCCAGCGGTATAAAGCCTGCGCTCAACCCCCAGCTTTTCCATCAGCCCGGTAAAGCCAAAGCCCCCGGCAATCACCCCGATCGAACCGATGATCGAGGCTTCATGGGCGAAAATCTCATCCCCCGCCAAGGCCAGCATATAGCCCCCCGATGCCGCGATATCTTCGGTAAAGGCAAGCACCGGCACATCTTTTTCACGCGCCAGATCGCGAATGCGGCGCATGATCTGGGCCGATTGCACGGGCGAGCCACCGGGCGAATTGATCACCAGAGCCACCGCCTTCAGGCCCCCCAGTGAAAAGGCTTCATCAATCTGGGGAGCGGCATTTTCAAAGCTCACCCCCGGCTTGAAACGGCTGCTGATGCCAATCGGTCCGCTAAAGCGCAAAACACCCACAACGGGCCGACTGCGCCGCAATATCTTGCTGAATACACTCACCCATCCACTCCATCATGGCGCCTGATCCCTTGGCGCCTTTTTCCATGATCTGCTGCACGATCACATCGATCGCCCCCTTCCCTAGCCCCCAACAGGGGGCAAATAAAGGGACATCTCATCAATTTTGCGGCGAACGCCCGGGATGCATCAAGCGCGACCAGGCCGCCCGGCTCAAATCAAGGGCTTTGGCTTCTCGAAAAATGGCATCGGCCATCTCCGTGAAAGCCCCGCTCCCTTCATGCAAAACAAGCCCCGGCATCAGCATCGATACCCCCTTCATCCCTTTGCGCGCCTGCACGATCACCCTTTTCGCCGGCAGGCCCGCGCGCGGCCATAAAGGCTGGATCACGATCTCTCCCGCCCGGCCATATAAAAGAGCGATCAATTCATCAAGGCGATCCGCCCGATGAATGAAGCTGACACTGCCGCGCTCGCGCACCATATCAAGGCAGAAAGCCACCCAATCGGCCAGGCGGGCTTCGCGATCGATAAAAGCCCGCGCCCGCATTTCAGCCGGAGAGGCAAAGCTCGTCTGATCCTCGAAATAAGGCGGATTGGCCATGGCATGATCAAAGTGCCCGCGCGGCAAAAGGGCCGGTCGTTCAGTGACACGAGCCTCAAGAAACGAAACCCGATCCTGAAAATCATTAAGCGCGGCATTGCGGCTGGCCAGATCGACCATATCGCGATCCATATCGATCCCGGTGATCAGGGCATCGGGGCAGCGCGCCGCAAGGCACAGAGCCGCCCCGCCGCTCCCCGATCCGGCTTCGATCACCCGCTCGCCGGGCAAAGGCTGCACACAGGCCGCCAGCAACAGGGTATCGGTGCTCACCCGGGCCCCCCGATCCGGCTGCAAAAGCCGCAAGCGCCCGCCCAACAGGCGATCTTCGGTCAGCCCTTCGGCATTCACCTTATGCGCCGACATAAAATCCCCGCCCCCCCGCCGGAATGGGCGTAAAGAACAATTTTGGCATCTCAGCCCTCGTTTTTCAAAAGATCGGCTTCCAGATCGGCATCGATCAAAAGCCTGCGGGCCGCCTCATAATCATCATCGGCCACCACCAGGCGACGGGGAAAGGCCCCGATCCCCCCTTCGATGAAGCTGACATGCTGATCGAAAATTTCCGACCTCATTCTGGCATCCGCCAAAAGAGATTGCGCGTATGATAAAAGGACGGGATTAGACGTTGCGATCAGGGTCCGCACAATGCCTCCACCAGCTTTAAAGGAATCATCAGCATAAACGTGTTTTCCTCACCCATCAAAGCTGTGATCAACCGTGACAGCGAAATCACTTGTTTTCAAAGCATCGGGCACCCTATTTTGCCACTGATGATCCCAATCGAACAGAACCCAGGAGAAACCGTGGCAAATATCGCGTCAATCGACCAGCATAAAAAAGGTCGGGCCGTCAATTCCGTTGATGAAGCGCTTGAATGTCTGCAAACGCAGGTCTCCGCCGATATGGCTCGCGTCAATGAAACGATTCTGGCGCGGATGCACAGCCCTGTGGCCCTGATCCCCCAGCTTGCCGGGCATCTGATTGCCTCGGGCGGGAAAAGGCTGCGCCCCATGCTGACCCTGGCCGGTGCCCAGCTCGTTGATTATAAAGGGGATCGCCACACCAAGCTCGCGGCCTGTGTGGAATTCATCCATACCGCCACGCTTTTGCACGATGATGTGGTGGATGAAAGCGATCTGCGCCGGGGCAAGGATTCTGCCAATGTACTGTGGGGCAACAAGCCCAGCGTGCTGGTGGGCGATTTCCTGTTTTCCCGTGCTTTCGAACTGATGATCGAGGATGGATCGCTCAAGGTTTTAAAGCTTTTGAGCCATGCGTCCTCGGTGATTGCCGAAGGCGAAGTTTTGCAGCTTTCTATTTCCAATGATCTTGATACCCCCGAAGAATCCTATTTGCAGGTGATCGAGGCCAAAACCGCCGCCCTGTTCGAGGCCGCAACCCAGATCGCTGCGGTGGTTGCCGAACGCCCGGAAAACGAGGAGCTGGCGCTCGCCAGCTTTGGCCGTCATTTCGGGATTGCCTTCCAATTGGTCGATGATGCTCTTGATTATTCGGCACGCCAGGCCACCCTTGGCAAAACCGTGGGCGACGATTTCCGGGAGGGCAAAATCACCTTGCCGGTCATTCTGGCTTTTCGCCGGGGCGATGAGACCGAACGCGCTTTCTGGCGGCGGACCATCGAAGAAATGGATCAGAAAGAAGGCGATCTGAGCCATGCCATCCATTTAATGGAAACACATGAAGCGCTGAGCGATACCATCGAACGCGCCCGTCATTATGGGGCCATTGCCCGCGATGCTCTCGCCCTGTTCAAGCCCAACAATACCCGCAAAACACTGAATGATATCGTCCGCTTTTGTGTGGAAAGGGCCTATTGAAACAGGGCTTGCATACCGGGGCCAGCACAGCTATACAGCCGATCCTGCGTCAATATTCTCGGGGAGTAGCTCAGCCTGGTAGAGCACTGTGTTCGGGACGCAGGGGCCGGAGGTTCGAATCCTCTCTCCCCGACCATTCTATCGAAACTGAAAAACCCGAAGCATCACTGCTCCGGGTTTTTTTCTTGGCATCTATTTAAAAATCAAAAGTGGGATATTGCACAAACGCACAAGGCTGGTGGTGGTTTTACCCACGATCAGATGACGCTGGCGCGCATGGCCATAGGCCCCCAGCATCAGCATATCCATCTGTTCATCACGCACATAATCGGTGATCAACTGCTCGATATCTCCCTCGGCATTGTCCTGACGCAAAACTGATGTCACGTTATAACCTGCATTCTGCAAACGATCTGCGGCCTTTGCCAGTGCCTGATCAATAGGCGAACGCGGCGCCCCCACCGATAAAACATGCAGATCCAGCCCTTTCAATAAAGATTGATCCAGCGCATAGGCGATGACTTTTTCCGAGCTTGCCGCTCCATCGAAAGCGATCAGAACCCGCTTGATGGGGCGGAATGTTTGGTTTGCCACCAGAATGGGCCGCCGACAGGCCCGGATCACGCGTTCGAGCTTTGCCCCCAGATGCTGGTGATCATAAGCCGCATAATCGCCCCGCTTGCCGATCACCACCATCTGCGCTTTCGGCTCACGCTCCAATTCGGCCAAGGCATCCACAAGGGTGCCCTGCTTTAAGACGGTGGCCACCGATCGCGCGTCTTTTCCCCTGAGATATTTCACTGCGGTTTCGAGCAAAGCGCGGGCTTTCACTTCCAACAAGCGCGCCCGCGCCGTATCAAGGGCGGCCAGTTCAGCAAATAATTCCCGGCTTGCCTCCAGATGCAGGGCACCGCTCAAATCCACATCATCGGGCTGTTCCTGCTTTTGATCCAGAACATGCAAGAGCTTGATGGAAATATGGGTTCTGTTGGCAATCCACGCGGCAGCTTCATAAACCCCGCTGGCATAATAAGAACCATCCGTGCAGGCGATAAGATGGGGCATAGGGGCTATAAATCTATCAATTCAAAGGGTTTGGCGAAATACTAGACTTCTCATTCCACCATTAACCAAAGAGAATTTCAAGATATTTCATGCCCAAAAAGCCGGGACAAGAAAAGGACAAGCACGATGCCCCCTCTCATCCCGGCGTGATAGAGCCATGATAGAAAGTCGATCAAAAACCTGCTTTTAATTGAATGCCGAAATAGCGGGATTGATCGCGCGGCAAACGGGCCACCGCCCCGCCTTCATTGGTCGCCACGATAAAGGATTGATCGAACAGATTTTTGCCAAAGACCCGCACTTCATAGCGCCCTTCATCCAAAGACACCCCGATGCTGGCATTATAAAGATAATAGCCATCGATTTCCTCATTGGGATTTTCATTCAGAGCCCCAAAGGATTCGCTTTGGAAAACCAGATTATTGCTCACCAGAAGCGCCATGCCGTTGCCCACGGGGCGATCGTAATCAAGGGTGACCGAACCCTTTACCTTGGGCGCAAAGGGCAGATCCTCGCCTTTGCGAGGGTCGCAATTACCGCCAAGCTGGGTTGAATCAAATCCGGCGCAGAAATTATCGATTTCCGCATCGGCAAAGGTGATCCCGCCATAGATGCTGAAATGTTCAGATAGATCGGCAGAGCCTTCAAATTCAATGCCTTGGGTCCGCACATCACCGGCATTGGTGAGATTGGTGGTCACAGCGCCGGCGGTGATGATAAAATTATTCGCCTGAAAATTTGAATAATCCTGCCGGAAGCCCACCACACTGAAAACCGCATGATCCAATTGCCATTTAAATCCAAGCTCATAGGCATTGGATGTTTCGCCTTCAATCGGGGTAAAGCTGCCGTTGAAATCAGCCGTTTGCTCCAGGCCAAGGCTTTCCGCCGTGCGGGCATTGAAGAAATTATTGAAGGCTGGCCCCTTATAGCCCCGGGCATATTTGGCATAAACGAACAGATTTTCGCTCGCCTGATAATTGACCGAGAAGGTGCCCGAAAGATTGGCATTATCTGTGCTGCCCGATTGCAGGGATTGATCCGTTTGCAGGGCAAAAACCCCACCATCATTATTGGGATTGCCATCCTGATTACCCAGAATATCGATGAATTCATCGCCCACCCGCTCTCTTTGATGGGTGAAGGAAATCTCGTCATAGGTATAGCGGATGCCGCCGGTGACGCTCCATTTTTCATCGATATTATAATTACCATGGCCAAACAGGGCATAGCTGTCATTATCGATGGTCATATCCGCCGTGGCGCTGGGCAGCACGATATTGGTCGTGGGGCAGAAATCCGTGGCCCCCAGGCCGCCGATATCAACACCCCCGATCAGCCCGCCGGGATCGTTCACGCATAAAGCATCAAAGCGCGAGAATTGCCGATCCACATTGGAAAAACCGAGATACGCCCCGGCCTGCCACGTAAAGCGGGCATCATCATCGGATGAAATACGAAATTCCTGGGTCCATTGCTCCCATGTTTGGGGACCGAAATCGCGCGCCGTGGGCTGCCCCACCAAAACGCCATCCACGCTATCAAGGGTGATATTGGCAGGATTATCACCATCGCGTTCGGTGGCGCCAAAGGGGCCATCATCGATATCTTGGCGCTCGGTATTATCCCATTCGCGATAGGCGCTGATGGATGTCAGCGAAAACCCATCGAAATCATAGGTGGAATCAAGGGAGAAGCCGATATTTTCATTATCTGATCGCTGCAAGGCATTGATGGCGGCGAATTTGATATCTTCTTCGCCGGTGGGCAGGGTCGCCCCGCCCAAAAGCACCGCCTGCGCCCGGATCGAGCCATCATCCCCGCGCACGAATTCGGCACAGCAGTTATCTTCCGTTTCAGAATAATCGGCGGTTAGCCTTGTGAACAGGCGATCGGTGACCTTGAAATCCAGCATTGCCCGGGCGCCATAGCGTTCATAGCCATCCACATCGCGATCCTGGGTCACATTCCGCACAATGCCATCCAATTCGCCATAAAAGCCATTGACCCGCAACGCAATCTTGTCGGTCAGGGGACCTGAAACCATACCCCGCACACGATATTCCCCATCTTCGGCAAACAGCGCGCTGGCTGATGCCTCCAATGTTTCGGTGGGGCCTTTGCTGATGAAATGAACCACCCCTGACGAGGCATTTTTACCATAAAGCGTGCCTTGGGGGCCCTTCAGCACCTCCACCCGTTGCAGATCATAAAGCTCGGTAAAGGCCTGGCCGGCCCGGGCCAGAACCACGCCATCCACAAGGGTGGAGACGCTGGGTTCGGCCCCCACGCTGAAGGAAATGGTCCCCACACCGCGCAAGGAGAGATTCGAATTTCGATTGGTGCCGCCCTTGCCGAATGACAGGCTGGGCACCAGCTTTTGAATATCTTCAACGGTATTGACCTGCGCCGCTTCCAGCTTCGCACCGCTGATGCTGGTGACCGCCACCGGCACCCGGGTGAGGCTTTGCTGACGTTTTTGCGCGGTCACCACGATTTCATCGAGCACCGTTTGCGCCACGACTTCTGATGAAGCTCCCGATAAAGGCAAACCCAAAAGCACAGACATCGTGCCAAGGGCTGTTGTTGCCAGAAATCTGCGTGTCATGGATTTTATCCTCCCTTATATAAGACCCGGATTGAAACCGGCGCTCCGCCCGGCTCTGTCCGCATCTTGTCCCTATCAATTCGACCTAGCCTTTGCGGCTCTTAGAAGGCCGCCTGCGATCTTGATGCCGTTCCATCAGCATGTAACTGCCATGCTGTGAGATATATCTTATATAAGACATAACAGATAGAAAAGCCAGACTCCAACGCCAGAATCAGGGCATCCGAGAGACGATTTAACGTTTTTATTGTGAAGATAATCTGATCCGGCGCATGGCCCGATGCTCAGGCGCTGGCCAGTACCGCCGCCACAGATTGTGCGGTCATCAGGCTCACACGCAGATTGGCTTCCTCGGTGATCCCGGCAATATGCGGGGTCAGCAAAAGATTGGGGACATCGCGCAGATGCGCCCCGCTTTCGGCGGTCATCGGCTCGGTTTCAAAAACATCGAGCGCCGCCCCCGCCAAGCGGCCCGCGCGCAAGGCATCGGCCAAAGCCATTTCATCCACCACCCCGCCCCGCGCGGCATTGATCAGGATCGCACCCGGTTGCATCCGCGCCAAGGCCAGAGCATCGATCAGATGGCGGGTTTCCTCGGTCAGGGGCACATGCAGGCTCAGCACATCGGCTTCGGCCAGCATATCCGCCAAATCCAGGCGCACAACTCCAGCAAGATCGGCCGCCAGCGCCGGATCGTCTGCATCAAGATAGGGATCATAAATGGCCAGCCGCATCCCCATGATGCGGGCCCGACGCGCCACTTCGCGGGCAATGCTGCCAAAGCCCACAAGCCCCAGCGTCCGGCCTGAAAGCTCGGCCCCGATCATTTGCAGCCTAGGCCAATCCCCGGCCAGCATCTGATCGCGCCCCGACCACATATCCCGCAACAGATTCATCGCGGCACTCAGCACATATTCCGCTACCGAGAGATCATTCGCCCCCCGCGCCGGGCACACCTTGATCCCCCGCGCCGCACAGGCATCAAGATCGATATTATCAAGCCCCACCCCCAATCGCCCGATCACCCGCAAATGGGGCGCTGCCTTCAGCAAATCCCCGCGCACCTGGGTTTTATTGCGTATGATCAAAGCCCGGGCATCCGCCAAAGCCGCCAAAAGCGCCGCCGGTTCATTCACCAGATCAGGATCATAAAGCACATCAAAGCCCTGTAGCACTTCGGCAATCGCTGTTTCATCCATGAATTCACTGATCACGATATCAGCCATGGCCAATTCCCTTCATGCTGTTGATGCTGCCAGTTCCTGCAGGCTTTGATAAAGTGCGGCGGGCACCAAAAGGCCGTTTTCCGCGGCCCGCTGGCGATTGATCAAACGACGGCTGCCGGGCAGGCGGACATCCGCATCGGCCCCCAAAACCGCCAGAAACACCGCCATCCGATCCTGATAGGCCCCGGCAGACAGCCGCATGGGATCGATAGCCACCAAAGTTTGCCCCAGATCGGGAGGCGGTCCTTCCCCATCAAAAAGGGAACTGGCTTCAAAGCCGAAATGCGATCCGCTCAAGGCCGCCGCCAATATTTCGATCATCATCGCCAACGCCGCCCCCTTGGCACCGCCAATGGGCAGCATCGAACCCGCCAAAGCCGCATCGGGATCGGTGGTGGGCTGCCCATCACGATCCAGCGCCCAACCTTCGGGAATGGTTTCACCGGCCTGTTTGGCAGCATTGATCTTACCCCGGGCCACCACCGAAACCGCAAAATCGATCACCAGCGGCGGTCCTTCGGGCAAGGGAGCGGCAAAGGCCACGGGATTGGTGCCCAGCATCGGGGCCTGCCCACCCCAAAAGGCAATGGCCTTAGGTGAATTACCAAAAACCAGCCCGATCAGGCCCGCATCGGCAAGCTTTTCAGCATGCGCCCCCGCCTGCCCAAAATGATGCGAGCGATAAAGCGTGGCGCTGGCAATGCCCATCGTGGGAGCCAACTGCACCAGCTTTGTAACCGCCAGATCCAGCGCCGGATAAGCAAAGCCATAGCCTGCATCAATACGCAGCGCCGCTGGGGACACCGATTGCGCATGGGGCACCGCATGGCCATTCACCTTGCCGCTTTTCGCCTGAGCAGCATAGGATGGCACACGCGACAGACCATGGCCCGCCTGCCCATCCGCCTCGGCAGCCACCAAAGCCCGGGCGGTGATCGCGGCTTGATCGGGCGAACATCCGGCGGCCAGCAAAGCGCGGGCCACCAGATCCTGCGCCGCATCAAGGCTCAGGCGAACGGGTTCCGTCATGTAAAAAAGCCCATGATGATCATCCGGTCAGGCGCTGCGATAGAGTTTGGTCATCACAAATTCCCGATGGCCCAAAGCCTCGGCCGCAGTAAAGCGGCCATTGGCCGTGGCGGCGATCAGATCGATCAGGGCATCGCCCGCATCATCGATGGTCCACTCCCGTCGCACGATGGCGGAAACATCGAGATCCACATGTTCCGACATGGTGCGCACGGTGCGCGGATTCCCCGTCAGCTTGATCACCGGCATGATCGGATTGCCGATGATATTGCCCTGACCGGTGGGGAAGATATGCACCACATAGCCCGCCGCCGCCTGCAGGGTGCAACATTCCGCCGCCGCTGATGATGTATCCATGAAATAAAGCCCCGGCCCCTTTGCCGGCGCTTCGGCAGGCTCCAGAACATCGATATAGCTGACTTTCTTGCCGATCTTTTCAAGATTGCCCAGGGCCTTTTCCTCGATGGTGGTCAGCCCCCCTTCGATATTGCCCTTGGTGGGCTGGGAATCGGAAAGATCGGATGTTTTATGCGGCTCGATCACCTCGTTCTGATAGGCCATGAAGGTGCGCGTGAATTTTTCACCGACCTCAGGCGTTGCAGCCCGCGCCTGACACAGATGCTCGGCCCCGGTCAGTTCGGATGTTTCCCCAAAACAGCCATAAATGCCTTTTGGGATCAGCTTGTCATACATATTGCCAACCGTGGGGCAGGATGCGAGGCCGGTGGTGGTATCGCTTTCCCCGCATTTGGCAGCAATCCAAAGCTCCGACAGATCACAAGGCTCGCGCAAAAGCGCCGTTGCCCAATGCACATAATCTTTCGCCTGCCGCGATGCCTTGGCGATGGTGGCGATATCGCCATTCTGCTCGATGGAAAAGCCGGTCACCGGTTTGCCCGTGGCGGCAATGCCATCCACCACTTTCTGGGTCCAGCCCGGTTCGATACCGATCACCACACAGGCCGCCACATTGGGATTGGCCCCCGTGCCGATCATGGTGCGGAAATGAAGATCGAGATCGGCGCCAAATTGCAGGCGGCCATAGGCATGGGGCAGCGCCAAAGTGCCCTTGATATTATTCGCCACGGCTTCGCAAGCGGCATTTGAAATATCATCAAGGGGCAGGATCACCACATGATTGCGCACACCAACCCGCCCGTTTTCGCGCCGATAGGCCATGATTTTTTGGGAATTGCTCATTCTTCGGCTCCTTACCAGCGTCTGGTTTTCAGATTATGGGTGTGCACATGCTCGCCTTTGGATATATCGGCCACCACCCGGCCGATATTTTCGCCATATTTGACGACATTCTCTTCGAGCTTCAGATCGGTCAGGGCGATTTTATGGCCGATGGGCACATCCTGACGCGCCACCAATTTAAAATCTGAATTATCCTGAGTGACCACGCACAGCATCTCGGTGCCTGCGGTCAAACCCTCAACCACCACAACGCCAACATTATCGCGTTTATCATGAACCAAAAGATGTGGAATACTCACGGCGATTTCCTTTGCTTTTTTAGAATGAGCTTTTGACGTGTCTTTTGTCGCCCAATGCCTCGATAGCATCCTGATCACGGCCCCAGGCAAGCCCCAAGCCACTTATCATG
The DNA here is from genome assembly GCA_000710935.1 of Iodidimonas nitroreducens. Classification (GTDB taxonomy): domain Bacteria; phylum Pseudomonadota; class Alphaproteobacteria; order Sphingomonadales; family Rhodothalassiaceae; genus Iodidimonas; species Iodidimonas nitroreducens. Next base: position 108,184 of record BAYV01000011.1, on the reverse strand, counting down.
GGCCGGTCGAACAGCCATCCCTCAGACTCGCTCCTTTTATAAGCTATCTTATATAAGATACAATACAACAAATGATAGACAAAAGGGGCCAATGCGCGATATTCTGAAGGTCCATCAGTCTTTAGCTCACCCTCACCCTCCCGCTTTCAAGGCCCCGATCCATGGATGGAGCGCCCGGTTTCCGGCCCTTATATCGACAAGTCTATGATCATCTGGTCAAGCAGATCAGCACAGGTGTGTGGAAAGCCGCCGAAGCCCTGCCCAGCGAACATGCCCTCGCCTCCAGCCTTGGGGTGTCTCAAGGCACGGTGCGTAAGGCGCTGGATGCCATGGCATCGGAAAATCTGATCGAAAGGCGGCAGGGCAAAGGCACCTATGTCAGCCAATATAACGAGCAAAGCGCTTTGTTTCGGTTTTTTCGCATGGCCCATCCGGGGGGCGAAAAGGTGATCCCCGATTGCGGTGAAAAATCCATCAGCCGCCGTCCGGCCAATGCCACCGAAGCGCGCAAGCTGGCCATCAAGCCCGATGATATGGTGGTGGAATTGCGCCGCACCCGCTGGGTAGAGGGGCGCCCGGCGATTTTCGAGATGATCGTGCTGCCCTTGGCGCTGTTTCCCGATATTGATCGCTATGATCCCCTGCCCAATGCCCTTTACACCCTCTATCAGGCGGAATTCGACATCAATATCGTGCAGGCCGAAGAAGAATTGCACGCCGATATCGCGCGCAAGGAAGATGCCAGCCGTCTTGATCTGCCCTTGGGGTCGCCGATTTTGCAGATCGACCGGATCGCCATTGATATTGCCGGGCGACCGGTGGAATTACGCACATCGCGCTGCGATACCGCGCGGCTGGTTTATGCCGTCAGCATTCGCTGAAATTTCCTGACATCGATAAAAATATCCTGGAATTTAGGCACGCCCCTTTTACAAGGCTTGCCATTATCTTTTCTTATGTCATATAACTCTTATAGATAACTGCAATAATGCGGACGCGCAGCCGTGCCTTGAGGCCCGATCCCACACGGCCGCCCACCCCTGTTCCAATCTGTGATGGAGAGCGATGATGAGCCTGAGCGCAGGAAAATTATGGGGCATGCGGCGCATGGCTGATCGTCAGGGCCGTTTCAAGATGACTGCGGTGGATCAACGTCCGCCGATCAAAAACCCCATCGCCAAAATCAGGGGGCTGGATGAAGCCCCGTGGGAGGATGTGGCCGCGTTCAAGGCGCTGTTGATCGAAGAATTGCAAAGCCAATCCACCGCCATGCTGCTCGATCCCCATTATGCTTATCCTGCGGGCCTGTCGCTTTATGATCCGGCTTTGGGCTTGATCCTCACCCTTGAGGATTCCATTTTCAAGGAAACCGACAAAGGCCGCCTGTCATCGGAAATCGATGATTGGTCGGTGGAAAAAATCAAGCGCGTGGGCGGCGATGCGGTCAAGGTTCTGGCCTGGTATCGCCCCGATGCCGATGCCGCGATCTGCCGGGCGCAGCAGGATTTCACCAAGCGCATTGGCGAGGCCTGCGCCCGTTTCGATCTGCCTTTCGTTTTTGAATTGCTCGTCTATCCCTTGGCCCATGATGCCGAACGCACCGGCGATTATGTGGAAATGAAAAGCAAAAAGCCCGATCTGGTGCTGGAAAGCGTGCGGGTTTTTTCTCATCCCGATTATGGGGTCGATCTGTTCAAGCTGGAAAGCCCGCTGGCCGCCGATGATGTCCCCGGCGTGGGGGGCGATGATTGGGAACGGGTCCAAAGCTGGTTTGATGCCATGAACGAGGCCGCGGGCAGGCCCTGGGTGATGCTCTCGGCGGGGGCGGGCATGGCGGCCTTTCGCAATATCCTCACCCATGCCTATGCGGCCGGGGCCTCGGGATATCTGGCGGGCCGGGCGATCTGGCTCGAAGCCTTCCAGGCATTTCCCGACATGGCGGCGATCCGACAGGCTTTAAGAGATGAAGCCATCCCTTATATGAAGGATCTGAACCGGCTCACCGATGAAAAGGCCCTGCCCTTCATGGCGCATGATTGCTATGGTCCCGATGGACCGGGGCTGGTCCCGGCCGATGCGCGCTTTCGTCATGTATATAAAGGTTTTGGAGGCTGATCATGAGTCTCAGCTATGCCGTCTTCCCGCTGGCGCGCCCCACCTTCGACGTGCCCTTTGCCACCGAAATGAAGAATCAGGCCTTTGCCGCCTTGGATCGGGCGGGGATCAAAACCATCGGCCCGCGCGATCTTTTATTCGATGCCGATGCCGTTAATCAGGCGATGGAAAGCCTGAAGGGGCAAACATTTGATCTTGTGCTGATCATGCAGATCACCTTCACCGATGCCACCATGACCCGTACTCTGGCCGATGTCCTGAAAGCCCCGGTGGCAATCTGGGCGGTGCCCGAACCACGATTGGGGGGTCGGCTGCGGCTCAATGCCTTATGCGGGCTTAATCTGGCGGCCCATGCTCTTAAAAAATCGGGCCATGATCTGGGCTGGCTTTATAGCGATCCCAAAGCCCCGGATTTGGGGCCCGATCTGCGGGCTTTGGCAAGCCCCAAAGTAAAATCTTCGGCAAAAGCGCCTTCCTCCAAAGCCAACGAAAAGCCCCATGATGAAAGCACGGATGAAGCCGTGATCCGCGCGCTTGATGCCATCAAGGATGCCAAAATCACCGTGATCGGCCAGCATCCCGATGGCTTTGATACCTGTGCTTTTGATGAAGGCGTGCTGAAGGGGCTGGGCGGGCTGTCGGTCAACCGGATCAGCATGGATGATCTGTTCAGCCGGGCGCGGGGCATCGATGCGGCGCGGGTGGCCCGCCATCATCAGGCCGAATCCGATGCCCTTGGCAATCTTGATGAGGTGGATGCCGATCAGCTTGATCGCTCTTTGCGCAGCTTTTGCGCCCTTGAAGATGTGCAGGCGGAAACCGGAGCCAAAAGCCTTGCGGTGCGCTGCTGGCCGGAATTTTTCACCGATTATGGCTGTGCGGCCTGCGGTCCGGTGGCGATGCTCAATGAAGCCAGAATTCCCACCGCCTGCGAAGCCGATGTGCATGGGGCGATGAGCCAGCTGCTCTTACAGGAACTGGCGGGCGAACCGGCCTGGATGACCGATCTGGTTGATCTGGATTTCGCCGACGATACCGCGGTTTTGTGGCATTGCGGATCGGCCCCTTTATCGATGCGCGATCCGGCTTCAAAGGCCGAAGCCACAATCCACACCAATCGCAAGATGCCCCTGCTCCATCAATATAAAATCAAGCCCGGGCGCATCACCATCGCCCGCATATCCCAGGCCGGGGGCGAAAACAAGATGGTCATCGGCGGGGCCGAGGTCATCCCCGCACCCATGGCCTTTACCGGCACATCGGGCACCATCCGATTTGATCTGCCCTCCCGGCAGGTCTGTGACACCATCATGGATGAAGGGCTGGAGCATCATTTCGCCATTGCCTATGGCGATCATCGGGCGGCCTTGCGCACAGTGGCCCAAAGGCTGTCCCTGCCCGTTCTGGAGCTTTGCTGATGCTCATCCCACAAGAGGGCCCACAAGAGGGCCCACAAGGGGTTTCGACCCATGGCTGACGCCACGATCCCCACCCCATCATGGGGCCGGATTGCGCCTTTACGCATCATCGCACCCCCCGAAATCATGAAGGATCGATCCGTCCTTCTGATCAGCAACCAAGGGTCCCTTGCCATCAGCTTCTATGATCAGGGTTTGCGCCTGCGCAGCCTTGATGAGGGGGCCATCCTTCATGATTATGGGATCATCAGCCACGAACCGGATGCCCGCGCGCCCAGCCTTGCTTTGGCGGAGAATGGCGAGACCGCCCGCGTCAACGCTGGTGATCTCAGCCTTGTGATCCAGTTCGATCCTTTTTCCTTTGCGCTCGAAAAAAACGGCAAATGCCTGATCAAAAGCGCCGATGATGGCCATTTCGTGCGCCGCCACCGCCTGCCGCCTTTCGCGCGCCGGCCCAAAAGCGGGAGCACATCCCGGGGCTGGCTCATCTCCCTTGCCTTGGATCATGATGAGCCGATCTATGGTTTGGGCGAAAAATGGGGGCGGCTGGATCGGCGCGGCCAGATCATTTGCAGCCATAATGAAGATGCGCTGGGGGTGAATGGTGAACATTCTTATAAAAACACCCCCTTTGCCTTCAGCCCCAAAGGCTGGGGTCTGTTCGTTCACACCCCTTTTGATGTGACCCACGCCATTGGCTATGCGCCCTGGTCACATCGCAGCTATGTGCTTGATCTGGCCGATGAACATCTCGATCTCTTTCTCTTCACCGGCGATGATGGGGCGGCGATCATCGGCCAGTATACGGCGCTGACCGGCCGCCCCCCTATGCCCCCGCTTTGGAGCCTTGGGGTTATTTTATCGAAAGCCTATTACCGCACCGCCGACGAGATTCTGGACGCCGCCAAGGCCGTGCGGGATCATGATATGCCGTGCGATGTCATCACCTTTGATGGCCGGGCCTGGCAGGATACCGATCGCCGCTTTCAATTCGGTTTCGATCCCAAACGCTATCCCGATCCCAAGCAGGTGATCAGCGCCTTGAAATCCATGGGCTTTCGCATCTGTGTCTGGGAATATCCCATGGTCTCGGTCGATGGCCCCTTATTTGACGATCTGGCCGCCAAAGGCTGGCTTTTAAAGGATGCCGAAAGCGGCGAGCCCTATCGCTATGAATGGGATCTGGAGCCGTTCGGCGCGGTGCTCACGCCTTTGCCGGCCTCAGGCCTCATCGATTTCACCCATCCCGATGCCTATGCCTTCTGGCGCGAGTCCCATCAGGCCCTGTTTGATCTGGGCATCGATATGCTCAAGCCCGATTTCGGCGAGCAGGTCACCGAGGACATGATCGCCTATAATGGCGCAACGGGTGCAGAATTACACAATGTTTACAGCCTTTTATATAATCGCTGCTGCTATGAGGCGGCGACCGCCTTTTGCCCTTCGGGGGCCTTTTTATTCAGCCGATCTGCTTGGGCGGGTTCCCAGCGCTATCCCGCCCATTGGGGGGGCGACCCGCAGGCCGATTTTGAAGGGCTGGCGGCCAGCCTGCGCGGCGGGCAAAGCTGGGGCCTATCGGGCGGGCCTTTTTATGCCACGGATGTGGGCGGGTTTTATGGCGATCAACGCGATCAGGTGCTCTATACCCGCTGGGCGCAGGCGGCGGTTTTCGCGGCCCATATGCGCCTTCATGGCATTGGCCCGCGCGAACCCTGGAGCTATGGCGAGACGGCCGAAGGGGCGGTGATGGATGCCCTGCGCCTGCGCTATCGCCTGCTGCCTTATCTTTGGCAGGCCATGGAAATGGCCCATCAAAGCGGCCTGCCGGTGCAGCGCGCGATGGTTTTAGGCTTTCCCGATGATCGCGCCGCCTGGGGCTTTGACACCCAATTTTTATGTGGCCCCGATCTTTTGGTGGCCCCCTGCCTTGATCCCGATGGAAATGTAACGGCCTTTCTACCTCAAGGGGATTGGATTCGCCTGCCGATTCCGGCCCTGATCAGGGGCGAGGCCACAACACCCGCAGCGGGCGAAGCTTTCATGGGCGGGCGCTGCCATCACCTGCAACTGGCGCTGGACGAGATCGCTGTTTTCGCCAGAAAGGGCGCGCAGATCCCCCTTGGCCCGGCGGTCAGCCGCACAGATGCCCTCAGCCTTGTGGAGGGCCGCCCGCCCATCAGCCTGATCTGGGAAGCGGGCAGCGGGTTCATCGCTTCATAGCGGGTAAAAGCGAAATTCGCTGATCTGGTGATAGTCTTCACCGGGGCGGAGGATGGCATGCGCCCGAAAGGGCCCGTTCGGGCTATCGGGGGGGATTTGCGGTTCGAGGCACAAACCGGAAAAGGCACCATAGGCCACGCCCTGATGCCCGGGAATGGCGGTCTTGATCTTGTGCCCGGCATAAAATTGCACGGCGGGCTGATTGGTCCATAGCTCCATCGCCAGATCCTGCCGCGCCCCCGATAGCCGGGCAGCCCGGCGCAGGCCATCGGCACCGATGGGCGACGATAGAATGAAACAATGATCATAGGGGAAGGCCTGTTCATCCCCTGCGGCTTTGGCGTGGATCGGCCGGGCGGTGCGAAAATCAAAGGGGGTACCAGCCACCGGCTGCACCCCATCATAAGGCAGCGCAGCCTCATCCACGGGCACATAATGATCGGCGTCGATTTCAAGCCGGGCCTCATGGATCGTACCCCCGCCATCAAGATTGAAATAGCTGTGATGCACTAGATTGATAATAGTGGGCTTGGTGCTGCGGGCCATCAGCTCCACCCGCAAAATGGGCCCGGGCAAAAGGCGATAGCTGCAGCGCACCTCACAGGCACCGGGATAGCCTTCTTCGCCATCCGCTGCCTCATAGCCCCAGTCCGCCCAATCCGCCCCATGATCCAAAAGCGTCCATTCCCTTTTGCCAAAGCCGCGCTGGCCCCCATGCAGATGATGGCGACCATCCTGATTGCAGCTGAGCTGAATAATTTTCCCATCAAGCTCAAAACGGCCATCCCGGATGCGATTGGCATAGCGGCCTGCGGTGGCCCCGAAATGAGGCGAAAAATCAGGATAGGCGGCCGGATCGGGAAAGCCCAAAGTCAGATCGCGAGGAGAGTCCGCCCTCGGTAAGCTATTGGGTAATCTATTGGGTAAATTGTTGGGTAAGCTATTGGGCAGGCTGATCTGCAAACGCTGCAAAACCGCCCCCATGGGGATGAGGTCGGCCATCAGCCCATGGCCTGATATAATAATCCGCTGCATAATCTGTTTTCGTGCCCCAAAATTGATTTTACATGCCCCAATTGGCCTGAATGGCCTGAATAGCGCGGTTTCAGATGTGGCAAAAAAGCCTATCCTTACTGCATCATAAAAGCTATCATATATAAGATAGATAAGTTGGGATAGTCAGGAATGCCCGAAAACCAGCCCAAGCCCTCAGGTTTTTCGATCCTGTCCATCATTCATGGTCTGGGGCGCATCAATCAAGGGCTTTCGCGCGCCGGGCGCACGCTTTCGGTGGTCTTTTTGATGGCCATGCTGGGGATCGTTCTGTTGCAGGTGCTTTTCCGCTATGCTCTCAATGATAGCCTGATCTGGACCGAGGAACTGGCCAAGGCGCTGATGGTGTGGTCGGCCTTTCTGGTTGCCCCCTGGGCTTATCGCCGGGGGGCGGCGGTGGCCATTCTGATGCTGATCACCCCGCTGCCGGTTCGCCTTCAGGCCGCCCTCAAAATTCTGATCGATGCGCTGGTTTTGTGGATTTTGTTCGTTCTGTTTGAACTGAGCTTTGGATTTGTGGCGCGCGGGGCCGATATCAGCGCCGCCAGCCTGCCCATCCCCATGGCTTTTTTCTATGCGATCATGCCCATCGGGCTTTTGACCCTAATGTCGGTGGCGATCGAACATCTTTTGCGCGGGGTGATGCATCTGATCGATCCCGATGGCGGCTATCCTCTCGCCCCTGCCCGCCCCGTGATCGAGGGGGAATAGCCGATGTCGCTGGCTTATTTCTGGATTTTCATCTTTTTGCTGGCGATTGGCACGCCGGTGGTTTTTGCCCTTCTGATCGGGCCGGGATTAAGCCTTGTGATCGATGGGCAGGGGCGCTATCTGCCCGCTCTTTTATCGCGGCTTTATAATGGCATGGATAGCTTCCCCCTGATGGCCGTGCCCTTTTTCATTCTGGCGGGTGAAATCATGAACCGGGGCGGCATCACCGAAGCCCTGGTGCGTTTTTCCCAATCGCTGATCGGCCATGTGCGGGGCGGCCTGGCTCAGGTGAATATCCTGTCATCCATCCTGTTTGCGGGGCTGTCCGGCTCGGCGGTGGCCGATACCTCGGCCTTGGGCAAAATGCTCATCCCGGCCATGCATAAAAGCGGCTATTCCCGCCCCTTTGCCGCCGCCATCACCGCGGCCAGCTCGGTTGTGGGGCCAATCATTCCACCATCGGGCATCATGATCATCTATGCTTTCATCATGAATGTCTCGGTGGGTGGGTTGTTTGCCGCAGGCATCGTGCCCGGTATTCTGATCGCCGGGGGCATGATGGTGCTCACAGCACGGCTCGCCCGCAGCCGCAATTATCCCATCTCAAACCGCAAGGCCAGTTTGCGCGAACGCTATGATATCTTCAAAATCAGCTTTCCCGCCCTGCTTACCCCGGTGATCCTGCTCGGGGGGATTTTGGCCGGAATCTTCACCCCCACCGAAGCCGCAGCCATTGCCGCCGCCTATGCCCTTGTAGTGGCCTTGTTCGTCACCCGCACCTTGCGCTTTCGCGATCTGCCCGATGTGTTTCGTGAAGCGGCGATGCAATCGGGCGTGGTGCTTTTACTGGTGGGGGCGGCTTTATCCTTTGCCTGGATGATTTCGGTTTCCGGCATGGCCGATACCATCGCCAGCGGCCTTGGGGGCGTATCGGATAATGTGCTGATCCTGCTTTTTGCGGTGAATATCCTTTTGTTCATCGTGGGCATGTTTCTGGATGCCGGCCCGGCGATCATGATTTTGGGGCCGGTTTTGGGGCCTTTGTTCATCAATCTGGGGGTCGATCCCCTGCATTTCGCCATCGTGATGTGCGTGAATGTGACCGTGGGGCTGGCCACCCCGCCGATGGGGCTTGTTTTGTTCGTAGCGGCCTCGGTTTCAGGCGAAAAGGTGGAAAGCATCATTCGCGAAATGCTGCCCTTTCTGGCGGTGCAGGTGTTTGTCATTTTCCTCATCACCTATATCCCCGCCCTCACCATGACCCTGCCCCGGCTTATGGGTTTGGGCTGAGGGGGATGCCATGAACCCGCAAATCCGCGCGATGATCATTCTGGCGGCCCTGTTCGTGATCGCGATCATCGGCGTTTTGACATCGGCAAAAGACCAGCCCGAACGCATCATCACCATCGGCTTTTTAAGCTCGCCTGAAGATGAGGATTATAAAGGCGCTGCCGCCTTCAAGGAGGTGGTGGAGCGCGAAACAGTGGGCCGGGTGCGGGTGGATATATTTCCATCCGGGCAATTTTGCGGCAATGAGCGGGAATGTCTCGATGGGCTGGGCAGCGGCCTTTTGGATATTCACATGACCACGGTCGGCGGCATTGGCCGTTTGTTTGGGGCGGCTCAGGTGCTTGATCTGCCTTATCTTTTACCCAATGATGCGGTGGCACATTGTGTGCTGGATGGGCCGATGCTCGATCAGTTGCGCCGCGCCGCCCTCGAACGGGATCTGGGCCTGCGCCTGATGGTGATCTCGGATACCGGCGGCTGGCGGCATCTGGCCACTGCAAACAAAGCGATCCACAAACCCCAGGATCTGGCGGGTTTGAAAATCCGCTCCACCCCTTCGGCCATGCAGCAGGAACTTTTGCGGCTTTTTGGGGCCAATCCCACCCCCATCGCCTGGGGCGAGGTTTATACAGCCCTCGCAACCGGTGTGGTGGAAGGCACCAAAAACAGCGTGCAGGATATTGTGGGGGCCAAGCTGCATGAAGCGCTGGATTATCTCACCCTTGATGGCCATGCCTATATGGCGGCCATGTGGTGGTATTCCGAAAAGCAATGGGCGATGCTGCCCGAACAGGATCGCGCAGCGGTGGAAAAGGGCTTTGCAGCCCTAAAAACCATCACCCGCAGATTGCCAAAAGAAGGCGAGCAACAAGCCCTTGATGCGTTCAAAGCCGCCGGCGGCACGGTGATCACCCTTGATGCCGAAGAAAAAGCGGCCTTCGTCAAGGCCGCCCAGCCTTTGCGTGCATGGTATAAGGATCGCTATGGGCCGGAATGGCTGGATCTTTTGACGGCGGAAATCGCCCGCTGTGAAGGCTTGGGCGGATCATCCCGGGGTCACGCGATCAGATAGAGTGCGCCAATCGCGGCAAAAGCCAAAAATACCGTTTGCCCCAGCACCAGCCCCAGATAGCGCGGCCCCAGATCGGTCATCGCTTTCAGGGATGTTTTCACCCCCAAAGCAGCAATTGCCGCCACCAGCAACCAGCGCGAGGCTTCGGTCATCGCCCCGGCCAGAACCGGCGGGATCAGGCCCAGACTGTTGGCCAGTAAAATCAGCCCAAAAGCGATGGCAAAGCCCGGAATCGCAGCTTTTTTATCGCCGCTTTTCTGCTTGCGATACATAAAGGCAATGGCCAGCACCACAATCGGCAGCAGGCTCACCCGCAGCATTTTCACATAGGTGGCCACATCCCCTGCCCCATCCGATACCGCATAGCCAGCCCCCACCACCTGCGCTACATCATGGATGGTGGCCCCCAGCAAAAAGCCGATCCCGGCATCATCCAGCCCCAATGTGGCATAGAAAATGGGATAGGCGATCATCGCAATGGTGGATAATGTGGTGACCGCAATCACCGTGAACAGGGTATCCGTCTCGCCATCTTCAGGGGGCAAAACAGCGACAATGGCCAATGCCGCTGAGGCCCCGCAGATCGCCACCGCACCGCCGGTGAGAAGGCCCAAACGCACCGATTTTCCAAGCAGGCGGGAAAACAGAATGCCAAATAAAATGGTGATCAGAACGAGCGCCGGGATCGCAATCACCGGCCCGATCCCAAGGCTGGTGATCTGCCCGGCCGTCACCCGCGCCCCCAAAAGCGCCACCCCGATCCGCAACAGACGCTTGGCCGTGAACTCGATCCCCGCAAGGCATTTGCCATCTTCGGCCAGAAAATGAAAGGCCATCCCCAAAAGCAGGGCAAACAGCATCACCGGCGCGCCATAATGCTCGGACAGAAAATTCGCCGCCGCCGCGATGGTGAAACACAGCACAAGGCCGGGGACAAGGCTTCGCATCTGCGCCAGATATTGGGTCACTGTGATGAAACGCCTTTCTCTTGATCTGCGGGCCGCATTCAGATGGCATGGCTTCCGGGCTGGACAAACCGCCAGCCTTCTGGCTTTTATATCTTATAAAAGAGTTAGCAATATTTGCTTTTGCATATCAATAGAAAAACTATTGCCCAAGCTCATGGCTTTATAGATCAGCGGCGAGTGGCTGAACAGGGCTGAGATGAAAGGAGCATAAAGGGATGGCACGAATTCTTTGTCTTGGCCATGCCGTTCAGGATCTTTTGTTTTCTGTGGAAAGCCTGCCCGATCGCGGCGAAAAATATCGGGCCAGTGCCTGCAGCCAGATGGGGGGCGGTCCGGCGGCGACGGCAGCAGTGGCCATTGTCCGGCTGGGCGGCGAAGCCTCGCTGATCACCCGCTTGGGGGATGATCCCATTGCCGATCTGATCACTGCCGAATTGGCCGATTATGGGGTAGAGCTTAGCCATCTCCGGCGTTATCCTGGCTGCCGATCCTCGCTCTCATCGGTCTGTGTGGACCGGTCCGGCGAACGGATGATCGTCAATTTCCTTGATCCTGCGATCCCCGATGCCTGTGATTGGTTGACCTCGGTGGATATCCGCCCCTTTGCCGCCTGTTTGGCGGATTGCCGCTGGCCAAAAGGGGCCACTGCCCTGCTCGATCAGGCCAAAAAGCATGGGATTCCGGCGATATTGGATGCGGATATGCCGCTGGCGGGCCAGGATGGCCTGATCAGGGCGGCCAGCCATATCGCCTTTTCCCAGCCGGGCCTGGCCGATTATTGCGGCAAGGATGATCCCGAAGCGATGCTGGCGATGATCGCCCGGAAAACCGGGGCGTGGTGTTGTGTCACCTTGGGCGCCGCCGGAACTTTGGTCCATGATCAGCGGGCGATCACTCATTTTCCGGCCCCAAAAGTGACGGTGCGCGATACATTGGGGGCGGGCGATGTGTGGCATGGGGCCTTTGCCCTTGCTTTGGGCGAGGGCAAAGACGAACCCGATGCCGTGCGCTTTGCCAATCAGGCGGCGGCGATCAAGGTCAGCCGCCCCGGGGGCCGCGCCGGGGTGCCCAGCCGCGCCGATCTCGAAGCCTTTCCCGATCCCTGAAGGCCGAAGCTTGCATTGCTTTCCGGCTTGCTCTTTCTAATTATATGATTAATTCTGTTGCTTTGCGCATCCCGATCCATTGTCCCTCTGCAGTAAAAGGCCCATCATGCCCCAGCGCCCTATCCGGAATATCATCATCGTGGGCGGCGGCACGGCGGGATGGCTCAGCGCCTGTTTGCTGGCCAGCCATTGCAAAACCGAACAGGGCCGGGGTGGCACGGTGACCCTGATCGAATCCCCCTCCATCCCTACCATCGGCGTTGGCGAAGGCACATGGCCCACCATGCGCCAAAGCTTAAAACGCATCGGCCTTACGGAAACCGATTTCCTGCGCGCCACCACAGCAGGGCTGAAACAGGGCAGCCGCTTCATCGGCTGGGCGGATGGATCGGCTGATGATCATTATGATCACCCTTTTTCCCCGCCGCTTGATGCCCATGGCTTTGATCCCTTTGCCCTTTGGTGTGCGATGGGGGCAGAGCAGCGCCCGGCTTTTGCCGATTTCCACCATGTGCAGGCGCGATTATGCGCTGCCGGTTTTGGCCCCAAAACCCCTTTGCAAGCCGATTATGAGGGGCATCTCAACTATGGCTATCATCTGGATGCCGGGGCTTTCGCCAGCCTTTTATGCCAGCATGGCACCACAAATCTGGGCATCAGGCATCTGCGCGATGATGTATTGGATGTGGGGCTGGATGAAGATGGTGCCATCGGCCATCTGATCTGCCAGCAAAGCGGGCGGGTGGACGGCGATTTTTTTGTCGATTGCACCGGCTTTTCGGCCCGTTTGATTGGCACGGCGCTGGGGGTGCCTTTTCGGGATTGCAACCACATCCTGTTTGCTGATCGCGCTATTGCCGTGCAAAAGCCCCATGCCACAGCAGATGCCCCTTTAAGCTGCCAAACCCATGCAACAGCGCAAAAAGCCGGTTGGATCTGGGATATCGCGCTTAAGGAACGGCGGGGGCTGGGCCATGTTTATGCCAGCGATTTTCTCTCCGATGATGAAGCACAAAAGATCCTGCTCGAACATGCCGGGATGAAAGAAGCCGAGGCCACGCCCCGCCTTTTAAAGATCAAATCGGGCTATCGCCAAAGCCTGTGGCAGAAAAATTGCGTGGCCATCGGGCTTTCTGCCGGATTTTTCGAGCCTTTGGAAGCTTCGGCCCTGATGCTGGCCGAGCTTTCAGCCCAGGCTTTATGCGCCCTTTTGCCCCTTGATCACGGCGATCTGGCCATTGCCAGCCGCCGCTATAATCAGCGCTTTGCGCATTTCTGGCCCGCCATCCTGAAATTCCTGAAGCTCCATTATATCTTAAGCCGCCGCACCGAGCCTTTCTGGCTGGCAAACCGCGATGCCCAAAGCTGGCCCGATGATCTGGCCGAACTGCTGGCCCTTTGGCGCGATCAGCCCCCCCTGCCCGATCATCTGGGCGCTGAAAATGAGGTTTTTTCCTATCTCAGCTATCGCTATGTGCTCTATGGCATGGGCTTTGCCGCCCCAAGGAATCCGCCTCGGGGCCAGGGCGCGCCCGCCCGCTGGCAACAGATGCTGGATGGCCTTATGGGGCGGATGGAAAGCACCCTGCCCCGCCATCGGGATCTGATCAACCATGTGCATCGCCACGGTTTTCAGGCGATCTGATGATGGATGAAATGATCACCGCCCTCAGCCCCGCCCAACATGGGGATTATGGCCTGCGCCCCGATCGCAGCTTTGCCCATGCCGCCAATTGGCGCAGCACGCCCCTTGGCCTTTCGGAAATTCTGGAAGCCGCAGGCTGTTTCCCCCTTTTTCTGATGAAGGGCGAACCATCGGGCACATTCCACCTCAGCGCCCTTTTGGGATTATCCGAACCCTGCAATCTTTTTTGCCGGGATGGTGGCTGGGGGGCGGCTTATATCCCCCTCAATCTCCTGCGCTATCCCTTTATTTTGGGGGAAAATGACGATGCAGCGCCACTCATATGCGCCGATTTCGCCTCACCCTCGCTGGTGCGCGATGCGCCTTCAGCTCTGCGCCTTTATGATGAAAGGGGGGCCCCCAGCCCCCTTCTGGATGATGCCCTGCGGCTTTTGCTGTTCATGCGCAAGGATCATCAGGAAACGATCCCCTTCATCGAAAGGCTGCTGTCTTGTCATCTGATCCGGCGCAAGGATATTGAACTGACCCATCAAACGGGCGCCACATCGCAGATCACCGGGCTTTATGGCATCGATGAAGAGGCTTTGGCCGATCTTGATGGGGCAAGCCTTCAAAGCCTCAATCTCGATCAGTATCTGGGGCTGATTTTTGCGATGCTCCAATCGGAGCGCCATCTTCAGCGCCTGCTTCATTTAGCAATCCGCCGGGGCGACGATCTCGTCTCCGCCCATGTTTCGATGCCATAAATAAGGGGCCGATGCCCTGATCCGGCACCGGCCAAGTCCAATTTGATCAAAAAGATCTGTTTGACTCGATGCCTTGCGTTTGTCTCTCTGAATTTTCTTGACAAACGACCTTGATACACGCATTTTGTATCTGTCTCACCTGCCATGAGTAGGAAGAGCATTCGAGGCCGCCCTAGTTCACTCGGGCGGCTTCAGTCGTTTTGGACTCCCGTCATATGAGCGCGAAGAAAAACGTCACGCTCCTTCCTAAGCTGCTTGATCCGACCACTTTTGTCGGTGCAGTAAGCTGTCAAAAGCAACCAATAGCCTGTACGCTCTGCCAGAACGACCAGATATTCCTCACGAAACCAAAGTAGCCTGCTCACTCTTCCATTGCGAGTGTTCTGCCATATGTCAATCTCGGAATGATCTGCCGCATTTTCAATTACCCAGCGCACCCAGCGAATTCGCTCACAGCGGCGTAGATCGGGCGTGCGATCATCCTCCACGCGGCCCTCCTGCACAAGATGCCAGAATGAAGCCCAGCGACCTGCTGCTTCTGGCAATCGGCGGCATTTAACGGGAGAATGGCAAAACATCAAACTACCCCCCGCGATTTCTTCTTTGAAGATGCGGTAGAGTTCAGCTTCATAGACGGCCCATTCTCCGCCGAACATTATCAGATCGGGCGGCGTCATCCAGTTAGATCCCGTGCCCGCCATACTAGAATGTTAAATTTCGTTGCAGAAAAAGAGGATGTGCGGGTAAGTATGTTCTGCCCAAGGCGCTCACATAGCCGCGCTGCAATCGCTGTCTTTGCGGGACTGGTTCTGAGGCCACGGTTCGCGTATGTGAGCGCGCCGATCAAAATATCGGCTAATTGTAACTGTTCGCTCTCATGTGATCGGACCTGCTGAACCCGCTCGACGCATTCTTGGTTGAAATCATAAAGGCTGTTGGCTAGTACCTCGTGAAGCCTGCGAGTTCTTGGCCCACCACGCGTGTCTTTTATATCGAGGTAAATGCGATAGTGATGCGGTGCGCAAAAGATCGGGCGCAGCATTGTAAAATACATTTTATAATACCAGTCATCGTGTGACTGACCGAAGCGCGCGTGATCCAGAAGACCCTTATCAGGGACGAGGATGCCACGAAAACGCATTCGTTCATCGGCCAGGAATAAATCTAATAATGCTAAGTAGAATTCCACTTTAGCTGGGGAAATCTTTGTCCATTTGGCCTCAAAATCAGGTGCAAGGCCGTGCTCGGACTTCAGCTTCCGCACAGCTAGGGAAATGATATGGCTCGCAGCTTCAGGGCAATAGATGGCACCCCAAGCCATTACTGGTGAACCATCATGCTCAAGATGACAGCTCTCGTCACAATAAACATTGAACAATCGCTCTTCAGTCATTCTCCAGCCTTCATAAGGGATACCTGCTCAATCACATGCGTCTTGATTAACCTGTTAATCTCAAAAATTTTTTGAAGAAGTCCTAATTATACGACTTATTTATACAAATAAGAAAAATATGCAACCTAAAAGAGTTATAATTCAAAATTAGTCCCTTATCAATTTATGTAACCCGGAGCCTTTCCCCTTTCGGATCGTCCCATCACAGACAATCGCTTAAATCCACACAATGGACACTAGCAGCGCATCTCCTTGCCTCATAAAAATTGAGCCGATGCCCTGATCCGGCACCGGCCCCTATAGTAAGCCCCGCTTAAAAGGCTTTAATTGCGAGGCGGTTTTTTATCGCCGCGCTGATGATCGAGATCGATCCGGCCCACATCCAGCCGCCGTGCCTGTTCCATCAGATCCGGCCGATCAAAGGAACGGCTGTGGAATTGCTCGGGCACGAAAGGCATGGTGCGATATACATCATGCAAAACCGGGCCCAAAGCATTGGGCAGCCCCTTGATGCTGGCAAGGGTGACACTGCCAAGGGTCAAGGGCCCTTTCGCCCCGGCCTCGCTCAATGCCAATCCATAAAAACGAAGATCGATCCAATGGGTGCCGGCATCGAGATTTTCCGCGCTTTGGGCTGTGACCAAAGGAACCCCGCGCAGGCTGTGCATGGTTCCCGAAAGATGAAAGCGGCCCTTTGTGGTGGCCTCGATCTCGGCACTGATCACCAGATCGCCATCCACCAGCTTTTCAACATATTGGCCGGTGAGGCGGGCCGCGGGATGGCTGTATAAAAAGCCGGTGATGCCTTTATATTCCTCGCCCTTGCCATTGTTGGCGGTGACGACCACGGCAATATTTTCAGCATAGCCCGGCAAGGGATCAAAGGCTTCGGGCAAGGTGAAGCGGGCGGTATAAATGCCATCGCCCGCCTGCTCATCGCCATTGCGGCCATCATCTTGATAGCTGATCGTGCCCAGCGGCCCGGAAAGCTGGCCGGTGACAACAGCGCTGATCTGCCATGGCCCTGTGGCCCCATCAGCATTGGGAATGCTGAGCAGATCCTCATCATTTTTGCCCGTGCTTTCCAGGCGCGCATAAAGCCGGGCCTCATCCCCGGATTCAAAGCGCATATCATCGGGCCAAACACTTAAGCCCATGCCGCTTTCGCTCGGCAGGATCTGGCGGGTTGGGATGCGTTCGGCAAGCACCGGGTCCACCGCTCCGCGCGCCACCGGCTGCGACCAGGCTGGAAAGCGGGCCTGCTGGCGATAGCTGGCCGCCGCATGGGCCGCCAGATCGGGGATGGTTTCGGCGGACCCTTGCGCGCGGGCCGATGACGACCCCATCAGCACCGATCCGGCCATGATCGCGCCCACAATCTTCGGCGTAATCGAAGACAACAGTCTTTTCATGATCCTTGATCCTTTGTACATATCAATAAAGGGTACTGATGAAACGGGCCGTCGTCATGCCTGTTTGCACCCGGGTATTGGGCGCACAGCTTGCGCCACCGCAGGTCCAGAAACCATCCGGGACCTGACGGCGCTCATCGGAATCAACCGCATTCCGCTCATCATTATGATTTTCATGGGCGGAATCGAGATTGAAAAAGCCCGATGCTTCCTGCTTGAAGCCATTATTGCAGACATTGCTGTTATTATAGCTGGCGGTGGCACTGCCCCCACAGGCAAAGATCGAGGCATATTGCACCACCCCATCATCTTCGCCCGATAAACAGGCGCTGGCCCCGAAAATGGCTTCAAAACCGCCAATCAAATAGACATTGCGGGCCGGCGCATTGGAAAATGTCCGTACCTGCACATCATCGGAACTGCGCAGCCAGAAGGTGGCATCATCACAATCCTGAATGAAACCGGCAATGAAATTACACAATAACGCCGCATCGCCGCAAACCGCATCCGCCCCTTGAGAACCGCGATGGGCCCCGCCAACCGACACCACGAGGCTGGTGCGCTGAGCCACCACATCATAGGCGCCATTGAGATTGAAATTGGGGGTGCTGCTATTGGCATTGCCCAGAATGAAATCCATCACCGTGCCGCCCATGCTGTGCGCGATGATCCAGAAATTGCCGCCCGCCGCCCAGCTTGTGGCACAGCGATTGCCGCCGCCATCGGCTCCGCCATTGGTTGCATTGATAATTTCAGCCGCAACCTCACCCGCCGCCAGAGAATCCCAAAAGGGCCGGGTGCCATTATAGCCCACCACATAATGCGAGGCATTGAAATTCTTGGTCGAAATACCGATGAAATCCGACCCCCCCGAACGCCAATAATCCCGGGCCTGGGTCCAATTGGTAAAACTTCCCGTATCGGTTTGTTTTCCATGCACAAAAATCATGCAGGGCATGGCCATGGCGGTGCTCCCGAAAGCCAGAAGCAGCCAAGTGGTCAGGATCGCCAGAATCGATTGTCTTTTCATGTTTGCACTCCTCATGGATCCGGCCCGAGCGCTGGGGATAAAGCCCGAGCGGCAAGCCATCATGGACCTTGTCCAGAAGCGTTCAGCCCTTCTGAAAAAGGTGAGAAATACAAACTATCAGTTTATAAAAATATCTTCAATTCTATCATTGCGCGCTTTTTATTGAGCTACCGATGCTGGCAGCTTTTTGCAGTTCATCAGCCTTTGATTGCTGAATGAGCATCATCGCTTCAACGATCAGGGCGCGCATCGCTTCGCTGGCCGCTTCGGGATCACGGGCCATGATCGCATCCACCACCTTTTTATGATCGCGGATGCTGGCCAAAGGCACGCCTTTGCGCTGGTTGGTCAGGCGGATGGAAATCCGCAAGGCGGTGTTGATCATGCCTTTCAACTGCGCATAAAAGCGATTGCCGCAGGCATTGAGGATCGACACATGAAAAGCGATATCCGAACTCAAGGGATCATCATTGCCCTTTTCGGCTTCGCGCATGCGATCCAGGGCCGCCAGAATATTCTGGATATCTTCGGGCTGACAGCGCTGAGCAGCAAGGGCAGCGGCCATCGGCTCGAAGGCCAGCCGCATTTCCGTAAATTCCACCAGCAATTGGGGAGAATATTTTCGCTCCAACAGCCATTGCAGCACATCAGGATCAAGCAGATTCCAGTTTTCTTCCGGCTCGATCCAGGTCCCTTGACGGGGACGCGCTCTCAGCAAGCCTTTAGCTGTCAGCATCTTGACCGCTTCGCGCAGCACGCTGCGGCTGGCTCCATATTGCGTGCAAAGGGCGGCTTCGATCGGGAAAGGATTATGTTGATCATAATGGCCTTTCACAATCGCCCGCCCCAGATCATGCACGATGACATAGGTCAGGTTACGACCTGAATGATTCTGCATTTCTCACCCACCCTTGGATTAGAAGGAACGTTTGCCCGGAATGAGCCCCTCATACCGATTTTCCGGCAAACCCGCCTGTTTTATTTTATAAATAAAAACATCGCCCGATTGCGGCGCCATGGCAAGGGCTTCGGCGGAAAGCCCGGCTCGGGCTGTGGTGATGCACAGATAATCCAAATCCGGCCCGGCAAAACAAACGCAGCTTGGCTGAGGCACCGGCAGGGATAGATCATCCATCAGGCGGCCATCCGGGGCAAAATGCCGCACCAGCCCCGCCCCCCAGAATGCGCTCCACAAACCGCCCTTCGCATCAATCGCCGCCCCATCGGGAAAAGCGCCATCCGGGGTTTGTGCAAAAAGACGCTGTGCCCGGCGATCACCGCTCTTTCCATCATAATCAGAAACCACGATCCGCCGGGTTGGGCTATCGGCAAAATAGGCTTTTTTCCCATCGGGGCTGAAACACAGCCCATTGGAGATGGCAATCCCGCCTTGCCGCAGATGCAGCCGGGCATCAAGATCGAGACAATAGAGGCTGGCGCTGGCCGCCCCGGCGATGCCTTCGTCTTCGACCATGCTGCCCACCCAAAAGCGCCCCGCCCGGTCGGCCCGGCCATCATTGAAGCGCCGCCCCGTTTTCCCCAATTCCGGGCGGGCAATCCAATCGATCGTGCGATGTTCCAGATGATAAAAGGCCAGCCCCGATGCAAAGGCCGCCGCAATCACATCCGGTTCTTTGGTAAAGGCAAAAGAGCATAAGCGTTCCGGCAGGGGGATCGCGGTTGCTTCGATCACCGCGCCCGGATTGCGTTCCAATGCCGGGAAATCCGGCTTTGCCCGCCAAAGCCGGGCCTTTTCAATATCGGTCCACCATAAAGTTTGTGAGGGTTCGTGCCATTGAATGCCCTCGCCCAAAGTGCACCCGCAGGCGATCCGCCCATAAGCTTCAGCCAACATGACGATGCCATGCCGCCACATGGGCCGCTGCGGCCTTTGCCACAGCATCAGGATGCAGACCCGGCTTATAGATCCCCGTGCCGATGCCAAAGCCATCCGCCCCCGCCGCCGCCCAATCCGCCAGATGATCCGGCCCCACGCCACCCACGGCCAGAACCCGCACATCATCGGGCAAAACCGCCTTCAGTGCCGAAATATGCCCCCGGCCATAGCTGGCGGCGGGAAATAATTTTAAAAAGCGCGCCCCCGCCCTTAGGGCCGAAAACGCCTCGCTGGCCGTGGCGAAACCGGGCATGGGCTCAACCCCCAAAGCAATGGCGCGCCGGATGACCGGGGCATGGCAATCGGGAGAAACGATGATCTCGCCCCCCGCTTCCACCACCCGATCCACATCCATGGGCGTGAGCACGGTGCCCGCCCCCACCACGGCGCGGCCCTTCAGGGCTTGGGCCAGCCTGCCAATGCTATCCATCGCATTGGGCGAATTCAAGGGCACCTCGATGATCGTGATTCCGGCATCCACAAGGATCGCCCCCACATCCTCCACCGCATCGGGGGTGATGCCGCGCAGAATGGCGATGATCGGCATCGCTGCAAGCCTCTCACCCAGCCGGTGGCGCAGCGCTTGGGCTTTTTGATCAATGGATCGTTCAGAGACTGTTTCAAGGGACATCGACAGACCTTTCCAAATCACGCAAGCGGGCCGCCATCGCCATCAATCCGGTGCCCGATTGCTGCTTGCCATCCAAAGACTGGGACGCCACCCCATAACGATCAAGGGCCAAGGCATAAAGATCGGACAAATGCCGGGTGGCGATGATGCTCACCCGATCATAGCCCGCATGGCGCCAATCCAGAATACGCAGGGCGGCATCCACATCCGCGCCGATCAAAAGCCCGGATAAAAACGAGGCCGCTTCGCCCACTGTCAATTCTTTGGAAATCTGCCGGGCCCGCACTTCAAACAGGCGATTGAGCAACATCGCCCCTTTGTTTGCGCAAATCCGCTTCACCCCTTCGATAAAGGCGGTTTCATGAAAACCGTCATCAGGCGCAGACCCCAGCAACAAAACGCTATGATCCTTGATGATCCCATAAAATTCGCCGGTCAAACTGGAAAAAAACCGCTCCACCACCCCATCTTGTAAAATCACCCATTTGCTGTGGGTTCCGGGCAGGCAAATGATCTGCCGCCCGCTTTTCAGGGCCGGATCGCTCATCAAAGCCCCCAGGATCTGCGTTTCCTCGCCCCGCATATAATCGGCATAGCCCAAAGGATTGATACAGCTGAGCCCGGGAATGATCGCCAGATCATGGCCTTCATGGCGGAAATGAACCGCCCCATCCACCAGCTTATCACAGGCAATGGGGCATGGCCGATAAGGCACTTCGCGCCAGCCGATATTCGATCCCACCGTGCCCGCCAAAAGCACCGGCAAAGCACCATGATCCGCCCGCCAGCCTGCTGTGGCCCGCATGAAGGCATCGCCGGGATCGGCAATCGCCGCCGCCAGACCCGGCCCATCACACTGATCGATGATCCGGTTATCATGAACCAGAAAAAGCCTGAGATGACTGGTTCCCCAATCCCCGACAATCGAAAACGCCCTATCCGCATTCATATTCATCCGCGCGGTCCCCGCTTGGGCATTTTCATGCCGACCATTCTTTGGTTCTTTCATAGGCTTTAAAGGCAACATAGTCTCTTGGTCTCTATAGATTCTCGAACTTTATGGGAAAAATCGGGATGGTTCGATCTTGTTGTGCTAAATTTATATGATAAATAATCTTGTTGTAAAGCCCCGCCGCTGCTAAAGCATGAACTTATCTGTCTTTTCCGCATCTCATCCTCTTTATTTGGCACGAGAATTGATCATGGCCCCAAAAACTGAAGGCATTGCCAGCCAGCCATATCCTAAGCTTACCGATCTGGATGGGCAGTCCGTGTTCATCACCGGCGGCGGATCGGGCATCGGGGCGTATTTCGTCCATGCCTTCGCAAGTCAGGGCGCACGGGTTGCCTTTGTGTCGCTGACCCAAGCCCCGGCTTTGGCGCTCTGTGATGCGGTGGCCGAGGAAACCGGCCAGCGGCCCTTGTTCATCCCGTGCGATATTCGCGATCTTAGCACCCTCTGCGCGGCAATGGCAAAGGCTGCCGATCAGCATGGCAGCATCGATATTCTGATCAATAATGCCGCCCGCGATACCCGCCACAGCCTGCTTGATCTGGATGAAAAAGGCTGGGCCGATAGCCTTGATACCAATCTGCGCCCGCATTTTTTCACGGCCCAAACAGCCGCCCCCGCCATGCGCGAAAAAGGCCGGGGCGCGATCATCAATGTGGGGTCGAACTCCGCCCATCTGGGGCTTTCGGGCTATCCGGCCTATGTGGCGGCGAAAGCCGCGATTGAGGGGCTGAGCCGCGCTTTGGCCCGGGAATTGGGGCCGGATGGTATTCGCGTCAATAGCCTGATCCCCGGCTGGGTGATGACCGAACGGCAAAAGGACTTATGGGTCACCGACGAGGCTTTGGCGGAGTGTTTGGCGCAACAGGCGCTGAAGCAAACCATATCGGGCGAAGATTGCGCCCATGCGGCGCTGTTTCTGGCCTCGCGGATGGCGGCCATGATCACCGGCCAAACGCTGTTTGTCGATGGCGGCCGGGTGATGCGCTAAAGGCTGTTATCAAGGCTTAATCATTACGGCTGTTGAGCCATTCCTGCAAACGCGATTGCTGCGCCTTGGTCATGAACAGGCCGCGCTTGCTGCGCCGCCACACAATATCTTCGGCCTGCACCGCCCATTCATGGCGGCGCAGATACTGCACTTCCGCCTCATAAAGCCCGGCACCGAAATCTTCGCCCATGGCAGCAAGCGAGGTGCATCCATCAAGCAATGCAAAAACCGCCGTGCCATAGCTGCGCACATAGCGGCGCGCCACATCATCGGGCAGCCACGGGGCTTCAGCCTTCAGCCGATCATAAAGGGTGGCGGGGTTATCAAAATCACCGCCGGGCAGGGTTTGTTCCTGGGTGCGGGATGGCCCCAGATCGGGGAAGACCGCCTGCATTTTATCCACCGCTTCTTTTGCCAGCAGGCGAAAAGTGGTGATCTTGCCGCCGAAAACCGATAGCAGGGGCGCCCCGCCCTCTGCCCTGGCCCCATCTTCCCCACCCTCGGCCATTCCGGTCAGGGTCAGCAGATAATCGCGGGTCACAGTGGAGGCATCGCTGCTTTCATCATCAAGCAGGGGGCGCACCCCCGCATAGCTCCAGCAGATATCGCGATCCGTGATCTGGCGCTTGAAATAATGATTGATGATCGACAAAAGATAGGCCTGTTCGTCGGCATCGATTTCAACCTTGCCGGGATCGCCGCTGATTTCCTTGTCGGTGGTGCCGATCAGGGTAAATTCTCCCTCATAGGGGATGGCAAAAACAATCCGCTTATCATCATTTTGCAAGATATAGCATTCCGGGCCCTCATAAAGCCGGGGCACCACGATATGGCTGCCCTTTACCAGCCGCACATGGCGGGGCGAGGGGCGATGCAGCTTTTCTTCGATGAAGCTTTGCACCCATGGCCCTGCAGCATTCACCAAAAGCCGGGCCTTCACCCGCTGTTGCTCGCCGCTGAACTCATTATGCAAAAGCACCTGCCAAACCGCGCCCTCATATTGCGCCGAAACACAGCGGGTGCGCGGCAAGATCAGCGCCCCATGATCGCGCGCCGCCATGGCATTCAGCACCACCAGCCGGGCATCATCCACCCAGCAATCCGAATATTCAAAGCCCTTTTGAATACCGGGTTTAAGCGGGCTATCGGGGCCAAAGCGCACAGATCGCGATCCCGGCAGGCTGGCGCGGCGGGCCAGATGATCATAGAGAAAAAGGCCGATGCGGATCATCCAGGCCGGGCGCAAAGATGGCAGATGCGGCAGGCGAAAGCGCAGGGGCCAGATGATATGCGGAGCGGCCCGAAGGAGCACTTCACGCTCGGCCAAAGCCTTGGCTACCAACCGGAATTCATAATGCTCAAGATAGCGGATGCCACCATGAATGAGCTTGCTGCTCGATGAAGAGGTGGCGCTGGCCAGATCATCTTTTTCGCATAATAAAACGGATAAGCCCCGCCCGGCGGCATCGGCGGCAATGCCCGCACCATTCACCCCGCCCCCAACGATCAGCACATCATAGGTCTGTTCCGGGTCTTGCTCCATCATACTCATGAGATTGTCACGCTCTCCTCATTAGGGATGCTAACAGCCTGCTGGCTGCGCATGGGCAGTTCAAATCGGACATGGCGGCCAAAAACCAGCCTATTGACCAGCAAAGAAACCGAAAGCGTGCTGATCAGGGTCAGAAACATCAGATGGATATAGTGTAAGGGAGTCCATAAAAAGGTGAAGATGGCATAAAGCCCCACCCCGAAAACCACCGCGATAATCGCCGCCCGGGCATCCACATTCTGGAACAACAGACCAAGAATGAAAACAGACAAAATCGGCATCGACAATAAACCATTCAATTGCTGCACCAGATTGATGATGCTGGCCGCCCCATCATAAACCGGTACCAGCATCAGCGCGGCCACAACGAACCCCAAGGTGATCGCCGCATTCAACCGCACCACATTGGGCTTTGCCTTGATATAGCGTTCATGAATATCACACACATAAAGGGTGGCCGATGAATTGAGCACACTATTAAAGCTGGTCAGCACGGCGGCGGCGATGGCGGCCGCAAACAGCCCCGAAAGCCACAAGGGCAAAACATCGCCCACGATCCGGCCATAGGCTGCATCGCCGATAGGACCATAAAGCTTATAAGAAACAATGCCGGGCAAAACGATCATCGGCGGGATCAGCACCAGCCGGATCAGGGCCGCCGCATAAACGCCTTTTTGTGCTTCTTTCACCGTGGGCGCGGCCATCGCCCGCTGGGTGATGGTTTGATTGGTGGACCAATAGAAAATCTGGATGAAAATCATCCCCGTGAGCAAGGTATGCCAGGGGATGGGGCTATCATTGCCGCCCAGCATCGTCAGCCTTTCACGCGGGATGCCCGATAAATCAAAGCCAATGGCATCAAGGGCCAGATACACCACCAAAATCCCCATGCCCAAAAGCAGGATGCCGCTATAGGTGTCCGATACCGCCACCGCCCGCAGGCCACCCAGAATGGCATAGGCCGCCCCCACAATGGCAAAGGCCGTGGCGATCAATAAAATCGGCGCCTCCACCCCGAACATCGATTTCATGAATAACGAGCCGGTATAAAGCATGATCGGCAGATAGATGAACACATTGCCCAGTAAAAACAGCAGGGCAATCACTGCCCGCACATGATGATCCTTGAAGCGCTTTTCCAGCAATTCCGTGGTGGTGGTGCATTGATAATGATAATAAACCGGCAGGAAAAGCCGAGCCAATATCATCAGCCCCAGCACCGCGAATAATTCCCACCAGGCCAAGAGGGCCATCTGATTGCCATTCATCCCCACCAATTGATCGGTGGAAAGATTGGTAAGCGTGATCGACCCCGCCACAAAAACCCAGGAAAGCCCCCCGCCCGCGAGGAAGAATTCCTTGTTGCTATCGCTGCTTTTCCGCCCCGCGCCGCGCACTTTCCGCCAGGTGGCAAAGCCGATGAGCGCAGTGACGGCAAAAAAAACGATGACCTGAACCGATTTGAGATCCATCTCCTCCACGATCTCAATCCCCTGTCACGTTCGCTGCCCCATCCGCTGAAGGGAGCAGATGTTCAAGCTGCAACCCCACCGCCCAGCGCCGATGAAAGCCCCGCCAATAGCCCGCGCTCGCCCCGGCCTCATCAGCCAATGCCGCGCCCACCTGCTCGCCCTGACCAATCGGCCAAACCCCATCCTGAGCCAGAGGCGTGGGCACATCGAGATAGCTGCGGGCCGCATCATCGCCCTTCAAGGTCCAATCAAGAAAAGCGGTGATCATATGAATGTTGATGGCGAGGATTCGATCCGTGCGCCAAACCGGCTCTTCCAATCTTTCGCGAAACTGGAAATAATCCTTCAATTCCGGGGGCGCATCATTGACCGCGATATTATGCCGGGCATTTTGAAAGCTCAAAAGATAGCGATCCGAGCCGGTCATCGCCTGCCATAAGGGGCGCACGCCCTTGGCATAATCGGATACATCATCAAGATCCCCATCGATGAACAGGCTGGGCAGGGTGATCCGGGCGAGCGCTTCAGGCCGCCAGGATGAAAAAGGCGGCTGATAGCCCCAGGGGGCAAAAGCCACCAGCGCCTTCACCCCTGCGGGCGGCGGCGGGGCATCATCTTCCAACAGGCCCTGCATGATATCCTTGGGCATGGATTGCATCACCAATGAGGCCGGATCATAGCCCGCACCGGCGGTGGTGATCGCCCCAAAGCCCCCCATGGAATAGCCCAAAAGGGCGATCTTTTGGGGATCATAAAGATCATGCCACGGGCTTTCGCCATCCGCCGCTAATTCTTGTAAGGCCGTGATCACAAAGCGCTGATCCCGGCTGCGATGGGCCACGGTGGTGGCGAATGATAATTGCTGCACCATGGCGTTGACCGGCAAAATATCGCGATGCGCAATGGCCACCACCACATAGCCTTTCGATGCCATCGCTTCCCCCAGCCAGCTATAAAGGCTGGTCCAGTTCTGATAGCCATGCGACACCACCAAAAGCGGAAACGCTTCGCCCCGCACCGGTTCGCCATCCAAGATCGCCCGGCCCTGCCTTGTGATTTCCGCAGGCAGATCGGCAGGATCGATGGTGGGGGTAAAGGGGGTGGGGCTGCGATAGGTGATCTCCTGCTTCTGATCGGGCAGGGCTTTTGCGGGATACCAGATGGCGAGATCAAGGGAGCGATCGGCGCGCCCGCCGCTTTGGGGATCAGGCTGATCGGGATTGACCAGTGTCAAGCCGGAATAACCCACCGCATAATCGCCCCGTGCCGCCAGTTCCGGGGCATCAGAGGGTGGAAAGGCCCCCGCCGCAAAAGGGCTGATCACAAGGGCGGCACAGGCCAATAAAACGAGACGGATCATCAGATATCCTTCCAAATAGCAACATCATGGGCGGGGATCATCGCCGAACCCAGCACGAAATCCGCCCCATCGGGGGCCGGGGCCGGCTGAGCTTTGGCGGCGTAGTTAAAGGCAAAAACCAGCCCACCCCGGCGGCTGATCCGCAGATCATCAGGCAAATCGAGCGTCGGCAGATCAAGGCCGGGCAAGGCGCATAAATGGCGGAAAAAATCGCGCAGGAATGGCGCATCAGTGAGGCCCGCCAGATAATAGGCCTGCCCCGACTGCACCAGCGCCGGGCTGCCATCATCAAAGCGGGCAAGGCATTCAGCCGGGCCGGGATCCACATGATCGCGCCACGCCCGGGCGCTATAATGTTTCCCCTGCCATAGGAGGCTGCCACCGCAGCCGGGGCGCAGGGTTTCCGCCATCAAAATCCTGATCGGCAACAAGGCCCGCAAGGCCCCGGGGGCCAATCCTTCGGGGATCGCACAATCCGCCGTTTTCCCCCCGCTGCGGGGGCCGAAAACCAGCGTCGCCCCGCTTTTTTGCAAAGCCTCCACCTCGGCTTCGCTGATGATCGATAAAACCGGCGCACAGATGAGCCGATAGCCTGTCAGATCATCCTCTGTGCTCACGATATCCACATCCAGCCCCAAAGACCGGAAGGCCGTGTAATATTGCCGCATCAGGCTTTCATGATCATAGCTGTCGCCTTGGCGCTCGATCTCGGTCACCCATTGTGATGGGGCCGAAACGATCATTGCAATCTTTGGCTTTGGGGCAGGCAGATCGGCCAGTTTCAACTGCCTGATTTCGGCCTCAACAGCCTTGATTTCGGGCCAGGCTTCCGCCTCGCTATGATCGGGCCGCAAAAGCCCGGCATGCATCTGTTCCTGCGCAAAAGGGGCTTGGCGCCAGCGAAAATAACTGACGCATGTGGCCCCGTGGGCAAAGGCTTCCAATGTCCAGAGCCGCACCATGCCCGAAGCCGGGCGGGGATTGTGCCGGGCCCAGTTTACCGGCCCGGGCTGCTGTTCCATCACCCAGAATTGGCGAGAGGGTGTGAGGCAGCGGCTTTGATCGAAGGTCCAGGCCCCCAGATCGGGATGGCCGGTGCGCATGAAACGCTGAAATTCCTCCGCCCCCGCATCGGCCAGCACCAGATCGGTGCGCCCCAAAGGATAATTATCATAGGATGCAAAATCGAGCCCCCGGGCGAGAGCAAAATTATCCACCCCGGTTTCCGCCATGGGGATGAAATTATGGGTGATGAACTGATCCCCCGCATGGGGGCGGATGGCCGCGATCATCGCGCGATGCCACAAGGCCACCTGATCGGATGTGAAGCGGCGAAAAGCCAGGCGATGCGCCGGGGCGGTTTCCGTGACCGCGCCATAGGGGGCTTCGATCTCGCTGAAATCATTGTATTCCATCGACCAGAATACATTTCCCCAGGCTTCATTGAGGGCGGCGATGGTGCCGTAGCGCGCCCTGCACCAATCGCGAAAAGCCACCACCGCCTGTGGCGAGATGGACAGCGCCGTCTCATGGCAACAGAGCTCATTATCGGTTTGCCAGCCGATCACCGCTTTATGCCCGCCATAATGCCGGGCGAGCTTTTCACTGATGCCTGCCGCCAGATCGCGATAAAGGCGGCTTGAAAAATCATAATGACGCCGCGATCCAAAGCCCCGCACCCGGCCCGTATGGGGATCGACCGGCAAAATATCGGGATGCGCATCGATAAGCCATTTCGGCGGCGTGGCGGTGGGGGTGCCGATCACGATCTTCAATCCGGCATTGGCAAGGGTTTCAATCGCCTGATCCAGCCAATCGATCTGCCATGCTCCGGGCTTTGGCTCTAATCGCGACCAGGCAAATTCCCCGATTCGCACCATCTTCAGGCCCAGATCGGCCATGCGCCTGGCATCATCGGGCCATAAAGCGGGCGACCAATGTTCAGGATAATAACAAACGCCAAGCATTCCCCCTCCCCTTTCATCAAGATCGGCTTATGCTGCCAATCCTTTGTTCTGATTATATGGCAGGCTTTATTTTTAGATCGCTGCCTATTGATCATATTAATAAGATTTTATAAGGATGCAAGGCTGGCGGCTTCCGATGCTGTAAAGTTTTTCCACCCCATTTTCTAAGCTTTGCCCCAGATGAGGATCATGATGACCAGCAAAAAGCGATCTGACCAGCCATTGGATGCACGGCGCGCCCTGAAGCCCGAAAAAAATCGCCCTGCTTTCCATGTGCTGAAGGGCGATCATCTCAGCGCCATCATCGATCTGCGGGGCAGTCTGCCGGCGCTGCTTTATCTGGGCCGGCATCTCTCCGCCGAAACCACCCCCGCCATGCTGGCCCATTTTGATGAACGCTATGAAGTGCCCGGCGGCCCGGCCATCGATGCCCCGCTCTCCCTCAGCCCCACCACTGCCGCGGGCTGGCTGGGCGCTCCGGCGATCAGCCTGCATCAGGGGGGGTGTGGCTGGGATTTCAATCCCCGCTGGGACAGGATCAAAACCGATGAAATCGCGGGCGGCCAGGCCCTCATGATCACCGCATCCGATCCGCGATTAGGGATCATGATCATCCATCGGCTGGCGATGATCGGCGATGTTTTGAAAGCCTCAACGGAAGTGTGCAATCAATCCGCCGAGCCCGAGCCTTTAATCATCGATCATTGTGCTGCGATCACCATCCCGGTCCCCGATCATCTCGATCAGATTCTATCGTTCGAGGGGCGCTGGGCGGGCGAATTTCAAATGCGCGAAACCAAAGGCTTCATGGGCCAGTTCGTGCGGGAAAACCGCCGGGGGCGCACATCTCATGACAGCTTCCCGGCGCTGATTTTGAAGGAAAGCAGCACTGATTATCATCGCGGATCGGCCCTTGCCCTTCATTTGGGATGGAGCGGTCATCACCGCCTCATCCATGGGCAATTGCCCGATGGCCGATGCTATCTACAGGCAGGGTCTTTGTTCCTGCCCGGCGAAATTCGCCTTGCACCGGGCGAGCATTATCAAAGCCCCGATGTGTTCATCAGCATCAGCGATCAGGGCCTGAACGGGCTGAGCGCACATTTCCATCATTTTGTGCGCCACAGCCTTTTATCGCCCGGCCTTAAAAACATGCCGCGCAAGGTTCATTATAATAGCTGGGAAGCGGTCTATTTCCAGCATGATCTTAAAACCTTATGCCAATTGGCCGATGAAGCGGCAGCGGTGGGGGCGGAGCGCTTCGTGCTTGATGATGGCTGGTTTTTAGGCCGGCGCCATGATCGGGCAGGATTGGGGGATTGGTTCGTCGATCCCGCAATCTATCCCGATGGCCTCGGGCCCCTGATCGATCATGTGCACGAAAAGGGCATGGATTTCGGGCTGTGGGTCGAGCCGGAAATGGTCAATCCCGATAGCGATCTTTTTCGCGCCCATCCCGATTGGGTGCTGGCAGCATCAGGGGCCGATCCCATCCCCTACCGCCATCAGCTTTGCCTTGATCTCAGCCACGGGGAGGTGAGCGCAATGCTGTTTTCCCGGCTTGATGATCTTTTGAAAACCTATCCCATCGCCTATTTGAAATGGGATATGAACCGCGATAATCTTCATCCCGGCGGGGCAATGGGTGAACCGGTGATGGAGCGGCAGATCCATGCCCTTTATGCCCTTTTGGATCGCCTGCGCGCGGCCCATCCCAAGGTCGAGATCGAAAGCTGCGCATCGGGGGGAGGCCGCGCCGATTATGGCATTCTGGCCCGCGCCGATCGCATCTGGACATCCGACAGCAATGACGCCATGGACCGGCTGGCCATCCAACGCGGATTTTCGCTGTTTTTTCCGCCCGAAATCATGGGGGCGCATGTGGGGCCGCATCTGTGCCACATTACCAAACGGGCTTTCCCCATGGAAACCCGGGCGGCGGTGGCGCTGTTTGGGCATATGGGGATCGAAGCCGATCTGCGGCAGGAAACACCCTCCGATAAAGCCATTCTGGCCCAGGCCATCGCGCTTTATAAACGCACGCGCGGGCTGATCCATTCCGGCCAATTGGTGCGCTTTGATAGCCCCGCCCCCTTTGATGCCTTTGCCATGATCGAAGATGGTGGCGGGCAGGCGCTGGTCAGCATCGCCCATCTTGGCCATGATCTCGCTGCCAGCAGCCTCGCCCCTACAAGCCTGCCGCCCAAAATCCGCTTTTCTGGTCTGGAACCCCATCGCACTTATCAGATGCGCGCCCTATGGCCGCAAAATCCCGACCCCGGCAACAGTGCTTTCTGGGCCGAATTATTTGACGGCGGGATCACCGCATCGGGCGCGGTTTTGATGCAATCGGGCCTTTTGCCGCCCCGGATGATGCCCCACAGCCTTTTGATCCTGCATCTGCAGGCGATCTGAAGCCCATTTGGGCCGCCCCCTGATAAAAAAACCGACCGGGGTGGGGCCCCGGCCGGTTCAATCAGGGATGGGAACAACCCCATCCCTCAGGGTCAGAATTCCGTACGCACCCCAAAGGCATAGCGCGCACCGGTATTCACCACCTGCAAAAGCTGATTGTCAAAACGTCCGGTTTTGAACACTTTTTCATTGGTGATATTGATGCCTTCCACAAAAACCGAAACATTGGGCGTGATGGCAAAGCTTGCCCGGGCATCGATCTGATCGAAGGTTTTGACGAAAATCGGATCACCCCCCACCGGATTGGAAACGGTTTGGAGGAATTCGCCCCGGCGATTATAGGCAATCCGGCTTTCAAAGCCGCCCTTATCATAGAACAGAATGAAATTCTGCGAATTGCCTAGCCCTTCAAGGGCAAAGGTCTGGTTGATACTGCCCTGATCCACATCGGCATTGCTGGCAACAAACGTGGCGTTCGCCGTCACCCCAAAGCCGCTCAGCACACCGGGCAGATAATCGAACAGATGCTGGAAGGCAATTTCAACACCGCGCACATTCGCGCTTTCAAAATTGCGTGGCCGCCGCACATTGAACGGAGCCAGGCCACCGGGGAAGATATTATCGGCATTATCCACCGGGAAATCTTCCACCGCCAAAGTCGAGACGATGAAATCGTCGATCTGCTTATAATACAGGGCAACGGTGAAATAGCCGCCCGGCGCATAATAATATTCAAAAGACAGATCGAAATTATCCGATGTAAAGGGCTTCAGATCGGGATTGCCGCCGCTGGCAATCAGATTGCCCGGGCGCAGCACATCGAAATTCACCCGGGGGGCGAGATCGGTCAATTGCGGCCGGGTCACGGTTTTCGAAGCCGCAAAGCGCCCGATGATCTCGTCGGTGAATTCGATCTTGGCATTCAGGCTGGGCAGGAATTTATCATAGGAATTGGACTGCCGAACCGTTTCCACCCCGCCCGCAAACACGCCTTGGAAAATTGTTTCATCGCCAAAAACCGTGCGCAGATCATTCAAAGTGAGCTGCGAACCGGTTGCAGTGAGATTGGTGTGGGTATAGCGCGCGCCCAAATTCACAAACCATGGCAGGCCACCCACTTCGCCCTCGATATCCGCTTCGATATAGGCATCGGCGACGATTTCATTCACCCGAAAGCTATCGGGCTGCACCTGTGCGGAAAATCCATTGGGTCCGATCAGGGATGCGGTGGTGCCGGGCGCCAGATTCAACAGCGTATCCCGGGCTGTGGCGGCTTCGGGAGATTCGAGGAAGGCAAAAAGATCATCAGGATCGAAGGTTTGAAACGCGCGGGGAATATCGCCAGAAAATCCGGCCAGAAAGCCGCTATTTTCAAAAGGCCGAAGGATCGAATCCGGCACATCCACGAAATAGCCGCAAAACAGGCACAGGGTATTGGGATCGGTCCGCACAAGCTCGTTGGTTTTGGTGCGATCCGCATAATAGGCACCGATCTTCAATCGCTTGAGATGCTCGCCATCCACTTCCCATGCACTATCGAGGCGGTTTTCAAAAATCTCATCGGTCACATCCCATCCCTCGCGAATGGCGATATGGGCCCGGCCAATGGATGGATCCTGCAGATTGGCGGGCAGGCCGGTCACCGAAGGCAGATCGGTTGTGCCATCATTGCTGAAGCTGACACCATTATTAAAGCCGATCACCGCAAAGCTATCATTGCCGCCATTATTGGAAGTGGCGCGCGACCATGAACTATCAAACACCAGATTGATCATATCATTGAGCTGCCAATCGGCATTGAAGCCAAGGGCCTTGATCTTAGTGGGCCGATTAAAGGTGCGGCTGATGAAATCAGTGGCCCCATTTTCAGAATGCGTGAGATTGGTGACCGTGCGATTGCTGTCAATCTCGGCATCCAAAATCTGATCGGCGGTGAACCAATGGCCGATAGAGGCCGCATTGCTTTTCACCTTGAAGCGATTCCACAGGGCATCCACCGTGAAATGCAGCCGGTCTGTTGCCTTATATTCGATCACCCCGGTGACCCCGGTGCGATCCCGATTTTCAAAATTGGTGATCTGATCGAAATTTTGCGGCACAAACACCCCTTCAAGCCCGGCCTGTGGCAGGCTGCTATTGGGATTGAAGCCACGGGTTT
Source organism: Iodidimonas nitroreducens (assembly GCA_000710935.1). Taxonomy (GTDB): domain Bacteria; phylum Pseudomonadota; class Alphaproteobacteria; order Sphingomonadales; family Rhodothalassiaceae; genus Iodidimonas; species Iodidimonas nitroreducens. Next base: position 74,550 of record BAYV01000011.1, on the reverse strand, counting down.
CCACAGAATCGATCTGGGCATCGCGCGATTGATGGGAAACCGAAAGCAAAAGGCCCAGACGATCATCCATGAAGGTATCGCTGATAAAGGCAAAACCCTGAGGCTGCACCCTTTCCGACAGCTCTTCATACATGCCCTTGGCGCTGGCCACGAATTTGAAGCCGCCAATATCAAGGGGCCGGGCCGTTTTCACATTGATGGTAGCCCCCAAAGCCCCGGTTTGGGTGGTGGCGACCGAGCTTTTATAAACATCGGCGCCGGTGATCAGATCGGCGGCCAAAAGATCAAAGCTGAATTCCCGCCCCTGATTTTCGGTGGCAAAGGTGCGGCCATTCACCAGCACCGTATTGAACGACGGCCCAAAGCCGCGCACGGTGACGAACTGGCCTTCGCCGCCGGACCGATCAATGGAAACCCCGGAAATCCGCTGAAGGGATTCGGCCACATTCGAATCCGGGAATTTGCCAAGATTTTCTGATGAAATGGAATCAACGATCCGATCAGAATTGCGCTTGATATCCATCGCCCGGTTCAAGCTGCCGCGAATCCCGGTAACGACGATCTCATCGATTTCAAAAGGTTCATCTTCGCCTGATGTGCCCGCGTCCTGCGCCAGCACCGGGGCCGAAGCCAGCATAGACAACAGCGCAAAACGGCTGGTCATGGATGTGAAGAAACGCCGGGAACAGGGCGCATCCGGGGCCTTATGTGTCATCTCATTCTCCCTCCCAAAAAATCCAAATGGGCACGGGTGCTTGTTTTTATTGTGCTTTTTCTTGCACAGACGCATCCGGGCCCTGATCGAACGGGCAATCCTTTTCACCCGTTTATTTATATGACTTATGATATTAAATATCTTTAGTCAAGCTGGCACATACCCCTTTTCAGCATTCTGCGCTTTATAAGGGTTAAATTTGCAAGTTATTGTAAATAAGCAATTTTTAGTCAAAATGAAAAAGACCCAAAGACCGGCGCGCCAGATGGCGGTGATCTTTGGGCCCTCAAAAGCTTGGACACATGTAGGATTTTTTCACACAGTCAGAAGACGGCTCGCGGCCAAAGCATAGGCCGGCCGCTTAATCCGGTCGCTTACTCCGCTTCGGCGGCACGCTCTAAAAAAGCTATGACATCCAAGCGATCCTGTTCCTTCCGCAGACCGGGAAAGGCCATGATATTCCCGGGAATAAACGCCCGCGGATTTTCCAGATATTTCGAGATGTTTTCCTCCGTCCATGTGATATCGGATGCTTTCATGGCATCGGAATAGCGGGGAAAGCCCTCAGCCGTAGCCGATTGACGGCCCACCACGCCATAGAGCGAGGGGCCCACGCGATGCTGGCCTTCGGTGACCGTATGGCAAGCCTGGCAGCGGCGGAAAATCTTCGCCCCCTCATCGGCATTGCCTGCTTCCTGAGCCATCACAGGCAAGGCAGAAACGCCCGCGCCCAAAGCCCCAAAACCTAAAACCGCTAAGATCGCCGATAATAAACGCATCCTTGGCACATCCACTCTCCTTTTATAGCTGCCTGGTCTTTACAACACATGAGCCATGATCCCGGCCAATGATCTTACCGGACATGAAAGACCGTTTATCATAGCCTATAAAACAGATATGGCATGAATGAGGAGATCGAAAAGGGCGGTCTATTGTCGCGCCCTGCTCCGCTTCATCCCTCGCCATCATGTTTTGGCTTATTGCCCGCCCAGAACCGCCTTCAGATCCGGCACTAAGGGCCGCACCGTTTCGATATTTTGTTCCGGGACATCCTTGATCGCTGCCAGCATGATCTTCATGCCTTCGATCTGTTCGCGCACCGCTTGGGGCATCTGCGCCAGCATGTCCGGGGTCATCTGTTCGGCCATGGCCCGGCTTTCATCGGGAATATTTTGCATTTCCATGGCCATGAAAGCGCCCATCACCTGATCGCCAACTTTGGCCCATTCATCCACATCGGAAAAACCATGATCGGCGGCCACATCCTTCATTTTCTGGTAGCTTTCGGGGGCGGCCGTCTTCATCCAATCCGTGCCCCGCTGATAGGGGGAAAAGCCATGCTCGGCGCTGGGCTTCAGGGCATTTTGAAAACCTTCAGCCAAGCCGCTTTCCTGTAAATCTTCACCCAAACGGATCACCTCTGGCAGGCTTTCAATGAACCGCGTTGCCGATGATGTTTCCAGATCCTGCGCCGCCAATGGCATCGCAAACAGGCAAAAAAGAAGGGCGAATCCCATTTTGAGGCGCATCATAAAATCCTTGCATTATTCACTTTCATTGAAAGACAACCGCCTTTCATGCATGGCTTCAGTTCTTAGCAGGCGCATCCGCCTGTCGGCAAGCGATCAACCCGCCCACCGGCCGCATCTGGTCCCAGCCATCGAGGCCGCTCAGGCGCAGCGTGCCTTTAGGGACCAGCGCACCACCGATGATCTGCTCGCTGATCTCAGTTTCAAAGCTCAGTTGAAGCCGCAAAGCGCCATCCGCCGTGGCAAAAATCTGACGGGTAAAATATCCGGCTTCCACATCCCCCTCGGCCGCAATCCGGGGGATTGTCATCAGCGCCCCATCGATGCGCATCAAGGCTGCGGCGGATGCGGAATTTTCATAAAAAACCAGCGCCGGTTCGGGGGTTTTGGAAAAGAGAAACAGCCCGCAGGTGCCCGCCGGCAGGTCTTGGGAGGGCAGCCGCCCGATTCTGTGCAGGCCCTCATCATCCCAGATAGACGCTGCCGGGTTTGATGCTCTGGGGGATAAAGGCGCGGATGGCGAACCCGTTGTGCAGGCGGCCAATAAAAGCCCCGCCCCCAGCAACAAAAACACCACCCGCCCCAGCCGCAACATAAGACCAACAATATAATGGCACATAATCATCAGCCGTCCTTTCTGCCAAGGGAAAGCGGCACCAATGGGGCACCGGGGCTTGCCTGCTGAAAGAGATAGCGGCGGCCATCGGCGCGAAAGCCGAGCATCGGCAAAAGCCCGGCCAAAGCTTCATCGGGCGCCTGGTCACGCATTTCAACCACCATATCCACCTGCCAATGCTGATCGGGGAATATCCGCATCAAAGCCTCGATCCTGATCTGTGCATCCTGCCCGCTAAGGGGCAAATGCACAATCTTATCGCGGCATAAAAGGCGTCCGTCCAATTCAGGCCCCACCCAGCCGAGCAGCGATTGGCTGCGGCTGAGGGCATCACTCCATAATGTGCCGGAAGCCGCGCGGCAGCCTTCCCCGGGCACGAACCGCAGATCATCAATGTCAGCGGTAAACCGCCCCAAAAGCGGCAGGCGCAGGGGTAATCCGACAAGCTCGCCCTCTAGCGCCCCCTCAATATCCAAAGCACCCCCAAACAGACCCATCACCGCGCGCCCCTGGCCCGTCAGATCGCCGCCCGCAAGCTGCCAGTCCATATCCGCCTTGCCCCGCCATAAAGCCCAGCCATCAAGGCGATAGCCAAAATCCCCCAGCAGGCGGCCATCAAGGCTCAGCCCATCCAATGTGCCCGACCACAGCGTGCCATCAACCAGCCTCACCCCCACCCCATTGGTGGCCATCAACCGATCCCCAAAGCTCCGCCAAACAAGCGAAGCGGGCAGCGTGGCGATCCATAAAACCAAGGCGGCCAGCACGAACAAAAGGATCAAACGTCCTTTCATCAAAACGCCCCTTTTTGCAGGCGGATCTGCGCCCGGATGCCTGCCTGTTCGCGATTATCAGACAGGCTGGCCCGCATCACCCTGATCCCATGTTCTGTTTGCAAATCGGCAATCCAGCTAAAAAGCTGCGGCGATGAAATCTGATCGAACCAGATCGTAACCCCGCCATCCTCTTCTGGCATCAGGCGGGTCATCGACAGGCCCTTTTCGCTGGCCGTGCGGCTGATGATGCTGCGCACCGGATCCGCCGTCGCATTGCCCTTGCCCGCCAAAGGGGCCATGGATTTTTGACGGGCGCGCAAGGCCAGCACATCGGCGGCCAGCCCTTCGATCTCCTCAAGAGTGGTTAAAGCGCTTTGGCGCACCGCCATCTGCTCGGCCCGATAATCCAGCAAAGGCCGCAGGATAAATTGCCAGCCCCCAAGGATCAGGAGAATCAAAGCCGCACCCTGCAAAAGCCTGCGTTCCCGACCGCTCAAATCCATCCACCAGCTTTTCATGAGGCCATCCTTATCACCACGCTGCCCTCGATCCGATCCCCCGATTGGCGCACCCCGCCATCTTCGAGCACCCCACCGCCCGCCTCGATGGCGGCCTTCAAGGCTTCCAGATCATCAAAGCCCTGATAAACCAGATCGCAATGAAGGCTTTCGCTTTCATGATCATAGCGCATCATCACCAATTGCAGGCCCGGCTTTTGGGCAAGGGCATCCACCAAAAGACCCGCAAGACGCAGGAAACCGGCCCCGCCCCCCGCCGCCATCAGGCGGCTGCGTTCCTGATCCAATTGCGCCCGGGGATTGATGATCCGCTTCTGATCGGGCATGGCATGGGAAAAAACCGCCTCGGCCCGCGCAAAAGCGGCATCGGCTTCCGCCGCATAGCGCTGGCCATCCAGATAAAGCCACAGCCCATGGCCGAAAAATACCAGCGCCAAAAGCCCCGCCAAAAGCCGCAAGGCCCGCATATCAGGCAGAAAGGCCGAAGCCCGCCGATAAGGCCCCTGCAATAAATTGGCCGCCGCCCCCTCAACACCGCGTTTTCGCAGATGATCAAGCAAAGATGGCGGCGTAGGCGCATGGTCGATTTCCCAAGCATCCGGCAATAAATCGGCGAGATCCCGGGCCAGTTTCGCCCCCGCACCCGCCTGCTCGCCTGCCCGATCATCCACATATAGACGCAGATGGCCGCCGCCCCCATGGGCCAGCATCGCCGCCCGCCAGGAATGCGTTTTTAACACCGGGATCAGATGCTCGGCTTCAATCGCAAAGCCATCATCGGGCCCCAAGGCGACGATCATCATCTGACCATCGGCAAAAATCTGCACTTCTTTTTCCGATTGCCCCGATGCCAGCGCCAGATAATCAGGCAGCATCAGATGCGGGGTCACGCCGCAATCATGCAGGCGCGCGATCCACCCCGCCATCAGCCGATCCGAAAGCGCCAGAACCAAACGCCGGGATGGCCCATCGCCCGCCATCGAGGGCTGATCGGCGGGGGCCAGCGCCACATGCAGCCGTTCATGATCATGGGCCAGATCATCATCAAGGGCGATGGCTGCTGCGGCTTGCATCTGCGAAAACCGGGCCGGGGGCAAGGCCATGAACCGTGAGGCCACATCACTGCCCGGCACCAGCGCGATGATCCGATCTGCCGCGGCCGCCGCTTTTGCCAGATCTTCGTTTGCCCGTTCTTCGTTTGCGAGACTCTCGGACAGTGGCGCATCAGACAAGACGATCCAATCCAAAGGATCATCCGGCAATGCGGGAAGGCGGATCAAAAGCGTTCTGGTCATAGATCCTGTCCGATCTGCCGACGATGGCGGGTCAGCCGCCCATTGGCTGCCTTTTCAAAAAGCGTTTGAATAACAAGGCTGCGGCTATCCAGTAAAATGGTTGATCTGATCACGAAAAATCGGGTTTTTACCCCGATGCGCTGCTGCATCTCGCTGGGGATAACCATCGATCCGAACAGGGGCTGCGCCAAAAAGCTGCCCTGCCCGCGATAGCCGCCTTCGGGGCGATCAAGAATCAGCCCGCGAAGCTGGCTTTCGGTGAAGCGATCCCCGAAAATCATCGCCAGCAGCGGCCATTGGCTGGGGCCCAAAGTATTGATATTGATCACCGATGGCCCGGCCATGGGCAAAACACAGAGCCAATCGCGCAGGGTTTGATAAAGCCCCGCATCCATCCCCTCCACAGCCCGCATTTCCATGCCCTCGACCATCAGGCTATCGGCGGTTCTATAGCCGATATTCTTCCCCCCATAGGCAAAATCCTCGGCCCCGCGTGGGGAAACGCGCTGATCGCTATCGATCCAATCGCCAAAGCGGGCGATCAGCCGGGCGGCCTGTGCCTCATCCACATCAAGGTGATCCAAAAGCCGGGCCAATTCTTCGGCAGCTAGGGAGTCGATCACCAGCCGCCCCCCCATATCGCTGACCAATCCATTGATATTAAAACAATTCCCGCCATCGATGATCCTCCCCCTGATAAGCCCGCCAGTGATGGGAAAGATCTGTTCGCCCTGCGCCCAGGGGCTTTGAAGGCTATCGCGATCCGGGCTGATCCGATGGCTTTGGGTGATCACCGCTGCGGCCAGTTCCTCGGCCCCCAAGGCATACCAGAAGGCCTGATCGGATTGCCGCAGCAAAGCCAGCTTTTCTATGGCCGCGCGCCCATCCGCCAGCATCACCACCGCCATGGCCGATAATAACGCCACCAGCACCAGAACGCTGAGCAAAGCCGCACCCTTTTGGCGGGGATCGGGATCGTACACCCTCATCCTCATGGCCCTCCGGGAAGCAGGAAAAGCTGCCGCAAAGACCCCAGGCTTTGGCTTTTGGTGATGATCTCTAATGCCCGGGGGAGCATCACCAGATTGCCGCCAGCGATGGCGGCATTGCCCCCGCTGCGCAGCTCATAGCGATCAAGCCATTGATCCCCCACCCGAAAACGCAAGGAAAGGCTTTCAATACCCAAAAGCAGAGGCTGATCAAAACAGGGGGTTTCGGGCACCCGATCCGGATAAAGGCAGGCCCGGCGGATCAGCACCCCATCCTGCAGCCGATAATCCACCCATTGCAATCCGCCGCGTGGCAAAAGGGCATCGGGATTATCCCAGCCATGCCGGGTCAGGATCAGCAGGGGTTGATCCGCGCCGCTTTGATCATTGCCATAAAAAACAAAAGGCTGGCGATTGCCCATGGCATCGCGCACCGGGCGACGGGCGATCTGCGCGAAATCCGATTTCATCAAGGCCCGGGCTTTATTGAGGCGATCGAGATCATCCGCCAGATCGGCCATTTGCCCCCGACCATCCACCGCCACCGCCAGCACCCCGGCCCCTGCAGCGGCAATCACCGCGAAGATCGCCACCGCCAGCAGCACCTCAACAAGGGTAAAGCCGCCGGTTGCCCGCCGCCCTTGATCATCGCCTGTCATTTTTATGGGGCTCGCCTTGATCATGGGCTTGCCCTGCGAAATGCCGTGAGGCTGGCCAGAACATCCCCGCTGCCCTGATCCGGGGCGACCCTGCTTTCCTCAACGCGCCGCACATCGATCTCGATCCGGCTGATGGCAGGATCGGCGGTGGCGATGATCCGCCCGGTCCAGATCCACAACATCCCGGCTTCCTCGATCCGGCCCTGATCAATCCCCGGGCCGGATAATTGCGGCTGGCTCATCCATAAAACCATCTGATTTTCCGCCACGATCTGGGCCAAAGCCCGATCCCGCACCCCCCCGGATGTAACGAGGCTTTGGGTTTGCGCCGATAAAAGCGCCAGCACCGCAAGGGCAAAAACCCCCAAAGCCACCATCACCTCGATCAGGGTGAAGCCCGCCATGCCGCCTTTCCCGTTCATGGATTGCGCCTTTGCAGATCAAGGGCGATATGGCCATTGGCCTCGATCCCGATCTCTGCCTGCATATTTTGGCTCGCCAGCATGATCCGGGCCTGGCTCGCCTGCCCGGTGCTATCGAAAAAAATCTGCGGTTCCCGGCTATCAAGGGCAAGGGGCCGGCCATTGCGTTCAATGGAAAGGGTGACATCCTCCGCCTGTTTATGGGGCCAGGGGCGATGCGCTCCGCCGCCCAAAGATCGGCTTTCAAAAGCCTGCCAGCGGCCTTCGTGGCGGCGATAAAAACCATAGCCATCGGGATCGATCAAAATGCCGATGCTTTGCCCGCCTAAAATCGCCATCTGCCCGGCCATCTCCAGGGAGCGGGTCAAAGCCTGCGCATTCTTCTCCACATCGGGGGTGGCGGGGGGAAGGCTGAACACGACCACGACCGATGACAATCCCACCACGAAAAGGACCAGCATCAATTCAATCAGGCTGAGGCCGCATTGCGGGCCAAAGGGGCGACAATCGGCCATGGCTCAATTCCAGTTGCCCAGATCCGCATTCTGCCCCTCGCCGCCCGGCCGACCATCGGCACCATGGGAAAACACGTCGAATGTGGATCGCTCCCCGGGATAAAGATACAGATAGGCATTCCCCCAGGGATCGGCCGGCAGGCGTTTGATATAGCCGCCGGTGCGATAGCGTTCCGGGCGATTTAGCCCCCCGGGGGCGCTGAGCAGGGCTTCCAGCCCCTGTTCCGTGCTGGGGTAGGCGAGATTATCCAATCGGTACATTTCAATCGCCTGCTCAAGGGTGGCGATATCCGTGCGCGCCTTATCCACCATCGCCCGATCCTGGCTTGGCAAAACATTGATCACCACCACCGTTGCCAAAAGGCCGATGATCACGATCACCACCATCAGTTCGACAAGGGTGAAGCCCGCCTGATGATCCGCACGCGGATGGCGGGACTGTGCAGCATGAGCGGTCATGGTCATCTCCTTATAACAGGCTTAAACTGTTTAATTGCAAAATCGGCAGCAGGATCGACAGCACGATCAGCGCAACCATCGCCCCCATGATGATAATGATCGCCGGTTCCAAAAGGCCCAGCGTGATCTGGGTTGCCTGTTCAAATTCGCTTTCCAGATAATCCGCCGCCTTTTCCAGCATCTGCGGCAATTGCCCCGAACGCTCCCCCACCGCCGACATATAAACGATCAAAGGCGGGAAAACCGCCAGCCGCCGCAGCGCCTGCGCCAAAGCGCTGCCCTCGCGCACCTGCGTGATTACCTGCCCCAAAGCGTCCTGCAATGGCATCGACCGCAAAACCGGCCGCGCACTTTCAAGGGATTCCACCACCGGCACCCCCGAAGCCACCAGGGTGGCCAAGGTGCGGGCCAAGCGCGCCCCTTCCACGGCGCGGATCAGCCGCCCCAATATGGGCATCGCCAAAAGCCAGATGCTCACCCGGCGCGCCACGGCTTCCCGGCGCAAGGATAGGCGCACCGCCCCCCCAACCCCGCCAAGACCAAGCAAAATCATAAGCCCATGATCCCGGATGATATCCGACAGGCTGATCATGAAAAGCGTAAGGGCTGGCAGGCTTTGGCCCAGATGGTCGAATTGATCCACAACCTTTGGCACCACAAAGGTCATCAGGGCGATGATCACAACCACCGCCGTGATCGCGAGCATGATGGGATAGATCAGGGCGGTGACGATTTTGGTGCGCATCGCCCGGGATTTTTCAAGATGCACCGAAAGCCTGAGCAAAACCGTGCCCAAAGCCCCCGATGTTTCCCCGGCATCGACCAAAGCCCGATAAAGCGGATTGAAACTGCCGGGATGCCGGGCCATCGCCTGCGATAAGCGGCGGCCCTCCATCACATCGGCCCGCACCGCCAGCAAAATCCGCCGCACCGCCCGATGATCGGCCTGCATAGCAATGGATTGCAGGGCTTCATCCACCGGCGCACCGGCATCGAGCAGGGTTGCCAATTGGCGGGTCACAAGGCTTAATTGCTTCTGATTCAGGGAGCCCTTTGGCCCCATCTTGTTTCTCATCCTGCTCTTGGCCGTGCTTTCGGCCTCTGCCCCCTGCCCGGCGCTGCCCATGCCCCCTTGGGCCAGACCAAGGGCCACCGGCATCAGCTTTCTGGCACGCAGATCAAGCCGCGCCTGCCGGGGGCTATCGGCGGTGATGATGCCCTTCCGGCTTTTGCCTCTGGCATCCAGCGCTTCATAATCAAAGGCTGGCATCCGTTGCTCCTTTTGGCTGACACACCCGCAAAAGCTCGGTGAGGCTGCAGGCCCCATCGAGGCAATGATCAAGCCCGCTTTGCAGCAATGTCTGGCGCTTCATGAAGGCCACCTCGGCCAGCGCATCTTCGGTCGCATTGTCATGGATCATCTGCCGCAGCTGATCTTCGATGGTGACCAGTTCATATAGCCCGATCCGCCCCTCGTGGCCGCTGTGATTGCACCTGTCGCAGCCCTTGGGGCGATAGAGCAGCGGCGCAGGGGCTGCCGCATCAAGGCCCAAAATCCGCCGTTCCGCCGGATCGGGGGCATAAGCCTCTTTGCAATGGCTGCATAAACGCCGCACCAGCCTTTGGGCGATGATCGCCTTCACGGTCGAGGCCAGCAAAAAAGGCTCCACCCCCATATCACGCAGGCGGGTGATGGCCGCCACCGCCGAATTGGTATGCACGGTTGAAAGCACCAGATGCCCGGTAAGGCTGGCCTGAACCGCAATCTGGGCCGTTTCCACATCGCGGATTTCACCCACCATCACCACATCGGGGTCCTGGCGCAAAATCGCCCTGAGACCAGCGGCAAAGCTCATCCCCACGCGGCTGTTCACCTGTGTTTGCCCCACCCCATCAAGGGCATATTCCACCGGATCTTCAATGGTGAGAATATTGCGGCTGCCATCATTCAACTGGCTCAGGCCCGCATAAAGGGTGGTGGTTTTGCCCGATCCGGTGGGCCCGGTCACCAAAATGATGCCATTGGGCTGGGCCAATGCCTGCTGCAAATCGGCAAGGGCTCGGCGGCTCATGCCCAAAGCATCAAGATGGAAATGCGCCTGATCCTTATCAAGCAAGCGCATCACCACCCGCTCCCCATGGCGCGAGGGCAAAGTCGACACCCGCACATCGATGCTTTTGCCGCCCAAACTCAAAGACACCCGACCATCAAGGGGAATGCGCTTTTCGGTAATATCGAGCCGGGCCATCACCTTGATCCGCGAAATCAGCCGTGGCGCCAAACGCGGCGGCAGGCGCAGGGCCTCATGCAAAATGCCATCGATCCGAAAGCTGATCAAAAGCGCCGGCTCGAAGGGGGCTATATGAATATCCGAGGCCCGCCGCCGCACAGCCTGCGCGATCAACCCATTGATCAGCCGAATGATCGGGGCATCATCGGCGCTATCCAAAAGATCGGCGCTTTGGGGAATATCATCGATCAGGCTATCGAGATCATGATCCCCTTCCCCGGATGCCAGATCATCCCCGGCCATGCCCTCTAGGGAATAGCGTTCCGACAGCAGCCGGTCAAAATCCGCACCGTCCAAACTATCCACGCGCAGCGGACGGCGCAAAACCCGCCGGGCTTCCAGCAAAGCATGGCCGCCCAGGGGTGCGCGCGCCCCCAAAACCGCCTTTGTCCCATAATCAAGCAGCACCACATCATGGGCCCGGGCAAAGCCATAGCTCAGGCGCGGGGCCTGTTCCTCCCGGCTTTCCTCCGCCGCTGCATCAAAGGCATCCGGCGTTACGATCTCAGGGTTGGGGTTGGTCATCGGGGCCTGCTCCCAAAACCTTATTCAGATAGCTATCAAGCCGGGCTTCGCCACCATCCGAGCGCAGCATCTGTTCCGCGCGGATATAATCATATTTGCGATCCGTCACGCTGGCGGCGGTCTTTTTATCGCGCACGATGGTGGGCCGGATAAACACCATCAAATTGGTTTTGGCGCGCGATCGGCTTTCAGAGCGAAACAGGCGCCCGATGCCGGGGATATCCCCCAAAAAAGGCACTTTTTGCAGGGATACCCGCTCATCATCCTCGATCAGCCCACCCAAAACGATGATCTCGCCATCATCCACCATCACCGTGGTGGTAATTTCGCGCTTATTAAAGATCAGTTCCGATGAGGCCGCGCTCACCGGCCCTAAAATGCTCGATACTTCCTGACGGATGACCAGCCGCACCGTATTGCCTTCGGTGATCTGCGGGCGCACTTCCAATTGCACCCCCACATCCTTGCGCTCAACCGTGCGAAAGGGATTGACCAGATCCGCCCCCACCACTTCGCCCGTGGTGATCGGCACTTCCTGACCCACCGAAATATTGGCCAATTCATTATCCATGGTCATGATATGCGGGGTTGAGAGTACATTGGATTGCACATCTTCGGCCAGCGCCGTGAGAATAACCCCGAATAAAGTGCCATTATTGGTCAGCCCGCCAATGCCTGCGGCAAAACCGCCAACGCCGAGCAAAGAGCTGATCGCCGCCTGCTGCAGGCCATCAAGGAGATCACTATCGCCGCTGGTTTGCTCCCCCACGGCAATCGCCCCGGTGGCGGCCAGAATATCGGGCGCGGTATTGGAAAAATTGGTTGCAGTGAAAGGGATATTGCTGCCCGAACCACCCCCCAGAACATATTGCAGGCCCAGATCCCGGGCCGCATTATCCGACACTTCGACAATGATCGCCTCGACCAGCACCTGTGCCCGGCGAATATCAAGCTGATTGATCACCTGTTCCAAAGCAAGCAGCATATCGGGCTCGGCACTGATGATCAGGGCATTGGTTTCTTCATGCATGGCAATGCTGGCACGCCGTGGCCCCGCCGCCGCCTCTCCCCCTGATGTCGCCAGCGATTGCGAGACCTCCTGCAGCAGGCTCACAAGCTCGGCGGCTTCGGCATGTTTGAGATAAAAAACCCGGATCGAACTGCGCGCCGCACTTTTGCCGTCGATATCTTCGATGGTTTCCATCAAATCTGCCAGCGCCTTTGGCTCGCCGCGCAAAACCAATGTATTGCTGGCCACAACCGGCACCACCCGGGGCGCTGCACCGCCGCTGCCGGGTTCGGCATTGCGGCTTTTACCCAGAAGCTCATTCAAAATCCCGGCCATTTCAGTGGATGAGATATTTTTCAATTCCATCGTGCGGGTGATCGATTGATCGGCATCGATCTGCGCGATGATCCGGCGCAAACGATCCATATTCGAGGCATAATCCACAAGGATCAGAAAATCGCTGCCCGCTTGGGCAATCGCCCGGCCATCCGCACTGATGATCGGCTGCACCGAACGCATGGCCATGGGGCCATCGACACGGCGAAGGCGGAAAATTTCGGTTACGAAACGATCTTCTTTCCCTTGAGCTTCAGGCCCAAGCGGCTGCGCCTGCTGGGCGGCGCGGCTTTCTTCAATGATTTTATAGGCCCCGGATGCGGTGGGGGTCACGGTAAAGCCATGCACCTGCAAGGTGGATAAAAACACATCAAAGACCGCAGCGGGGCTCACTGGCTCTTCAGAAATCACCGTGACCTTTCCCGTGACCCGAGGCCCCACGATAAAGGCCCGCCCGGTCATCATCGACACATCTTCGATGAAGGCGCGAATATCGGCATCGCGAAAATTAAGCACCTGCCCCTCTGCCCGGGCCCGCCCCGCAGCCAGACCTTGGGGATTATCCTGCGCCATGGCCACATCAGAAAGGCCGAACACCGCCAGAAGGGCCCATCCCCCTATGCTGGTGCTGGCCCCAAAACCGGATAGTGTGACCGCATAGGCCAAAATCCCGGCAGTCAAGCCAAAGCGCCCGGACCTACGCCTTGTCTCCCCGCTCTGTGGTCTTGATGTCATTCCCGTGGCTTACTCACCGAGCGCATGCTGATGGTTTGCCGCTCCCCTTCACGCTCGATTTCAAGGGTCACGGTTTTTGTGCCGCTTATCGATTGCGCCAGCCTTTGCAGATTGGCGACCGAGGTCATCGGCACGCCATCAACAGAGAGCAGCACATCCCCTGAAATAAGACCATTTGATTGCAGGATTGTTGCAGTGCCCCGTTCTTTCATGATCAATCCGCTGATCGTTCCATTCTCGATCCGGGGGCTGATCTGAACGGATTGCAAAAGCCCTTCCAAATCAAGCATCTCAGCCTGCTGATCCACAGCTTTGGGCGGCTGATCGCTGATTTCGGGCACAGAAAACTTTTCTGCCGCAGGGCGTTTTCTATCGGTCAGATAAAGGCTTTCCCGGGCGCCTCCACGGTCGATGATCACATGGTCAGGAAGAATCTTGGAAAGGCGCACCCCATTAATCAGCCGATCGCCCTGACGATACACCTGTTGGCGATGATCGGGCGTGCGGATGATCGCCGTGGCCCGCTGTTCGGCATCATGGGGATCAAGGGCAACCCGCACCCCATAAAGCTTCAGATCAAGGCTGGTTTGGGGCAAATCCGCCGGGCTTTCGGCCTGCGGAGCATCATTTTGCCGACGTTCAAATGGATCATAGCTTTGAAGGATTTCAAGCTTTAAAGGCCGGGCCAAAGGCGGCGGCGCCCGCATGGGCAAAAGTGCCGAGACGGGGGCCGAAGGGCTGATGGAAAGCGGCGCGACCAGGGCCCAAAAAAGCCGCACGAACAGCCAGGCCAGCATGATCACAGCCGCGATCTGCAAAGCCATAATAGCGATCCGCACGGCCCCTTCGGCCCTTAACCCGGGCTTATCCATAAAGGCGAAGGCTGCCATCAAAAGCGCACCGAAGCACCAATGGAAATCTCGCGCCCAAGGCGAAAAGCTTCAACATCAAGCCCCCCCTGCACCAGCCGGAAATCTTCGCCTAAAAGATTATCCGCCTCGAAGCTGAAGGTCCACAAGCCACCAAAGATTTCCAGATCCCGGGCATAGGTCAGATTGACCATGACCGGCGGATCTTCAAACAAATCAGGGGCACCGGAAATCCCGATATCGGTGATCCGCTTACCGGTATAATTGACATTGATCGCAAGCCGTTCATCAAGATCAAGTGTTTGCCAGCCCAATTGGGCATTGCCCAGCCATTTGGATTGACCGGTCAGGCGGCGTTCAAGATTGGTTTGCGCCCCATTGGCAAAATCGGGATCAAGTCGACTTTCCGCATCGATGAAAGTGGCATTGCCTTTGAAAAAGAAGTCTCTGTTCTGGAAAAAATCGCCATCAAACCATTGGGCCAGCGGGATCAGCTTTTCCACTTCCAGTTCAATGCCCCATAAATCGGCACTATCGGCATTGATGAAGGTGCGCACCGGTTCATCGGCCAGAAAGACAAAAGTGCGTTCAATGGGATTATCAAGGCTTTTATAAAAGCCGCCCAAAGTGATCTGTTCACCATTGCCGAAATACCATTCCCAGCGCACATCATAATTATCGAATTCCGTAATCCCCAGAAAGGGATTGCCGATCACATCGCGATCGCGTTCGGGATCAAGAAAAGTCGATGACGACAATTCGCGCAAAGAGGGGCGGCCCAATGTTTGGCTGAAAGCCCCACGAAGCTGCATATTATTGGCAAATTCCCAGGTAAGCGTTGCCGAAGGCAGCAGCGAATCATTATCCAGCCGGGTTTCGATAGGGCTTCCATTGGGCAGGCTGATGGGGCTGCCGGGAATGGGCGTAAACACCGTTTCGGTGATTTGCAGGGAATTTTCCACCCGCACACCGGCGGCCAGCCGCACTGTATCCAGAATTTGCGCATCAAAACCGGCAAAGCCCTGCCAATTTTCAAAGCTGCCATCCGAAACATCGGATTGCCGTGTTGATTCGATCAACCGAATCTGCCCGGGGCCGATATTTTCCGGCGCAAAGATCAATTCGGGGATTTGCGTGCGCAGATCGAGCAAAGGCCCCAAGCCGCTGAGATTAAAGCTGAACCGACGAAACACGGATGTGCGCTGCTGATCGAAATAGCTCATCCCGAAATTGAGATCGACCGCGCGACCCCAAAGCGTCAGGCTTTGCCGACCATTAAAGCCCAGATCATAGACTTCATCATCCAAAGCCCCAAAGCTTGAAACATTCGATGAAGCGCCGGTGGGCAGGCGGAAGGTTTGATCAAATTCGGTAAATTCAAAGCGGAATGTGCGGCGCAGGGGTGCAGTCCGGCGGCCTTCAGAATAGGCCATGCGCCAATCGATCTTGGTATCCTGCAGCACAGGATTGTCAAAAAACGAGAAGAAATGCTCGCCTGAAAGCAAATTCATCCAAAGCTGCTCTTCCACCCATTCAGTGCGATTATCGGCCACAAGAGTGCCCGGATCATCCGCCGCCTCGCCTTTTTCGATGGCCGCTTCCCGGGTTGTTTTCCGCAGGATCAAAGTATCATATTTAAAGCTGTGATTATCATTGAGCTTCAGACCCACGGTGAGCAAACCATTGAGCTTGATTTCCCATTCCGTAGAGCGAAAGCCGCAATCATCGCCGCCGCCTTCAAATTCCTGACGTTCGCACACTTCCGGCGAAAAATCTTCGTTAAAGCCCAGGCTGCCATCGGCCCCCTGCACTGTTACACTGCGCCGGATGCCGAATTTATTTTGAAATTCGCTATCATAATTTGCCGCTGCGATGATGCCCAATTCCGCCTCATCGCCAATTTCATAACGCTGGCCCAAAGAGAAATTAACCGCCACATTGGGGGCATTGGTTTCGCTATCGATGGAATAACGATTTTGCGGCAAAGATTCACTGGCCGCTTCCAATTCGGCACCGCCAAGGGAATTGAGCGCCCCAATAGGCAGATCCCGCAGAATATTGGGGAGTTGACGTCCGCCCGTATCAACGCCCGAGATATCAAATCCGCTGCCTTCAACCGACAGGCCATCATCAAGGCTACTGGCCAGATCAAAGCCTGATGAGACACCAAAACTGATGAAATTTTCATCCGGCAGGCCCTTGGTCCGCAAGGCCACCACACCGCCGCCAAATTCCGAGGGATATTGCGATGAATGGGTTTTTTGTACCAGCACACTTTCCAGAAAACCGGCTGGAAAAACATCAAGGGGCACCACCCGTTCCAGCGGCTGCGGGCTGGGCAGTTCCGCCCCATTCAAAAGGGCTTTTGAATAGCGCTCGCCAAGGCCGCGAACGAAAACAAAGCCATCCCCCACCAGAGACAGGCCCGTAACGCGGCGCAGAGCGGCGGCGGCATCGCTATCGCCAGACAAGGCGAAATCTTCCGCATCAATTAGGCTCGATACTTCGGATGTGGCGCGCTTTTCATCGGGGATATATTTCCCGGAAACAACAATTTCTTCAATATCGGGCTCGGCTTGCGCCACCGCATCCCCGGCACCAAGGCCCAGAGAAAGCGTGGAAAAAGCAGTGCCAAGCAAAAGCTGCAGGCGATTGATATGGGCGGCTGACATGAAATTCCCCTAAGCCTTTTGGGCCTTTATTGAGGCTGCAACATAAGGTGACGAGGGGCGAGATGCCGCGGCAGAGATCACCCCGCCGCAGCATCCGCAGGTTTGGCTTAATTGGCAGGACGATCGAGCCAGATGGTCCAGCCTGCTGTCCAATCCGCCTCGGGGCTTTCGATGGCACCGATGAAATCGACACTGTCAAAGAAAGGATCGATGGCAGATGGGTCTTCAGCCGGGCGTTGGGCTTCATTCGCACCATTCACGAAAGCCTTGCCCCCGCCTTGGGGCACCTGAAGCGATGAGGCACCGATGGCATTGCCAGCCCCGGCTTCGAACCAGGCCTGCAGGCCGAAAGTCGTATCATCGGTTTCGTTCTCAATAGGGGCCGCGCAATCCAGCAGAGTATGACCAATGCGCAGGCCCGCCCCCGCTGCCGTGGCGTTTTGCGGATCAGCCTGAGCAAAGGTTGCGGGATCATCCAGATCGAGGCAGGCATCCGCAAAATTGCTGGCTACAGCATTATAAAGCTGCACCCCGGTGCCGCGCCGCAAAACGATCCCGGTATCACCGATGCCGCTATCAGCAGCACCAATCAGGGTCAGATTGGAAAGGATCGGCTGCGAACGCGGGGTGAAGTCGTTATTTTCTTCAAAATTATCCGCTTCGATCCCGCGATCAGAATTCGGCTGATTGGGATTTTGCAAAACCAGACCGAATTGCAAGCGACCCTGCCAGCCATCGGTCCAATCAATGGCATCATCATCCGAGCCGGTGACCACGATATGCTTCGCATCCACCGTGCCGCCAAAGAATTCAACACCATCATCGGCATTATTATGCACCTGCACGAAATCAACTTCGGTGCCCCGGCCCACGCCCTGCAGCGCCAAGCCGTTCAGCTCATTGCCCGGGGTGATTTCAAAACCGGTATATTTGATCTGCAAGAAATTGATCTGGCCGCTATCATCATCGGGATCATTGCCGCCAAATTCGCCACTATCGCCTTCGCCCAGCTTCACGCAAATCTCGCCGCTATCACCGCACACATTGATCGGTGCCCGGCCATTGACAATGAAACCGCCCCAAAGGCCGGTATCCAGATCCACATTGCGGGTTTCAGGATTGGTTGCCGTCATCACCACCGGCGCGCTCGCCGTACCATTGGCAAAGATTTTCGAGCCACGAGACACCACGAGGATCGATGAGGTATTCTCGCCCTGCAAGGTGACACCCGCATCGATGATCAATTCGCCCGGCGTGCGCCCGGCAATGGGATTGGCCGGATCGGGGCCCAGATCTTCGCCCACAAACACACCCCCGCGCAGGAAGTAATCCAGCCCGGCAACCAGCCGCACGGTTCCGGTCAAGGTGCCTTCCAGGATGCAGCTATCCCCATCGGCGGTTGGGGTCACGCCCACCACATTCGGGCAGGATGGATCGGGATTGAGCCCAAAGCTCCAGCCCAGGGTCCAATTGCCTTCCTGCTGCGCTGTACGGGCCTCTCCATTCGGGATGGCCCCGATGAAATCGACCGCATCAAAGAATGAATCGGCGCTGGCAATATCAAAGGCAGCCGCTGATGATTCGACCGGGCCATTGATAAAGCCTGAAAGCGATGAGGCACCGATGGCATTGCCAGCCCCGGCTTCGAACCAGGCCTGCAGGCCGAAAGTCGTATCATCGGTTTCGTTCTCAATAGGGGCCGCGCAATCCAGCAGAGTATGACCAATGCGCAGGCCCGCCCCCGCTGCCGTGGCGTTTTGCGGATCAGCCTGAGCAAAGGTTGCGGGATCATCCAGATCGAGGCAGGCATCCGCAAAATTGCTGGCTACAGCATTATAAAGCTGCACCCCGGTGCCGCGCCGCAAAACGATCCCGGTATCACCGATGCCGCTATCAGCAGCACCAATCAGGGTCAGATTGGAAAGGATCGGCTGCGAACGCGGGGTGAAGTCGTTATTTTCTTCAAAATTATCCGCTTCGATCCCGCGATCAGAATTCGGCTGATTGGGATTTTGCAAAACCAGACCGAATTGCAAGCGACCCTGCCAGCCATCGGTCCAATCAATGGCATCATCATCCGAGCCGGTGACCACGATATGCTTCGCATCCACCGTGCCGCCAAAGAATTCAACACCATCATCGGCATTATTATGCACCTGCACGAAATCAACTTCGGTGCCCCGGCCCACGCCCTGCAGCGCCAAGCCGTTCAGCTCATTGCCCGGGGTGATTTCAAAACCGGTATATTTGATCTGCAAGAAATTGATCTGGCCGCTATCATCATCGGGATCATTGCCGCCAAATTCGCCACTATCGCCTTCGCCCAGCTTCACGCAAATCTCGCCGCTATCACCGCACACATTGATCGGTGCCCGACCATTGACGATGAACCCGCCCCATTCCCCGGTATTGGGATCATTGGTGGCGTTGCCGGTAAAAATCGACCTCTGGGTGCGGCCAAATTCGGCTGCCAGCCCCAGATCTTCGGCGCTGGTCATCACCACGGGTTCGGTGGCCGTGCCATTCACGAAAATTTCTGAACCGCGGGATACAACAAGAATCGCATCCGTTGTCTGGCCATAAATCACTGTGCCCGGTTCGATGGTGAGGCTGGCCGCGCTGCGCCCGGCAATGGGATTTGCCGCATCGGGCCCCAGATCTTCACCCACAAAGACCCCGCCATTCAGGCTATAGATATTATTGGCTGTCAGGGTCACATCCCCGGTCAAGGTGCCTTGGATTTCGCATTGGGTTTGTCCGGCAATCGTCAGTTCGCTGGTACCCGCGGGGCACGCACCCTCGCTGGGGGGCGGATCGCCGCCATCACCACCGCCATTCGTGGGGGGGGGCGTGGTCGTTGGCGGTGGTGTGCCGTCACCGGTGCCGCCTTCAGATATCAATTCGCTGGTGCTGTCACTGCACGCAGCGATGGCCAGCGACGAAACCAGGGCCAAAAGAGTTTGGCGTCTTTGATGATGATTAAACATGCTTTCCCCACAAGAGGTTGTGTGTGCAAACAAACAAAACTGGATCAACCCGGCCAAACGGCCATGCTGAACGGATGCCGCATCGCCCCTTCAACGGGAACGTGACTGTGGCTCGCGAAAAACTAATGTTGTTTGGTGACAGTTCTGTTTCACGGTCGTGACCATTCTGTCACAAGCCGTGGACACATCTTCTTTGGGGAATGGAAGCGTGGAGTCTCATGGGATTATGAAGATGAATTTTTTGCGGCACTGCTTCAAAGAGCACCACCCCGGGCGGAGGGCCGGGGTGACGAAAAAATATTACGGAATGTCGAAAAAAGGGCTGGAAATGCCGACTAGCCCCCAACGGCGGCCATCAGATTAGGCTCTGCATCCGAAGGCAGATACATGCCGCGCTGGCCACGCACCGGGCGAAAGCGATCGGTGATCCCCAAAACCGTTTCAGCCGCCCCCAAAAACAGGGTGCCATCTGTTGGCAAAAGGCCGCGCATCCGATCCAGCACATTCGATTTTGTGGGTTGATCGAAATAAATCAGAACATTGCGGCAATAGATCACATCAAATTTGCCAAGGGCGGCAAAATTATCGAGCAGATTGAATTCCCTGAAGGTGACCATCTTGCGGATATCTTCTGACAGACGCCAGATATCGCCCTCTTGGGTGAAATGTTTCATCAAAAGCTGGATGGGCAGGCCTCTTTGCACCTCGAATTGCGAATAAACACCATCCCGTGCCTTTTGCAAAACAGGCCGCGATATATCGGTGCCCACAATCTCGATGCTCCAATCCCGCCATTTGGCTTCCTGCTTTTTTAATTCAAAGGCAAGGGAATAAGGCTCCTGCCCCGTAGAACAGGCCGCGCACCAGATGCGGATTTTTTTGGTCGTGGACCGACGTTGATACAACATCGGCAGAACCTGATCACGAAACAGATCGAATGGGGTGCGATCACGAAAGAAAAAGGATTCATTCGTGGTCATCGCCTCGGTCACATCCCGCAACAGGGTTTCCGAGCCCGAGCGCCGTAATTCCGCGATCAAGGCATCGAGACTATCCATGCCCGAGCGCCGCGCCAGCGGTGTCAATCGCGATTCAAGCAGATAAACCTTATCGGGATTGAGGGTCAAACCCGAACGCCGCTTCAAAAGGCTGCTGAGGAAATCAAAATCCTGGGGCTTCATGGGTTGCCTCTCAGGCTTTTTATGATGATATCCGGGATTTCGGACAGCGGAGTCACCGCGCTGCATAATCCCGCCGTGGCCACCGCCCCTGGCATCCCCCATACGACACTCGAAGCCTCATCCTGGGCAATCAGCGTGGCACCGGTTCCCACGAGGTCTCGCGCGCCGCGCAAGCCATCATGTCCCATTCCGGTCAAGATCACAGCCAATGTCCGTGCGCCATAAAGACCGGCCACACTGCGGAACATGGGATCCACAGACGGCCGACAGAAATTTTCCGGTTCGTTTTGATCAAGCCCCAAAACAATCCCCGCTTCACCACGACGCATGGTCATATGATGATTACCGGGGGCGACATAGATATGCCCGGGCAACAGCTTTTCGCCATCTTTGGCCTCAGAAGACGGCAGGCCCGAAGCCCGCCCCAAATGATCGGCCAGAATAGCGGTGAAGGTGGCGGGCATATGCTGAACCACCAGAACGGGCAGATGCTTCACCGCATCCTTGATCCCGGTAAACACCTGAATCAAGGCCTGTGGCCCCCCTGTGGACGAGCCGATCACCAGAATTTCGGGCCGTGATTTGGATGGCGCGCGCAAGGTGATCTCGCGCTCGCCAACCCGCAGGGTTCGCAGCGCTCCGGCCGATGGCTCGGCCCCACGCCCGGGCCGCGCCATAGCGGGCCGGGATGCTGGCTCATCGCCCCGGCGCGCCACCACCTGATAGCTTGACCGTGCCCTTACCGGCGCGGTTGTTGCCGCCCCTTCACGCAGGCTGGGCACGCCCCCGGGGGTTTGACCGCCGGGCATTTCCTGACGCAGCGCCCGTCGCCGCGCTGCCCCATAAACCTTGACCTTTTCCACCAATTCCTGGCGGAAATCGATATTGGCATTCACCGCCCGGGTGGTTTCCGGCTTTGGCACATAATCAGAAGCCCCAAGCTGCAGGGCGCGCAGGGAGATTTCCGCATTTTTCCGGGTCAGGGTTGAAGCCATCACCACCCGCACATCGGGATCGGCCTCAAGGATTTTCGGCAAGGCGGTCATGCCATCCATTTCCGGCATTTCGATATCCAAAACAACGACTTCGGGCTTGGCCGTGTTCATCGTGCGCAAGGCCATGATGCCATTCGATGCCGTGGCAACAACCTTGATGGCTCCATCCTGCTCAAGATAACGCACAAGAAAACCGCGAATGACAGCGCTGTCATCAACAACCATCACACGGAAGGGATCTTTCACTTTCGCGTTTTCCTGTGTTCGATCAGAGCCATTCAAAATACTGGACACATTCACAATCCGGTTAATCTACATCAATCCGACTTGAGCAAATTTGGCTTCAATAATTTCACGATCAAAAGGCTTCATGATATATTCATCGGCCCCGGCTTCCATGGCCAAACGAATATGGTTCATGTCGTTTTCCGTGGTGCAAAAAACCACAATGGGCTGTTTGAGATTGGCGCGCCCCCGAATGGCCTTGAGAAATTCGAGGCCATCCATCACCGGCATGTTCCAATCCAACAACACCACATCAGGCAGCATCCGTTCGCAGGCTTCCAGAGCGTCTTTCCCGTCAACCGCTTCTTCAATTGAGAAATCCATTTCCTCAAGAATGCGACGCGCCACCCGTCGAATGACTTTTGAATCATCTACCACGAGGCAGGATTTCATAGTTCGGCTCCGTTCCCTGTTGCGATCACGCCTTACGCCCTCAAGCGGCAGCCGAAGATTCTGCGCTGCCCAGCACCGTTTCAACATCGAGGATCGCCAGCAATTCGCCATCAAGCCGATAAATCCCTCGGCTCACCTCCCGCCAACGCTGATCCATGGTCACTGGATTTTTTTCCATAACCTCTTTCTCAAGATTGAGAACGTCACCCACGCGATCAATCTGCAAGCTATAAGGCTCGCCACGAAATTCAACGACGATGCTCATATCTTTACCACCATCAGTGCGTTTCCCAAAGCCCATACGTTCCCGCATATTGATCGCCGTAACAATCCGCCCACGCAGATTAAGAACACCCGAAACCCAGGCCGGGGCCAAGGGAATGCTGGTGATTTTCTGTGCGCTCAAAACATCCTGCACCGAAAGTACGGGGATGCCCAAAAGCTGGCCCTCGAGCCGCATGGTCACGAATTCATGTCCTAATGAAGATGCCATTTTCAACCCTTCCTGATCTTATGTTCACGCTTAGGCAGCATCGCCTTGCAGCTTTAATTGCTGAGACAAACATTCCAAAAGCGCCTTGCGGTCGAATTTGGCGATATAGTCATCAAAGCCCACAGCCCGCCCGCGTTCCAGATGTTTGGGGCTGGAAAAGCTCGACAGGGCCACCATCGGGGTGTGCGCCCAGTGACCATCCTTTTTCAAAATACCCGCCAATTCAAAGCCATCCATGCCGGGCATATCGATATCGGAAATGATCAGATTGAAATGCTCACCCTTGTCGCGCAGATCGATGGCGGCCTGCGCATGATCAACACAGGTGAGATCATAGCCAGCCACCTTCAAAAGCGGTTTCAGCATGTTTCTGAAGAAAGCACTGTCATCAATCAGCAGAATGCGGGTGCCGCGTTCGGGGGCAACACCGCTATTCTGATCGCGGGATTTCAACCAATCGTCAAAAGCCTGACTTAAATAATAGGCGACATCGATCACCTCGGTCGCCTTGCCGCCGATGATCGCCGAACCCACCATCCCCGGCTTGCCGGAAACGATCTTGATATCGGCATGATCCTCTACGATGTCGAGAATTTCATCCACCGCCAAGCCCATGGTATAATCGCCATCGGTGAACACCAAAACAGCCTGCCGCCCCTCGGTTTTGAGGCCCGAAAGCCCCTCCGCCAGTACGATCGGCATCAAAGCCCCACGATATTGCACCACATGGCGGCCATCCGAGAGTTCGATCTTCTCCACTTCGATATCTTCAAGGCGCGCCACTAGGGGCAAAGGCACGGCTTTGCGGCTTTTCGCCCCCGCCCCAAAGAGCAGCAGTGATTCCGATTCATCCTTGATGGTCAATTGATTGGCAGCCGCCTTTTCGTCTACAGCACCGCTTTCCTGAACCACGCCGGAATTGGTCCGCTCGGCAATGCCATTGGGATCGAGAATCATGATCACGCTGCCATCACCCAGAATGGTATTGCCCGAATAAATCGACAGATCCTTGAGGATCGGGGCCACCGGCTTCACTACGATTTCTTCGGTATCATAAACCTGATCAACAACGATACCGAAGGTGAACGCCCCCACCTGGCTGACGATGATGAAATCATCCGAAGGGGCATCCTTATCCGCTACTTTCTTATCAGCATCTTGGGCCTTCTGATCCGATGCGCCATCAGCAGATTTTTTAAAGCCCAGAATATCATTGAGATAAACCAGCGGCAGCAATCGATTACGCAGCCGCAAAACCGGGGTGTTCTTGATCCGCTCGATACGATGATCGCTGCCATCAGCAGCCCGCACCAATTCCAGAACACTGATCTGGGGAACGGCGAAACGCTCGCCAGCAGCAGAAACGATCAGGGCCGAAACGATGGCCAGGGTGAGGGGGATCTTGATCTGGAAGGTCGTGCCCTTGCCTTCCACCGATACCATATCGATGGTACCGCCAATTTTTTCGATATTGGTGCGCACCACATCCATGCCCACACCACGCCCGGATACGCTGGTCACCGCCGCAGCTGTTGAAAAGCCTGCGTGGAAAACGAATTTCTGGATCTGAGCTTCCGACATATTGGCAAGCTCGGCTTCCGATGCCAGCCCTTTTTCCAGCGCCTTCTGGCGGATTTTATCGGCGGCGATACCGCGTCCATCATCGCGGATTTCGATGATGATATGGCCGCCTTCATGATAGGCGTTCAAAACGATGGTGCCATGCTCGGTCTTGCCCATCGCCACCCGTTCGGGCGGGGTTTCAATGCCATGATCGGCCGAATTGCGGACCATATGGGTCAGCGGGTCCTTGATCAATTCCAGAACCTGCCGATCCAGCTCGGTTTCCGAGCCGCGCATATCCAATTCGATCTTCTTATCAAGATCCATCGACAGATCGCGCACGATCCTTGGCAGCTTGGCCCAGGCATTGCCAATCGGCTGCATCCGGGTTTTCATCACCCCTTCTTGCAATTCCGTGGTGGTTTGCGAAAGCCTTTGGATCGGCACAGTGAATTCGCTGTCTTCTTTTTCGCGCACCATCTGCAAAAGCTGATTGCGGGTCAGCACCAGTTCGCTGACCATATTCATCAGATCTTCAAGCAGATCCACGGAAACCCGAATGGATTGGGATGTGCGTTTTTCAACCGATCCACCCCCACCATGATCATGATCATCATTGGCGGCGCCAGCACTGGCCTTCACCTTGGTCACATGCTTTTCCGAGGCCGCCAGCGCCGCATCGCGCACCAGTTCAAGGCTCATAACGGCATCATCACACACATCCGCCGCCAGCTTCACCTCTTTGAAAACGGCCTTCATCTCAGCGGCCAGCACATCGAATTGATCATTGCCAAAGCCCGGCTGCCCGATGATCGATGCCATCACATTATTGGATGAGCTTTCATCTTCCTTGAAAAGCGCGGTGAGCAGGCCAAGAAATTTGGCTTTCCGCAAATCATCGGGGATAACGCTGAAAAAACTGCCGATTTTCGCATGACGCGGCAGGCGATTGGCCAGTAAATGCGCCATCACCGCAATCGCATCCTCGCCCCCTGCGCGCTCGAACAGGCGCGCCCCGGCCATCGGCTTGGGCGTTGCTTGGGGCGCGGATGGCTGATCAGGCTCATCATCGGGGCCGGGGGCCTCCATGAAGGCACGCTCAAGCTCATCGAGGGCCACCTCGCCGGGTTTGA
Organism: Iodidimonas nitroreducens; assembly: GCA_000710935.1. GTDB lineage: Bacteria > Pseudomonadota > Alphaproteobacteria > Sphingomonadales > Rhodothalassiaceae > Iodidimonas > Iodidimonas nitroreducens. The sequence continues at coordinate 48,590 of BAYV01000011.1, read as the reverse complement.
GCGGACGCCCAAGGCCAGCATCAGGATCAAGGCCGGCATCCGCCAGCGACGCATCCGGCTCGGTTGAAGCAACGATTTCCGGCGCTGTAGCAGGCTGAGAGGGAGGCTTGGCCGCGGCGCCCTTTCCTTCGGCAATGGCATCAAGACGGCCGATCAGCGGCCCATCGTCGCCTTCGGGCTCGGTTTCTGTTTGTTCAAGACCACTGAGGATTTCCTTGATTCGATCAAGGCTTTCCAGAACCACGGTCACCGCTTCGGGGGTGACCAGCAATTCGCCATCCCGGAATTTGCCCAGCACATTTTCTGATGCATGGGCTACCGATTCCAACCGTGGCAGGCCCAGAAAGCCGCAGGTGCCCTTGATGGTGTGCACAAGGCGGAAAATATTATCCAGAACGCCTTTATTATTGGGGTCTTGTTCCAGCTTCACAAGTTCCACATCGACCACATCGATGCTTTCCGCGGTTTCGGTCAGGAACTCATTCAGAAGGTCGTCCATGTGGTATATCCTTATGAAGCCAGCAGAAAAGTCAGGACAGGGCCGGATTTTTCACTGCCAGCCTTTCGCTTTTGCTTGAAAAACAAGGGCGGGAAAAATCAGACGCTGCATGAGCGCAGGCTGACAAGATCGCGCGAAACAATTAAAAAGCTGTAAAACACAGCCGTAAAACAAAGCGCCCCATCTGCGCAAAAGGGCACTTCATCTCAATTATTTGGGCTGATTTCAAAGGGAGATGCGAAAGAGGATCCGGTCTTCTTGCGACGAATCGATTTGCAACCGAGCCGGAATATCTCGTGCGACGATCCCCGCCAGATAAGCCGGTGCCGTGCGCGGCTCCAGATCTGCTTCAGAAAGCGTGCCTTCCAGGGCATCGCGGGCGGCGGAGGAAAACAGAACACGCGGCCCGGATGCAGACACTTCGATGACCTGGCCCGCCTCGGTTCCGGTGCTTTCAATCCGCAAAACACCGCCGCGCACCAGCCCTTCTCCGGCCAATAAAGCCAGATTAAGAATTAATTTCAGCGCATCCTTGGGCAGGCTGGGGCTTTGGATCTGCCATTCCAGCGTTGTTTTGGAATCCTGCAAAAAAGCCCTCAAGGCCTTTTCCCCATCGCGCGGATCGACCATCTTGCCAAAGCCGCCACCGGCCCCAAAGGCCAAGCGGAAAAATTGCAGGCGATTGGCGGTTTGCCGCGCACTTTGATCCAAAAGGCTCAGCACCTGCAGGCGCATATCATCATCATGCTCATCGGCCAGAACCTCAAGCCCGTTCGACAAAGCCCCCACCGGGCTGACAAGATCATGGCACAAACGCGAACATAACAATGCGGCAAAACTCACAGACGACATCAGCCCCCCTTCCCTTTCGACATGGGTGATTTTTTTCGCGCACCCCGGAACTTGCCATTGCATATTGGGGCAAGTCGCTTCAACACTCCACCATATTCAGCAAGAAGAGTCGTCTCAAAACCATCAGAAAGCCCCCTGCCCGTGACATTTTCAACCCATCATCCCCATCCCCCATCGCCTGCCCCTGATTTGGCGGGCGATCTTCCCGCCCTGATCATGGCTGCCATCGAGGCTGGCGAAGAAATCCTCGATGTTGCCAAAAGCGCGATCAGCGTGCGCAAAAAGGATGATCATTCTCCGGTGACCGAAGCCGATGAACGTGCCGAACGGGTGATTTTGGCCTGCCTTTCAAAGCTCACCCCCTCATGGATGGTGATCGCTGAGGAAAGCGCCGCCGCCGGTGGCCTGCCTGATCGGGTGAGCGGCCCTTTCTGGCTTGTGGACCCGCTGGATGGCACCAAGGAATTTTTAAAAGGCGGCGATGATTACACCGTCAATATCGCCCTGATCAAAGACGGCAAACCCCAGCTTGGGCTGGTTTATTGCCCGGCAAAGCGCCGCCTTTTCGTGGGTGATGTTCGCACCGGCGCGTGGCAGGCCGATATTTCAAATAACAATGAAATAGGCCCCAAACACGCCATCACCTGCCGCCCCTGCGCCACGCCCCCCACCCTTGTGGCCAGCAAATCCCATCGCAATGCCGAAACCGATGCTTATCTGGCGCATTATCCCGATGCCCCACTCACCTCCATCGGCAGTTCTTTGAAATTCTGCCTGGTGGCCACCGGCGAAGCGGATATCTATCCCCGCCTTGGCCCAACCATGGAATGGGATACGGCAGCAGGCCATGCCGTGCTTTTGGCAGCAGGCGGGGCCATGGTCGATGATCAGGGCGCGGATTTCCGCTATTATAAGCCTGGCTTTAAAAACGGCCATTTTCTGGCCTGGGGGGATCGCAACTTCACCCCCCGACCCCTCCTTTGAAACCGGCGTCTATTTTCAAGCCGGGCGGATGGTTTCCTGAAAGGCGATGGGCTGGCCATGGGCCGTGCCGATCAATTCATCATCGCGCATCACCACCCGCCCGCGCACAATCGTCGCCACGGGCTTGCCGATCATCTCCATACCGGTGAAGGGGCTCCACCCGCAGCGGGCGGCCAGCCAGTTGTCTTCGATGGTCCACTGGCGCTTCAGGTCCACAAGGCTGAAATCGGCATCATAGCCCATAGCCAGCCGCCCCTTGCTGCGCAGATTGAATAATCGATTCACTGATGTGCTGGTCAGATCCACCACCCGTTCAAGGCTCAGCCTGCCTTTGGCTGCATGGGTGAGCAGCAGGGGCAGCAGGGTCTGCACCCCCGGCATGCCGGAAGGCGATTGGGGATAGGGCTGGTTTTTTTCCTCAAGGCTATGGGGCGCATGATCAGAGCCGATCACATCCACCGTGCCATCCAGAACCGCCGCCCATAAAGCGTCCCTGTGCGCCGATCCCCGGATGGGCGGGTTCATCTGGGCAAAGGTGCCAAGCCGGGCATAGGCGGTTTCCGCATCCAATGTCAGATGCTGGGGCGTGGCTTCCACGCTGGCAATATCCTTATTGGCGGCAAGGAAGGCCATTTCCTCGCCCGTGGTGATATGCAAAACATGGATGCGCCGCCCCGCCCGCCGCGCCAGCGCCACGATCCGCCGGGTTGCCTTGATCGCGGTTTCCTCATCACGCCAGATGGGATGGCTGGACGGGTCGCCCGTCACCCGATGGCCTTGGCGGGCCAACAGGCGCTCTTCGTCTTCGGCATGAATGGCCACCCGCCGCCGCCCCGATTGCAAAACCCGCAACAAGGCTTCATCATCGCTGACCAGAAGATCGCCGGTGGAAGACCCCATGAATACCTTCACCCCGCAGCATCCCTCATGCCCCTCAAGATCAGCCAGACTTTCGGCATTATCGCCCGTGGCCCCCACATAAAAGGCAAAATCACACCACATCCGATCTTTGGCCCGGGCAATTTTATCGGCCAAAGCCGCCGGGGTGGAGGTGGATGGTTTGGTATTGGGCATTTCAAAAACCGCCGTCACCCCGCCCATCACAGCGGCGCGGCTGCCGCTTTCCAGATCTTCCTTATGTTCATTCCCCGGCTCGCGGAAATGCACCTGGCTATCGATCACCCCGGGCAGCAGATGCAGCCCCTTTGCATCGATCTCCTCGGCCGCAGTAACGGCACCAATTTGCCCCAGCCCTGTGATGCGGCCCTGATCGATGGCCACGTCGCCCACCGCGCGCCCGGCATGGGAAACCAGTGTGGCATTGCGGATGACCAGATCAATCTGACGGCCCATAATGTTGTCTTCCTCTTCATCTGATGATGTTCAAACTTGAATGAAGCCTCCATCATCCATAGATCATGCAAGCCTCGCCATAAAGATCAAACCGGAACAGGATCGCACTCATGAACAGCTTTGCCCATCGCCTCCCCGATCGCGCCCTGTTGTCGATCAAAGGGCCGGAAGCGCGGGATTTCCTGCAGGCCATCCTCACCCAGAATATGCGGGCCCTTTCGCCCGATAAAGCGCTTTATGCCGCCCTGCTCACCCCGCAGGGCAAGATGCAGTTCGATTTCTTTTTGAGCGAAGCCGAGGATGGCAGCATTTACCTTGATTGCGAAGCCGGGCAAAAAGCCGATCTGCTCCGCCGCCTGATGCTTTACCGCTTGCGCAGCAAGGCCGAGATCACCGACCGCAGCGAAGATTTCGATATCTGGGTTTTGTCATCTGATGTGATGGCCGATCTTTTTGCGAAAAATAACCTGCAATGGCCTGCTGTGGGCGAAGCTGCGGGGGCGGCGGCGGCTTTCCCCCAAGGGGTGATCTATCGCGATCCCCGCCATCAGGGGATCGGCCTGCGGGCGATCCTTGCTAAAAATGCCGAGACCCCAGCCCCCATGGATCCATCCGGGCAAAGCTATGAAATCCGGCGTCTGGATCTGGGCCTTCTGGATGGCAGCCGCGATTATCTGGCCGATAAAACATTGGCGCTGGAAGCCAATCTGGACCTGCTCAATGGCGTTGATTTCACCAAGGGCTGCTATATCGGTCAGGAGCTCACCGCCCGCACCAAGCATCGCGGCAAAATCCGCAAGCGCCTGCTGCCCGCGATCATCAAGGGCGGCGCCCCCGCCACAGGCACCCCAATCGAGAAAAACGGCAAGGCCGTGGGGGAAATCCGCAGCCATGAAGGGGATCGGGCCATCGCCCTTATCCGTATCGAGGATCTGGATAACCCCGATCTGCTGGCCGATGGTCGCCCTGTGCAGATCATCCATCCTGATTGGCTGGACGAAAAGCCCCGATCATCATAGAATCGGGCCCCACATCTAGGGAAGGAACGATTATGGCCCGCAGAAAAAGCAATAGTGGCCCCCTTAAAAAGGGCGATAAGCGTGTTTTAATCATGGCCGGGCTGGCGGGGCTGATCATCACCGCCCTCTTTGTGTGGATGGATTAGGCTCAGGACCCTAAAGATCAGCCACGCGCTCCATGCCCAGGGTCTGGCGCAGGGCTTGGCGCAGGCGATAAGCGGTTGCAAACGGGGCCTTCCCGCAGCCATCATAAAGCGCCGCTGCCGGGTTTTCCGCTCCCAAAGCCGCCAATCCATCAAGCCCCAGCTTTTGCCGCAGATGGCGATAGCACCAGATGCGGGCCTGAAGCTGGCGTCGTGCCAGCAGATCGGCATCGGGCATCGTCTTTCTGAGATCATCAAGGGCGGCAAATAAAGGCGCGCAGCCCTCCATGCCCTTCAGGGCAGAGATCATCAATATCCGCTCTGCCGGATCGTGCGGGTCCCCCTTTTTGGCCAAACGCAAGGAGAGGGCCCCCTCAAGATCGGCCCGCGCCTTCTCAGCCAGCGGCCCCATATCCGCTTTGGTAACGATAAACAGATCGGGTATTTCCATAATGCCGGATTTCATGAACTGGATGCTGTCGCCCGATCCGGGCTGGATGCAAAACAGAATATGATCAGCCATATCGGCAATATCGGTTTCGCTTTGGCCCACCCCCACGGTTTCAATCAGCACCCGATCAAACAGCGCGCGCATCAGGATCATCGCTGGAAAGCTGAGATCGGCCACCCCCCCCAAAGCAAGGCGCGCCGCCATCGACCGGATAAACAGCCCCTGATCATCCGGATCGGATGCCATGCGCATCCGGTCCCCCAAAAGCGCCCCGCCGCTATCTGCCGATGAAGGATCGACCGCAATCACCCCCACCGACAAGGCGGGATCAGCTTTTCGCCACTGCTGCACAAGGCTTGCGGCCAGGGTCGATTTCCCCACACCGGGCGGACCGGTCAGCCCGATCACATGGCCTTTGGGTGCATTGAACGCGTGATCGAGCAAGGCCATAACCTCCGGCGCTTCGGGCCGTTCTTCGATCAGGGCCAAAGCCCGCGCCAAAGAAGCCTTGCCCCCTTCGCGCAAACCATCCAGGCGCAAATCATCAAGGCGCAGATCATCAAGGCACAGACCATCAGGGGCCTTTGATCGGGCCATCATCGATCCTTCAGGCTTTGCCGCCCTCCAAAGCCGCTTTCGCCTCCAAAGCAGCCTGAGCGGCGGCCAGACGGGCAATGGGCACCCGATAAGGCGAACAGGATACATAATCCAGCCCCACGCCATGGCAGAAATGGATCGATGCGGGATCGCCCCCATGCTCGCCACAAATGCCCAGCTTAATCTCGGCTTTGGTGGATCGGCCCCGCTCTGCCCCCATCCGCACCAATTCTCCCACGCCGGTTTGATCGATGCTGACGAAAGGATCGCGGCTCAGGATGCCATAATCGATATAAAGGGGCATGAACCCGCCGGCATCATCGCGGCTGATGCCAAAGGTGGTTTGGGTCAGATCATTGGTGCCAAAGCTGAAGAAATCGGCCTTTCCGGCAATTTCATTGGCGGTGATCGCCGCCCGTGGCAATTCGATCATCGTCCCCACCAGATATGTGAGACGGGTTTCTTTTTCCTCAAAAACAATCTCTGCCACGGCGTCGATCCGCTCTTTCAAAAAAGCCAGTTCGGCCACCGTGCTCACCAGCGGGATCATGATTTCGGGGATGATCGTTTCCCCCGATTGTTCGCCCACATGAAGGGCGGCTTCAAAAATCGCCCGGGCCTGCATTTCATAGATTTCCGGATAGGCAATGCCCAAACGGCAGCCCCGATGGCCCAGCATCGGATTGGCTTCGGTCAGTTCCAAAGCCCGGCGGCGCAAATGTTCGGGATTGACCTGCATCACCGCCGCCACTTCGGCGAATTCCTTTTCCTCGCGGGGCAAAAATTCATGCAAGGGCGGATCAAGCAGGCGAATGGTCACCGGCAGGCCGCGCATGATGTGGAAAATCTCGGCAAAATCCTGCCGTTGATGGGGCAGCAAAGTTTCCAGCGCCCGCCGCCGCCCGGCTTCGTCTTCGGCCAAAATCATCTGACGCACGGCAATGATCCGATCGCCATCGAAAAACATATGTTCCGTGCGACACAGGCCAATCCCTTCGGCCCCGAAGCCGCGCGCCGTTTCGGTATCATGGGGGGTATCGGCATTGGTGCGCACGGCCATCGTGCGGGCGCGATCCGCCCAGGCCATAAGCTGGGCGAAATCGCCGCTCAATTCAGCCTTCAAGGTGGGCACATGGCCCGCCATCACTTCGCCGGTGCTGCCATCGATGGTGATCATCTCACCCCGCCTGATGGTGCGCCCCCCCACCGTCATTTCGCCGGTTTTAACATCAACGCGCAAGGCCCCCGCGCCCGAAACACAGGGCCGCCCCATGCCCCGCGCCACCACGGCAGCATGGCTGGTCATCCCGCCACGCGCAGTGAGGATGCCGCGTGCGGCATGCATCCCATGAATATCTTCGGGGCTGGTTTCAACCCGCACCAGAATCACCGCCTCGCCTTCCTTCGCCCGGGCTTCCGCTTCATCGGCGGTAAAGGCCACATGGCCCGAAGCCGCCCCCGGTGAGGCGGGCAGGCCGATGGTCAGCACATCGCGCGATGCGGCGGGATCAAGGGTGGGATGCAAAAGCTGATCCAAAGCCGCAGGATCGACCCGCATCACCGCTTCATCCTCGCTGATCAGCCCTTCCGAGGCCATATCCACGGCGATTTTGAGCGCGGCCTTTGCCGTGCGCTTGCCTGATCGGGTTTGCAGCATCCACAGCTTGTTATCCTGCACCGTGAATTCGATATCCTGCATATCCCGATAATGGCCTTCAAGGGTTTCAAAAATGCCGACCAACTGCCCAAACACCTTGGGCATCGCTTCTTCCATCGAAGGCTTGTTGCTTTTGCCTGCTTCCCGGGCCTTGATGGTCAGATGCTGGGGGGTGCGGATCCCGGCCACTACATCCTCGCCCTGAGCATTGATCAGAAATTCGCCATAATAGGCCCGTTCGCCGGTGGATGGATCGCGGGTAAAGGCCACCCCCGTGGCCGAACTTTCCCCCATATTGCCAAAGACCATGGCCTGCACATTCACCGCCGTGCCCCAATCTTCGGGAATCCCATTCAGCCGACGATAAACCCGGGCGCGATCGGTTTTCCAGGATTTGAAAACGGCGGAAATCGCCCCCCACAGCTGTTTCTGGGGATCCTGGGGGAAGGGCTTGCCAAGGGTTCTTTCTACTTCTTCCTTATACATCTCCACCAGATCGCGCAGATCTTTTTCGTCCAATTCGGTATCGAGATCGACCCCTTTATCGAGCTTTAGATTTTCCAAAGCTTCTTCAAACAGATGGTGCGCCACGCCCATCACCACATCGCCATACATCTGGATGAAGCGGCGATAGCTATCCCACGCAAAGCGGGCATCCCCCGATCGTCGGGCCAGCCCCTCGACCGTCAGATCATTCAACCCCAGATTGAGCACAGTATCCATCATGCCGGGCATCGAGACCCGGGCCCCGGATCGGACAGAAACAAGCAAGGGATTTTGGGAATCGCCAAAGATGGCCCCCACGCTTTGTTCCATCTTTTGCATGGCGGCCTCGATCTGGCCGGTCAGGGCATCGGGATAGCTTTGCTGATGGCGATCATACCAGGCGCACATCTCTGTTGAGATGGTGAAACCCGGCGGCACCGGCAGGCCAATGGACGACATTTCAGCCAGATTGGCCCCTTTGCCCCCCAACAGTTCTTTCATCTGGCGCGTGCCTTCCGCAGCGCCGTCTCCGAAGCTATAGACCCATTTCGACATGGCGGCCATATTCCCGTTGTTACCGAAATCTGGTTCGTGCGTTTCAATGCGAAACTTCAATAGCGTGTTCAGAACGCTCTGTCGCGCCCTATGGGCAGGTTTTTTTGCCAAATACAGAAAAAACCGGAAAAATCCGGTTTCATCTGCGCAAGATCATGAAAGAAAGAGCGGCCAATCAGCCAAAACGGCCGGTAACATAGGCCCGGGTCTGCTCTTTGCTGGGCTTCACGAAAATCCGGCTGGCCAGATCGAATTCCACCATTTCGCCCAGATGCATATAGCCCACATGATCGGAAATGCGGGCGGCCTGCTGCATATTATGGGTGACGATCAAAATGGTGATATTATCCGCCAGCTTTTCGATCAGATCTTCCACCTTGGCGGTGGCAATAGGATCGAGCGCCGATGTCGGCTCATCAAGAAGCAAAAGCTCAGGCTCCGGGGCAAGGGCCCGGGCGATGCACAGGCGCTGCTGCTGGCCACCCGACAGGCTATAGGCCCCTTCGTTCAAACGATCCTTTACCTCATCCCACAAAGCTGCCCCGGTCAGCGCTGCTTCCACCTTATCATCCAAGATGGTGCGTTTATTGATACCGCGAATCCGCAGGCCTGCGGCCACATTCTCGTAAATCGATTTGGGAAAGGGATTGGGCTTTTGAAACACCATGCCCACCCGCAATCTGATCAGCATGGGATCGGTTTTTGCCCCCACGATATTATCACCTTCGGGATAAAGGGTGATCGCCCCTTCATAACGATTATTGTGATAAAGATCGTGCATCCGGTTGAAACAACGGAGCAAGGTGCTTTTACCGCAGCCCGAAGCCCCGATCAGAGCCGTGACCTTTTTATCATGAATCGGCAGATTGATATTTTTCAGGGCCTGAAAATCGCCATACCAGAAATTCAACTGATCGACATTGGCCCGCAAGGTCGGCTCGGTTTCCGGTTTTTGGCCGTCCCGCGCCTCGATCAGCGCACTTAAATCCAGATCTTTCATGATCTTTTTCTCGCCTTCTGTCTGATCCGTCATCCGTTGATCTTTCTGGTGATCTTTTTGGCTTCGAGCGGGCTGCGATGCTGTCATTTCAGTGTGCACCGGTAGGAAAACGACCGTTTCAGCAGCCCATCATCACAACACCTTGCGCAGGCGATAGCGAATATAAATGGCAAAAGAATTCATCAGCAAGGTCATGGCGAGCAAAACAACCCCCGCCGCCGCCGCATTCACATGAAAATCCGCCTGTGGCCGGGAAATCCAATTGAACATCTGAATGGGCAACAAAGAAAAGGGGCTTTCAAGCCAATCAAAATTGATGAAGGGCACGCTTTCCTGCACCGGCGAAGGCGGCAGAAAGGCGATGAAGGTCAGCGCCCCGATGGTGATCACCGGTGCGGTTTCACCAATGGCCCGCGATAGCCCCATGATTGATCCCGTGAGAATGGCGGGACGGGCGCTCGGCAAAATATAGCGGACCGTGGTTTGCCACTGATCCGCCCCCAAAGCATAAGACCCCTCGCGCATCGATTGCGGCAGGCTGCGAATGCCTTCGCGGGTGGAAACGATCACGATGGGCAGGATCAGCAAAGCCAGTACCAGCCCCGCCACCTGAATGGTTTGACCCAAGCCCAGCCCATAAACAAAAAGCCCCAAAGCCAAAAGCCCGTAGATGATCGAAGGCACCCCGGCAAGATTGGTGACATTGATTTCGATGATATCGGTGATCCAGTTTTTGGGCGCATATTCCTCAAGATAAACGCCGGCCGCCACCCCAAGGGGAATGGCCAGAGCCGCCGTGACAATCATGACCAGAGTGGTCCCAACCCAAGCCGACATGATCCCGGCGCGGGCCGCCCGGCGCGAGGGGAAATTGGTCATGAAATCCCAATCCAGCCGGGGCAGCCCCTGTATCGCCAGATCAAGGATCAGGGCCACCAAAGTGAGCATGGCAATCAGCAAAACCAGCAGACCGATGACCACGAATGTGCGGTCGGTTCGCTTATTCCCGGAAATGATCTGTTGGTAGCTTTTCATGATCGTCTTTCCATCTCTCGACTTTATCCGGCGACTTTATCGGGTAGTTACATCGGGCGGCGGCAGCCATATTTTTTTCAAAGATCAATAAACTTCGCGGTAGCGGCGGCGCAGCCAGAAGCCAATGATATTGAACAGCAAGGTGATGACAAACAAGGTCAGCCCCACGGCAAAAATGGTTTGATAGCCAATCGATCCATGGGGCAGATCGCCTAAACTCACCTGCACGATATAGGCGGTCATGGTCGCCGCACCCTCAGAAGGATTGAGGGTAAGATTGGGGTTTTGTCCCGCTGCAATGGCCACCACCATGGTTTCCCCTACGGCCCGCGACATACCCAGAATATAAGCTGCGGTAATCCCGGAAAATGCCCCGGGAATCACCACCCGCAATGCTGTGTGAAAGCGCGAAAAACCAAGGGCATAAGCCCCCTCGCGCAGGGTATCGGGCACCGCCCGCATGGCATCCTCGCTCACCGAAACAACATAGGGCAAGATCATGATGCCCATCACCAGGCCCGGTGCCAGCATATTGAAGCCATTAAGACCGGGCATGAATTTCTGCAGCAAAGGCGTGACGAAAAGCAAAGCGAAATAGCCATAAACAACGGTGGGAACGCCACCCAGAAGCTCCAAAATCGGCTTGATCGCCTCGCGCAATTTGGCTGGGGCATATTCGCTCAAATAAACCGCCAGCACCGTACCCGCCGGAACCGCCACCAAAAGGGCAATCCCCGAAACCATCAAGGTCGCGCTTAAAAGCGGCAAAATGCCATAATGGGCATCGGTGAAAAGCGGGGTCCATTGGGTATCGGTGAGAAAATCCCAAATCGAGACGACCTCGAAAAAGCTCATCGATTCGGTGATCAGGATATAAACGATAGCCGCCGTCACAAAGACCGAAAGGCTGGCCGATAAAAACAACACCACGCGGGCGATACGATCTTTCAGCTTGCGACGCCACAGGAAGCTCGGGTCAACAAGAACCGAACCCCCGGCCCCCTGACCATCTGCTGCGCCCCCGATCAGGGCTGCTTGATCCGACATATTTTCATCCCGCTGAAAAATCCGCCTGAAGACATATCAAGGATATGACCGCTTTCGATGACAGTTTTATTGTATCGGCTGTTTTCTTATGCGCCGCCCCTTCTAACGGCCCCCTTCCATCTGAAGCAAGTCTTCAATCGATACCCCAATCTGCGAGCCATCTTCAAATACGGTTCCAAGGCGGCGGTTTTTAAAAATCGCCTGCGCCATTTCATAGGCTTCGAGCGGCAGGGGGACATAGCCCACCTCCTTCACCAGTTCCGCAGCCAATTCAGGATCGAGCATATAATCGACGAATTTTCTCACTGCTTCTTTTTCATCGGCAGCAGCCGCATTGACATAAACGAACAAAGGCCGGGACAAGGGCTGATAGGTCCCGTTCTTGGCTGTTTCAATGCTTGGCAAAACCGGCGCGCCACCCTGATAGCTGATAGGAATGGGCTTCAATTTATTCCGGTTTTCATCGAGATAGGCAAAGCCGAAAAATCCCAATGCGGAGGTGGTATTGGCCACCCCCATCACCAGAACATTATCATCTTCGCTGGCGGTGAAATCGCCCCGGCTGGCATGTTCCCGGCCCACAACAGCCTGCGTGAAATAATCATAAGTGCCCGAATCGGCGCCCGCACCAAAGAGTTCGAGAGCGCGATCAGGAAAGCTCTCGCGAATCTGATTCCAATTATTGATCCGGCCCTGCGCTTCTGGTTCCCACATCTTTTTCAATTCCGCAATGGTGAGGTAATCCACCCAATCATTGCGGGGATTGACGGCAATGGCCAAGGCATCCAGCGCCACCGGCATCTCGATGAAGTCAATGCCATTTTCCACACACAGCGCCATTTCCTCATTGCGGATGGGGCGCGAAGCATTGGTCAGATCAACCTCGCCCCGGCAGAATTTCTTAAAGCCGCCACCGGTCCCCGAAACCCCAACCGTCACCCGATAGTTGCCCCGATATTCAATCTGGAATTCTTCGGCGACCGCCTCGATAATCGGGAAAACCGTGCTGGACCCATCGATCCTGACCATCTGCTGCGCCATGGCTGACCAAGAAGCCGTCACGCCAAGGGCTGCCGACATGAGGATGGACACTGCTTTCATCTGAATATTCCTTATTTCTGGCCCTATTCCGGGCCTTCCTCTCGCTTTCATCCGGCCTTATCCTAGTAGGCCATTCATCTGGGCACTATGATCATCGCGAGCCTATGGGGCCCAAGCTGAAGACCCCCAATGACGCAATGACTACATTTTTGTTTCAGTTATATGACACATGCCCTTGTTATGCGGATGATGGCTGCGTAAAATTGTCATCGCTTTTGTGTTATGCTTTGAATTCCTAGCCACCAGCCATCCAATTTGACAAAGCCCGGCAAAACGCGCACGCCTTCATAAACCATAATGGATAAAGGGTCATCGATCATGCAGCATACGGTCAGCGCCTATGATGAGGAACTCAATGCCTTACGCTCTATCGTAACGCAAATGGGGGGCCTTGCCGAACAGGAACTTGCCGAGGCTGTCGCCGCCCTTACCGCCCGGGATCCGGAAGCCGCTGCCAAGGTCATTGCCATGGATAAACGGCTTGATGCTTTGGAATTCGAGGCCGATGCCCTTGTCGTTCAGATGATCGCCCGGCGCAGCCCTGTGGCGGACGATCTACGCGAGATCATTTCCGCCCTGAAAATCACCGGAATGTTGGAACGGGTGGGCGATTTTGCCAAAAACATCGCCAAGCGGGTGACGGTAATTTCCCAATCGGCGCCCGTGCGGCCAGCCGCCACCATCCCGCAAATGGCCCAGGAAGCGCATATGATGATTTCCAATGTGCTGGAAGCCTATGTGGAGCGCGATAGCGCCAAGGCGGTGATGGTCTGGCGCAGCGATGATCGGGTGGATGCTCTTTATAATAGCCTGTTTCGTGAATTGCTGACCTATATGATGGAATCGCCCTCTTCGATCACCCAAAGCACCCATTTGCTGTTCATCGCCAAAAATATCGAACGCATTGGCGATCAGGCCACCAATATCGCCGAGGTGATTTATTTCGCCATCGAAGGCGAGCCTTTGGAAGATGATCGCCCCAAAAGCGATACCACATCTTTTGCCCGGCCCGATCAGATCGCGCCCCCCCGGACCTGAAGAACCGGTTGATATGTCTCCGCTGATCTGGTGCACGGCCTTCTTTTGTGGCTGAGCGGCCGGAGACGATCACCTTTATGTGATGATCACGATGGAGAGCGGCGAAAGATAAGCGCTCCTGACCCTAAAAGGCGCGTGAAGCCCAAATAAAGAGCCGGGGCGAGCCACAATACAGGGCCGGTGCAGACCCGTTCAATCTTGACAAATTTGTCTTATCCAGTTTATTTTTCGTAAATCGGATTTATTTTCGATATACGAAATTAATTGTCATCGATTCCGCGCGATCAACAATGCCAGATCGTCTTGAGCCAGACTGACAGACAAAAAATCAAGGGAACCCTATGCGTATCGGGAAACAAGATCAGCCTTATTCGGCCATCTCCACATCCACCGCCGATGTGATCACCGTGCGGGGTCTGGATTTATGCGAAGATCTGATCGGCAAGATCAATTTTGCCGATTATTTCTATTTTCTGGTGACCGGCCAGATGCCGAATGACAATCAGCGGTTTTTTCTCAATGCCGTTCTGGTGGCCATCGCCGAACATGGGCTGGTGCCAAGCGTTCAGGCCGCCCGGATGACCTTGGCCGCCGCCCCCGAAGCCTGGCAAGGCGCGGTTTCGGCTGGCCTTCTGGGCTGCGGTTCGGTGGTTCTGGGCAGTTCGGAAGTGGCCGGACAATTCCTGACCCGCGTGCTTGCGCGGCAAAAATCAGACGATAGCGATCTTGATACGGCAGCGAAACAAACCATCGAAATGGCGGTTTCAGAAAAGCGTAAAATTCCCGGCATTGGCCATTCCCATCATTCCACCGGCGATCCTCGGGCCAATCTCCTGCTCAAATTAGCCGATGAAAAAGGGGTTTCGGGGGATCATATCGCGGCTTTGCGGGCCATCTCGAAACAGGCGAAATTGATCACCAATCGGGATCTGCCGGTGAATGTGAGCGGGGCCATTCCGGCGGTGATGCTGGATGTGGGCTTTCCCCTCAGCGCCTTGAAGGGCGTGCCCCTTCTGGCGCGCACCGCCAGCCTTGTGGGCCATCTTTACGAGGAAACGCAAAGGCCCATCGGCTTTGTTCTTTCTTATGGCGCCAGTCAGGCCATTGATTATGACGGCCCTGCTCCCAAAGAAAAGGCGTGAGGACACACATATGACCAAGATTTTGAAGGATATTCGGGTCGTTGAGATGGGCACCTTCATCACCGGCCCGGCGGCTGCCATGTATATGGCCGATCAGGGGGCCGATGTGATCAAGGTTGAGCGCCCCGAAACGGGTGATCCCTTTCGCGCCTTTAAAGGCGGGCTTTATAGCCCCCATTTCCAAACCTATAACCGCAATAAACGCAGTATCGCCCTCGATACCCGCCAACCCGAAGATCAGGCGGTTTTGCATGAACTGATCAAAACGGCGGATGTGTTCATTCAGAATTTCCGCCCCGGCGTGGCAGAAAAGCTTGGTGCCGGCGAGGAAACTTTGCGGGCCATCAATCCCCGGCTGATCTATTGCTCGATTTCAGGTTTTGGAACCAGCGGCCCGGCCATGGATCGCCCGGCATTCGACACGGTAGCGCAGGCCGCCAGCGGCTATTTACGCCTGCTGGTACCCCATGATAAGCCGCGCGTGCTGGGCCCGGCCATTGCCGATGCCGTCACCGGTTTTTATGCATCCTATGGCATTTTGGCGGCTTTGGTGGAGCGCGGCACCACCGGCAAAGGGCGGCGGGTGGATGTGTCGATGCTCGAAGCCATGTGTCATTTCAATCTGGATAGCTTCACCCATTATTTCTCCATGAATGAAGTGATGGACCCCTATAGCCGGCCCAGCGTCTCGCAATCCTATGTTTTTGAATGTGCTGATGGAAAATGGGTTGCGCTTCATTTGTCATCGCCCCCCAAATTCTGGGATGGGCTGGCCGCCGCCATTGAAAAGCCCGATCTGTTCGATGATCCCCGCTTTGCCGATCGCGCCGCCCGGATCAAACATCAGGATGATCTGATTGATCTGATGGCCCCGATCTTTCGCCGCCATGATCGCGCCTATTGGTGCGATCGGCTGGAAGCCGAAGGCGTGCCCTATTCCGCCGCCTATGATAGCGATGAAGCGCTGGAAGACCCGCAAGCCAAGCATCTCAAGATCAAGGTCAGCACCCACCATCCGGTGATGGGCGAATTCACCACGGTGCGCTCGCCTTTGTCTTATGATGGCGCCGCCAGCCTTGATGTGCTGGCGCCCCCGATGCTGGATGAGCATGGCGCTGAAATCCGTGCCGAATTAGCAGATCGGAACGCCTCTGTGCGCAATCAGGGCGCGGCAGAATAAATCGTGAACCGTGGCCTAAAGGCTGCAAGAAGAAGGAAAGATCGGCCCTATGGCATCCATGAATAAAAGCGGCCGACAGATCAGCAAAAAGGTTGCGGGCGTGCCCTCATCGGATGGTGCCGGGGTCAAGATGCGCCGCCTCATCGCCTCGCCCCTGCTCGATTATGTGGATCCTTTTTTGCTGCTCGATGAATTTCGCACCGATCGCCCCGGAGATTATATCGGCGGCTTTCCCGATCATCCCCATCGCGGCTTTGAAACCGTTACCTATATGCTGGCGGGCCGGATGCGCCATGGCGATAATAAAGGCAATCAGGGGCTTTTGCGGCCTGGTTCCGTCCAATGGATGACCGCCGGTCGCGGCATCATTCATTCCGAAATGCCCGAGCAGGAAAATGGCCTGATGTGGGGCTTTCAGCTTTGGGTCAATCTGCCAGCCGATAAAAAAATGATCGCCCCGCGCTATCAGGATATTCAGCCCGAAGATATTCCGCAGATCGAACGCGAGGATGGCATTCGGATCAAGCTGATCGCCGGTGAAGTGGATGGCGTCAAGGGCGCGGTGGATGGCATTGCCACCCATCCGGTCTTTTTGGATATTGCCCTGCCTCAGGATTTATCCTTCAGCCATGATCTGCCCAGCACCCATAATTGTTTCGTCTATCCCTATGATGGCGATATCGCCATTGGTTCAGGGGATGAAGCCCAGCTTTTACCGCATCAGCAATTGGCCGTTCTCAGCCCCGGTGATCAGGTCGAGATCATCGGCAAATCCCCGCTTAGCCGGTTTATTCTGGTGGCTGGCCAGCCCCTTCATGAACCCGTGGCCCGCTATGGGCCTTTTGTTATGAACACGGCTGATCAATTGAGACAGGCCGTTGCCGATTTTCAGGCGGGCCGCTTTTGATTTTGCGACAGGCCTTTTGCCATAACCAGCGTGAATGAGGAGAGAGATGATGTCCGCACCCTTAGAAACAGCGACGAATCCCAAAGATTTCAAGCTGAAAACCCGTGGCCTGCACCATGCGGCCTATCTGACCAAGGACATGGATAAAACCATCGATTTCTATCACAATCTGCTCAATATGCCCTTGGTGGTTACCCTGGCCCTACCCGAACCCGATCCTTTTGCCGGAGAAATTCCGGTGCGCGGCGATGTGGCAGGCACCCGGCATTATTTCTTTGATTGCGGCCAGGGGGCAAGCCTCGCCTTTTTCTCATGGAATGAAAGCTTTGGGGATATCGATCCCGATCTGGGGGTGATGCATCATATTTCGCTCAATGTCGAAACGGTGGACGAGCTTTATGCCTTGAAAGAAAAGCTCGAAGCCCATGGGATTTCCGTCACCAAAGTGATTGATCATTTCTTTTGCAAATCGATCTATTTCCGCGATCCCAATGGCCTTTATCTGGAATATTCATCCTCCACGATCGAATATCATGAAGATAAGCCCTTTCTGGAAGATCCAGAGCCGCTTGATGAAGCCGTCAAGGCCTTGGGCGATAAGCTTTCAGACTATAAAACGCAATTCCGCGAAGGCCATAATTTCGTCGATCCCGATAACAAAAAGCATTAAGGGCGGGGTGTTATGCCGGGTCCATCGCGTGAAGGGCGCGTGCATTCGAAAGAGTGGACCCGGCAACTGAAGCAAAGCGATGGGCTGACCGAATGGCCCTGACGGCGGCGCTATGAGGGGCAAGTGCTTTTTCTCACCTGCCCCTCATTTTCCTGTTAAAGCGCCCTGAAGGCTTTAGAAATCCAAAGAGAGCCGTGCATAGTAGAAGCCGCCATTCAAGCCATAAGCGAGACCCCGCAAGGGAAATTTGATATTGCCAAATTCTCCGCTGGGATCGCTGGTGATAAAGCGCAGAGGCGAATTATCGGCCAGTTTATTGGGCTTTTGATCCAGCAGATTATTCGCCCCCACCGCGATCTGCGCCCAATCGGTGAGCTTATAGCGCAATTCGAGATCGATCAGCACCGCCGCACCGGGGCGCAGGCGGTCTTCATCCGCCAGCCCCAATCCGGCGATGGCTTCAGGCGGAAAGCCCAGCCCCCGCGCGGTGAAAAAGCTGGTTTCCGTGCTGCCGAAATAATTGAACCGCAACACGCCGCCCCATTCATCGCGCTCATAATCGAAGCTGGCATTCCCCCGCACCCGTGGCTGGCCGCGCTCCAAAAACACTTCTGATGGCTCGGGGAATAGAAAAGCGGGATCCACCCCATCGGGTGCTCTGACATTTTCCACGGTGGTTTTATTGAGATTGAGCGCGAAGGTCGAGGTCAGCGCCCCTCCGGCAAGGGTGGTATTGTGATTGATCACCACATCCACCCCTTTGGTTTCGGTATCGATGGCATTGGAGAAGAAATTCGCCTGACCAATGGCATTATCAATCAGAAACTGCTGGGCTGCAGGCGCATCATCCAGATCGCCGGGGCGCAGGGGATTTCCCAAAACGATCCGATCATCGATTTGAATCAAAAAACCATCCACGGTGATGGTGAGATTATCCAAAGGCTGCCAGACAAAGCCTGCGCTATAGCTGTCGGATTCCTCCAATTGAAGACTATCGATGCCAAAAAAGCCCGGAAATTCCGACCCGACCGAGGCCAGCAGGGTTTCCGTCAGGCCCGCAGCGCTGGCTGTGGTCGCCACCTGAGTAAAGCCGATCTGTTGCAGAGAAGGTGCGCGAAAGCCTGTGGCCACAGCCCCACGCAGGGCCAGCTGATCGGTGATTTCAACCCGGGAACTGACCTTCCAGGTGAATTTATCGCCGATATCGCCATAATCTTCAAAACGCCCGGCGACGCCCAAAGTCCAGATATCGCCAAAGGTCGTTTCAAAATCGGCATATACGGCATAATTATCGCGACCCGAAGTGCCCGCCGTTTCCGGGCGGAACCCGGGAAAAGCCTGAAAGCCGCAGGTCGCCGCAGTTGCAGGATCGGTGATCGAGGGGATGAAACGATTTTCCGGGCTCAAGCCGCAGGAAAAGCTTTCAAGCTGACCGGGCGTGATGCGAAAGGTTTCATCGCGATATTCCGCCCCGAAGGCCATATAAAGCGTGCTGGGCAACAGATCATCGATCTGGCCTGCGATATCAGCATTGAAGGTGGCCTGTTCAAATTCCAGGCTACCGGAAAAGCCCGACGTAGGCCCCAGATTGGCCACAACCTCGGCATCCGTGGCACCGGGATTGTTATTCAAAAAATCGGCCGCAATCGAAACATTGGGTGTATCGCGGGTTCTGAGATCATAATCATTCTTGCCATAAACCGCCGAAACATCCCATGTCCAGAAGGCCCCCAGATCGCCGCGAAAACCCCCGGCAAAGGAAATATCTTCGGATTCATTGAGATCGCGGGGCAAAAAGCCTTCGGGGAAGGCCTGTGGCACTGTGCGCGCCGGATTATTGGTAAAGCGGAAAAAACCGGCCCCCAAAGCTTCATTATAGGAATAGCCGCCAAAGCTGTAGAGCTCGACGCTATCCGATATGGGTGCGGCCATATTATACCACAGCATATAGCCTTCGGAATCCGCATCCCCCACCTGAAAACGCCGATCCCCGAAAAAGGGGCTGATATCCGCGCGATTGGTCTCTTCAGCATTGCGATATTCAGCGGTGAAATTGATGAACCCGCTTTCGCCCAGGGAAAAGCCGCCATTGCCCTGGATTTGATAGCTTTCCCCATCGCCTTCATAGGTTTGGCCAAGCTGGGCGGCAACATAAAATTCATTGACGCTTTCTTGCAATTCGATATTCACCACCCCGGCAATGGCATCAGAGCCATATTGGGCCGCTGCACCATCGCGCAGAATTTCAACCCTTTGAATGGCCGCCGTGGGAATAGCGTTGAAATCGGTTCCCGTGGCACCTTCGCCAATGGTGCCCGACAAGCCCAGCAAAGACCGCTGATGGCGGCGCTTACCATTCACTAAAACCAGCACCTGATCAGGCCCCAGGCCGCGCAAAGTGGCCGGGCGGAACAGATCATTGCCATCGGAAATCTGTGTGCGGGAAAAATTGAACGAAGGTGCTAAAGCCTGCAACATGGGGCCAAATTCGGTAAAGCCATTCTGGCGGATCGTTTCGATATTGATAACATCCACCGGCACCGCCGTATCAACAGAGGTGCGCCCCTTCACCCGGGTGCCCAGCGTGATGATTTCTTCAATCTGCGTGATGGCGCCGCTTTCGCCATCTTCATTGCTTTGCGCGTAGGCCCCCGATGCCATCAGGCTCAGCAAGGGCAAAACCGCGACCGATCCCAGCAAAGCCTTATGATAACCGCGCCTGCTCGCAGCATTTTGTTTTTTCACATGATCCTCCCGATCAAACTTGTTTCAAATCATCACATATTTGTCCGCCTGTTTTTCCTCACAGGTCGGCTCTGCGAAACAAGGTTATATATTGAGACTTAAAAGCGCGATAAAAAACACTTTAAACACGCATTTTATGAAGCAGTGTTGCTTCATGCTCACTATCCTTTTCATTTGCTTCCCTTATCACTACATGCTTGGGGTGATGTGTATAAGCTCTATGACAAGGATGTGTTTATGACCCATGCGATCAAGTCTGCGCCCTCAGTCGATCCGTTAGCCACCACCCGCAAGGCCCTGAGAGCCGCAGGCTATGGGGATGAAGCCCAGGAAACACGTCACCTGCTCGATGCCCTTCCTTTTGATGATACCCAGCGCAAGGCGGTGGTGGAACGGGCCCGCTCGATCGTTCAGCGTTCACGGGATTTAAGCTCTGAACAGGGCACCCTCGATGCTTTTTTGCAGGAATTCGGGCTCTCCAATCAGGAAGGGGTGGCCTTGATGTGTTTAGCAGAAGCCCTGCTGCGCATTCCCGATTCCGAAACCCAGGATGCGTTGATTTCCGAAAAAATCCGCACCGGCGATTGGTCGAGCCATCTGGGCAAATCCCACAGCCCCTTTGTGAATGCGGGGGTGTGGGCTTTGATGCTTACCGGACGCATCATCAAGGTTGATCCCGCCATCAGCAAAGACCCCGCCGATTTCATGGATAAGCTGGTAAAGCGCACCGGCGAGCCGGTGATCCGGCAGGCGGTCAATCAGGCGATGCGGATCATGGGGCGACAATTCGTTTTTGGCCGCTCTATTGGCGAAGGCCTGAAACGCATGAGCAAAATGCCCGATCAAAAGCAACTCATGAGCTTTGACATGCTGGGCGAAGGGGCCCGGACCCAAGAGACTGCGGATCGCTATTTCAAGCTTTATAAAGACGCCATCGATGCGGTGGGCAAGCATGAAAGCGCGAAACTCGGCGGCCCCAATACACGCTCGTCGGTTTCCATCAAAATTTCCGCCCTGCATCCCCGCTATGAACTGACGAATGGCGATCAGGTGATGGCCGATGTCTATGATCGGCTGCATGATCTGGCCTTGCGGGCCAAAAACTATGATATCCAATTGACCATCGATGCCGAAGAAGCAGATCGCCTTGATCTGTCGCTCGATCTGTTTGAAGCGCTCGCCCGCTCGCCCGAGCTTTTGGGCTGGCCGGGGCTGGGGCTGGCTTTGCAGGCTTATCAAAAACGCGCCCATCATGTAGTGGATTGGCTTTATGCTCTGGCCCATGAAACCCATCGCCGCATCCCTGTGCGGCTGGTGAAAGGAGCCTATTGGGATACCGAAATCAAGCACGCCCAGGAACTGGGGATGCCTGATTATCCGGTTTGGACCCGCAAGGCCGCC
Organism: Iodidimonas nitroreducens; assembly: GCA_000710935.1. Classification (GTDB taxonomy): domain Bacteria; phylum Pseudomonadota; class Alphaproteobacteria; order Sphingomonadales; family Rhodothalassiaceae; genus Iodidimonas; species Iodidimonas nitroreducens. The sequence continues at coordinate 26,728 of BAYV01000011.1, read as the reverse complement.
ACCGATCTGTCTTATCTTGCGTGCGCGAAAAAGCTGATTGATGGGGGCGATGCCTTTTATCCCATGTTTGCCACCCATAATGCCCATAGCATTGCGGCCATCGAGGAAATGGGCCGCGATGCCGAATATGAATTCCAGCGTTTGCATGGCATGGGCGATGTGCTTTATCTGGCGGTGCGTCAGGAAATTCTGCGCCCGGTGAAGGCGCGCATATATGCCCCGGTGGGGGCGCATCGCGATCTTTTGCCCTATCTGGTGCGGCGGCTTTTGGAAAATGGGGCCAATTCCAGCTTCGTCAATCGCTTCATGGATCAGAAAGTGCCGGTGGAAGAGGTCGTGCGCGATCCCATCTCCATCATCGAAGCCGATGAACGGGGGCGCCATGCCAATATCCCCCTGCCCCGCGATCTTTATGGCGAGGATCGGAGCAATTCCAAAGGGCATAATCTGCAGGATCAGCCGCAGCTTTCCTCGCTCAGAACCGCGATTGCCGAACATCATGATCGCCGCTTTGATCTGGCCAGCCTCATCAGTGGCAAGGCCGCCGGTGGCGCCCCGCAAGATGTGCTGTCGCCCATTGATCGGCGGGAAAAGGTGGGCAGCATCCGCATGGCCGGAAAAGACGATGCCATGAAGGCCCTGAAGGCGGCCCAAACCGCCTTTCCGGCATGGAACCGCACCAAGGCCACAGCGCGGGCCGATATTCTACGCAAGGCCGCCGACCTTTTGGAGGACAACACCGCAATCCTGATCAGCCTGATGGTGCGCGAAGCCGGGAAAACTTTATCCGATGGCATTGCCGAAGTGCGGGAAGCCGTTGATTTCTGCCGCTATTACGCGATGATGGCGGAAAAGCAATTCGGTGCCCCCACGCCCCTGCCCGGCCCCACGGGCGAGCGCAATGAGCTGATGTTGGAAGGGCGCGGGGTGTTTCTTTCGATTTCGCCATGGAATTTCCCCCTCGCCATTTTCACAGGGCAGGTGATGGCGGCCCTGGCCGCAGGCAATACGGTGCTCGCCAAGCCTGCCGAGCAAACATCGCTGATTGCAGCTTTTGCCACCGAACTGTTTCATCGCGCCGGGGTGCCTGCCGATGCCCTGCATCTTTTGGCTGGCGATGGCCCCGAAGTGGCCGGGCCCCTGGTTGAGGATGAAGGCATTGCCGGCGTCGTCTTTACCGGCTCCACCGAAGTGGCGCGGTTGATCAACCGTAATCTGGCCGCCCGCGAAGGGGCGATCGTGCCGCTGATCGCTGAAACCGGCGGGCAGAATGCCATGATCGTTGATAGCACCGCTTTGCCCGAACAGGTCTGCGATGCGGTGATGGAAAGCGCTTTCGGCTCGGCCGGGCAGCGCTGTTCGGCCTTGCGCATCTTGTGTGTGCAATCCGATGTGGCCGATGAAGTCATTCAAATGATCAAGGGGGCCCTGGCTTTGCGCAAGCTGGGCGATCCGGTGAAGCCGGAAACCGATATCGGCCCAATCATTGATGAGGATGCCCGCGCCGTTTTGCAAAAGCATATCGAGCGGATGGACAAGGAAGCCCACTTCATCGCCCGCGCGCCTCTTGATCAAAGCCTTCAACATGGGTGCTTTTTTGCCCCGTCGATCTATGAAATTTCGTCTTTGGCGCAATTGCAGCGCGAGGTATTCGGTCCGGTTTTGCATATTCTGCGCTATAAAGCCGACCAGCTTGATCAACTGATGCACAATCTGGCCGCCACCGGCTATGGGCTGACCTGCGGGGTCCATTCCCGCCTTGAAGGCCGCTATCTGGGCCTTTTTGAAAAATCCATTGCGGGCAATGTCTATATCAATCGCAATATGGTGGGAGCCGTGGTGGGCGTGCAGCCCTTTGGCGGACGCGGGCTATCCGGCACCGGCTTTAAAGCCGGGGGGCCGCATTATCTGCTGCGCTTTGCCAGCGAACGGGTGCGCACCATCAATACCGCAGCGATTGGCGGCAATACCGATCTTTTCCGCCTCATCGGCTGAAGGGCGGCGTGCCATAAAAAAAGAGAGACCAAATGAAATGCAAAGGGGGGCGATCTTTTGATCAGCCCCCAGACTTTTTCCACATATCGGCGGGATCAAAGCTCAGGGATGAGGCGCGGGTCCAGACCTGTGACTGGCAAAAAACCAGCCAGCAGCCTTTTACCTCAAGGCTGTTTTCATCTTTCAGGTGCAATTGTGCGCGATAGGATTTGCCGGAACGGGGATCATGGATCCAGCCATCCTGCAGGCCATCATCATCCAGCAGAAAATCGCTGAGGATCAGCGCGCCTAAGCGTTTCCCGCTTTCTGTCCAGATGATATTGCCGCAAATCTTCTGGTCGCTGATCGTATCATCACAGGGCTGCACAACAACGGCCGAGCGATCCCCATCGGTTTTCCACACCCCCAAAACCGACGAAGCCTGCGGATCGGCCAATCCCTGCGATATGGCAAAAAACAAGGCAATGATGACGCCAGAAATGAAAGCCAGTGCTTTGGTGGAAGAACGGACCATGGAAATACTCTGCGGAATGACGGATTATGCATGATCATCAAAGAGATGACAGGCCCAGAAAACGGAGGCTTATTTAGAAAGGCATTAAGACGAAATAAAGGCAAAAATGATGCTGAAAGCCGCTTTCACCGAGCTGTGATGCGCGATGATGACCTTGTGATGCCCCTCAAAGCCCTTTCGGGATCACCAATTTGCGATTGAGCGATACCGAAAAAATCAGGCCGAAAGCGGTCAGCATCGTGAGCATGGCCGAGCCGCCATAAGAAATCATGGGTAAGGGCACCCCAACCACCGGCAAAATACCCATCACCATCCCCACATTGATGAACACATATAAAAACATGGTCAGGGAAAGACCGGAAGCCAGCAATCGGCCGAATTGATTGCGGCAGGTGGCTGCCACATAAAATCCATAAGCCAAGATGAAAAGATAAAGGGCAATCACCCCCATCCCGCCAACAAGGCCAAATTCTTCGGCCAAAGCCGTAAAGATAAAATCGGTTTTCATTTCGGGCAAAAAATTAAGATGGCTTTGGGTGCCCATCAAAAAGCCCTTGCCGGTGAGCCCGCCCGATCCCAAAGCAATTTTTGATTGCATAATCTGATAGCCCGCCCCCAAAGGATCGCTTTCGGGATTGACGAAGGTCAGGATCCGCTGCTGCTGATAATCATGCAAAAAACCCCAAGCCACAGGCACCGCAGCCGCCGCTGCCAGCACACCCCCCAAAAACAGCCATTTCGGTGCCCCCGCTAAAAACAGCACCGCCATCCCCCCGGCGGCCAGCATCAAAGCCGTTCCCAGATCGGGTTGGCGCACGATCAGGGCCATGGGCAAAAGAACCATCAAAAAAGGCGGGATCAGCCGCACATATTGGCCCGATTGGGTAGCATTCAGGCCGTGATAATAGCGGGCCATCGCCATGACGAGGGCGATTTTCATAATTTCCGATGGCTGCAAGCGCATGAAGCCAAGATCAAGCCAGCGCTGCCCCCCCATACCCACAACCCCAATGAATTCAACGGCGATGAGCAAAGCCAAAGCCCCAAAAAAGGCGGGATAAGCCAATTGAAACCAGAAACGCAGATCCACAAGAGCAATAGCGATCATCAAGAGAAAAAGAGCGCCAAAGCGAATGGCCTGTTGCCGCGCCCAAGGATCGAAATGCCCGCCCCCCACGGAATAAAGCATGGCCACACCCACCCCGGCGATCAGGATCAAAACCGCAATCACCAGCCAATTCAGATCCAAAAGCTTTTGCGGCAGGCTGCGCTTCACCTTGCGCGGTGCGAAAAGATAACCCTCACTCATTCAATCATCCACAAAACTGCTGCCCGGGGGCATCTGCGCCGCCCCCAAGGCCCGGCGCATCTGATCAAGGGCCGGGCGGCCCGCCGGATCGCGCTCTAAAGCCTGGGCCATCACATCCCGGGCCACCGGTGCCGCCGCACTGGCCCCGCCGCCCCCATGTTCGATCAAAACACAACAGGCATAGCGCGGCTTATCAGCAGGGGCATAGGCAACAAACCAGGCATGGTGACGGGCCTGCCATGGCAGATCTTCCTGCTTTACATTATTATCGCGCATTTCTCGGGTAATGCGACGCACTTGGGCCGTGCCGGTTTTTCCCGCCATGGTCATGCCATTCCACGACAAGCGCGATCGATAGGCGGTGCCGCGATATTCCAGAACCTTTTCCATACCGCGCCGCACCACGGCCAGATGATCGCCCGCAAAATCAAGCTTTGGCCAGCCGCCATTGGGGGCTGCGGGCAGGGCCCGGGCATCAGGCCCAATGGCCCGCACCAGCCTTGGCCGCACCATATAGCCGCCATTGGCCAGCCTTGCGGTCATCACCGCCAATTGCACGGGGGTGGCAAGTAAAGCCCCCTGCCCGATCCCCACATTCAGGGTTTCGCCACCCATCCAGGGTTCGCCGGTGGTGGCGATTTTCCAGCCCGGCGTGGGCACCAGCCCGCTCGATTCTCCGCCCACCTCAAGATCGAAAACCTGACCAAGGCCGAAATTCTGTGCCCATTGCGCCAGTCTTTCAATCCCCAATTCATGGGCAATCGTATAAAAATACACATCACAAGATCGGGCCAGAGCATCTTCCATATTCATGGCGCCATGGCCTTCCCGACGCCAGCAATGCCACACATTATCGCCTAAGCGATGGCGACCATTGCAATAAATCGTTTTTTCAGGGGTGATGATCTTATGATGTAAAGCGGCCAGTGCCACCACCATTTTAAATACAGATCCGGGCGGATATTGCCCGGAAATGCATTTATCAACCAAGGGCTTGCGCGGATCGCGCAACAGTGCCGCCCAATTTTCCCGGCTGATCCCCAGATTGAAGCTATTGGGATCATAGGATGGGGTCGAGACATGGGCATAGATATCGCCGGTATCAATATCCATCACAACCACGCCGGCGGCTTCTTCGCCCAAGCGCTTTGCAATCGCCCGCTGCAATCCCATATCGATGGTCAACGCCACCTGATCGCCGGGAATACCTTCGGTGCGCCCCAATTCGCGAATGGTGCGGCCATAAGCATTCACCTCAACCCGGCTTGATCCTGCCCGCCCGCGCAAAATCCGATCATAGCTGCGCTCCACCCCGCGCTTGCCGATCTTGAAACCGGGCAAGGTCAGCAGAGGATCGCCATCCATCTCTTCCTCACTGGCCGATCCCACATAGCCCACGATCTGGCTGGCCACCGGACCATCGGGATACCATCGGCTCAAACCGCTATCGGGCTGAATCCCGGCCAGATCGGGGGCCGAGACATTGATTTTAGCAAAATCCTCCCAGGAAAGCCCCTGCGCTACCGTCACCGGCAAAAATTTGCGCTGCCGGGCGATCTGGGTTTCAACCCGGCGCAGATCGCGTTCGGTCAGATGAATGATCTGCCCCAGCCTTTGCAGCGACAAGCGCACATCAAGGCTTTGTTCGGGGATCAGGAAAACGCGATAATCCTGACGATTGCTGGCAATGGTTTCGCCAAAACGATCAACGATATCGCCCCTGTGCGGGGCCAGCATCCGAATGGAAATGCGGTTTTCTTCGGCCAGCATTTCATATTGATCGGCTTCCACCACCCCAAGATAATAAAGCCGCCCGGCCAGAACCGCGGTTAAAAGCCCCTGCGCCCCGGCCAGCAAGGCCGCCCGGCGGGAAAATGTCTTAAAGCGTGAGGTATCAGATGCCATGATCCTCTTTCAAAAATCCGCTTTCATCATCTTATCGAACCAGCCGAAAATCCAGCCAAAAAGCGGATAAGCCGCAAGGGTGACAAGACCTTGGGCAATCACCGGCATGGCCGATAGATTATCCCCATAATAAAGGCTGGCAATGATCCACGACAAGAGCATGGCCAGAAACGTGACCGGAACAAAACCCAGCCATCCCACGGCAAAAGACTGGCGCACAAACAGCGCCTGTTGATTGGATAGCACGATCTGGGCAATCATCAGAACCAGCATATTCAGCCCCGGCGGCCCGCCCGACAGCATATCGAGAAAAAATCCGATGGCCGCCACCAGCCCGATGGGCAAAAGATCGGGCCGATGGATCGACCAGTAATAAACAACGATCAAAGCCATATGCGGCAAGGGCACCCCGCCGCTGGCATCGCCATAGGGCAGATGCATGATGATGATCAAAACCACCGCGATCACCGCAGGCCCAAAAGCCCGCAGCAGCGATAAGCCAAAACTGCCTGCCCGCTCGCTCATGGCTCGATCGCCCTGGCCGTGCCCTCATGATTTGGCGCATCAACGGGGGTATCCTGAGGCGTCGGCTCCATATCCAGATCGCGCAAAACCGGCTTTAAAACCTGCACGAATTCCAATCTATCGAGCAAAGCCACCGGTTTGATCAGCACCTCTTTCGAGGCATCGGCCACCACATGGCCCAACAAAATATCGGGGGGGAAAATGCCGCCATCGCCGGTCGTGACCACCGCATCACCGGGCATGGGATCCACACCGGGGGGCAAAAAGACCAATTCCAAAAGCAGCCCATTGCGGCCCCGGGCAATGGCCGGATCGCCGGTTCTTTGCAGCCGCACCGGCACCCGGCTGTTCAGATCGGTAATCAGCAAAACCCGCGCCGCCTGCTCACCGGCGGCAAAAACCCGCCCCACAAGCCCCAATTCATCGACCACGGGCTGATTATCCCTCACCCCATCAGCCCGCCCGGCATTGATGATCACGCTGCGGACAAAGGGCCCGCCGGCCACCCCCACGATCCGTGGGGTCGCGATAGGGGTATTGTGCAATTGAGGGGCATTAAGAAAAACCCGCAGGCGGGCATTTTCCCGCTCCAGCGCCCGGGCCGCCGCCTGCCATTGCAACAGCCGCTCATTTTCGGCTTTCAAGCGCCGGTTTTCCGCCAGCAAAGAGGTCAGCGATCCGGCCCATTCGATGGCCGCATCAGCCCGCTCCACCGGCCGCGACAAAACCTGCAGCAAAGGCCGGGCAAAATCCCCTGCCACCCCGCGCATTCTATCGATCAGCGGATGATCGATCCGGCCCAGCAAAAGCAGGGTAAACGCCACAAACAACAAGCCCGCAAACAACCGCCGACCCGTCCGGCTGGCCAAAAGGCCCCTTGATGTTTTGGCAAGGGGCGCTTTCAAGGGCAAAGTCCCCCGCCATCATGACGGCAAAGAACGCTTTCAATCGTCGGTAAGAAGAACATGCTTGAGAACCTCTTCTTCCAAAGAGCGGCCAGTGCCCAGCGCCACACAGGTCAAAGGTTCATCGGCAACGGAAACCGGCAACCCAGTGGCTTCGCGCAGAACCTTTTCCAGATCGGCAAGCAGCGCCCCACCCCCGGTCAGAACGATCCCCTGATCAACGATATCGGCGGCCAATTCCGGGGCCGTTTGCTCCAGGGCCACCTTCACCCCTTCAATGATCGATCCCACCGGCTCGGCCAAAGCTTCGGCAATTTGAAGCTGATTGATGGTGATTTCCTTTGGCACGCCATTCATCAGATCACGGCCCTTGATTTCAAGGGACAAACCCACCCCATCCTGAGGTTCCATGGCGGTGCCGATCTCTTTTTTAATGCGCTCGGCAGTGCTTTCGCCAATCAGCAGATTATGATTGCGGCGGATATAGGCGATGATCGCCTCATCCATTTTGTCGCCGCCCACCCGCACACTGGTGGCGAAAACGATTCCGCCTAAGGAGAGCACCGCAACTTCCGTGGTGCCGCCGCCGATATCCACCACCATCGAGCCCTGCGGCTCGGTGACAGGCAGGCCCGCTCCGATGGCCGCCGCCATGGGTTCCTCGATCAGATAAACCTTCGATGCCCCCGCTTCTTCCGCCGCTTCGCGGATCGCCCGCCGTTCAACGGCAGTGGAGCCCGATGGCACGCAGATCACAACCTGTGGGCTGGCAAAAGAACGATTATGCACTTTTTTGATGAAATGCCGGATCATATGCTGGGCGATTTCAAAATCGGCGATCACCCCATCGCGCAAGGGGCGGATCGCTTCGATATTACCGGGCGTGCGCCCCAGCATCATCTTGGCTTCATTGCCCACCGCCAGCACCTGCCGCCGTCCCGATGTCATTTTCATCGCCACAACCGAAGGTTCATTTAAAACGATGCCCCGACCCTTCACATAAACCAGCGTATTCGCGGTTCCCAGATCGATGGCCATATCCGATGAAAACATACCAAGAATTTTTGAGAACATTCTGACCCGAACCTTTTCGATTGATCGCCCGCATTTTTTTGGCTCCCGGAATAGGGGCCAGTCATCAACATGCAGGATTATTGGCGTTTGAGCATAGTTAAGACAGCACCGCAAGAGCACAGGCGCCGATCCCGATCGCGAAAGCCATATTGCCGTGCATTCGTTAAAATTTCGCTGGCGAAATGAAGATCATGCACGATTATGGCATCCCTTTTATTTTTATTGGCTTGGCTTGGCTTTCAGCCTTTTTCGACCAGCCATGGCATCAAGGCACGCACCCGTTCTCCGGCGGCTTCGAGTCCATCATGACGATGCGCCCGAAACCGCATGAGATCAGGGCTTCCTTTTCTTGTATCGTCAAAAAGCCGCTGTGCAAATGCGCCAGATTGAATCTCCGTCAAAATAGTCTTCATTGTCTGGCGCATGCGATCATCCACCAGCGCCTCGCCCGCCAGATAGCCACCATATTCTGCGGTATTGGAAATGGCCTGCCGCATTTTTTCCGGCCCGGCCTCAAACATCAGATCAACCACCAGCTTGGCTTCATGCACACATTCAAAATAGGCCACCTCCGGCGCATAGCCCGCTTCAATCAGGGTATCATAGCCGGCGGCGATCAAAGCCGGAATGCCCCCACATAAAACCGCCTGTTCACCAAAAAGATCGGTTTCACATTCTTCGCGAAAGCTGGTTTCCACCATGCCCGCCCGGCCGCAACCAAGGCCTGAGGCATAGCCAAGGGCGATCTGCATGGTCGCGCCGGTGGCATCGTGGCCCACCGCGATCAAACAGGCAAGGCCACGGCCTGCCAGATATTCAGCGCGCAACCAGCGCCCCGCCCCCTTGGGCCCAATCAAAAACAGATCCACATCCTCAGCAGGCCTGATCGCGCCAAAATGAACGGCCAAACCATGGGCAAAGCCCAAAGCCGATCCGGGCCGCAAAAAAGGCGCCACAGCGCTTTCATAAATGGCGGGGATCACCTCATCGGGCAGGGTCATCATCACAATATCGGCGATTGTCACGGCCTCGGCAAAGGGCAGCACCATAAAGCCCGCATCCCGGGCTTTGGCCCCGCTCGATTGCCCGGGATCGCGCGCGCCGATGATCACATCAAAGCCGCTATCGCGCAGATTAAGGGCATGGGCATGGCCCTGATTGCCATAGCCCAATATGGCAATCTTCTTGCCTTGAAGGGCCGCCGGATCGCAATCCATGTCGGTATAAACAGTCATCGGCATAGGGCGTCTCGTCACTCATTCAAAGGGGTTTTCGCCATTTGGGCCATCCGGGCCTCAAGGCTTTCTAGGGCGGCTTCGGGCTGGCCGGCATCAATCATCGGCCAATGGGAAAATTGTGTTCTGATCCATGTTTGCTGGCGTTTGGCATAATGGCGCGTTTGTTTCTGGGCAAGGGCGATGGCCTCGGGTAGATCGATTGTTTCCGCAAGATAATCGCCCAAAGGGGGCACGCCCAAAGCTTTCATCACCGGCAAGGCGGGATCAAGGCGCCGGGCCATCAGGGCCTGCACCTCATCCAAAGCCCCCTGATCCAGCATGTCGTGAAAGCGCATATCGCAGCGCGCATAAAGCACATCGCGCGGCAAATCCAGTGCTGCCAAAGCCAAAGTCTGCTGTTCATGATCTGCGCTAAGGCATCCCGGCAACCGCCGCGATTGAAAGGCGAGCAGGGATTGCCCGGTGGCCCTGATCACCTCAAAAGCCCGGGCAATCCGCTGGCTATCCGCCGTTTCCAGCTTTTGCGCCATCGCCGGATCAATCGCATCAAGGGCGCGATGCATGGCTTCGGGGCCACAGGCGGCCATTTCCGCCCGCACCTCATCCCTGATGGCCTGGGGAATATCCGGCACCGGGGCCAGCCCTTCGATCAATGTCCGCAGATAAAGCCCGGTGCCGCCAACAAAAATAGGCAGCAAACCCAAATCCCGGGCCCGGGTGACTTCCAATGCCGCCAAGGCATGCCAGCGCGCCGCCGAGCAAAGCTCGGCCCCATCCAGCACGCCATATAAACGATGGGGAACATGGGCCGGATCATAACCATCGGCATCCAGATGAGGCTGCGCGCTCAGCACCGGCAGATCGCGATAAATCTGCATGGAATCGGCATTGATCACCACGCCGCCATGGCGCTGTGCCAAAGCGGCGGCCAAAGCCGACTTGCCGCTGGCCGTTGGCCCTGCGATAAGGATCGCCGTCACGCTCACCGATGGAGTCCCCTTTTGATGCCCGAAACGAAAGCGAACGCCGCTATTCTTACCCTGATCGCAAAGCCCCGCCAAGGCAAGCTTGCAATGGCTCGCGATCTGGCCCGAAGCTGCCTTTCTGATCTGGCCACCCCCCTTGATGAAAGCCTGCTGGCCGAACATAGGGCCCTTGATATCGCCTTTCGCTATGATCCCCGGCATCAGGCTCTGGCAGCCATCCGCAAAAACCTTGATCAGGCCTTTGCCGATCATCCTGATCTCGCCACCGATATCGCCGTGCAAGACGCCCATAATCGGCGCAAATCGCTTTTAATCGCCGATATGGATTCCACCATGATCACCGTAGAATGTATCGATGAACTGGCGGATTTCGCCGGCATCAAAGACAAAATCGCCCTGATCACCGAAGCGGCGATGCGCGGCGAGCTTGATTTTGAAGCCGCCCTTCATGAACGGGTGGCTTTGCTGTCGGGCCTTGATGAAGCCACCCTTTTGCGCTGCTATGAAGAGCGGGTAACCCCCATGAGTGGTGCCGAAACACTGGTGAAAACCATGCGCGCCCATGGGGCCTATTGCCTGCTGGTATCCGGCGGCTTTACTTTTTTCACCAGCCGGATCGCCCAGCATCTGGGCTTTGACGACCATCGCGCCAATGTGCTGGACATTGAAGGCGGACGGCTGACCGGGCGGGTGCGCCAACCGATCATCGATGCCAACAGCAAATTAACCGCTTTAGAAGAAACGGCCAAAAACCGCAAGCTGCACCCATCCCAGATCATGGCGGTGGGGGATGGGGCCAATGATATTCCCATGATCAAGGCCGCCGGATTGGGCATTGCCTATCATGCCAAGCCCAAAACCGCTGCCGCCGCTGATCTGGCCATCCATCATAATGATCTGAGCGCCCTGCTTTATATTCAGGGCTATCGCGACAGCGATTTTTATCGCGCCTAAAAGCCCTTAATGGAAATAGCTGGCCCCATTGATATCAATGGTCGCCCCGGTGGCATGATGGGCCAGCCCCGCGAATAAAAAAGCAATGATATTGCCGATTTCAGCAGGCGGTGCCGCTTCGCCCATGGGGATTTCCGCCAAAGCCGTGGGGGTGCTTTCAATGCGCGGGGCCACCCGTTCGGTGAGAACCCAGCCCGGCGCGATGCAATAAGCGCGGATGCCATCCTTCGCATAGCCCTTGGCCAAAGAACGGGTGAGCGCCACCACAGCACCTTTCGATGCGGCATAATGCATGGCATCGGGCAGATCGCCGCGAAAGGCCGCCCGGCTGGCGATATTGATGATCATCCCCGGCCGCCCTTCCGACTTGAAATGCAAAACCGCCGCGCGGCACAGATCGGCCACCGCCCGCACATTCACCCGCCACACCAGATCCCAATCGGCATCCCATGCCGCTATCGCATCTTCGGGCCCGCTATAGGGCATGGCGGCGGCATTATTCACGATCCCATCCAGCGCCCCCGCCCATGCCACCGCATCGGCAAACAAGGCCCGCACGGCATCCTGATCGCCCAGATCGGCCCCCAGCATATGCACCCGCTCAGGGCCATAATCCGCCAAAAGATCGGCGGCTTTTGCCTTATCATGATGATAGTGCAAAACCAGCCTTGCCCCGGCTTCCAGCAAAACCCGCGCCGAAGCCGCCCCGATCCCTTTCGATGCCCCGGTGATGAGATAGGTTTTTCCCTCAAGCGTGATCATCATCAGCCCCTTTGGCAAAAAGCCGGGATGGATCGGCAAAGCTTTTGAATTCAAGGGCATTGCCCGATGGATCGCGCAAAAAGAACGTGCCCTGCTCGCCGGGCTTCCCCTGAAAACGGATGCGCGGTGCCAGCAGAAAATCCACCCCCGCATCGCCCAACCTGCGGCCCAAAGCCTGCCAATCATCCCATGGCAAAACGGCCCCGAAATGGCGCACCGGCACGGCATCGCCATCCACGCCATTGCTCCGAACCTCGCCACACTCTTCTGGTCGCAGATGGGCGGTGATCTGATGGCCAAAAAAATCGAAATCGATCCAATGGGATGATCGCCTGCCAATGAGGCAGCCCAAAAGGCCGGCATAAAAGTCTTCGGCCTGTGCCAGATCATGCACTGGAAAGGCCAGATGAAAGGGGATGTGCTGTGTCATGCGCTGCAATGTGCCAGACCTTTTCATCCAGTGCAATCCACACAAAGAGCAGCCCCAAAAGGGCCGATCTTCAGGGCTCGCTGCGCCCCACCGGCACCAGCCAATGCGGGCCGCGCGCCACCCTGATCCCATAGCTGCGCGCCAGATTATGATCATCAAGCACATGATCCGCCGCACCTTCGGCAATAATTTGCCCCTCGTGCATCAAAACCAGCCGATCCGCATAGCGCGCTGCCAGATTGAGATCATGCAAAACCACCAGAACCCCGCAACCGGCTTTGGCTTCTTCGGCCAATAAATCCATCATGTGAAAGGCATGGGCCGGATCAAGGGCCGCCACCGGCTCATCGGCAAGCAGAAAAGGTGCCCCCGTGGCCAGGGCCCGCGCCAGCAAAACCCGGGCGCGTTCGCCCGCCGATAAATGCGTGGCCGGGCGATCCGCCAGATGGAGGCAGCCGGTTCTGGATAACGCCTGATGAATGGCCTCCCGATCCGCATGGGGGGCGGCTTGAAAAGCATCCAGATGCGGCAAGCGGCCCAAAGCCACCAGCCGTTCCACCGTTACCGGCCAATGGATCACCGCATCCTGCCCCAGCCACGCCCGCAGCCGCGCCGCTTTGCGGATCGATGTTGTTGAGGCGCTGACCGGCACATTTTGCGCCCCTTCACGATAGGGCAAAAGCCCGGCCAGGGCCTTTAACAAGGTGGATTTCCCCGCCCCATTGGGGCCGATCAGGGCCACCAGTTCCCCCGATGAAACGGCCAGAGACGCCCCCTTAACGATCTTTTGCCCATCGAGGCTGATGCTGATATCGCGCACGGCCAGGGTCATCGCATCAGCCTTCTGGTGGACCAGATGAGATGGAGGAACACCGGCGCCCCGATGAGGGCGGTGACCACCCCCAGCTTTAATTCCTGCCCGCCGGGCAACAGCCGCACAAGGCTATCCGCCCCCAAAAGCAGGGCCGCCCCCCCCAGCGCACTGGGCCATAAAAGCCGCGCCGGATCATAACCCACCCAGGGCCGCAGGATATGCGGCACCACCAGCCCCACAAAGCCGATGGCCCCCGCCACCGCCACCCCCGCCCCCACGCACAAGGCCGCTCCCAAAGTGACCAGAAGGCGCAGGCGCGCAGGGTTGATGCCCAAAGATTGCGCCGTTTCCTCGCCCAGAACAAGACCGCGCAAGCCCCGACCCGACAGCAGCAAAAGTGCCATGCCCATAATGATGAACGGTGCGGCCATCATCACATCGCGATGGCTGCGATCGGCAAAGCTGCCCATCAACCAATGCACCATATCCGCCAGGGCAAAAGGATTGGGCGACAGATTAAGCGCCAGCGCCGTGAGCGCCCCGGCCAGGGCATTGATCGCCACCCCCGCCAAAATCAGGCTCAGCACACTGGCATCCCGGCGCGCCAAAACCAAAAGCAAAGCGGTGGCGAGAAAAGCCCCGGTCATCGCCGCCAAGGGCACCGACAAGGACAAGCCCGCCGCCGAAAAATACAGCGCCAAAACCGCCCCGAACCCGGCACTGGCCGAAACCCCGATCACCCCCGGTTCGGCCAGAGGATTGCGCAATAAACCCTGCAAAGCCGCCCCCGACAGGCCCAGCGATCCCCCCACCAAAACCGCCAGCAAAGCGCGCGGCAAACGGATCTGCCAGAAAATCGCCTGCAAAATCCCGTCATCCCCATCAATGGCTTTGAACAGATCCGGTAATCCCAGATCCGCAGGCCCCAAAAACAAGGAAAGGACGAACAGCACCAAAACCAATAGGCTCAAAAACAGCCCTAAAGCCCCATGATGCAGGCGAGCGGGGGCAGCTCTCATCATCATTGCCCCCCCATTGGCTGCTGGGGCTGCTGGGGCTGCTGGTCCTTTTGCGCCGAAAGGTCAGCCGCAAGCTGATCGGATTGGATGGCCTGTTGTTGGCGCAGATCCAGGAGGCGCTCCACCGCATCCACCAGAAAAAATCCGCCGCAGCCCCAATCCTGTGCGGGCACTTCATAATGCCGGGCCTCGTGCATCAGCTTTTCGGTCAGGGGATGATGGGAAAAGCGCCAGGCCGCTTGCCAGCCGCGACGTTCATTAAAAAACGAGCTGATCACCACATCCGGCGGCGACAGGGCCAAAGCCTCGATAGATAAATCCGACCAGCCCGAAACCCCTTGTTGATCAAGGTGATTATCCAATCCCGCAAGGCGCATAACCTCATCGATATAGGTGCCTTTGCCTGCGGTGATGCCCGATGGGGTGATATATAGCGCCTGTGGCCGTGGCCCCGGGCCATCGAGCCGGGCGCGGAGCTTCAATGCCCTATCAAGGCGCCGTTCGATCTCCGCCAAAAGCGTTTCCGCGCGGGCTTCGCGGCCCAAAGCCGCCGCCGTGATTTTCAAAGCTTCAAGCCCATGGGTCAGGCTTTCTGAATAGCCGATATCAATCGTTTCGATACCGAAACTTTCAATCATTTCCAGTGATTTTAGATGACCAAGTCCGGAATGGATCACCAGATCAGGGCGAAGTGCCAGAATTTCCTCGGCCTCGCCCCGATGTTGGGGGATGCCCGCCATCCGATCCCGTCCCCAGGCATAGGGGGCCCGGGCATCGGGGCTCAGCGCCAGAATATCCTCAGGCGCCGCCAAGGCCAGCAGATAGGCATCCGCACAATAATCAAGGCTGATGATACGGGATGGCACAGGCTCCGCCCGGAGCGGCAAGGAAGCCAGCAAAATCAGCCAGATCAGCATCATCCGGGCGGTTATTTTATGCGCCATCCCCATCCCCTAAAACGCCGCCCTGATACCGGCAAAGGCTCCTAGCCCGGGGGTGTTGAAGCCCAAAACGGTCTGGAAAGATTGATCCAGCGCATTTTCAAGGCGCGCCACCGCATCCACCCCATCAAACAAACGATAGCGCGCGGCCAAGGTCATCAGCACGAAATCATCGAGCACTACACGCTGTGCGGGAAAG
Organism: Iodidimonas nitroreducens; assembly: GCA_000710935.1. GTDB lineage: Bacteria > Pseudomonadota > Alphaproteobacteria > Sphingomonadales > Rhodothalassiaceae > Iodidimonas > Iodidimonas nitroreducens. The sequence continues at coordinate 11,158 of BAYV01000011.1, read as the reverse complement.
ACTGAAAAATCAAGGTCATCCTGATCGCCATTATATTGTGCCGAAGCGGTGAGGCTGCCGCGCTGGGATAAAAACCGCCATGTGCCTGAAAGGCTTGCCTGATGGCGGGCCCGCCGCACCTCGCGGCTTTGATCGGGTTCTTCGGCATCAAGCCATGTATAGCTGCCAAAAATTTCCAGATTATCATGGGGTTGATAGCGCAGGCTCAGCTCCACGCCCCGGCGATCGCTTTTGCCGATCTGGTTTTCCACCGATGATAAAAAACTGGTGGCATCAAAAACGCTGACGATTTCATCGCGCAGGGTGGAAGAAAACCATGTGAGATCGAAAACCAGCTTTTCATCGAGCCATGATTTTTCCAGCCCCAGATCCCAGCCTTTCGCCTTTTCCGGGCTGAGATTTTCATTGCCGATAAACTGCCCCGGAAAAAAGCCGAAGCGATCAAAAAATGTGGGGTCCGATACCCCTGTGCCAAAGCTGCCATGAAGCCGGATAGCGGCAGGCAATTGCCATGAAGCGGTGGAGCGCCAGGTGGTCGCATCCTTGAAATCACCATTCAGATCATGGCGCACACCAAGGGTGAAATAAAGCCCCGGCCAAACATCACTGCGCATTTCCCCGATGAACGAGCTTTGATCATCTTTCTGATCCTGATTGGATGGATCATCGAGATCGGCATTGATCGATTTGAAATCCAGCTCTTCATGCTCGACCGCCAAGGTGACATCGGTGGAAGGCAGGGCAAAGCTGCTTTGATAGCCAAATTTCAGCCGCTGGCCTTCAAAGGAATTGGTGAACTGGCTTTGGGTAAAATTATCGCTGTCGGTATCGGTGAGCGCCGCCCAAACCCTTTGCCGCCAGCGCTCGTCAAACAGATCGAGCCGGGCATCCGCCTGCCCGTAAAAAGCATCAAACGAGCGGTCGAGATCGGCATCGACGATCTGGCCGGTGGCAAAATCCTGCTGATCGAATTCACTATCCGCCGACACCCGGCGTAAAACCAGCCCCAAGCGCAACTGATCGGTGGGTTGAGCCTTGATCTTGGCCGAAAGGGTGAGATTTTCATAGCCGTCGCGTTCATCCCCCGATGGGCTGGCCGACACACCATCCGTATTGAGATAGCCCACCGAAACCGTGGCCCCCAGCCGCTTGGTACCCCCCGCAAAGGTGGTGCCAAGGCGCGCCGTGCCAAAGGATCCCCCTTCGGCCAGGGCTTCCATATCGAACCCTTCAACCGGCTCTTTGGTCAGGATGCTGATCACCCCGCCAATGGCTTCCGAGCCATAAAGCGCGCTTTGCGCCCCCTTGATCACTTCGATCCGCTCGATCCCCGTGGTCAGCACATCGGCGAAATCAAGCTCGAAATTGCCCACCGGATCGGTGGCTTCGATCCCATCGATCAGCACCAGGGTCTGGTTTCCCTCGGCCCCACGGATGCGGATCTGGGTCTGGCTGCCCAATGGCCCGGTGGGGCTGACAGACACCCCCGGCACATCGCGCAAAATATCCGACAATAATGGAACCTGTCGGGCCTCGATCCGCGCCCCATCAATCACCGAAACCGAAGCCCCAAGCAGATTTTTTGCAACCGGCTCGCGGGTGCCGGTGATGATCAGTTCCTCAAGAGCAGCCTTTGGTTCATCAGGCTGGGCCATCATCGGATCACGCCCCTCAATCGATAGGGATTCCTGAGCCAAAAGCGGTTTAGAGGCCAGAACACAGCATAAAACACAGGATGCAAAGGCACCCTTCAACAGTCTTCTCACGGCGAAACTCCCGTTCACGTCATTGCAAAACGGGCCACCGGCCAAGATCAATATTGGAATAGAAGGAACATCCCGCGTTGATCCACACCAGCACCCATGATGTCGCCGCTGCGGAAGTCCGCTCCTTATGGCTGGTCCCGGCCCAAGGAAGACGACGGGGTGGCAGGTCTCCTGGCTTGCGGGTCATTGGTCTGATGCGCTGCCTTCCCGAAGCGATGACGCTTCAGTGGCTTATGATGCGCGGACCTTTCCGCTTACAGTTGCGGGCACAGCCGCGGTTTTGAACCGCGTTCCCTTTTGGCCTCCGATCACTCGAAGGCACCACCATAGCTGACCATAAGCACAAAGCATCCGATCAGCAAGGGCTATCATCAGGCTTTTTGGCTGCCTCATCAGGGTCGGTTTCTCTGGCGGAATCACTGGCGGAATCTCTGGCGGAATCTCTGTCGGAATCTCTGTCGGAATCTGGGCCATCATCATCGAGCAGAATGCGCGCCGCCGCCCCATCGAGATCATCATATTGCCCCGAGCGCAAAGACCATAAAAAGGCGGCAAGGCCCAGCCCCCCCAAAAACAGCGCGATGGGGATCAAAAATAAAAGAACGCTCATCGCGCGTCCCGGCCAGGGCTGGTTTTTGACAGGCGCAGACGCAGGGCATTGAGGGTGACGATCAGCGAGGAAGACGACATCGCCAAAGCGGCAATCAAAGGGGTGACATAGCCCGCCACGGCCAAAGGCACAGCCAAAAGATTATAGCCCAAAGCCATGGCAAAATTTTCAATCACATGGGCACGGGCACGGCGGGCGATATGAAGGGCGTGCAAAAGCGGCAGCAGGCTATCACTTTGGAAAATGAAATCTGCCGCCGTTTGGGTGATATCGGCAGCGCTGGCGGGCGACATCGAAACATGGGCCGCCCGCAAGGCCGGGGCATCATTCAGCCCATCCCCCACCATCAGAACCTTATGCCCCGACGCCGCCAGATCGGCGAGGATCGCGATTTTATCCGCCGGTTTGGCCGCCGCTTTATAATGATCAATCCCCAGCCGGGCCGCCATCGCCGCCACCGCCGCCGGCTGATCCCCCGAAAGCAGATGCACCTTGATGGATGCCGCCTTCAGCCCGGCCACCACCGCCGCCGCATCGGGGCGCAGGCGATCATGAAAAGCAAAAGGCCGGGCCATCCCACCCGCCCGGGCGCACCATAAAACCGGCCCACCGGGTGCCGTCTCAATCGCGTCATCAGCAGGGCCATCATTGGGATCATGGTCGGGCTGGCGGCTGATGCCCTGAACCCAATCGCGGCTGCCCAGCCGCCACAGATCATCCCCAAAGCGGGCCGATAGCCCACAGCCGGGTTCTTCATGCACATCATCGGGGCGGGGCAAGAGCACATCAGGATGCTGCGCCCCCCACGCCGCGAACAGGGCTTTTGAAAGGGGATGCTGGGATTGCCGAGCCAAAGCGGCAGCAAAGCGATCATCGCCCTTTGCCGAAAGCGGCCCGATCAGCGCGGCATGGCCGTGGCTTAGGGTGCCGGTTTTATCGAAAACCACCAGATCGATGCCCGCCAAGCGTTCCAGCCCATCGGGGGATTTCACCAAAACCCCCAAACGCAACAGCATCCCCGATGCCACCACCTGCACCACCGGCACCGCCAATCCCAAAGCACAGGGGCAGGTGATGATCAGCACCGCCACGGAAATCATCAGGGATTGATACCAATCCGCCCCCGCCAGCATCCAGCCGATGAAGCTGCCCGCCGCCAGAAGATGCACAAGGGGAGCATAAAAGCGGGCGATCCGATCCGCCAGCCGCACAAAACCGGCCCGCCCCTGTTCAGCGCATTCCATCAGGCGGGCCATATCGGCCAGCACCGTATCTTCGCCCGCCGCCATGATTTCGATGATCAATGGCCCGGTTTGATTCAGGGTTCCGGCAAACACATCCATCCCCACCTGCGCCGGCAGCGGCAGGCTTTCCCCGGTCAGAAGGCTGAGATCGATATCGCTGCGCCCCTCGATGATCTTCCCATCCCCCGGCACCCGCATCCCCGCCGCCACAAATACCCGATCCCCCGGCACAAGGCTTTCCACCGGAACTGAATAACGCTGGCCATCCGGGGCAATTTTAGTGGCGGCAATGGCGCGGATGGCCAGCAGATTGCGCGCCGCCTCACCCGCGCGGTGGCGCATGGAATGATCAAGAGTACGACCGATCAGCAAAAAAAACACAAGGCTGATGCTGGCATCAAAATACACATGCTCGGCACCGCGAAGGGTTTGGGCAAGGCTGGCCGCCGACGCTAAAATGACCCCAAGGGAAATGGGCACATCCATATTCATCCGGCCATGGCGCAAGGCCGCTGCCGCCGAACGATAAAAGGGCATCCCGGCATAGGCCACGGCGGGCAAGGCAATGAGCGCCGAAAGCCAATGAAACAGGGCGCGGGTTTCGGTATCCATATCCGACACCAAACCCGCCCAAACGGATACCGACAGCAGCATCACATTGGCCGCCGCAAATCCCGAAACCGCCATCGCCCGCAAAAGCCCCCGGGCGCGGGCTTCATCTTCTTCGCCTGCCAGACGCGCATCAAAGGGCGCCGCATCAAAGCCCAGTGCTTCAATGCTTTGGCGCAAAAGATCGGCATCCTGAAGGCCGGGCCGATAGCGCAAGCGCACCCGTCGGGTGGTGAGATTGGCGCGCGCCGCCTCTACCCCCTCCAGCTTGGAAAGCCCCTGCTCCAGCTTGCGGATGCAGCCCGCGCAATGCATGCCGGGCACCAGAAAATCCATCTCGTGATCACCGCTTTCCAGATGCCGCGCACCCCCCTGCCCCCCACCCTGCTTTTCGGCAGATGGCTGCGGGAACACGGCTTGATCCCCGATCGGGTTTTTGGCTGATGAAAGGGTCATGGGGCGATGAACACCTCTTTGCGCTGATGGAATATCTGCGCATCCCCGCGCACAGCACTGATCCGCAATTCCCAGCGCCCCGCGCGGGGCACGGTGATCATCCCCTCATAGCGGCCCGCCCCCAGATTGGCGAGGCCAAGGCCGGTATCATGTTCTTCCTCGATTGGGGAAAAGAAGGTCGCCCTCACATCAAGATCATCCAAAGGCTGGCCGCGATCATCCAAAAAGCGGGCAAAAACCTGCCTTTGCAAAACCATGCCGCCCATTTTCTGGTCAAATTCAACCTGCCAGCCTAAGGCATTTTGCGCTGCAGCAGCGGCCAGCACATCATTATAATCCCGGCCCTTGCGATAGGCATCCTCTTCCTGCACCCCATCATAGCTCATGGCGGCAAACACCATCATGATGATATTGGCGCCTAGGATGAGCCCGAAAAACCCGCAAAATATCAGCAGAACCTTGCGCCCGGTGAGCGGCTTTTCAAATGCTCTTGCCACAGCCATGATTCTCTTGTCCTTCATCTTTTGGCGCCCTTCATCTTTGGGGCGGCGTACGAAAGCCAATATTTTGGGATGCCAGCACGGGACGCGCCGAATCTCCCAAATCTCCCGAAGCCTGATCATCCTCTTGTCGCAGCATGATCCTGATCTGCGCCTCGCCATCCCGAAAGCGGGATGCGTTCAGCCCTTCTTTAGGCAGAGCTACATAAAGCCGGATGGTTTTTTGGGCATCCGGCCCCACCGAAACCACATCCACAGGTCCCTGATGATTGGGGCGGCTCAATTCATAGCCATCCAGCCCCTTGATAGCGATGATGAAATTGCGTTCTTCATGGGCTTTATTGATGATTTTGAGCTGATAGCCATTGCGCACGCCGCCATCCGAAAGCAAAACATATAATGGATTGCGATCCTGCTGGACCGAAAGATCAAGATCACTGCGGGTGAGCAATCCATAGGCCATGATCGCCATGGTCAGCAGGATGGACAGGCCATAGATGATGGTCCGGCCCCGCAATAATTTTGGCCGCGTTTCTCGCCCTTCCGCACGGGCCTGGGGCATGGCCAGTGTTTCATAATCAATCAACCCGCGCGGACGGTCCACCCGATCCATGATTTCATTGCAGGCATCCACACAAAGCGCGCACTGAATACATTCAAGCTGCGGCCCATCGCGAATATCGATGCCCACCGGGCAAACGGTCACACAGGCCTTGCAATCAATGCAATCGCCGCGTCCCTCCCAGCTTTCGCCCTGTTTATGCGGGCCGCGCGGCTCACCCCGGTCCGCCTTGTAGGAAACCAGATAGGTATCGGCATCAAACATCGCGCCCTGAATGCGCGGCCAGGGGCACATATAGGTGCACACCTGCTCGCGCATCAATCCGCCCAGGCTGTAGGTGGTAAAGCTTAAGGCCGCAATGGCGATATATGCGGCCATCGGGGCATCGCCCTGCAATAAATCGCTTAAAAGGGTGGGAGCATCGGCAAAATAAAAAACCCATGCCCCGCCGGTGGCCACGGAAATCACCAGCCAGATGCCATGGGTGATGGATTTTTTGGCGATCTTCTCCAGCCGCCATGGGGCTTTATCAAGGCGCATCCGCTTATTGCGATCACCTTGTACCAATCGTTCAACCCAGATGAAAAGATCGGTCCATACCGTTTGCGGGCAGGCATAGCCGCACCAGACCCGCCCGAAAAGCGACGTGACAAGAAACAAAGCCAGCGCCGACAGGATCAAAAGACCGGTGAGATAATAAATCTCCTGCGGCCAGATTTCGATGAAGAAGATATAAAAGCGCCGATTGGGCAGATCGAGCAGAACCGCCTGATCAGGTGCCGATGGCCCGCGATCCCAACGAAGCCATGGGGTGATATAATAAATCCCCAAAGTGATCAGCATCACCACCCATTTCACATTGCGAAACAAGCCGCTCACCCTTTTGGGGTAAATCTTGATCCTTTTTTGATAAAGCGGCGCAGCCTTGTTCGGCTGTGGGGGGAGCGGTGTTCCCGCCGCCCCGGCCATGGGATGCGCCGCGCCTGCCTCATCAGTCAATCTAATCACCGCTTATGGTTCAATTCGCCTCATCCTGACCACCGCCAAGGCTATGCACATAAATCGCAAGCTGTTTGATGGTGGCATCGTCAAGCCGCCCGGCCCAGGCGGGCATTACCCCCGCCCGGCCATTGGCCACGGTTTCATAGATCGTGGCCCGATCACCGCCATAAAGCCAGATGGCATCGGTTAAATTGGGCGCGCCCAATTCCTTCATCCCCTTGGCATCCGCGCCATGGCAGGCCGAACAGATCTGCTCGAACGTCACCTGCCCGCGCGCCACCGCCGCTTCATCCTCGGCCTGATCATGAAATGACAAAACATAATCCACCACATCCGACACCTCGTTCCGCGTCAGGATCTGATCCGCCAGATAACCCTGCATGACCGACAGGCGGGTTTCATAATCGGCTTCCCAGCGGATACCATGCTGCAGGGTTTGATAGATATCGGACAAAGTGCCGCCCCACAGCCAGGCATCATCATTCAGATTGGGAAAGCCCACAAAGCCCTGCGCACCCGAACCATGACAAGCCGCACAATTATCGCCAAAGGCCGCCGCCCCCCCGGCCATGCTGATCCGCAGCAATTGGGGATCGTTGATCACCGCCTCAAGCGGCTGTTCGCGGATCTGCTGATAATAAACCTCGCGGCCCTCGGCCACCCTTTGCAATTCGGCGGTCACCTCGGCACGCTTGGAAAAGCCGGCAATGCCCTTGCTGTAGGTCCATTCTCCCACCCAAATGGGCCAGGATGGATACCAGATCCAGCCCAAAATGGCGATGACGATCGAGGCATAAAACATATAAAGCCACCAGCGCGGCAGGGGATTATCAAGCTCGGTGATCCCATCCCAATCATGGCCGGTGGTATCGATCCCGGTGAGTTCATCTTTGTCCGGTGCCTTGCTCATGATCTTTGATCCTTGTCTGTCGGGCGCGCGCCGGGTGCCTTCTTGCCTGTGCCAAAATCTTCGGGCGGCTCATCGCTAAGCGGCAGGCGGCTGGCATGATCGAATTTATCCTTGTTGCGGGGCCATAAGGCATAGCCCAGCACCGCAATGAACAGCACGAGCAGGAACAAAAGCCCCCAGGTGCCTGCAATATTCGATAAGGCTTCATACATCGCACTTATCTTTCATTATCAGCCTCTTGCGCCTTATAAACATTGAAATCCACCAATGTTCCCAGCATCTGCATATAGGCAATGAGGGCATCAAGCTCGGAAATCAGGCGCGGATTGCCATCGAAATCGCGCACCGCAATCCCTTCGCCATAACGTTCATAAAGCCCATCCAGATCGCCAAAGGGCTGCAATTGTGCCACCAGATCGGCCTTGGCATGGGCGATCATCTGAGCATCATAGGGCACCCCCACCAGAGCATGGGTTTCGAGCACGGCTTCGATAATCTCCACATCAAGGGGCGTGCGCGCGAGAAAGGGATAGCCGGGCATCACCGATTCCGGCACCACCGAACGCGGATCGGCCATGTGCAATTGATGCCATTCATCAGAATATTTATTCCCCAGCCGAGCCAGATCGGGGCCGGTGCGCTTGGATCCCCATTGAAACGGATGATCATACATGCTTTCGGCGGCCAGCGAATAATGGCCATAGCGATCCACTTCCGAGCGCAAAGACCGGATCATCTGGCTATGGCAATTATAGCAGCCTTCGCGGATATAGATATTCCGCCCCGCCAGTTCCAAAGGGGTATAGGGCCTGATGCCCTCGACCTTTTCAATCGTGCTTTTGATCCAGAACAACGGCACGATTTCAACCAGCCCGCCAATCGACACGACGACAAGGGTCAGCACCAGCAGCAGGATCGAATTCTTCTCGATGGTTTTATGTGTGAATTTTGCCATGATCCCTGTCCTCATTCCGCCGGTTGCGCCAAAGCACGCTCTGGCTCGATGGCTTCATTGCCGCGCACCCGGCCTTTTGCCGTCATATACACATTATAGGCCATGATCAGCGCACCGATGAGGAACAACACGCCCCCCATACCGCGGATAATATAATAGGGGTGCATGGCCTCAACGGTTTGGACGAAGGAAAATTGCAAGAAGCCCAGATCATCATAAGCCCGCCACATCAGACCCTGCATGATCCCCGAAACCCACATGGCGGTGATGTATAAAAGGATGCCAAAGGTGGCGACCCAGAAATGCCATTCCACCAAAACCAGCGAATAAAGCTGCCGCACCCCGAACACGGCAGGGGCCATGCAGTAAATCGCCCCAAAGGAAACAAAGCCCACCCAGCCCAAAGCGCCGGAATGCACATGGCCGATGGTCCAATCGGTATAGTGCGAAAGACCGTTCACCCAGTGCATCGACATCACCGGCCCTTCAAAGGTGCTCATCCCGTAAAAGGCAACGGAAACCACCAGCATCCGGATCACCGGATCGGTGCGCAGCTTATCCCATGCGCCTTTCAAGGTGAGCAGGCCATTCAGCATCCCACCCCAGCTTGGCATCCACAACATGATCGAAAAGGTGGCCCCCAGGGTTTGCGCCCATAAGGGCAAGGCGGTGTAGTGCAGATGATGCGGCCCGGCCCAGATATAAAGAAAGATCAGCGCCCAGAAATGGATGATCGACAAGCGATAGGAAAAAACCGGACGTTCGGCCCTTTTGGGGATGAAATAATACATGATCCCCAAAAACCCGGCGGTGAGGAAAAAGCCCACGGCATTATGGCCATACCACCATTGGATCAGGGCATCTTGCGTGCCGGAAAAAAGCTGCACCGATTTCGACGAGAAAAGCGATATGGGAATCGAGATATTATTGCCCAGATGCAGCATCGCAATGGTCACGATAAAGGCCAGATAAAACCAATTGGCCACATAGATATGCGGCTCCTGGCGTTTGGCCAAAGTTGCGAGGAAAACCAGCAGATAGGTCACCCAAACGATGGTCAGCCAGATATCGGCATACCATTCGGGCTCGGCATATTCCTTGGATTGGGTCACCCCCATCAGATAACCGGTGGCCGCGATCACAATGAAAAGCTGATAGCCCCAGAAAACGAACCAGGGCGCAATATCCCCGGCCAGCCGCGCCCGGCTGGTGCGCTGGACCACCCAAAAGCTTGTGGCGATCAGCACATTGCCGCCAAAGGCAAAAATCACCGCCGATGTGTGCAAAGGCCGCATCCGCCCGAAATTGAGGAAGCTGGTATCGAAATTGAGCGCCGGGAATGCAAGCTGAAAGGCGATCACCACCCCCACCAGAAAGCCCACAACACCCCAAAAGATCGAGGCCACGACGCCATATTTGACGATCACATCATTATAGCCCACCGGCGGCCCGGCAGATCGCCCGGCCCGATCCCCAATAAGGGCGATCCCGGCAATAAAGGCCGCAGCAAACAGCAGGGCATGCACCCGCATCGGGGTATCGAGGGCATACATGGCAATGAAAATCCACAAAAGCGCGCCCGCGCCCAAAGCGATGATCACGCCCCAGGCAAGAAGGGGAAGCCCCCCCGGCAAAGCTGGTTTCGTGGCTGACATGGGGCCTGTTCCTTTCCCTGCTTCTTAAATCCGATGATCCGGCCATCGCAATCGGCGGATCGTTTTTTTGATGACCACGCCTGATCTATGGTTCTGTTTGCCTTTAGCGGCTCGGCTGCGGTTTGATCCAGATCAAATCAGCCGCACCCAATGAAAATTTCGCCACGCGCTATCGCCTGCCCCCTCATGGCGGGGCAGGATCATGGGCAAAAGCCGATAAAACCGGGATTGGCCCCACCCCATATGCCCCCACCGCAAGCCTGATGAACGGCTTTAAGGCCCGCGCGGATGTTTGCGGTTGTCGATGAAAAGAAAGAACACCGGATACCGCCATCGCAGCATGGCACGGGCCGGAAAAGGACGCCGGATGATCGCGGCCATCGGGGATGACCGACAGGCACAAAAGGCTTTGGGGCAGGCCCAAGAAAGAGGGTTCATTAGCTTGTGCCGAGTCTTGTGCCGATGATGCCGCCAAAGCCGGGGCCAATATCACGGCCAGGCCTGAAAGCAGGAACCAGCCCGCAATCACCAGCCCTGCCATGCCACCCTCTTGCCTGATCCGGATCAGGCATCCCTTGGGATAGGCCTTAGCGCTCCCCATCCTCCGCCCTCCTCAAGTCTCTCACCCGATGAAGCAAGACACTTAGAAGGCTGGCAGCCTTTCCGCTTTGATGCAAATCAAAGTTGATCCCCCAACCCCCTCCCCGACCCTATGTCGCAGGTCTTTTCATCGCGCCGGGCGCAGACACCCTCTTTCATCAACCCGGGCTGTTTAAATTGCGTCACCCCGGCCCCCGAGCCGGGGTCCAACTCGTGAAGGGCGGAGCTTGGGAAAGATGGATCCCTGTGTGTTGGAGCTGTGATATGATGGGTGCGGGCGGGAGATCGT